>CAYNYF010000027.1:0-49231 GCA_964401385.1 uncultured Planctomycetaceae bacterium | reverse complement strand
AAGATGTCATCCATCAGCATCCGGTGCTGCTGAACCGCGCCCCCACGTTGCACCGCATGGGCATCCAGGCCTTCGAGCCGGTGCTGGTGGAGGGCAACGCCATCAAGATTCACCCTCTGGCCTGCCATGGCTTCAACGCCGACTTCGATGGCGACCAGATGGCCGTGCATTTGCCGCTGTCCGTCGAGGCCCAGGTCGAGGCCCACGTCCTGATGCTGTCGACCAACAACATTTTCTCCCCCGCCAACGGATCGCCGGTCCTCTCGCCCAGCCAGGATATCATCCTGGGCATCTATTACCTCACGTCCGAGCGGGGCAACGCCCGCGTGGATCCGCGGCTGAAGACCAGCGAGGTCGACGGGCAGCGCGTCCCCCTGTTCCGGGACCCGCACGAGGCGATGATGGCCCACGACCTTGGGCTGATCGGGATGCACGCCGCGATCGCCGTCCGCCTGCCGAAAGAGACCGAGGTCGTGTATGAGGACGGTCCGTCCGTCTCCGAATCCGGCCTGGCTGTCACAACCGTGGGGCGGTGCGTTTTCAATGACGTGCTGCCGAAAGGGATGGGGTTCTACAACTATCCGCTCGGCCACAAGGGCGCCAGCAGAGTCATCAGCGACTGTTATCAGCGGGTCGGGCGGGCAGCCACCCTGGACCTGCTGGATGACATCAAGGCGCTGGGCTTCCGTCAGGCGACGCTGGCCGGGCTGAGCTTCGGCGTGACAGATCTGCTGGTTCCGCGGAGAAAGGAGAAAATCCTGCTCGAGGCCCAGCGTCAGGTGGATCGGATCGACCGCGACTACGAGGCCGACGCCATCACCGACGGTGAGCGCTACAACCAGACCATCGATGTGTGGGTCCACGCCCGCGAGGAAGTGACCCGCGCGTTGCTGGCCGAGCTGAAAAGCGATGTCCGCCCCGACCAGCCGCAATACATCAATCCGGTCTGGCTGATGAGTGACGCCGGCTCCGGGGCGAAGGGCAACATCGACCAGATCCGCCAGTTGGCGGGAATGCGCGGGCTGATGTCCAAGCCTTCCGGCGAGATCATCGAGACCCCGATCAAGGCGAACTTCCGGGAGGGGCTGACGGTGCTGGAGTACTTCAGCTCCACGCACGGCGCCCGCAAGGGCTTGGCGGACACCGCCTTGAAGACTGCCGATTCGGGATACCTGACGCGAAAACTGGCGGACGTGGCTCAGAACGTGATCGTCACCAATCTGGACTGCGGCACGTTGAAAGGCATCACCAAGAGCGCCATCTATAAGGGCGAACACGTGGACGTGCCGCTGAGCGAGCTGATCGTCGGGCGCGTCGCCAGGGAGAACATCGTCAATCCCATCAGCGACCAGGTGATCGTCCGCGAGAATGGCATCATCACGGAGGATATTGCCCGCCAGATCGAAGAGCTGGGGCTGGAGACCATTCGCGTGCGCAGCCCGCTCACGTGTGACAGCGCCTTCGGCATCTGCGCCAAATGTTACGGACTGGACCTCTCTAGCGGCCAGTTGGTGGAGGAGGGCATGGCGGTGGGCATCATCGCCGCGCAGTCGATCGGCGAGCCGGGCACGCAACTGACCATGCGGACATTCCACACCGGCGGCGTGGCCACGCGGGCCGTCATCGAGTCGGAGGTCCGCTGCGGCGCCGGCGGGACGGTCAAGTACGGCGGACTGAACGCCGTGCCGACCCCCGAGGCCCCCACCAAGGCTTGGGTGGCACTGAAGCGCAACGGCGAAATCGGGGTCTTGGACCAGAAGAACCGCGAGATCGAAAAGTTCAAGGTTCCGTATGGCGCCACGCTGCTGGTCGCCGACGGGGCGAAGGTCAAGCCCGGGGCGCGGCTGGCGAGTTGGGACCCCCACCGCGTGCCGATCCTGGCGGAGGCCGCCGGCACGGTGCGGTTCCAGGACATAGAGGAAGGCGAGACCGTTCGTCTGGAGGCGGAGAGGGGCCGGCCGCGGTACATCGTCATCGAGCACAAAGGCGAAAAGCATCCGCGGATCGTGGTCGAGGACAAGACCGGCAAGATTCTGGACTTCCACTACCTGCCGGCCAAAGCTCGGGTCGAGGTCGAAGAGGGCCAGGTCGTCAGCCCGGGCGATCTGCTGGCCCGTCAGCCCAGAGATGTCTCCGGCACACAGGACATCACCGGCGGCCTGCCGCGGGTGACCGAGTTGTTCGAGGCACGCAAGCCGAAAGAGCCCGCCGCGATGGCGGAGATCTCCGGGCGGGTGGAGCTGCGCACCGACAAGCGTCGGGGCAAAATGACCATCACCGTCCGCAGCGAGTCAGGCATGGAGCGCGAGCACCACGTTCCGCACGACCGGCACTTGCTGGTTCACACCAGCGATCACGTGGAAGCCGGCGACACGCTCACGGAAGGCCCGCTGGTCCCGCACGACATCCTCCGGATCCGCGGCGAGGAGGCGCTTCAGCAGTACCTTCTTCAGGAAATCCAGACCGTCTATCGCGGGCAGAAGCAGAACATCAACGACAAGCACGTGGAGATCATCCTGGGGCAGATGATGCGGAAAGTTGCCGTCGAGAGCGTCGGCGACAGCAACCTCTTGCCGGGCGAGGTGATCGATAAGTTCCGGTTCCGCGCCGAGAACGAGAGATTGGCCAAGTCGTTGCGCATCACCCACGCCGGTGGCACCGAGTTTATGGCCGGAGAGGTGGTCGCGCGAGAAAAGATCGAGGCGTCCAACGCGGACGCGGAGGCCAAGAAGAAGGACCCCGCCAAGACGCGTCGTGCCCGGCCGGCCACGGCCAAGACGCTGCTGCTGGGGGTCACCAAGGCAAGCTTGCAGTCCGAGAGCTTCCTGTCGGCGGCGAGCTTCCAGGAAAGCACAAAGGTCTTCACGGAGGCGGCGTTGGCGGGCAAGGTGGATGAACTCCGCGGCCTGAAGGAGAACGTGATTCTTGGACACCTGTTGCCCGCCGGCACGAGCTTCAAGCCGTATTTGGAGATGAAGCTGAAGCGTCTGGTGGCGCTGCCGGAGCTGATGGCGGCGGAGAAAGAGCCCGAGCTGACCGACGCCCAGATTCAGGCGGCCGTTCAGCGGGCCTTGGCGAGCCGGTAATGACGGCGGCCCCTCGCGGACGGCGCGAAGGCGAAGCGAATCGGTCGTGCTTCGTGAGGTCCAGGGACGATTTGAGCGAGGCCCTTGTGGCGGATTTGACAGCCCTGCAAAGCTGTTTGAAAATCGCGTACAGTTGACACATAAGGTTGAAACGATGCCGACAATTAGCCAATTGGTTCGCAGGCGCAGACGCAAACAGGTCGCGAAGAAAAAGAACGTCGCTCTTAACGAGTGCCCGCAGCGGCGGGGCGTGTGTCTGCTGGTCAAGACGCTGCCGCCCAAGAAGCCCAATTCGGCCCTGCGAAAGGTGGCACGGGTCCGGCTCAGCAACGGCAAGGAGGTCACCGCCTACATTCCCGGCGTCGACCACAACTTGCAGGAGCACAGCATCGTGCTGGTTCGCGGCGGACGGGTCCGGGACTTGCCGGGCGTGCGCTACCACATCGTTCGCGGCACGCTGGATGCCGCCGGCGTGGAGGGCCGCCGTCAGAGCCGGTCATGCTATGGTGCGAAGAGAAACAGGTGATCCGCGGCCGGGAGCGGCCCGGCTCAGCACGGGCGCGCAGACCGTAAACGAGGCAATCGATGGCATACAAGAAGTGGACAGCATCAGCCAAGCAGTTGACGGGTGATCCTCGCTATCAGAGCAAGCTGGTCAGCAAGTTCATCAACTGCCTGATGTGGGACGGGAAGAAGGCCGTCGCCCAAAAGGTTTTCTACGACGCCATGGATATCATCGCCGGGAAAATCAAAGACACCCCTCCGCAGGAGGTCTTTGAAAAGGCGGTGGACAACGTCAAGCCCATGGTCGAGGTGCGTTCCAAGCGCGTGGGCGGGGCGAACTATCAAGTCCCCATGCAGGTGAACCGCAGGCGCCAGCTTTCTCTGGCGATACGGTGGATTATCCAAGCGGTGCGCGCGGGCAGCGGCTCGCCGGCATCGCAGCGACTGGCGTCGGAATTGCTGGCCGCCTTTCGCCGGGAGGGCGCAGCCATGTCGACGCGCGAAAACGTGCACCGCATGGCTGACGCCAACAAAGCCTTCGCCCACTTCGCTTGGTGACCAGAGAAGCTGTGCGGCGGCAATCCGGGCGTCGCGTGGGCGTAACCGCTTACCGTGTCTGGGTGGCTGCCGGCAGCAGGGCGTTTGTTATTCGTGTTTTGGATCCGCCCGGCCGGGCGGAATAGTATGGAGCGGATGATTCGTGTCAGGCCGCGGGCCGGTGCTGGTTTCACAGGTTCCGACCGGCGGGCCGAATCACCCCGGTCACAAGCTCGCGGCGGGCTGACCGGGACTTCTAAGGTATAAGAATGAGAGGCCGAGGACTCCAAGAGCGGACCGTCTACTCCCCGAGAGGCAGGCATGTCGCGTTCGGAGACCTCCGTCCGATTCCGATGTATGGGGATTGGGGCCTTAACCGGGCCAGCTTGCCTTAAAGCTGGCAGAGCCTTTGGGTAGCTGCCGATCTGCCCACCGGCTTGACGGGCGGCCAAACGCGCCCGGCGGGCCGGATGGGAAGTCTTGCTTGTCGGCGCGACATCCCCGAAATCGTCAGCCAAAGGCGCGTACATACGTGCCGGTTGGTCAGTTCACCGATGGCCACGAGACTCGAAACAATCCGTAACATTGGCATTGTTGCTCACATCGACGCGGGCAAGACGACCGTGACCGAGCGCGTTCTGTACTTTACCGGCAAGAGCTACAAGATCGGTGAAGTGCACGACGGCACCGCGGTGATGGACTTCCTTGCCGCGGAGCAGCAGCGGGGCATCACCATCACCTCGGCGGCCACCACCTGCCCGTGGCGGGATCACGTCATCAACCTGATCGATACGCCGGGGCACGTGGACTTCACGATCGAGGTCGAGCGCTCGCTGCGGGTGTTGGACGGGGCGCTGATGGTGTTCTGCGGCGTGGGCGGGGTAGAGGCCCAGAGCGAGACCGTCTGGCGCCAGGCGGACAGATACCACGTTCCGCGACTTTGCTTCGTCAACAAGATGGACCGCGTGGGGGCCGACTTCGAGGTGGCGGTGCGCGAGATCCGCGACCGCCTGGGGGCCGCTCCGGTGGTGGTGCAGTTGCCCATGGGCGCGGGTGCCGACTTCGCCGGCCAGATCGACTTGGTGGAACGGAAAGGGCTGTTCTACGAGCCGGACGAGGTCGCGGCCAAGCTGATCGTTCGGGATGTTCCGGCCGAATACGCCGAGGCGGCGGAGCGGGCCCGCCGGAAAATGATCGAAACCATAGCTGAGAGCGACGATGTGTTGATGCACAAGTACGTTGAGGAACAGCCCATTACCGCCGCTGAAATCAAGGCGGCCATCCGCCGCAGCGTGCTGGCCAGCAAGCTGCAACCCGTGTTTTGCGGCTCTGCCCTTAAGCACATGGGCGTTCGCGGCTTGCTGGATGCGGTCTGCGACTACCTGCCTTCCCCGATAGACCTGCCGGCGGTCAGAGGGCATGAGAGTATCGACTCAGAAAAGATGGTTGCACGCCGGCCCCGTCCTGATGAGCCGTTCTCGGCGCTGGTTTTCAAGATCGTCTCCGATCGGCACGGGGACCTGTACTTCATCCGCGTGTACAGCGGCGTGCTCAAGGCCAACTCCCGCGTGCTGAACTCCAACCGCGACAAAAAGGAGATTGTCTCGCGCATCTGGGAGATGCACGCCAAGCAGCGCATCCGGCGGGAGCAGGCCGGCCCGGGTGACATCGTCGCCATCGTCGGCCCCAAGCACAGCCTTACCGGAGATACGCTCTGCGATGCCCGGAACCGCACCGTGCTGGAGGTGATGACATTCCCCGATGCGGTCATCTCGATGTCGATCGAGCCGACCAGCGCAGGCGAAAGGGACCGCCTCAGCGAAGCCCTGGCGACCTTGCGGCGGGAGGATCCGACCTTCCGGTATGAGACCGAGCGGGAGACGGGGCAGACGTTGATTTCCGGGATGGGGGAGCTGCACCTGGACGTCGTGCGGAACAAGCTGATGCGGGAGATGGGCCTGTCGGTCCGCGTGGGCAGGCCGCGAGTGGCATATAAGGAGACGATCACGGTCGAAGCGGAGGCCGAGGGCAGGTTTATCCGTCAGACCGGCGGCCACGGGCAGTACGGGGTGGTCCTGTTGCGTGTGGAGCCGAACCCCGCGGCCAAGACGGGGGAGCCGATTGTCTTCGTTAACGCCGTTCGGCAGGGCATGATCCCTAGCGAATATATCCCGTCGGTCGCCGATGGCGTCCGGGACGCGGCTACCAGTGGGCCGCTGGCGGGATATCCTATGACAAACATTAGGGTTACGCTGCTCAGCGGCAAGCACCACCCGGTGGATTCCTCGGAGATCGCCTTTTCCCAAGCCGGCGCGCTGGCCTTCCGGGCGGCGGTGGCAAAGGGCCACCCGGTCTTTCTGGAGCCGATCATGCGGCTGGAGGTGGTGACGCCCGAGGCCTACGTTGGCAGCATCACCGGCGATCTGAATGCTCGCCGCGCGGACATCACCGATCTCGAGGACCAAGGCGCTTGCCGCAAGCTTACGGCCAGGGTGCCGCTGGCGTGTATGTTTGGCTATACCACCGTGCTGCGATCCTTGACGCAGGGCCGGGGCACCTGCGCCATGGAGCCTCTGACCTATGCCGTTGTGCCGGAGGAGGCGGCCCGTGGACTCACTTGATAGAATTGAAAAGCGGTGCCGAACTGAGAAAAATCTTGGAAAAAGCTTTCTCAATGATTGACAGTGGGAGAATAAGGAGTATCTTTGACGGGTTCTGCAACTTACCTGCTGGAGCGTGCTTAGCTACGTGCTCCAAGGAGCTGCCCCTTGGTTCAGGATAAGATCCGCATACGGATGGAAGCGTACGATCACCGTGCCTTGGATAGTTCGGCCAAGGAGATCGTTGATCACGCCGAGCGTACGGGCGCGCGGGTCTGCGGCCCGATACCGTTGCCGACGCGCATCGAGCGTTACACGGTGCTGCGCTCTCCCCACGTGGACAAGAAGTCCCGGGAGCAATTCGAAATGCGGACACACAAGCGGATCATCGACATTTACGAGCCGACGGTTCGGACGGTCGAGGCCCTAAATCGCCTGGTCGTGCCCGCCGGCGTGTTCGTGAAGATTAAGGCATAGTCTTGAAGGCACAGGTCTCGGGCCCGTGTCTCTTGTTTTGCTGAATCCGGCACGGCCAGGAATCTGCCGGAGAGAAAGAGCGTGAGATGTTCCCGGCGTTGATCGGAAGAAAAGTTGGGATGACGCAGATCTTTGATGAGAGCGGCGTCGTTCATTCCATCACCGTCGTGCAGGCCGGCCCGTGCGTGGTGTTGCAGGTGAAGACGGCCGAGGGCGACGGCTACGAGGCCGTTCAGATCGGCTTTGAGGACGCAAAGCCCGCCCGCGTCACCAAGCCGCTGGCCGGTCACTGCGCCGCGGCGAAGTCGGGAGCGAAGAGGATCATACGCGAAGTCCGCCAGGTCGGTGAGCCCGTGGCGGCGGAGGTCGGGCAGACCTGGACGGTCGAGCTGTTCAGCGACGTGACCTTCGTGGACGTTGTCGGGACGACCAAGGGCAAGGGATTCGCCGGCGGGATGAAACGTCATGGCTTCAAAGGCCTCTCCGCCAGCCACGGCACCGAGCGCAAGCACCGCAGCCCCGGCTCGATCGGCGGCCACGGCACCGACCTCGGCCACGGCGGAAACATCAAGAAGGGCAAGCGCATGGCCGGACACATGGGCGCGGTCCAGCGGACCAGCCGCAACCGCCGCCTGATGGGAGTCGACCTGGAGAACAACCTGCTTCTAATCAAAGGTTCCGTGCCCGGGCCGAACGGCGGGGTCGTCTTCGTGAGGAAGTCGCGAACCGCCGCGGTGGCGAAGACTTAAGGCGAATGGAGCAGTCGAAGGCAATGTTGGAAGTGCCGGTCTACAACACGTCTGGCGAGCAGGTCGAGACGTTGCAGATCGCCGAAGAGCGCTTTGGCAAGACGGTGAATACGGCTTTGCTCAAGCAGGCCATCGTCGCCTACCATGCCAACAAGCGGCAGGGCACCGCCACGACCAAAGGGCGAAGCCAGGTGGTCGGTTCGAGCCGGAAATTGTTCCGCCAAAAGGGCACCGGCCGGGCCCGCCGCGGGAACGTCCGCACCAACGTCCTGCGGGGCGGCGGAGTGGCCTTCGCCAAGACCACGCGGAGTTTCCGCAAGAAACTGCCCAAGAAGATGCGGCAGAAGGCACTGGCCTCGGCCATCCTGGCTAAGATCCTGGGTGAGGATCTCCTTGTGGTGGAAGGGCTGACCGTGGCCGAGCCAAAGACCAAGTTGGTCGCCGAAGTCCTTGCTAACCTCAGTATCACCCGGTCGTGCCTGCTGGCGATTCCGGCCGCGGATCCGGCGCTGTGGAAGAGCGCCCGGAACCTTCCGGACGTAACCGTCAGGACGGCCGGCGAGTTGAACGCTTTTGACGTGGCCACCCGGCAGAAGATGCTGGTGACGCGCGAGGCCATGAATGTCATCCTGGAGCAGTCGGCGTAGCAGAATTGAAGAACGACATTTACAACGTGGTTGTCCGGCCGCTGGTGACCGAGAAAGGCACGTTTCAGGCGCAGGCCCTGAACGCGTACCCCTTCGAGGTCAACGCCGCGGCCAAGAAGGCGCAGATCAAGCAGGCTATTGAGAAGATATACAACGTGAGCGTCCTACAGGTGCGGACCGCCAATCGAAAAGGCAAGCCGAGACGCCACGGCAGAAGAGCGGGAAGGACACGCCGCTGGAAGAAGGCGGTGGTGGTCTTGCACCCCGACCATCACATTGACCTGTTCTAGCAAGTTGCAGGGCTAGCTATGGCCATAAAAATGCACAAGCCGACCAGCGCGGGCAGGCGCAACGCCAGTGTCAACGTCCGTGAGCAACTCACCGGCGATAAGCCGACCAAGTCGCTGCTGCGCCCGCTGCCCAAGAAGGGCGGGCGAAACAACCAGGGCGTCACCACCGTCCGTTTCCGGGGCGGCGGCGCCAAGCGGATGTACCGCCTCATCGACTTCAAGCGCGACAAGGACGGCATGGAAGGCACCGTGGCCACGATCGAGTACGATCCCAATCGCACGTGCGACATCGCTCTGATCAAGTACGTCGACGGCGAGAAGCGCTACATCCTTGCGCCGGTGGGCCTCAAAGTGGGCCAGAAGATCTCTTCCGGGGAAGATGCCGAACCCAGGCTGGGCAACTGCCTGCCTCTGCGGCGGATACCGACCGGCCTGGAGGTCCATAACATCGAATTGCATCCCGGGGCGGGCGGGAAGTTGGTCCGGGCGGCGGGCATGGTCGCCCGCCTGGCGGCCAAGGAAGGCAAACACGCCCACATCGTCCTGCCCAGCGGGGAGGTCCGCATGGTCGACGCCGGCTGTCGGGCCACCATTGGGCAAGTTGGCAATCTGGATGAGGCCAAGGTCCACTTCGGCAAGGCGGGTAGGAAGCGACACCTGGGTCGGCGCCCACACGTTCGCGGCACGGTCCAGAATCCCGTTTCCCATCCAATGGGCGGCGGTGAGGGCCGGCGGGCCGGCGGGCGGGATCCTTGCAGCCCCACGGGCAAGCTCGCCAAGGGCGGCAGGACCCGAAAGAGAAGGAAACACTCCAACAAGCTGATCCTGCGCCGGCGACGCAGCGTCAGGTACGGACAACTGAAGGTGTAGTTGAAAAAGGCCGGCAGAAGAGTGAACACATGACCAGAAGCCTGAAAAAAGGACCCTACGTGGACGAGAAGCTCTTTCGCAAGGTCCAGCGGCAGAAGGAGAGCGGCGACCGTGAGCCGATCAGGACGTGGGCGCGGGCATGCACGATTGTGCCGGAATTCGTGGGTCATTCGTTTATGGTGCACAACGGAAAGGTCTTCCACCGTGTCTTGATCTCGGAGGAGATGGTAGGGCACAAACTGGGAGAATTCAGTCCAACGCGTTTGTTCCGCGGGCACACCGCGGCAAAGAGAGGTCCGTAAGCTTCGCAGGCAGTGGAAGTCAATGGCTTGGAAGGCGATACATAGGTTTGCCCGGATCAGTCCGCGAAAGATTCAACTGGTCACGGACATGGTTCGCGGGCGGAACGTTAACGAGGCGCTGAACATCCTGAAGTTCACGCCGAACCGGGCGGCGACCATCGTCGGGCACGTTCTGACCAGCGCGGTGGCCAACGCCGACGAGGCCGAGGCCGACGTCGAGTTGTTGTACGTGCAGCAGGCCTTCGTCCACGAGGGCCCGACACTGCGGCGCTGGCGGCCGAAGGACCGCGGGCGGGTGTTCCCAATCCGTAAGCGCACCAGCCACGTCACCGTGGTGGTCGAGGAGGCCACGCAAACGGTAGGATAATCCATGGGTCAGAAGGTCTCTCCAATCGGATTTCGAACGGGCATTCGCATCGGCTGGAAAAGCCGATGGTTCGC
This sequence comes from uncultured Planctomycetaceae bacterium, assembly GCA_964401385.1. GTDB lineage: Bacteria > Planctomycetota > Phycisphaerae > SM23-33 > SM23-33 > CAYNYF01. The sequence goes on along the minus strand of CAYNYF010000027.1, from coordinate 38,728 downwards.
TCCCAAGAGCAACTACGGCGAGTTTCTGGTCGAGGATCAAAGACTGCGCGGTTACATCGACCGGCAGTTGAATCGCCAGCCGCCGTACGCCGCCGTCAGCAGCATCGAGATCGAGCGTACCCGCGAAGAGGTGAAGGTGACGCTGCGGACCGCTCGGCCGGGGCTGGTGATCGGACCCAGGGGCGCCGAGGTCGACAGGCTGCGGGGGGCTTTGGAAAACCTTACCGACCGTCGCGTCAGCGTCAACATCGTCGAGGTCGGCAGGCCGGACCTGGACGCCCAGCTCGGGGCCGAGGGCATCGCCGAGCAGCTTAAGCGGCGCACCAGCTTCCGGCGGGCAATCAAACAGCGAGCCGAGGCGATCATGCAGGCTGGGGCCAAAGGCGTGAAGATCGAGATTGCCGGCCGCCTCGGTGGCGGAGACATGAGCCGAAGGATTAAGCAGATCCTCGGCTCTATCCCGCTGCACACCCTGGACGCGGACGTGGATTACGGTTTTGCCCCGAGTTTCACCACTTACGGCACAATCGGCGTGAAGGTATGGATTTACCGGGGCATGTATGGCGAGTCGGTCTCTCCGGACGAGGCCCGTCAAGCGCCGTCGGGTCGCCCCGCTCAGCGTCGGGGACGCGGCCGCCCCCCCGGTGGCGGCGGTCGTGGCAGAGGCAGGCAGACCGGGGGCGGGCCGCGCAGACCGCCCCGGCTGGTCGGGGCAAAGAAGGCGCCCGCACAGCCGCCGGCAGCGACGAAGCCGGATGGCGGTGAAGGCAAACCGGCTGAACCGGCCCAGCAGGCAGAGGTCCAGACTCCTGATCCCGGTGCGGAGAAACCGCAGTAGCGGAGATACCCGTATATGGCGTTGATGCCCAAAAGAGTGAAGCACCGCAAGACCCATCGCGGGCGAGTCCGCGGTCGCGCGACGCGCGGCAATCGAGTGAACTTCGGTGATTTCGGCCTCCAGAGCCTGGAGCCTGGGTGGATCACCGCCCAGCAGATCGAGGCCGGGCGAGTCAGCGCGACCCACTTTCTGCACCGCGAGGGTCGCGTCTACATCCGCATCTTCCCGGATAAGCCGATTACCTCCAAGCCGTTGGAAACGCGTATGGGAAAGGGCAAGGGCGAACCGGAAGCGTGGGTTGCGCCGGTAAAGGCCGGCACGATCCTGTACGAGATCGGCGGCGCCGACGAGGAGACGGCCAAGGCCGCCCTTCGCCGGGTGGCCAGCAAAATGCCGCTGCGATGTCGGCTGATCGTACGGGGCCACGGCCACGGCCGATAGTGCTTGAACCTGGCAACCTAATGAAAATAAAAGAGATACGAGAACTGTCAGACGAGGAGCTTCAGTCGGAGCTGGAGCGTTTGCGGCGGCGCTTGTTCGACGTTCGCGCCCAGGCGGTGACGGAGAAGCTGGCCGATCCGTCGATGCTGGCTAAGACCAAGCGCGACATCGCCCGCATCCTGACCGTTCAGAAGCAGCGCCGGTCGGAACCTGCCCGGCGCGAGATGGAGGCGTAGCTGGATTCGAACATGCAGACGAGTGAACCGAAAAAGGCCCGGCGCCGTCACAAGGCTTGGCGCGTCGGGGTGGTCGATTCGATCTCCGGAGACAAGAGCATCCGGGTGGTCATCGAGAATCTGGTCAAGCATCCGTTCTATGGCAAGTATGTCCGCCGACGGACGCGATTGATGGCAGACGACCCCAAAGCCGAGGCGCGCGTCGGCGATCGCGTCCGGGTCGCGCAGTGCCGCCCGATCAGCAAGAGGAAGGCCTGGCGCCTGGTGGGCGTGGTCAGGCGTTCGAGCGGCGTGTAGGCGGACGGTCCAGAACGAGGCGATTGGGAAAGTGATTCAGCAGGAAACCAAACTTGACATTGCCGACAACACCGGAGCCAAGCGGGCCGCTTGTATCAAGGTGCTGCACGGCTCGACGGCGCGCGGGAAGTACACGCGCCGGACGGCCGCCGTCGGCGACGTGATCGTCTGCTCCGTCAAGCGGGCGGTTCCCGGTAGCGAGGTCAAGCAGGGCGAAATCGTCCGCTGCGTAGTGGTGCGGACGGTCTTCCCGGTTCGACGGAAGGACGGCAGCTATGTTCGCTTCGACCGCAGCGCCGCGGTCATCATCGACAACGACGGCAACCCGCGGGGCACGCGCGTTTTCGGGGCCGTCGCGCGCGAGCTCCGCGAAAAGAATTTCATGAAAATAGTATCTCTGGCTTCCGAGGTGGTGTGACGATGGCACGTCACGTTCGCAAGGGCGACACGGTGATGGTAATTGCCGGCGACGACAAGGGCAAGGTCGGCGAGGTCCTCAGGGCCGATGCCGGAGCCGGCAAGGTCCTGGTGCAGGGGATCAACCGCGTCTACCGCCACCTGCGCCGGTCGCGGCAACACCCGCAGGGCGGGCGTATTCAGAAGGAAATGCCCATCCACATCTCCAACGTCTTGCCGGTGGACCCCAAGACCAACCAGCCCACGCGGGCGCGGTTTCGCCTCAACGCCGACGGGAGCAAGCAGCGCATCGCCGTGAAGTCCGGGGAGGTCCTGGGCTTGGTCAAGAGGAAGAGAATCGACAAGTGAAGTGATACCCGATGGTCGCGCGGCTCTTGAAAAGATATCGCAGTGAAGTGGTTCCCGAACTGGCCAAGGAGTTCGGCCGGTCCAACCGGCTGGCGGTTCCGCGCCTGGAGAAGGTCGTGGTCACGATGGGAGTGGGCCAGGTCGACAAAGAGGAAACCGTTCTGGAAACGGCCGCGGCAGAACTGGCCCGAATTACCGGGCAGAAGCCGGTCGTGACCCTCGCGCGGAAATCGGTCGCCAACTTCCAGGTCCGCAAGGGCATGAAGGTCGGGCTGAAAGTCACGCTGCGGGGCCAGCGGATGTATGAGTTCCTCGACCGCTTGGTCTCGCTGGCGATCCCCCGAGTAAGGGACTTCCGCGGCCTCTCGCCCAGCGGCTTCGACGGGCGTGGAAACTACAACATGGGCCTGAGTGAGCAAACCGTTTTCCCGGAGATCGATCCGAGCAAGGTGCGTTCCACTCAGGGCATGAATATTGCGATTGTAACGACGGCGGAAACAGACGAAGAGGCTCGCAGGCTGCTGGCGCTGCTGGGCATGCCGTTTGGAAGCTAGGGCTGAGAGGAGTCGATGGCAACCAAGGCGCAGATCGCGAAAAGTAAAAAGTTGCCCAAGTTCAGGACTCGGCAGCAGCGGAGGTGTGAGCTCTGCGGCCGGCCGCGAGCGGTGTACCGGAAGTTCCGAATCTGCCGGATTTGTCTTCGGAGCCTGGCCAGCAAGGGCATGGTTCCGGGCATGCGAAAGGCCAGTTGGTAAGAACGAACTATGAGCGCATCAGATCCCATTGCCGACATGTTGACGCGAATTCGCAATGCTCTTCGTGTTGGGCGCAGCACCGTCAACATCCGCGCCAGTCACATTTGCGAAGGTATCGCGAAGGTTCTCAAGGAAGAAGGCTACATTGACGACTACGCGTGGATTGATGACGACAAGCAGGGGATTCTGCGGGTGTACCTGCGCTATGGACCGGCCGGCGAGGAGGTGATCACGACCATCAAGCGAGTGTCAAAGCCGGGCCGGCGAGTCTACGGCCACGTCGCGGGCCTGCCCCGCCCGCTGAACGGGCTGGGCGTGGCCATTGTTTCCACCAGTCGTGGTGTTCTGTCCGACCGACAGTGTCGCCAGCAGAATATCGGCGGCGAGGTGCTGTGTACGGTTAGTTAGGACTTGGCGATGTCGCGAATTGGCAAAAAAGCGGTCCCGGTTCCCGATGCCGTCAAGCTTGTCGTCCGGGGCCGGACGATCAACGTCGAAGGCCCCAAGGGCAAGCTGAGCTGGACCCACCGGTCGGAGGTCAGCGTCTCCTACGACGAGGCTGCAAAGGCGGTTACCATCGAGCGCTCGAACGATGAGCACTCCGTACGGGCGCTGCATGGTACGACGCGGGCCTTGATCGCCAACATGGTGGAGGGCTGTCTCAACGGCTACGAAAGACGCCTGGAAATCTACGGCGTCGGCTACGGCGTGCAGGTTCAGGGCGACCAGATGATGCTGACCGTGGGCTATTCCGGCCCCCGCCGAGTGGCGATTCCACCGGGGGTGACGGTGACGGTCGAAACGCCTCAGGCCAGGGGCGACAGCGAGCCGGCGCGGTTCACCGTCTCCGGGGCGGACAAGCAAGCGGTGGGGCAGTTGGCCGCGCGGGCGCGGAAGATCCGACCGCCGGAGCCGTATAAGGGCAAGGGTATTCGTTATGCCGGAGAATACGTCCGCCGCAAGGTGGGCAAGGCCTTCGGCACGGCGGCCATGTAGTGTAAGGAGAGTGAGTTCGTTGCGGCCGCGCGGGCATGGTCCGGATCATTGATCGGCGGCCCGGGCGGGCAGGCAGTGCGAGTCAGTTATGAGACGACTGCTGAAAAAAATCTTACGACGTCAGCGGCGCAAGCGCAGAATCCGCAAGCGTGTGACGGGAACGCCGGATCGACCCAGGTTGACCGTCTTTCGGAGCCATAAGAACATCCATGCTCAGATCATCGACGACACCGCGGGCAAGACGCTCGTGTCTTCCTCGAGCATGGACAAGGGGCTGCGTCGCAGCCTCAAGTACGGCGGCAACAAGTCCGCCGCCGGCGTCGTCGGGACAGACCTGGCCGAGAAGGCCTTGGCCGTCGGCATCAAGAAGGTGGCCTTCGACCGCAACGCGTACGCCTATCACGGGCGAGTGAAGGAACTGGCCGAAATGGCTCGGAAGTGCGGGCTGGAGTTCTGATCGACATTGGAACAGGGAAGACCTTGACACAACTACAATCACAACTTGGCCAGGGGACCTTTCTAGAGGAAAAGCCCCTGGAAGAGCACGTGGTGAAGATCTACCGCTGCGCCAAGGTGGTCCGGGGCGGTCGGCGGTTCCGCTTTGCCGCACTGGTCATCGTTGGCGACCGCAACGGGCATGTCGGCGTGGGTTACGGCAAGGCCAACGAAGTTTCGGCGGCGGTGGACAAGGGCATCAAGAATGCCAGGAAGAACCTGCTGGCGATCAACCGCAGAGGCTACACCGTTCCTCATCGCATTACCGCGCGGTTCGGGGCCGCCAAGGTGGTGATGGTTCCGGCGGCGGAGGGGACGGGCGTGATCGCGGGGGTGCACTTGCGCCCGCTGCTGGAGCTGGCGGGCATTCGCGACGTGCTGACTAAGTCGCTCGGGTCCAACAATCCGAAGAACCTCGTGCAGGCCGGCTTGGCCGGCTTGATGAAACTACGTGACCGGAAGGTTATCGAAGAGCTGCGCAGGGTGAAGCTGTCATGAAGCTTGACGAGATTCTCAGCTCGACCGGCCGGAGGAAAAGCCGCAAGCGCGTGGGGCGCGGCGGCGGCTCCGGACGCGGAAAGACTTGCGGGCGCGGGCACAAGGGTGCCGGGCAGCGGGCCGGCCGCAAAGCCGGCTTCGGCTACGAGGGCGGGCAGAACCCGGCCGTGGCGAGGATGCCGAAGAGGGGATTCAACAACGCCAACTTCCGCACGTCCTATCAGGTCGTGAACGTATCGGCGCTGGAGAGGTTCAACGACGGAGACCGAGTGGACGTGGAGACCTTGGCGGCAAAGGGCCTGATTCGCACCGGCGACAAGCCGGTGAAGATCCTCGGCGAGGGCAGGTTGACCAAGAAGATAACGGTGGCGGTGCATGCGTTTTCATCCTCGGCTGAGGAGAAGATCCGTTCGGCCGGTGGGAATGTGGAACGGCTGTAGGCGGTTTGAGACAGAGATAGGCTTCAATGGCGTTCCGAGCTTTCAGACTCATCTTGGGCGCGGTGCTCGCGGTCGTGGCGGTGGTATTGGTGGTCAATGCCGTCGGCATGCTCGCCACTGGTGTGGACGGACCGGACAGCCTGATCCTCCCGTTGGTGATGATCGTCGGCGTATTGGCGGGGGCTTGGGCGTACTACCTCGCCTTTTTCCGCCGGCTCGGCGTCTTCGAGGGCTTCCGGGTAGTGCTGGGGGCTCTCGTGGGCGTAGTGGTGTTCTTCCTGCTGGCCGGCGCCGGCGCGGGATTGTATGAAACGATTACCGCCACGCCCTTCCGGGCCGCCGGCCTGACCGCACCGCTGGTGAAGCTCGTCATGGCCCTGTTGGCGGTTGTGGCGTTCTACTTCTCGCTGGTCGCTCATACCGCCGTCCAGCGCGTGGTGGAGAACATCTTCTCCATTCCGGACCTGCTGAAGAAGCTGGCCTTTACCATCGCCCTGCTGTGCATCTACCGCATCGGCTTCCACATCCCGCTGCCCGGGCTGAACCAGGAGGCCATCAAGGGCTTCATGAGCAAGCAGGAAGGAGGGCCGTTGGGGCAGGCGCTGGCGTATTTCGCGATGTTCACCGGCGGGAACCTCCGGCAGTCCACGCTGTTCGGGCTGGGCATCATGCCGTACATCTCCGCCGCCATCATCTTCCAGTTGTTGGTAACGGTCGTGCCCGCACTGGAGCGCCTGCAAAAGGAAGGCCAGGCCGGGTACCGGAAAATTCAGGAATACACCCGATACGCCACGGTGGCGCTGTGTTTGATCCAGGCGACGTTCTGGATGCGGTTCATGAGATCCTCGGGCTTGCTGTATCCCCAGTACGCCAACTCCGTCAGTGTGTACATGATGGGCGTGCTGGGGCTGACCTGCGGCACCATCTTTCTGATGTGGCTGGGCGAGCAGATCGACGAGTATGGCATCGGCAACGGGATCAGTCTGATCATCATGGCCGGCATCGTCGCCCGGCTGCCGTGGGCGGTTCGGGAGCTGTTGCAGCGGGCGTCGCTGAAGGTCACCGGCGCGGACACGGCCCAGATCGGCCTGATCAAGATCGTGTTCCTGATGGCGGCGTTCATCTTCGTGGTGGCCGGGTCCATCCTCATCACGCAGGCCCAGCGCCGCATCCCTATCCAGCAAGCCAAGCACACCCGCGGCCGGCGGGTCTACTACGGTCAAAGGCAGTACCTGCCGCTTCGGGTCAACCACGGCGGCGTCATGCCCATCATCTTTGCCTCCTCGCTGCTGCTGTTTCCTTCCATGATCACCCGGTGGGTGGGGCAGAGGTGGCCGGGAAGCGACTTGGCCAGGCTCACGTCCCAGGCGTTTAACTTCGGCAGCGCCCCGCGGGAGCTGGTGTATATAGGAATGATCTTCTTCTTCGCCTACTTCTGGACGACGGTCCAGTTCCGGCCGAAGGACATGTCCGACCAGTTGCGCGACATGGGCCACTTCATTCCGGGCCTGCGCCCGGGGAAGCGCACGGCCGATTACCTCGAGCGCGTCATGGAACGCATCACCTATTGTGGGGCGAGCTTCCTGGCGGTGATCGCGGTGATCCCGCAGGTGGTGGCAACCAGCATGGGCATCCCCTTCAGAATTTCGGCGTATCTCGGCGGGACGGGGCTGCTGATCATGGTGGCGGTGACGCTGGACCTCGTGCAGAGGATCGAGGCCAACCTCATCATGCGCAGCTACGGCGGGTTCCTGGGCGAGGGCAGACGCATCAAGGGGGCGCGATGAGGATCGTACTGATGGGCCCCCCCGGGGCGGGCAAGGGAACCCAGGCCAAGCGTCTGGCCGAGACATTTGGAATGGTGCATCTGTCCTCGGGGGACATCCTGAGGGCGGAGCGAAGCAGCGGCTCGGAGCCGGGCCGCAAAATGAAAAGTTATATGGATGCCGGCGAACTGGTGCCCGACGAGATCGTGGTGGCGATCATGGCCGAGGCGATCTCGGCGCAGCCGGCGGAGAAAGGGCTGATTCTGGACGGTTTTCCGCGAACGGTGCCGCAGGCCGAGGCGCTGGATGTACAGTTATCCGCCCTCGCCCGGCCGCTTGATGCGGTGCTGGTGATCGACGCCCCGGACGAGCTCCTGGTGGAGCGGGTTGCCGGGCGGTGGAGCTGTCCGCAGTGCGGGCGGGTGTATCACAGCAGGTACCTGGCCCCGGTGCGGGCGGGGCACTGTGATACCTGCGGCGCCGAACTTATCCAGCGGCCTGATGACGCCGAGGCGGTCGTCCGCGAGCGGCTCGATGCCTACCACCGGCAGACTGCGCCGGTGATCGAATACTACAGGAGCCGCCGGCCCATCATCCAGGCCGACGGCAGCGCCGGGCCCGACGAGGTGACCAGGCTGGTGACGGAAGCCCTGGCGGCGCGCGGTGCGGCTTGGCAAGGAAAGCACGGGCGTGGCGATTAAGTTAAAATCTGAGCGAGAGATTCGGCTGATGCGGCAGGCCGGGACGGTGGTTTACCGCGTGCTGGAAAAATTGGGCCGGCGGATCGCCCCGGGCGTGACCACTGCCGAGCTGGACGCCGAGGCCCAGCAGCTCACGGAACAGATGGGCGCCGAGGCGCTGTTCAAGGGCGTGCCCGGACAGGGCGGGCCGTTTCCCGGGACCATTTGCGCGTCCATTAACGAGCAGGTGGTACACGGGATTCCGTCGGACCGGGCGATCCGCCGCGGCGACGTCGTGAGCATCGATTACGGCTGCCGGCTGGACGGATACTGTGGGGACGCCGCCGCGACGTTTGTGGCCGAGGAGGCCGATCCGCAGCTGCGAAAGCTGGTGTCGGTCACCCGGCGGATGCTGGAAATGGCCATTGAGCTGGCCCGCCCCGGACTGCTGTGGAGTGAGATCGCCGCGGCGATGCAGAAGTACGTCGAGGGCGAAGGCTTTTCGGTTGTACGCGAATTCGTCGGGCATGGCATAGGCAGGGAGATGCACGAGGACCCGAAGGTGCCGAATTTCGTCAGCAACGAACTTCGGATGCGCGACATCCTCCTGGAAGAGGGGCTGGTCATCGCCGTCGAGCCGATGGTGGCGATGGGCAACGCGGATGTTGTCGTGGAAGACGACGGTTGGACGGTGGTGACCAGGGACGGCAAGCCGTCGGCCCATTTTGAGCATACGATGGCGATCATGGCCGACGGCGTGCAGGTGCTGACGCAAGGACCGAAAGGGCAAGAGGTGCCACTTTGAAAGTGAAAAGTTCGGTAAGACGGCGTTGTGAGAACTGCCGCATCGTACGGCGGAAAAAGGTGGTGCGGGTGATCTGCACCAATCCCAAGCACAAGCAGCGCCAAGGATAGGCTGGGCTGGTATGAGGAGCTGGGCATGCCACGTGTTGTCGGTGTAGACATTCCGAACGAGAAACCGACGTTCGTTTCGCTGCGGTACATTTTCGGGATTGGCCCGAAGTCGGCCCAGGACATCTGCCGGAAGGCCGAGATCGATGCGCACGTTCGGGCGGGAGACCTGAGCGAAGAGCAGATCAGCCGGATCTCGTCGGTGCTGGAGCAGGACTACGTTACGGAGGGCCAGCTTCGGCGGCAGATCCAGCAGAACATCGCCCGGCTGCGGGATATCCAGTGCTACCGCGGCTTGCGTCACCGGCGGGGCCTGCCGGTTCGCGGGCAACGGACGAAGACCAATGCCAGAACGCGCAAAGGCCCGCGCAAGACCGTGGCGGGCAAGAAGTCCGTCAGGGAAATGCGATAGCGCCTGGAAGGAGGCATACGGGACATCATGGCCGTAGTACGAAAGCGAGCACGCAGGAGCGCCACCAGGGCGATTGCCCATGTCCGGGCGACGTTCAACAATACGTTGATTACCATAACGGACCCGAATGGGGACGTGCTATGCCACGCCTCGGCCGGGACGGTCGGATTCAAGGGCTCGCGCAAGAGCACGCCCTTTGCGGCCCAACGAGCGGCCGAGACAGCCGCGGCCAGCGCCAAGAGGATGGGAGTGACCGAACTCGAAGTGCGAGTCAAGGGGCCCGGATCGGGTCGTGAAAGTGCAGTCACCGCCCTGCAAGGAGCGGGTCTGCGCATCTCCACGATCGAGGACGTAACGCCCTTGCCGCACAACGGCTGCCGGCCGAGAAAGAAGCGCCGGGTGTGACGTGCCCCCGGCCGGTGAAGAGCAACTAGGAGCTTAGCGGACGATGGGACGATATACAGGTCCATCTTGCAGGCTTTGCCGGCGCCAGGGCATCAAGCTGATGCTCAAGGGCGCCCGCTGCGAGACTGCCAAGTGCCCGATGGAGCGGCAGTGGCGCAACTCGCCCCCGGGCATGCACAGTTGGCGCCGCGGGCGAGCCAGCGAGTACGGCCTGCGCCTGCGCGAGAAGCAAAAGGTCAAGCGGTACTACGGAGTTTTCGAGACGCAGTTCATCCGCTACTTCCGCATGGCCGAGAGGCAGAGGGCCAATACCGGCGCGGCGTTGCTGAGCGTCCTCGAGCGGCGGCTGGACAACGTCGTGTGCAAGCTCGGCTTCGCCTCGTCGCGGGCGTCAGCCCGGCAAACGATTCTGCACGGGCACATTTACGTCAACGGCCGGCGGGTCAACGTGCCCTCCTACCTGGTGCGGACCGGAGATCGCGTCTCTCTCAAGCCCGCCGAGAAGTCGCAAAAGCTCATTCGCGCGCGCCTGGAAGAGTTTGGCCAGCCCAGTGTGCAGAACTGGCTGAGCCTGGATATGACGACGTTGGAAGGCTCCATCTTGGCGATGCCGAGCCGGGAGGACGTGCAGATCCCGGTCGAGGAGAATCTCATCGTCGAGCTGTGCAGCAGATAGCTTTCCGGACAACGGCAACGGAAAATTGGAACATTTGCGCGGAGGCCAAAGTCAATGCGAATACGGTGGCGTGGCCTGGAATTACCCACGAGAGTAGCGTCTGATCCGCAGGTTTCCACCCCTACCTACGGACGGTTCGCGGTGGAGCCGTTCGAGCGGGGCTTCGGAACGACGTTGGGCAACTCCCTCCGGCGGATACTGTTGTCTTCCCTCGAAGGGGCGGCGGTGACATCCATCAAGATCGCCGGAGTTGAGCACGAGTTCACCTCGAGAGCCGGCGTGCTGGAGGACGTCACGGACATCGTCCTGAACGTCAAGAGCCTGATCGTCAAGTCGCACACCAACGAGCCCAAGACGATCCGGGTGCACGGCGCGGTGACCGGCCCGCTCACCGGTGACATGATCGAAGCCGATCCGGCCATCGAGATCATCAACCGGGACCTCGTGCTGGCGACACTGACGGACAACGTCGAATTCGACATGGAGATGGTGGTGGAGACGGGTCGCGGGTTCGTCCCCGCCGAGGAGATGATTCCCCAAGACGCCGATCAGGAGCTGGGGAGAATCTACGTCGACGCGGTCTTCTCGCCCGTCACCCGCGTCCGCTACACCACCGAGGACACGCGCGTCGGTCAGCGCACCAACTACGACCGGCTGATCATGGAAATCTGGACCAACGGGACCGTCACGCCGGAGATGGCGATGGTCGAGGCCGCCAAGATTCTGCGCAAGCACCTCAACCCGTTCGTCCAGTACTTCGAGCTCGGCGAGGCAATCATCGACACCGGCGTCAGTGAGGCCGAGGCCCAGGTCGACGCGGAACTGCAAAAAAAGCTCTCCATGAGCATCCACGAACTGGAGCTGTCGGTGCGGGCCAACAACTGCCTGGACACGGCCAAGATACGGACGGTCGCCGAGCTGGTGACCAAGGGCGAGGCGGAGTTGCTGAAGATCCGCAGCTTTGGCAAGACCTCCTTGCGCGAGGTCAAGCGCAAGCTGGCCGATCTGGGACTCACGCTGGGTATGTCTGTGGAGCTGCCGACGCCGCCGGAGGGGACGGAGGGGCCGGCGCAGTAATGCAGTAAAGGCCGCCGCCACTGCCCCGCCACGTGGCGGCATTGAAGGTTGAACCATGCGTCATCGCATTGCTGGAAAACATCTGAACCGGACCGCCTCTCATCGCAAGGCGCTGCGGCGGAACCTGGCCGCTTCGCTGATCGAGCACGGCACGATACGGACCACCCCGGCCAAGGCCAAGGAGGTGCGGCCGTTCGTCGAGCGGCTGATCACCATCGCCGGCAAGGGCACGCTGCACGCTCGCCGCCGGGTCATCGCCCTGCTTCAGGACCGCGCTATGGTCGACAAGGAGAACCGCGACGAGCTGGCCGAGCAAACAGTGGTGCAGAAGCTCTTTGACGAAGTTGCCCCGCGCTACGTGGACCGCTCCGGGGGTTACACGCGAATCATTCGCCTTCCGGAGCGGCGGATCGGCGATGCCGGGCAGCAGGTCCTGCTACAGTTGGTGGAAGAGTCACCTGCGGCCGCGTCGCCCGAGAGCCCGGGCACGACTTCCGCACGACGCAGACGCGCCGCCCGACGCGCCGAGGCCGCCAAGGCCGCGACCGACCAAGCCGAGGCGGGCACGGCCGGCGAACGGGCGGAGGATGCTGAAGCGGACGAGCAGGGCGAATCGTCCGAAAAGGAAAAGCAGCCTGACCAACGCGCCGAGGCCGAGGAGCAAGCGGACCAAGAGTAGATTCCGGCTCAGCCAACCGTTATCATCGCGGCCCGACCTTATGTCGGGCCTTTCTTTTTGCAGGGAGCCGGTCATGAAAGCGGATCCGGATTGCATCTTCTGCAAGATCGTCGCCGGGGAGATTCCGTGTGCAAAGCTGTTCGCCGACGATGCCGCCCTGGCCTTTCTGGACATCGGCCCGCTGGCGGAGGGCCACGTCTTGCTGATCCCGAAGGCCCATTACGAGACGATTGACCGGATGCCGGCGGATGTGGCCGGGCGCGTGCTGAGGCATCTGCCGGCGCTGGCGAAGGCGGTGCAATCGGCCGTGGGGTGCGAGGGCGTCAACGTCCTCCAAAACAACGGCCGAATTGCTCACCAATTCGTCCCGCACGTACACTTCCACATCATCCCGCGGCGGGCTGGGGATGAGTTTCATTTCAACTGGCCGGCGGGGAAGTATCCCCCCGGCCGGGCGGAGGAACTGGTCGAGGCGATACGGAAGGAACTTCCGTAGGAGCTACTGCCGCCGAGGCTGGCTCGTCCGTGGGGTCTGCCGGCCTGCCGCGCGCTTCCGGTTGTGGCCATAGGCCAGCCTCCAAGATCATCAAGCAGAAGGGCCTCTGCCGCCCGGAGGGCCCAAGATATGGGGTGCTGAAACGGGGGAAAGTTTCTTGACGGATCCGGGCGGGCCGGGCAAGATACGTATGTTGGATCGCTTAGGATCCGTTGCGGGCAACCGGGAGTATTGCCGGATTTCACGAAGTGGTTTAGAATATGTTCCATTGAAAGCTGTCCGGCAGGCGAGCCCGGAGTCTTGATAGCGGCGCTCGGAGATGACTATTCAGGTGTCCAGGGCGGGGAGGGACGATGGATTGGAGTGAGTTGGCACAACGGATTGTAATGACAATCTACACCTTCGCGCTGGTGATGGTGTCGATATACGGCATCCATCGCTACGTGCTGGTGTACCTGTACTATCGTCACCGCCGCAAGGCGCCCAAGCAGCGCGGCCGGTTCGAGGAGCTGCCGCACGTCACCATCCAGCTTCCGATGTACAACGAGAAGTACGTGGCCGAGCGCATCATCGAAAAGACCTGCCAGCTCGACTGGCCCAAAGACAAACTCCAGATCCAGGTCCTTGACGACAGCATTGACGAGACGGTGGAGATCGCCTCGGCGGCGGTCGAGCGGGCCAAGGCCAAGGGATTCGACATCGAGTTGATCCACCGGCTCGACCGCACCGGGTACAAGGCCGGCGCCCTGGCGAACGGTCTCAAGACCGCCAAGGGCGAATTCATCACCATCTTTGACGCCGACTTCATCCCCAACCCGTTGATTCTGGTCGAATCCATCAACTACTTCACCGACCCGAAGGTCTGCGCCGTGCAGTCGCGCTGGGAGCACATCAATCGCGACGAGTCCCTGCTGACCCGGACGCAGGCGATCTGCCTGGACGGGCATTTCATGATCGAGCACATCGCCCGCAACCGAAGCGGTCGGTTCATGGCTTTTAACGGCACGGCGGGAACGTGGCGAAAATCGGCGATCGTGGACTCCGGCGGCTGGCAGTACGACACCCTCACCGAGGACATGGACCTGTCCTTGCGGGCCCAGTTGCGGGGGTGGAAGTTCATTTACCTTCCGGAGCTGACGGCGCCGGCGGAGGTGCCGCCGGAGATGAACGCCTTCAAGGCCCAGCAGTTTCGCTGGACCAAGGGCGGGGCCCAGACGGCCATGAAGATGCTGCCGCGAATCCTGCTTTCCAAGATCCCGCTGAAGACGAAGATCGAGGCGTTCTTCCAACTGACCTGCTTCTCGGTCCACGGTTTTGTGCTGGTTCTGGTGACGCTGCTGTACCCGGCGATGCTGATCCGCAACCTGCCGATGCAGCAAGGCACGGCCGGGAGGGCGGTCTTCGACCTGGCGGTATTCACGTTCGCGACGATCTCGTGCAGCGTCTTCTACGTCGCCAGTCAATACGAACTCTTCGGCGACTGGCGGACCGTATTGAAGCACCTGCCTTTTCTGATGGCGCTGGGGATCGGCGTGAGCCTTTCCAACACCAAGGCGCTGCTGGAAGCGCTGCTTGGCAAGCGCAGCGAATTCGTGCGCACGCCCAAGTACGGCGCGGGTACGGCCAAGTATGAGGTTCACAGGAGCATGGCCCGCAGGGAAAGGAAAAAGACCCGGCGCCGGCTTCTGCCGTACTTGGAGATGGCCTTCGGCATCTACATGACCGTCTGCACGGGGCTGAGCCTGAGCGATGGACGGACGGCGATGGCGGCGCCGTTCCTGATGCTCTTTGCGGTGGGGTTCTTCTACGTTTCGCTGCTTTCATTTCAGCGGCAGCCTTCCGAGGTCGCTCATCCGGCCGAGACGGAGCTTCCAGCCCGGCAGCATCGGGCCGGTTGACACTCGCGCGGGCGCCGGGGGGCAGCGTCCGGATTCCGCATTGACAATCTCCTTGTGACCCCTACGCTTGTGAGCAATTCCGCGGAATCGTCCACGTTCATTGGAGAGTCGCCATGGCCGGAAAAGTCCTGCCGTACACGCAGCGGATGCGCTGGTTTCACAAGGCTCGGTTCGGCATGTTCATCCACTGGGGCCTGTACAGCCTGCTCGAGCGCGGCGAGTGGGTGATGTTTCAGGAGCGGATCCCGCGAGAGGAATACGCCGGCCTGGCGGGGCGGTTCCGGCCGGGGCGATTCGACGCCGACGCTTGGGCTTCCCTGGCCGCCGAGGCCGGAATGAAGTACATGGTGCTCACCAGCCGCCACCACGACGGCTTCTGCCTGTTCGACAGCCGGCTGAGCGATTACACCTCGGTGAAGACGGCCGCCGGGCGGGACTTCTTCGGGGAATACGTCCGCGCCTGCCGCCGCGCCGGGCTGAAGGTCGGCTTCTACTACTCCCTGCTGGACTGGCGCTATGACGGCTACTGGGAGTGGCGCAGGCACAAGAAATCGGCCGAGGCGATGATCGCTCAGGCGCACGGGCAGATGCGCGAGCTGCTGACCAACTACGGCAGAATCGATTACGTCTTCTACGACGGGGAGTGGGTGCCGGGCATTCCGATGTCCCGCAGCATGTCCGACGGAAAGACCGCCCTGGACGTGGCGGGGTTCTGGCAATCCGGGAAGCTCAACGCAATGGTCCGCCGCCTCCAGCCGCACATTGTCCTCAACAACCGCTCCGGCCTGCCGGAGGACGTGGATACGCCCGAGCAGCACGTCACCGCCAGCAAGCCCGGGCGCGGGTGGGAGACGTGCATGACCATGGGCGATTCCTGCGGCTGGGGCTACGTCCGCAGCAACCCGAACATGAAGACGGTGCCGCAATTGCTTCAGCACCTCGTCAATGCCGCGGCCGGGGAGGGCAACGTCCTGCTCAACGTCGGGCCGAGGGCGAACGGGACGATCCGCGCGGAAGAGGCGGCGCGGCTGCGGGCGATGGGCAAGTGGCTGGCGGCCAACGGCGAGGCGATCTACGGCTCGCGGCGCTGCGGCCTGCACGGCGGGATGATCGGCCAGTGGACCGGCAAGGGCAACACCGGCTATCTGTGCGTCTTCCGCTGGCCGGGTCGGCGGGCGGTCGTGCCGCTGGTGGGGACGAAGGCCCGCTCGGCCGAGCTGCTGGCCACGGGGAAGAAACTCAAGCTGCGCCAAGAGCACAACGGCCGACTGGTGATATCAGGCCTGCCGCTCCGGCCCCCGCACCCGAGCGTCAACGTCATCAAGGTCCGCTTTGCCGGCCGGCCCGAGCCCCTTACCGAGAAAAACAAGGCCGCCTGGCTGACGGGAACGGCCAAGTAGGAACCGCCTCGGCCCGTCGGGCCGATTCCGCCCCGCAAGGGTCGCCGACGGCATGATGGGCCGGTTATCCGCTTCCGGCAGGCTTGTAAGGTTCCACCCGGTACTCCCAGCCGGCGGGCGGGCGGGGCAGGTCGAAGGTCTTCCTGGGCAAGGACTTGGGCGTCACGACGTCCTTGAACTCGACCGTCTTGCGGTTGCCGGAAGCGTCCTCGGCGACGATCTTGACCGGCAGCCCGGTCTTGCGCTGGACCCACATCTCCAGCCACACGACGTTCAGCTCCCGCTGGTGTTCCGGCCGGGTGATGAGCTTGAGGTAGTCGCAGTCCTCTGGATCGGACTTCCGAGCCGGACGCGTGCTGACGCGAAAATGCCTCAGCACCGTCTCGGCCTTCTGCCCGAAGGGAACGGGAAAGGGCCCCTTGCCCAGCTCCAGGGCCTCGATCTTCTCACCCGGCGGGACGACCTGTATTCTCCACATCTGCTTGGGCCGCTCTTTGCGTATCGTGAGCCACTGGCCGTCGAAGACGTAATCCTCGACGTTCTTGATCTTGGGCCCGTCGCCCTGGCGGAGCGTCCGGAAATGGATGCGCCACTTGGCGGGGGAATCTCCCGCCGCGGACTGGTAGTAGACCTTCCCGCTGCGCTGCTCGGTGTCGCCGAGTTCTCGCAGGAGTTCGTGATAGTCCAGATCGGCGGTGACGACCGGGAACTTATCCCGCGCGGTCTCCAGCCGCTGGAGGACTTCCATCACGGCCGGATCAACCTTTTCCGCGGGCGCGGTGGCCGGCGATGGTCGCAGCCTGGTCGTCGCCATCTGGCCTTTGGCGCGGAGGCCCGGCAGGAAGAGCAGGCCGGCCAGAGCGACGATGATGCACTGTTTCATCGGGCAACGTCCCTTCCATCCATCATTCTAGCCGATCTGACTCGGTCCGTGCCACCGCCGGCCGGGCAGTTCTCCGGAGCCCCTGGTAGGCCCAAAGCACAATCGCGGTTGCCAGCAGGAACAGCACGGCAATCCATCCGCGCCCGCCCAGCTCGAAAGCGACGAATGCCAGCACGGCGTAACGAATCCACCGCCCGATGAAGTTGGCGGCGACGAAGCGCCGCAGCGGATATCGGCACGTGGCCGACAGCATCCGCACCACGTCGACGGGGATCGGCAGCACGTTGAAGATCACCAGCAGGGCGAAGGGTCGCCGGCCGAACCACCGCGCCGCTCGCCGGTGCAGCCTGGTCGTGCGAACGCCGGCGAGGCGCTTGTGCCGGAGGAGCCACGTGAACATGTGGTAGTCGTGGAGATTGGCGACGGTGGACGCGGCCGCTCCGACGCTGGCGACCAGGGCCATCGTCACCAGGACGTGCTGGCTCAGGGCGACGTGGCGCGTGGCCAGCCCGGCCACCAGCCAGCCGGTCGGAAGCGGGAAGAACGTGCAGGAGACGGAAATGTAAATGCCGAAAATCAATAGCTTTAGAACCTGCTGTTGGGTGGAGGCGAACTCGTAGGGTCTCAGGAACAGCGCCCGCCACGGCCCGGCCAGGTCGCCCAGCATGATTGCCGTTGGCACCGCCAGCGCCAACAGGTAGGTGGCGTATAGCAGCAGCCAGCGCCTGACGGACAGCCGGTCCGGCGCCTGCGTCGCCGCGAGGGCCTTTTCAGACGTTTTCGTCGAGGATTCTTCCATCTTTCATATGCACGATTCGCCCGGCCGTGGCGGCAACCTCGGCCGAGTGCGTGATCATCACGATGGTTTGTCCGTTTTGACGATTGGCTCGGGCCAGAAGTTCCAGCAGGGCCGCAGCGTTGTCGGAATCGAGGCTCCCGGTCGGCTCGTCGGCCAGCAGCAGGTCGGGTTTGTGCGCGATGGCCCGGGCGACGGCCAATCGCTGCTGTTGCCCGATGGACATTTTTCCCGGCTTTTTTCCGGCGACCTCGGCCACGCCCATCGCTTCCAGTAATGGCCGGATCCCTGCCTGCTGGTCCAGGCCGCGAATCCGCAGCGACAGGCGGATGTTGTCGTAGCCGCTGAGCATGCTCAGCAGGTTGAACCGCTGAAAGACGAACCCGATTCTCTTGCGGCGGATCTCGGCCCGCGCCGGCTCGGGCAGTTCGGCGGCCTCGCGTCCGTCTATCCTCACCCCGCCGGCGTCGGGAGAGGCCATCAGCCCCAGCACGTGCAGCAGCGTGCTTTTGCCGCAGCCGCTGGGTCCCATCACCGCCAGGAACTCGGCCGGCCGAACCTTCAGGTCCAGCCCGCGGAGGACGTGCTCGCGGGCGCTGCCGGAGCCGAACGACTTGTGCAGGCCGTTCGCCTCCAAGATGTATCTTGCCTCTGTCATGCCGGTTCGGTACGTCTTCCTGCCGCGCGGGCTATTCCAGGCTCAGCGCCTCGATCACGTCGACGCGAATTGCGCACAGCGCCGGATATACGGCGGCGAGTGTTGCTCCGACGGCCGCTGCCCCGGCCGCTGTCAGAATCCAGTCCCACGTGATTTTCACTGTCAGCAGCGGCTTGATCGCCTCGATGCCGGCGGCGGCGGCGAAGCTCATCAGCACACCAGCCGCCGCCCCGCAGGCGCTGAGGAGCATCGACTCGGCGACGACCTGGCTGAGGATGAACCGCCGCGACGCCCCCATCGACCGCAGGATGGCGATCTCGCGCCGGCGCTGGATCACCATCGTGTACAGGGTCACCAGGATGAACAGGAAGGCCACGATCAGCGTCACGACGTTCACCGTGTCGACGTACAGGTACATGATGCCGAACCGCTGCTGGAGCATGCCGCGGTACTCGTCGATGGCCACACTCGCCAGCCGCTTGGTCCGGCGGACGGCCTCGACGGCCGCCCCGACGCGCACGCCGGGCCGGAGCTTGACGAACATCAGCGTGTAGCGGCCCAGGGGCCCGCTGAAGAGCCACTGCGCCGTCGCCCGGGGGATGAACGCGCGGGCCAGCGCGCCCCGAGGGGCAATGCCGACCACGGTGAAGTTTCGCCCGGCGGTATAGACCTTCTCGCCCAGTTTCAGCCCGGTCGCCCGCGCCAGCCGGGCGTCGATGACGATCTCCAGCCCGCCGTGCTCGGCCAGCTCGGCGTCGGAGATGTCCAGGGGCGGCCCTTCCTCCCCCTGCGGGCGATCTTCTTCCAGCCGGCCTTTGAGCCAGCGGGCGAATTTGTTCTGTGGATCGAAGCTTCTCCCCGGCTTGGGGATTTCTCCTCCACCGAGCAATTGCGGCAGGTCTTCGGGGGCGACGCCGACGATGTTGTGCTCCTGGCCGGCGATGCTGACCCGGTACAGAAAGATCGGCACCACCCGCTCGACGCATTTCTCCCCGGCCGCGGTGAGCCGCTCCAGCCGCTCGACGTCGGCATCGCCCAGCTCGCCGCCGCTGATGGTGGTGATGTTGTCGCCCCAGCGGGCGGAGTAGACGATCAGGTCGGCGTCGACCGCCTCCCACCGTTCGGCCACCTCCTCCAGGGACCCGCGGCTCAGCCCCGAAAGCGTAATGAGCATGCACACGCTTATACCCACGCCCAAGGCGCTGCCGGCGCTGCCGAGCTTGTGGTGCAGCAGGTTGGCCAGCGGAAGATACAGCATCCGCCTATTTTGGGTATCCGATCCTCGATTGTCGATTGCTAATTGTCCCGTTCCCACTCGCAGGCGCGGTTGCGGGGGCTTCTTGGCCGCCAGGGCGGCTTCTGTGCGGCGCTGGCCCGCAAGCGACGCCGGGCCATTCCGTTTGACATGAACGAAGGTCCTTTGCCGGCGGCAGTGACGTGGCCGGACAGATGAAAGCACTCGCGAAATGGGCGTGCCCGCTGGTATCCTTTGCCGCAGACGGCATGACTGCCACAAGGACAATTGTCCGGACCTGTCTCATCGTCGCCGTGGCGACGGTGTCGGCGATGACCGCGGCGGCCCGGGAGCCCTGGCTGGACGTCCAGTGGACCTACCGGCGGGCGGTGACCGTATCCGACGTGCCCGGCGCCGGTTTGGCGGGCGAGGAGGTGGGCGTCGTGACCATGCCCACCGGCGGCCTTCTCCGGCCGGACGGACAGGACATCCGCGTGGCGACGGCCAGCGGGGTGCTCGTCCCGCACCGGCTGCTCATGGTCGGCCCGGGCGACACCGTCCGGCTGGCTTTCGCCCTGCGCCGCCCGCACACCAAATACTTCGTCTACTTCGGCAATGCCAAGGCCGGCAGAGCGAAACGCGAATTGCAGGTCCGGCGGGGCGTCCTGCTGGAGACGTGGGAGTATCGCGGCGGACCCATGAGCGGCCTGCCCCAGGTCCGACGCACCTTCACCCGCGCCGGCGCCCTCATCGGGCGGGACTTCCGCGGGAGCATCTTCCTCGGCCACAATCCGTTCGGCCCGCAGAACAGGATTTGCAGTCTTTTCACGGGCTACCTGATCTGCCCGGACGAGGGGGAGTACATCTTCGCGACCTCCAGCCAGGACGCGTCGTTCCTGCTGGTGGATGGCGAGCTGGTCGTCTCCAACGGCGGGTCTCATCCGCCGCAGCGGCGGGCCGAGAGACAGGGACGCGTTCGCCTCGCCAAAGGCCTGCACGAGTTGAAGGTATATCACGTCAACGGCGCCCGGGACCCGGTGATCATGGCGGCGTGGAAACCGCCGAAGGGGCGAAGGCTGTGGAAGATCCCGCCGGCGGCATTCGCCCCCGTCCGCCGCGCCAAGTGCGGCTCCATTGAGCGCTATGCCCAGGAGGTGCAGGTCGACTTCATCCCCGTTCATGCTGGTGAAACCTTCGTGGCCAACAAGTATTTTCAACGGTACGTCTTCTCGGTCATGGTGGTCGGGGCGGGAGCGGCCGGGGGCAAGTTCGACTGGAGCTTCGGTGATGGGCAGACGTTCCACGGGCGGACCTGCCAGCACGTCTATCTCCGCGACGGGCCGGCGAAGGTGGCCTTGACCGCGCGGATGGGAGGGCGGACGTACCAGCGCACGAATACCATTTACGTCACCCGGCCGTGGGACCAGGTCGCGGTCAATCGGCTGGATGCGGTGGCCGATCACGCTCGGATCGTTTCGGGGTACGATTTCGACGCCGCCGATCCGCGCGACATCGGTCACGCCATCGGCCTTTTCAAGCGGTCGGACATGACCGCGGCGCTGCTTCGCGCCGGCGGCGCGCTGATGAAACGGGACAAGGCGCCGGCGGCGGTGCTGCGCGACGCGGTGCCGGTGTATGCCGAGGCGCTCGTCGAAAGCGCTGCCGGTCCGGCCCGGGCGGTTGGCGTGCTGCTGAAGGCGGCGGGGATGACGGGCAATCCGGCCGTCGGCGCCGCCCTGACGGTGAGGGCCGGCCAGATCGCACTGTCCGCGGGCCGGCCGGCCGAGGCGCTGGGGATCTTCCAGGGGGCGATCAAGAAGTACGCGGCCCTGGTGTCGGCGTCGGCGGTTCGCGACGCCCGCATCGGCATCGGCGACGTTTACCGTCTGCGCGGGGACTACGAGAACGCGCTGAAGGCGTACCGGTCGGCCCGGCCGTTGCAGCGGGCCGGCGTGGAGAAGGAGGCGGTGCATCGGGGCGATCTGGCCCGGCACGTGGAGGCCTACGTCCGAGATGGAACCTACCACGACGCGGAGGATTTCCTCGACCGCTGGGAGCGGGAGTTCCCCGTGGATAAGCTGGAAGGCCATTCCGCGCTGCTGCGCGTCCGCCTGGCGCTGGCCCGCGGGCGGTTCGCCTTCGCCGCCGAGCAGGCCGAAGTGCTCGTCCGCGTCAATCCGAACAGCAACTACGCCCCGGAGCTTCTGATGCTGGCCGCCGGGGCGTACAAGAGCCTGGACAAGGATGCCCTGACCCGCCGGGCGCTGGGACGCGTCGCCAAGGACTATCCGGAGTCTCCCCTGGCGGCCGAGGCGAAGAAAAAGCTCTCGTCGGAGTAGCGCGGGCGGATTGGTCCGGCCGGCGCTCATCGGCAAAGCTCCGACTCGCACGTGGAGCTGCCCCAGCCGCCCGGATGGAACGTCGCGAAAATTCCGCCGGAAAAGCAATTGCATTCACCTGGCTCTTCCACCAGACTGACTCGCAAAGCTGAATCCTTTCTTCGGTAAGCGGGTCAATTCTGGAAAGGAGTCAACGTGAACGTGAAGGATTTCATTCCGAGGATCGGGTCTGTGGCTGCGGTGCTTTTCGGGCTGCTGCTGTTTATTCTCTTCTTCGCGCCGTGGGTAGAGCTTGGTAGCTGGCTCGGGGCGGGGGATGCCAGCGGCCTGCGGCTGTCGGTGGGCAACCTCGCCCGCGAGAGGGGCACGGATAGAGCCGACATGAAGGAACTTAATGAGTCGGTCGGCGCCAGACCGTGGTATTTGCTCTGCCTGCTGCTGTCTCTGGCCATTCTCGCGGTGTCGGCGTTGAGCACGCTGGGGAAAATGCCGCAGGCCAACGCCGGCATGGTCCTGATAGGCCTGGCGGTTGTGGGGCTGATCATGATGATCCTGGCGGCGACCGTCGACTACGGCGACGAGATCGAAGAGGGGATCATGGAGAAATTCGAGGAGGGCGGCGAGGACATGTCGAGAATGCCCACCGCGCGTTCCGAAGGCGCGCGGGCGTTCGGCATGACCGACGCCGGCGCATTCGCCCGGGGCGCCATGCGGGATATGGGCAGAAAAGCGGCCCGCAGCAGCTACACCGAGACCACCGGCGTATTGTGGTTCTCGTTGGTGCTGTACATCCTGGTCGGGCTCTGCGGGGCGGCGAATCTGCTGATGCCGAAACTGTTGCCGCTGCTGGCAGGGAAGCCACAGCCGGCGGCTCCAGTCCAGCCCACGGGCGAGCAGCCTCCGCCGCCGCCGGCGGGTGGTCCTCCGGCTTAGACGTAGCGAAGTTCGAATCACGGCAAATGCAAGGGGCGGACCTGCGTGTCCGCCCCTTTCGTTTTTCCCTCTTACTGGCGGCGGCCCCGGCCGGGCTTGCCGGCGCCTCAAGATCCGAGTTCGCGCGCGAGCCGGCAATACAGCCGGACGCGCTCGACCGGCGTGGCCGGCGTGACGGGGCTGCCGAGGCTCATGATGAACCGGCCGCCGTTGTTTCGGCCGGCGGCGATCTGGCGGGCGATCTCCGCCCGCAGTTGCTCGTCGGTGCCGTTCTGAAGCACGCCGATCGCGTCCAGATTGCCCAGAACGGCGCAGCCGCCCGCCACGCGATCGACCACCTCTTCGATCCCGATGTCAAAGCCCTTCTTGCCTTCTTCCAGGGACAGCGCGTCCATCCCCAGCGAGAGGATGTGCCGCCACCTGCTGGCCGGGTCGCCGCAGTAGTAGTAGATGCTCTTCATGCCCAGCGTGCGGATATCGTCGATCAGTTCCCGCAGGAAGGGCACGTTCAGCGCCTCGAACGCGGCCGGGGAAATCATGTCCGTCAAGCAGTCCTCGATCCAGACCCCCGCCGCCCCCAGCGCGGCGGTCTGGCGCATGGCGGCAATGCGCAGCGCCAGTTGCCGCCGGCAGGCGCGCCGGACGAGGTCGGGCCGCTCGGCCACCAGGACCATCATTCCTTCAAAGCCCCACAGCGAGTAGCAGCTCCACAGCGGGCCGCTCACGTGGGCGAGGGGGAAGAGTTCCTTGCCGAATTCGGCCAGCATGGCCGCGGCCAGATCCGCCCGCCCCTCGGCGAGAAACCGCTCGGCGTCGAACCGGCCGGGCGGCGGGATCGACGCGTCGACCTCATCGAGCGTTTCCGGGAGGCGCTCCGGCCGGATGTGAGGCGAAGCCCCCCTGGGGTCCCAGCCGCTGACGACGGGTCGGAGCAGCTCGGTTCGGCCGCCGCTGCGGCGGTCAATCTTGAAGACGCCGTCCGGCCCGTCGGCAATGCCTGTCGTTTCCCGCTCGGCGCGGCCGGGGCAGGCCGGCAGGTAGAACCAGTCCTGCTGGGTTGCCGCGATGACGGCGCGCCGCCAGGCCAACTGCTGCTCCAGTTCAGGGGAGAACTGATACCACCACGGGCGGGAGGTGAGCCGATCCCAGTGGTCGCGGACGTAGATGCCTTCGTAGCAGATCACGCCCGGGATTTGCCGCGTGCCGTCCGGCGAAAAGGCCGCCTCAATCTTCTCTCTTCCGGTCATGGTGTCGCTGCCCGGGTCGTGCCTTGTCCGTCGCGGTGGCGGCCGTGACGCGAGTATCTTTGCGCCTGTGGAGCGCTCGCCTGTGCCGGCGGGTTACGGGCTGTTGGTTCTTCCCGGCCAATCCAGGACGGCGCCGGTGTCGGCGCTGGTGGCGTGGGCGGCGTAGCGGCCGAGGGCGCCGTGGGTGATCTGCGGCGGGCGCGGCTTGTATCGCTTTCGCCGACGGGCGAACTCGGCCGCGGAGACCTTGGCGCTGAGCTTCCGGGCGGGGATGTCGATCTCGATCACGTCGCCGTTTCGCAGCAGGCCGATCTCGCCGCCGGCGGCCGCTTCCGGCGCGACGTGACCGATCGCCGGACCGCTGGTGCCGCCGCTGAAACGCCCGTCCGTGATCAGGTAACACTTCTCATACAGGCCCATGCCCCGGATGTAGCTGGTCGGGGCGAGCATCTCCTGCATGCCGGGACCGCCGCGGGGGCCCTCGTTGCGGATGACCACCACGTCGCCGGGAGTCACCTTGCCTTCGAGGATGCCGGCGCAGGCGGCCTCCTGGCTCTCGAAGATCTTCGCCGGCCCGGTGAAGTGGAGCATCGACGGCCGCAGGCCGGACTGCTTCACGATCGCCCCGTTCCGGGCGATGTTGCCGTACAGCAGCACCAGCCCGCCCTGGCGTGTAAAGGCGCGGTCCACCGGGCGGATGATGTCGTGTGCGTCCAGTCGGCCGGCGTTCTTCGTCGGCAGCTTCCTGGGCTTTCGGCCGCGGTACATGGCCCGGACGTCCTCGACGCTGCGGCCGGTAGCCTTCCAGCCTTCGCGATAGAGCTTCTTCGCGGCCGGGCAGATCCGCCTGCTCCGCAGCGACCACTTCCGGATGTTCGCTCCGATCGTCTCGCCGGTGACGGTCATGCACTCCTCGTGGATCAGCCTCGGTCGGTCCTGGCGGAGCTGGCCGAGGATGGTGTAGATCCCGCCGGCGCGGTGGCAGTCCTGCATGTGGTACATGCGCCCCTCGGGCGTCTCCGACGGGGCGACGCGGGAGATGTTGGGCGTCCGCCGGGAGATCCGCTCGATGTCCTTCAGGGTGAAGCTCACGCCCGCCTCGTTCGCCATCGCCAGCAGGTGCAGCACCGTGTTGCTCGAGCCGGCGATCGCCGTGTCCAGCGTGAAGGCGTTCTCGAAGGCCTTCTTGTTCATGATCCGCCGCGGCAGCAGGGGGTAGGTCTTCTTGTAGCCGCCGCGAAGCCATGCGCCGGCCATCTTCATGATTTGCCGGGCGGCTGCCTTGTACAGCTCCATCCGGGCGGGGCTGGTCGCCAGGCAGGTGCCGTTGCCCGGCGGGGCCATGCCGATGGCCTCGGCCAGGCAGTTCATGCTGTTGGCGGTGAACAGTCCGCTGCACGAGCCGCAGGTGGGGCAAGCGCCGTCTTCTAACTCCTTGACCTGGCGCGCGGAGATCTTGCCGGTCTTCCGCTGGGCGACGGCGTAGAACATATCGATCAGGTCCGCGTCGCGGCCGGCGACGTGGCCGGCCTCCATCGGCCCGCCGGAGACGAATATCGTGGGGATGTTCAAACGGATGGCGGCCAGGAACATCCCCGGGACGATCTTGTCGCAGTTGGGCAGGCAGACCATCGCGTCGAATTGGTGCGCCCGGCACATGCTTTCGACGCAGTCGGCGATCAGCTCCCGACTGGCCAGTGAGTACTTCATGCCGGTGTGGCCCATGGCGACGCCGTCGCAGATGGCGATGGTGTTGAATATGAGCGGCGTTCCGCCGGCGGCGCGGACCTGGGCCTTGACGAACTCGGCCACGGCGTCCAGGTGGACGTGCCCGGGCACCACGTCGGTGTAGCTGTTGACGATGGCGACGAACGGCCTGCGGATGTCCGCGTCGGTCAATCCCGTGGCCTTCAGCAGGCTCCTGTGCGGGCAGCGCTCGAGTCCGGCCTTGACAACGTTACTTGGCATGTGCTTTCTCCTGTTTGCACTGGCGGTGCCTTTTCTGTTCGGAATTCCATAAGATATGGTCCGACGATGGCGGATTCAAATACTTCCATTCCGCCCGTGCTGCCGAGGAGCGGCTCGTACCGCCTGACGATACGCCTCGGCCGCCCGGTCCTGCTGAAGGCGGGCAGGCTTACGCGCGTGAGGCTGCCGGCGGGAACGTACGAATATTGCGGCTCGGCCCGGCGAAATCTTCCGGCTCGGGTCGGTCGGCATTTGCGGCGGGGAAACAAGAAACTCCACTGGCACATCGATTATTTGCTGAATTGCCCGGCCGCAAAGGTGGTGAAGGCCCGCGCGTGGACGAACCTGGACGAGTGCGACCTGGTCGCGGACGCGCTGGGTCGGGGCGGACGGGCCGCGATCCGCGGCTTCGGCAGCAGCGACTGCCGCCGCGGGTGCCCCGCACACCTGATATACATGGGCGATGCCAGCGCCCGGGCGTGCCGCGACGGCGACGGAGGAACCGCGACGTGACGCCGAAAGAGCGGCTGGTGGCGGCCATGCGCGGCGACAAGAGCGACCGCGTCGGCGTGACGCTGTATGAGTTCTCCCACCTGGACGACAACCGCCCCCGCGCCGAGGCCGGCTATGCCGGGCTGATTCGGATGCAGCGGGAAATGGGCGAGACGTTCGCTCATTGTGGCGTGGACTTCGGCACGGCCGTGGCAGACCCCAACTCCGTCACCCAGGCCGCCGCCTGGAGCGCCGATTCCGGGCTTCGCACCGTCACCATCTCCACGCCGAAAGGGAATCTGACGAGCGTCTCCCGCCGCGACCCGGGCAACTTCACGTGGTGGCAGGTCAAGCCGCTGCTCGCCTCGGCCGAGGATTGCCGCAAGTGGCTGTCGCTGCGGCCGGAGCCCGCCCGCCCGGACGTCCAGCGAGTCAGGGACATGCAGCGCCGGCTGGGGGAGGAGGGGCTTGTCATTCTCGGCCCGGGCGACGCGCTGGGGCTGGTCTGCGGCATGTTCCATTTCGACGAGTTCGCGATGCTGCTGGTCGAAGACGAGGGGCTGATCGGCGCGATGCTCGAGGCGATGGCCGAGCGCCTCAACGACGGCCTGCGGAAGGTCTGCTCGCCGGTGCAAGGGGTCTGCGTGCGCTTCTGGGGCCCGGAATACGCCGGAGCGCCGCTGCTGAATCCGCATGAGTATTTTGAGAAGCTGGTGACGCGCTACGACCGCGAGGCCATCCAGATCGTCAACGAATCCGGGAACTTTTCCGTCCTTCACTGTCACGGGCGCCTGGCGGACCTGCTCGACCAGATCGCCGAGCTTGCCCCAACGGCCTTGGAGCCGCTGGAGGTGCTCCCGGCCGTGGCCGCCGACGTGACGATGGAAGAGGTCGCCCGGCGCCTGGGCGGCAAGATGTGCCTGATGGGCGGCATCCAGGCGCAGGAACTGGAACTGCTGGGCCCCGAGCAGATCGATCGGCGCGTCAAGGAAATCCTCGAGGTGGCCTGCCCCGCGCGCCGGTTCGTGTTGCTGCCGACCTCGGCCCCGATCGAATGCCCGCTTTCGGCGCGGCTGATCGAGAACTACCGCGCCTACTTCCAGGCGGCCCACAAGTACGGCCGGTACGGCTGAGCCGGCCCGCGAGCAATCCTTATTCGGGTTTGCCGGCGGGCTGTGTGGCCGTGCGATTCTGTTCCCACCATTTTTGCCAGGCCGGCGGATCAGACGCAAGCTTCTGACCGGTCATACGCTGCAAGGCCTTCACAATCGCGTCGCGATCGCCCGGTCCGACCTCTTGCAGCAGCTCGATCAGGTAACCGGCGTCCTCGGTGAGCTTCCGGCTGTCCAGGAATTCCTCGATCCCGTCCTGCCCGGCGTTTTCGTCGACGATCTTCTTCAGCCGGGAGGCCGCCTCGGGCGGGTTGGAGGCGTCCTTCGTCGCCTTGTCGATGGTGTCACGGTATCGGGCGAAGTTCGCCGACAATGCCTCGGCGGCCCGTTCGCGCCGTTCCGGGACATCGTCGTTCAATTGCCGGATGAGCGTCTCGGCCTGTCGGACTTCCGCCTGTGTCAGCGGGCCGCGGAGCCTGGCCAGGACCGCCTGTTCGACCTTCGGGTTACACACCGTCCAGGGCAGGCCCATGCCCACGTGAGCGAGCAGAGGAAAGAGCGTGCCGTCCACGTAGCGTCGACGCTTGGCATAGAAGTCCTGGAAAGACTCCGCGACCTCGGTGCGCCTGTCGTTGCCGGAGATCTGGGCCACGCTGAATCCGCCCTGCCGGTTCTGAATGACGGCCAGGACGAACTTTCCGCTCTTGTCGGCGAGGATCAGTCGCATTGCCCCGCGCCCGTCGTCGGAGAACTCGAGCCTTCTGTGGGGCGCGTTCTCCTCCTCCAGCACGGCGTAGAAGGATGCGCCGAAGGCTCTGATTCTCGCGGTCAGGCCGTTTCCGCGGAAGGACTTGGCAAAGAAATTTTCGCTGGTGCTGGCGCTGCTGCCGGAGCTGCCCGCGGCCGTTTGCAGCTTGGCGAAGATCAATTCCACCGGCTTGGACTTCAGCACTTGTCTGGCATGTCGAGTCGCCCATTCCTTGGACATGCCTCGCTTGACCAGCTCCTCCTCGAGTTTTTTCAGGGCCTGCGCATCCGTGTCGGCGGCAAACTCTTTTTCCCAATGGCGGCGGTCGAGTCGCAGGGCCTTGCCGTCGCGGGTGAGTTTCAGCAGTTGGCTGATGGACCCGGCCAGTTCGTGGAGCTTGCCTTTCTCAAATCCAGGTTCGACCGGCTTGTCTTGCCCCGCCGTCGGCCACGCCAGACACGTCGAAAGGAGAAAGATCGCACCGAGCGCCAGCTTTGCCCGGCGCCTGCTAGGCGCAATTGCCTTGCCTTCGACCACGTCGGATGCCTCCGAGAGTCCGTTACGAGTTACCGGAACTTCGCGGGTCGGGCTGGCAGATATGCATCCTGTCTGACTGCGCACGCCAGTTTACCGGTTTGGCACGACCCAGGCAAGCGGACAGACGGCGTATGCCGGGCGGCGCCTCCGGCGGTCATTGACGCCACCGGCCGGCGGGCCTAGGATAATGCCGATGCCAGGCGCAACGCAATCGCACGGGCGGGGGAACTTCCGTGGGCGGGTCCTGGAGAACCGATCGATCTGCCCGGACCACTATCGCCTTCGGCTGCTGGTGGAGCGTTTTCCGCCGAGCTGTCCGGGTCAGTTCATCAACATCCAGTGCGCCAGCGTCGAGGGGATCGTCGAGCCCAGGCAGGCGGACCGGCCGGCGGGGCGGCCCCCGCGATTGTCACAGCCGGAGCTGACCAGCAGGCAGCCGCTGCTGCGCCGGCCTTTCAGTCTAGCCGGGAGGCGAGACCTGGCCGGCGGGTCGACCGAACTGGAGGTCATGCATCGCGTGGTCGGGGCGGGCACGGCCTGGTTGGCGCAATTGACCGCCGGCGCAGAGGTTAGCGTCCTGGGGCCACTGGGCAGTGGCTTTGCGATCTCAGAGCGGCGGCCGATGGCTGCCGTCCTCGGCGGCGGGATGGGCATTTGCCCGATGTTGTACCTGGTCGAGGCTCTGACCGCCGCCGGCAAGGAAGTGGTGGCCTTCGCCGGAGTCCGGACGGGGGGGGCGTTGCCGCTGGCCAGCGCCGGAGCCGAACCGCCGTCGCCGGCGGCGCGGCCGACGATGTGCACGGCCGAGTTTGCCGAGAAGGGCGTGGCGACCGTGGTTGCGACCGATGACGGCTCTCTGGGCTTCCGGGGATTGCTGCACGAAGCGTTCGCCCAATGGCTGGCTCAGCGCCGGCCCGACGGGGCCGATCTGACGGTATACGCCTGCGGGCCCGAGCCGATGATGAAAGCGGTCGGCGACCTGTGTCTCGGGCGCGGAATCGAATGTCAACTAGCGCTGGAGCGCTACATGGCCTGTGGAATGGGGACCTGCCAGAGCTGTGTTTGCAGAACCCGCGCCGGCGGCGAGCCCGGCTGGCAGTTCAAGCTCGTCTGCAAGGACGGGCCCGTCTTCCGGGCCGAGGAATTGCTGTGGGACTGAGCGGGAGCAGTGCGAATCGCGGATTGACGAATGTACGCTGAATTGTCCGCCTATCAGTTACGGTTCACGGGTGACGTATGAGCGAAACGGTTGACCTCAGTGTGGACGTCGCGGGCGTGAGCCTGGCGAACCCCTTGATGACGGCCTCGGGGACCTGCGGCTATGCCGATGAGTACGCCGACTTCGTGGACCTGACGCAGTTGGGGGCCTTCGTCACCAAGAGCGTCACGCTCAAGCCGCGGGCGGGCAACGAATATCCGCGCGTGGTCGAGACCCGCGCCGGGATGGTCAACTCCATCGGGCTGGCCAACGTGGGGCTGGAGGCGTTTCTGGCCGAGAAGGTGCCGCTGCTGGAACGGCTGGGCGTGCCCGTCTTCGTCAGCATCGCCGGGTCCGGCATCGCCGACTACGTGGCGGTGGCCGGGCGGCTGGAGGGGGTGGACGTCGTACGCGGAGTGGAGGCGAACATCTCCTGCCCCAACGTCAAGGAAGGCGGCATCCAGTTCGGCACGGACGTCCGTCAGGTTTCCCGGATCACCCAAGCGCTGAAGCGCGTCTGCCGGAAGAATATCCTGATCGTCAAGCTTTCGCCGAACGTGACGGACGTCGCCGCGATCGCCCGGGCGGCGGTGGACGCCGGGGCCGAGGCCCTCTCCCTGGTGAACACCTTTACCGCCATGGTGGTGGACACCGACACCCGCGCGCCCGTGCTGGCCAGCGGCCGCGGCGGGCTGTCCGGGCCGGCGATCCGCCCCATCGCCGTGTACATGGTCCACCGGGTCTACACCGAAGTCGCCCGCGGCGCCGGCGTGCCCATCATCGGGATGGGCGGAATCCAGTTTGCCCGCGACGCCATCGAGTTCCTGCTGGCCGGGGCGACGGCTCTGGCGGTGGGGACGGCCCTGTTCGTGGATCCGGGTTGTCTGCTTGAGATCCGCGACGGCCTGGCCGAGTATCTCCGGCGCGGCGGGCACCGCAGCCTCCGTGAGATCATCGGAAGCTTGCAGGCCGCGCCCTGAATCGCCCCTGCCGGCGGCCGTTGCCTGCCGGCTGTATCCCATTTGAGTAGGTAAAATGACGTGAGAATGCGGAAGACTCGAATAAGTCGGCGGTTCCGAGTGAAGGGGACTCGGCGGGAAGCGTGAAATGATGGAGCAGACGGTAAAGTGAATGGCTGAGGACCGCCGGGCGGCGGGAGACGACCTGGGCGAACTGGAAGCCAAAGTGGTGGAATGCATGCGGGAGCTGGGAGAGGGGATCATGCAGGCGGTGTTGGAGGGGGGAAAGGGGGTTATCACGGGGCCTCGCAGGCGTGCAAATGCGGGCAACGGGCCCGGTTCGTTGGGTACTGGCACAAGACGCTGCTGACGACGGCGGGGGATATGCGGGTTCCAGGGGCTTACCATCATGGCCGAGCCTGCAAGAGGGGTCGATCGAGCGCGGGGGAAGGAAAAGCCATCCCGCATGCAGCAGAGCTAAGCTGGTTGCAGGAATGTTTGCCCGCCTGCCTAGCGCCCGCCTGCCTGGCGGAGGTGGGCAGGGAGGTGGGCAGGCACAGCGTGACCCGGCGAGGGTGCGTCCGCTGGCCCGGCTCGCGAGACCACGCCTGCCCGACAGCCCTGCCCGCAAGCTGGTAGGCGGGTGTCAGGCGGGAATTACACTAATTGCGGCGAATTCTACGAATGGCCTCTTTTTCCTGCACCAGCTCTGCCTAATTCGTGCAATTCGTCAGAATTCGCGTAATTCGTGTTCCCCTTCTTTGGGACGTGTGGAAATCGTGGACCAGTCCACTGTTCAAACATTGCTGCCGTCCGCGTAGAGCTGCATGCCCTACCGCCTTCGCGGGCGTTTCACGTATAATGATTGGCGATGAAGTCCAAGGTCGTTGAAAGCGAGCTGGTCTACAGCGGGGCAATCTGCCGCGTCCGCAGGGTCGGCCTGGAAATGGACAGCGGCGAGGTCGTCCCGCGCGACCTGATCGAGCTGGCCGACGCGGTGGTGATCGTGCCCGTGCTGGCCGACGGCTCGCTGGTGTTGATCCGCAACGAGCGTTTCGCCGTGGGCGAGGAGCTGTGGGAGTTCCCGGCGGGCAAGCTCGACGAGGGTGAGGCGCCGGAGGCCTGCGCCGCCCGCGAGTTGGCCGAGGAGACCGGCTACACGGCCGGGCGACTGGAGCGGCTGGGGGGGTTCTACTCCTGTCCGGGGGCGGTGACCGAGTACCTCCACGTCTTCCTGGCGACGGAGCTGACCCGCGGCCGGCAGTCGCTGGAGGGCTACGAGCGGATCCGCGTCGAGGTCGTCGCGCCGGGGCGGCTGGAGCGGATGATCGCCGCGGGCGAGATGCACGACGCCAAGAGCATCGCCGCCTACGGGCTGTGGCGGCTGGGCCCGGCGGGCGGCGCTTTGTCCGGGCCGGCGCCCTCGCCGGAGGGCGGCTAGATGGGCTGGCGCGACCGTCCATACGCCCGCCGCGATTACGAGTACCAACAGCCGCCGAGGCAGGGCGGCATGATAGGCGGCATGCCCCGCCCGGGCCGGGTCGTCGGGCGGCTGCTCATCATCAACATCCTGGTCTTCTTCGTGGGCACCATTTTCCTGCGGACGGACCAAGGCCATCGCCTCCTGCCGGATTGGTTCGCGGTCATACCCGATCAGTGGTGGCAGATCTGGCGGTACGTCACGTTTCAGTTCCTCCACGGCGGCGTCGCGCACCTCTTCTTCAACATGCTGGCGCTGTACTTTCTGGGGATGCTGCTGGAGCGGGCCTGGGGCGGGCGGCGGTTCCTGGTCTTTTACCTCGCCTGCGGGGCGGTCGCCGGGCTGGCCCACGTGGTGATGACGCCCATTCTCAACCAGCCGACGAATGTTCGCCTGGTGGGGGCCTCCGGCGGGGTCTACGGCGTGCTGCTGGCGTGCGCGGTGCTGTTCCCGCAGGTACGGGTCTTCGTCTACTTCCTGTTCCCGGTGCCGATCCGGGTGGTGGCGGCGATCTTTCTGGGCATCGCCGCGTTCTACATGCTGGTGGGCATTCGCGCGGCCATGGAAGGCGGCGGGGCGCTTCCGGGGGGGATATCGCATCCGGCCCACCTGGGGGGCGCGGCCGCGGCGGCGGTGTACATCTGGATCTGGCCGGCCCTCCGGGAGCGATTCCGGCGGCCACGCCGGGCGATGGGCGCCGGCAGGTGGGACAAAAAGCTGCGACAGCGGCGGCGCACGGAAGAGCAGGTCGACCGCATCCTGGACAAGGTTCGCCGGCGCGGCCTGGGCTCGCTGAACTGGTCGGAAAGGCGCACGCTTCGAAAGGCCTCCCGGCAGCAGGCCGATGAAGAGAACATGCTGTAAGCGGCCGGTAGGGCCGCTGGCCCGCCGGGACGATCGTGATAAGACGTGCCCCACGCCCGGGCCGAGCGCGGCCGGGCGTTTCGGATGGCGGACATGCACACCCAGGCAGGCGACGGCGAAATGAGATACATCTCCACTCGCGGGCGAGTCGAGCCGGTGCCGTTCACCCGCGCGGTGCTGATGGGCCTGGCCGACGACGGCGGACTGCTGGTGCCCGAGTCGATTCCCGACGTGAGCGGCCGCCTGGGCGCCTGGCGCGAACTGCCGTATGCCAGGCTGGCCTTCGAGGTGATGCGCCCGTTCGTCACCGACATCCCCGCCCGCGACTTCGAGCACCTCGTGGAGAAGACCTACGCGTCCGCGTTCGAGCCGGAGGTGGCGCCGGTGGTGCGGGTGGGGGACGTTTTCGTCCTGGAGCTGTGGCACGGCCCGACGCTGGCGTTCAAGGACGTGGCCCTGCAACTGCTGGGCAACCTGTTCGAGTACATCCTCTCCCCGGCCGGGGGCAGGCTGAACATCCTGGCCGCCACCAGCGGCGACACCGGCAGCGCCGCCATCCGCGGCGCCCTCGGGCGCAAGGGCATCAACATCTTCGTGATGCACCCTCACCAGCGCGTCTCGCCCATCCAGCAGCGGCAGATGACCACGGTCCTGGACGAGAATGTCCACAACATCGCGGTGGAGGGAAGCTTCGACGACTGCCAGCGGATCATGAAGACGCTGGCGGGCGATCTGGACTTCAAGCGCCGCTGCTCGCTGGGGGCGGCCAACTCCGTCAACTTCGCCCGCGTCGTCGCCCAGATCGTGTACTACTTCAAGGCCGCCTTCCACGTGCAGAAGGCCACCGGGGCCGAGCACGTCCGCGTGGCCGTTCCCACCGGGAACTTCGGCGACATCCTGGCCGGCTGGTACGCCATGAAGATGGGCGCGCCCATCTCGCGGCTCATCCTGGCCACCAACCAGAACGACATCCTCGCGCGCTTCTTCCGGACCGGCGAGTACTCCCTGGGGCGGGTCTACCAGACGCTTTCGCCGTCGATGGACATCCAGGTGGCCAGCAACTTCGAGCGGTACCTGTACTACAAGCTCGATCGCGACCCGGCCCGGCTGCGGGAGATGATGGAGGCCTTCGCCGCCGAAGGCCGGCTGCGCGTGCCACCGGTCGCCGACGGCCGGGTGGACGATGACTTCCTGGCCGATCGCGCCGACGAGCAGGACGTGCTCGCCACCATCGGCAGGTATTGGAAGGAGCACGAGTACCTGCTGGACCCGCACACGGCCGTGGGCGTGCACGTGGCCGAGAGGTTCGGGCCGGCCGAGGAGCCGGTGGTGTGCCTGGCGACGGCCCACCCGGCCAAGTTTCCCGAGGCCATCGAGCGGGCCACGGGCAAGAACCTTGCCCGCCACCCCGCGATCGACGCCCTCATGGACCTGCCCACGCGCTTCCACGTCCTGCCGAACGACACCGAGTCGGTCCGGGCGTTCGTGCTCAAGACAATCGGCTGACCCCGCCGCCTGCCGCGCCGGGAGGCCGCGGCCGCCCGAGCGATCTTCCGACCACGCCCTGCTTGTCATTGATTCTCGGCCGGAATTGGTCGAGCATATATCGCGGCCGGATTTCTTCGCGGCGGGTAAGGAAGGCGGGCGATGACGAAGATAGCGATAACGGGCGCGGCCGGGCGGATGGGCCGGCGGATAGCGGCGCTGGCGTTGGCGGACGAGCGTTTCCAGGTCGTCTCGGCGATGGAGTCGGCCGGGCACGAGGCGATGGGCGCCGACGTGGGAAGCCTGTGCGGGGTCGGGGCGTGCGGGCTGGCCGTCAGCGAGAAGCTCCAGGGCAGCCCGCAGGTGATCGTCGACTTCTCCGTGCCGGAGGCCACGCTGCAATGGCTGGACGCGGCCCGGCAGGCGAAGATCGCCATGGTCATCGGCACGACCGGGCTGACCGAATCGCAACTGGCCGAGGTGGCCGACGCCGCCAGCCAGATTCCGATCATGCAGGCGCCGAACATGTCGGTGGGGGTCAACGTGCTGTTCAAGGTCGTCGGCCAGGTGGCCGCGGCCCTGGGCGACGAATATGACGTCGAGATCGCCGAGACGCACCACCGCTTCAAGAAGGACGCCCCCTCCGGCACGGCTTTGGGGCTTGCCCGGAGCATCTGCAAGGCCACGGGCCGGGACGTCGGCGAGGTTCTCGTCCACGGGCGATCGGGCGCCTGCCCGCGAAAGCCCGGCGAGATCGGCATGCACGCCCTCCGCGTGGGCGACACCGTCGGCGAGCACAGCGTGCACTTCGGCTGCCTGGGCGAGACGGTGACGATCTCGCACTCGGCCCACACCCGCGAGACCTTCGCCCGCGGCGCCTTGCGGGCGGCGGAGTGGCTCGCCGGCCGCAAGCCCGGACTGTACACCATGCAGGACGTGCTCGGCCTGTGAGCGCGCCCGGGCCGGCCCGGACGGCGGGGCGTGGGTTTTTGCCTCCCCCGGGGGTATACTCAGGCAGGATCGTCCCATGTTCAGCAACGGCATTCGCCTCATCGCGGTTCTGTCGTGCGCCTCGGCCTGGGCCGCGGGCGCCGACACCCGCCCGGCGACGGCCCCGGCCACGCGCCCGGCCCGGCAGGGGGCGGTCGTGGTGCTTCCCTTCCGCATCGATTTCCCGGACACGTCGGAGACGGACGAGGACTACGGGCAGAAGGTCGCCTTCGCCATCGCCAAGAAGTGGCGGGGAGTGCCCGGCTGGGAGGTCGTCGACCGATTCAGCATCGCCGAGGCGATGGCGGCGGCGAAGCTCGCGCGCGGCCGCGGGGCCGACCGCAAGAAGCTGGCGGAGATGGTCCGCGGCCGGCTGGCCGGCGACGTGGTCGTCTTCGGCGAGGTCAGCGGGGCCGGCGCGACCAAGAGGATTCGGGCCGCGGCCGTGGACTATCGCGACGCCAAGGGCGTCTGGCCGGGCAGGACCATCCTCGACAAGACTTACAAGATGAACTATTGGACCGACCTGCGCTTGGTCCTGGAGGACGCGGTCTCGGCCGCGACGGGCCACGTGTTCACCCACCCCAGCGAGGACTTGGCGATTCTCGATCCGGGCTCGGTGGCGGCGTGGAAGAAGAACCCCAACCTCGTGGCCAATTCCGACTTCCGCGAAGGCAAGGCCGGCCGCCTGGCGCGGTGGGAGGGCGTGATCGAATCGCACCGCTACCGTCCGCTGGGGACGCAAAGGCCCGTCGCCCCCCTCCAGGAGGATCGGAAGAGGATGATCCTGTGGTCGCCGCCGCCGGATTCCATGCCCGCCAAGGTGCTGCAATTCGCCATGCCTACCAGCGTCGCGGCCATGCACGGGCTGGCCTGCTACAGCGACTGGATCGAGGTGGCGCCCGGCCACCGCTACCGCTGCGCGATCACCTACGCCAGCGACGGGCCGACCTTCCTGCCGTTCGTGAAGGGATACGCCCTCATCG
Source organism: uncultured Planctomycetaceae bacterium (assembly GCA_964401385.1). Lineage (GTDB taxonomy): Bacteria > Planctomycetota > Phycisphaerae > SM23-33 > SM23-33 > CAYNYF01. Next base: position 1,657 of record CAYNYF010000027.1, on the reverse strand, counting down.
CCACCCCGGGCGAGGCCGCCCCCCAGCGGCGCGAGGTCTACCGCCGGCAGTTTCCCAAGCTCAAGTCCACCAACCGAACGTGGAAGACGGCCGTGGTGGACTTCGTGCCCTCGGTGCTGCCGCCCAAGCACGGGCATCGGGCACCGTACGAGCTGAAATGGATCCGCGTCGATTTGTACTGCTACTGGCCCAAGGGCCACGTGTGGGTTCAGCAGGTCGTCGTCAAGCTTGTGGAGAGCCCGGGCAAGGGCGGCGATGTCCTGGACCCGATGACGCCGAAACCGGCGAAGCGATAGGGTGGAATTGCGCAGCAACTCACCTTTTTCTGTCGCCCCCGCCCGATTGACTCCTCGCACGCTCAAGCAAACACTCGTAGGGTGTGTCGCCCCGGCGACGCACCTTTTCTGTTGAGCCGCCAACAACGCGAACCACAACACATATGTAGGGCGGGGCTACCGCCCCGCCGCCCCGCGAGCCAAGCCTTCCGGAAAGCTTCCGCGGGGCAGTAGCCCCGGCCTACTCGCTTTTTGCCCCCGCGCGATCGACTCCGCGCACGCTCAAGCCGACGCCCGCTTGAGCGTGGCACAAATGCCGAACGGCCCTGCCGTAGCCGGGACGCCCTGTAGCCCCGCAGGGGCGCAAGAATTTAGCCGGGGCCGTGAGGCCCCGGAAGGCGGGCCCCTCGTCCCTCCAAGCCCCGCAGGGGCGACAGGATTTGGCAAACAAGCGGACCGTGGTATGGTTGAAAGAGTTTTTGAGCCGCGGACGACGCGAACGACAACAGAGATGTAGGGCGGGGCTACCGCCCCGCCGAAGGCAGCTTTTCGCCTCCGCCCGATTAAGTCCCCGCACGCTCAAGCGAACACTCGTAGACTGCGTCGCCCCGGTGACGCACCTTTTCTTTTTGCCCCCGCGCGATCGACTCCGCGCACGCTCAAGCCGACGCCCGCTTGAGCGTGGCACAAATGCCGAACGGCCCTGCCGTAGCCGGGACGCCCTGTAGCCCCGCAGGGGCGCAAGAATTTAGCCGGGGCCGTGAGGCCCCGGAAGGCGGGCCCCTCCTCCCTCCAAGCCCCGCAGGGGCGACAGGATTTGGCAAACAAGCGGACCGTGGCGTGGTTGAAAGAGTTTTTGAGCCGCGGACGACGCGAACGACAACAGAGATGCAAGGCGGGGGGCGCCCCCATGCCACAAACGCGACCCAAAAAAGTACCTGACCCCTTTGTTTCCCCCTTTGTTTCCTTTGTTTCCTTTGTTTCCCTTTGTTTCCTGTTTGTTGCCGGTAGGGTGGCTGCTTGCAGCCACCTGTCACGCAATGACACATCGCACAGGCGTTGCCGGTGAGCAGACAATTCGCGTGCGTACGAGCACGCACCCTACGACCGGCGTCCATGCCGGCGCCGGGCGAGACAATTCTGTCGCCCCCGTGTGCTTGACCCCCGTGCACGCTCAAGCCGACGCCCGCTTGAGCGTGGCACCCTTTGCCGCCGGCCGTGGCGCGCTGCGCCCGGATGCGAAAGCGTTTGCGCGCGCATATGTGAACACTCCGGCCGGGGAAGTTGGGTTTTCTCAAGAGTTTTTATCCCTCGCGGCCGACGTGCCTTCGGCCCATCAGCCCCGCGCATGCGAAAGCGTTTGCGCGCGCATACGTGAACGC
>CAYNYF010000026.1:0-50985 GCA_964401385.1 uncultured Planctomycetaceae bacterium | reverse complement strand
CCGGGCCGGGTGTGGTTTCGGGGCTGGCGCGGGTCGACGTGCGGGTGCGGGTGCCGTTGCTGTTTCACTGTTCCACTCCGTTCGATGGCGTGATCGCAGCCCGGTGAGTATGCGGTTCCCCGGCGGAAGTCAAGTCCGCCCGCCGATTGTGGGCGCCCGGGCGCCCGGGTACAATCCCCACACAACCGCCGAGAAGGGAGATCCACGAAACGTGCACTCCATCGACCTGGACGACAGCCGCATCGACGGCCGGCGCTGCCTGGAGCGCGGGCGGAGCCGCGGGCTGGGCGGGGCACGAGCCCTTCCCGCACTTATCTGGCTGCTGGCGACGCTGGCCTCACAGCCCGGCTGTGGGCTGGGCGGCGACCAGCAGGCCGTTCGCACGCTGGCCCCGAACATCAGCCGCCGCGCCAACCTCATCCTGAAAAACCTGCTGTCCGACTGCGCCCTGGTCGACGGCCGCTGGCAGCGCGACATGGGCCCGGGGTGTACGGGCGTCTGGGCGAGTCGGTTCGGATACGAGGCAGGCCGCCGGCGGAAGCGCCAGGACATCTGGCGGATCGGTGAGGCCACGGCCTCGGAGGCGGCGGCTGCATGCGCCCGGACGATCTGGCAGGCGGTCCGCAACGGGCTCAAGCCGGAGACGCCGACGTTCGCCCGCCTGCTGCCGCGGATTCCAGCATTGTGGATCTCGGGTACGCGTGGCGATCAGCCGGCCCACCTGGCGGTCTCTTACGTGCTGCGTCCGATGATCTGGAAGTGGGCGAGGGCGGGGCGCCGCGGCGTGGTGCACGACACGGCCTTGGCCCTGTTCTTCGCCGACTGTTACCGACTCGACCCGACTGTCAACGGCGGCGACATTGACAGGGCGCGATTCCTGGCCAAGCGGACGGACGCGCCGCCCCAATGGGCTCGGACTCTGACGGCAATGGCCTGGGCCGGGGTCGCCAAGGCGTCCGGCGATCCGAAGGATCTCGAGCGCGCCCGCGCGGCCGCGAGCGTAGGCCCGCGCCTCATCAAACAAGGCGGGGCGATTCGCTTCGCCGGGCCGTACCCCGATTGTCTTTCCCTGCACCTGGCCTTGATCCACGCGTACGCGGACCTGGCCGAGCTGGAGCCGGCCGGCCTGTGGCGGCGCCGGGCCCTGGCGCTGCTGGAGTACGTCTTCTCCGACGCCTACTTCGACGGGCGCTTCCTCGTGCACGATCTGGCCAAGGGGCAGTCGCAGCTGCACTGCTCCGGCTGCAACTTCCACGCCCTCTACCTGGCCGATCGGGTCCTCGGCGACGCCCTGTCACTGGAGCCCGTGCCCGCGCCCCGGGTGCTCAGGCCGGACCGGCCGGGAACCACTTCGACCCGTTCCGTCCCGGCGGTCCCGCCGCCGGCGACACGTTCGGCAGGCCGGTGACAGCGTCCCCGCTTCCTGGTCGGCCTTCTACGTCTGCGGCGGGGCCGGCGGAAAGTCTTTGCCGGCCTCGTCGGCACGGACCGGCCGGCCGCCGCCGGCGATGGACCGGTTGGCCAGGTCGGCAATCAGCACCGCCCGCCTGGCCTCGGACGGATGCGCCCGCTGGAGCGGGTCCGAACCCGGCAGGCCGAGGATGTCGGCGATGAGCTTCACGTCGGCCCCACCGTGCCCGCCCTCGCCGGTTCCCTGCTCGGCGGAAAACTCCTCGACCTTTCCGTCGTGGCTGAACAGCCGCAGGTTCGGCTTGCGCGACTGCATCTCCAGCCGGCCGTGGGTGCCGGTGAAGTAGAAGTAGGAATACTCCCGCGGGGCGAAGGTGACGTTCGTGAAGCTCGCCAGGGCGCCCTTGCTGAAGGTGACGTTGACCGACTCATGGTCATTGACGGTGTGCCGGTCGGAGAAGACGCACAGGTCGCGGAAGTAGCCGTCCTCGCCCTCGGCGTCCTTGTAGATGCGGCGGTGAACACCGTCCCATTTGTCCATGTCGTAAAAGTGCGGGCACTCGCCGGCGATCGCGCACTCGGTGCATCGCGTCCCGTGGTCCAGGTCGGGTCTTTCCCGGTAGAAGTTGCGCCCGCCGAAGGCCGAGACCGCCACCGGGTCGTCGTCCAGGATCCAGCAGAGCAGGTCGAACTGGTGGCAGCACTTGTGCGTCAGCAGCCCGGCCGAGCGGGAGAAGTCCGAGTGCCAGCGGTGGAAGTAATCCCCGCCGTGGGAGTAATCCAGGACCTCCGCGGCGTCCACGTGCAGCACCTTTCCGATGGCCCCGTCGCGCACGAGGCGGGCGGCCTTCAGCGACCAGGCGCCGTAGCGGGCGTTGTGGCCGACGATGACCTGCCGGCCGGTGCGCTGCATGGCCTGGATGATCTGGTCGCACCCCCAGGCGCTGGTGGCCAGGGGCTTGTCCACCAGCACGTTCAGCCCGCTTTCGAGGGCCTGGACGACCACGTCCCGGTGGGTGAAGTCGGGCGTGGTGACGATGCACCATTCGGCCGGGGCCGCCTTCTGTGCCTCGGCCACACTGCGGCAGACGGGCAGGTCCGGCAGCTTCAGCTCCCTGGCGCAGGCCCGGCCGCGGGCGAGGTTGGTATCCACCAGCGCGGTCAGCTCGGCCCGCTCGGCAAACTCCGGCAGGCCCTTCGTCGGCCAGGACAGCAGGCCCTTGGCGAAACAGCCCAGACCCCGGTTGCCGGTTCCGGCAATGATGAAACGCTTCTTCACGGCTTCTCCTTTGACTGTCCGCTGCGGCTGCGGAATTGCGTATCAGGTTAGCAGCTTTCCCGGTCGGGGGGAAAGGCCGATTATCGCCTCGGCGGCCCGCCGCCCTGCCTACCTGCGCTAGGCAGGCAGGTCCATCCGGCAAGCGTCCTTGCACGCGCCGCCTCTCACTGGCATGATTGTAGGCGGCCGTGGCCGTTGACGGGCAGCTCCCGGTCGGCCGAGCAAAAGGAGATATGCGTGAAAGACCGGCTTTCCCAGGCATTGAGCAAGAGCAAGGCCGACTACACGGAGATTCGCTTCGAGCGCGACGATTCCTCGGCCATCGCCTACTGGGGGGAGGAAATTGAGAACGTTTCCTCCCACAAGCACAGCGGCGGCATCGTCCGCGCCTGCACCAAGGGCGGATGGGGCCTGGCAACCTTCGACAGCCTGGACGATCTCGCCCACAGCGTGGCCGAAGCGTGCGAGTGCGCCGCCCTGGTCGGAAGGGAAAAGACCCAACTGGCGGAAACGCCGGTGGTGGATGAGGTGCGTCCGGCCAAGCTGGTTCGGGACTTCCGCGGGGTGAGCTTCGACGAGAAGCTCGACTTGGTCACCCGCTACAACGACATCGTCTTGCACACCGATCCGGCGATCGAGACCTCCCACGTGTGGTACGCGGATTCGTTCCGGACGGTGCACTTCGCCTCCTCCCGGGGCAGCTATTTCTGCGAGGAGCGGCCGAGGGTGGTGCTGTACTACGTCGCCGTCGCCCGTGACGGCGCCCTGGTGCAGCGGGCGACCGACGGCGTGGCTTCGGCGGTCAGCTACGACGCCGCGGTCGGCGCCGAGCAGCGGGTGGCCGAGACCGCCCGCCGCGCCGCCGCCTTGCTGAAGGCCCCCGCCTGCCAGGGCGGCAGCACCACCGTGGTCCTGGACCAGGAGCTGGCGGGCGTCTTCGCCCACGAGGCCTTCGGGCATCTCAGCGAGGCCGACCACCTGTACGAGAACCCGAAGATGCGCGAACTCATGCACCTCGGGCGGGAGATGGGCGGCAAGCAGCTCGACATTATCGACCACGGCGCCATGCCCGGCATGATCGGCACCCAGGCCTTCGACGACGAGGGCATGCCCACGGGCAAGACCTACCTGGTCAAGGAAGGCGTGCTGGTCGGGCACCTGCACTCGCTGGAGACGGCCGCGAAGATGGGCGGACGGCCCACCGGAAACGCCCGCGCGATCAGCCGGGCCTACGAGCCCATCGTCAGGATGACCAACACCTACATCGAGAACGGCGATCTGAGCTTCGATGAACTCCTCGCCGGCGTGGACGATGGCATCTACGCATGCGGGTCCATGGGCGGGGAGACCATGATGGAAATGTTCACCTTTTCCGCCCGCTACGGCTACCGCATACGCGGCGGGAAGGTCGGCGAGCTTGTCCGGGACGTGGTCCTGACCGGCAACGTCTTCGAGACGCTGCGGGCGATCGACGGCTTCGGCGACGACCTGCAAATCATGCAGTTGCCCGGCGGCTGCGGAAAGGGCGGGCAGTCGCCCCTGCCGGTGACGTTCGGCTCGCCCCACCTGAGAATTCGCGACGTCGTCATCGGCGGCAAGTAGTCAAGGACATCGACATGCGAAACCCAATGGCAAAGAAGGCGACCGGCCTGCTGCAAAAGGCCCTGGCCACGGCGCAGAAGAAAGGGGCCTCGGCGGGCAGGCTCAGCCTGCACCACAGTCAGAGCATCGGCTGTCTGTTCGAGAACGGCCGGCTGAAGAAGGCCGACACCGAGCAGAGAGTCTCGGTGAGCGTCGAGCTGGTCGTCGACGGGCGGGAGGGCAGGAGCTCCTGCAACAGCCTGGAAGATCTGGACGAGGTGGTCGAGCGGGCGCTGTCGCTGGCCAAGGCCGGAAGCGCCGTTCACTTCGACGCCTACCCGCCGCCGGCGGCTCTGACGCCGGTGAAGACGCACTCTCAGAGAACGGCCGCCCTCTCCCGGCAAAGCATGATCGAAAGCTCCCAGAAGATCGTGGACGCCATACGGAAGTACGATCCCGAGCTGTTCATAGAGGCCGGCGCCGGGCGGCAGGAGTCCGAGGGCGTGCTGGTCACCAGCGGCGGCGTGTGCCACCGGGCGGAGCACTCGGCCTGGCAGCTCGACGCCTGGGTGCAGCGCACCGAGGGCACCGACATGCTCTTCAGCGACTTCGGCCGGAGCTGGAAGGATCTCAACGAGTTCTACGACCCGGACGTGATCATCGAGCATATCCTGGAAGATCTCCGCAATGCCCGCCAGGTCGCCCCGGCCCCGACCGGCCCGGCGACGGCGCTGCTTTCGCCGGACATGCTGGCGACGCTGCTGGCGCCGGCGCAGATGGGCATCAACGGCCGGTACGTCGCCAAGGGCGATTCGCCCCTCCGAGGCCGGCTGGGCGAGCGAATCCTCGACCCGTGCTTCACCATCGTCGACGACCCGCACCTGGACTACTGCAATGGGGCGGGCCAGATCAGCGACGACGGCATCCCCACGCGGAAGATGGCGATCGTCGACGGCGGCGTGCTCAAGACCTTCCTGTACGACCTGGATTCGGCGGCGATGGCCGCCGCGGAGCCCACCGGACACAACAACTGCTCGCCGCACTCGATCGACGTGGCCCCGGGGCGGCGCCCCAGCGAAGAGCTGCTGGCCTCGATCGGCGACGGCATCTACATCAAGCAGTTGATGGGCTTCGGCCAGAGCAACATCATCAACGGCGATTTCTCCAGCAACGTGGCCCTGGGCTATCGCATCCGGAACGGCGAGATCGTCGGCCGCGTGAAAAACACCATGGTGGCCGGCAACGTCTACGAACTGTTGAAAGACAAGGTCCACCTCAGCAGCGACAAGGACCCCGTCCGGCGCATGCCGTACGCCGTGCTGGAAGGCATTCAGGTCAGCGCGGCCGAACAGAAGTGACCGAGACCGAGCGCCCCCCGGCCGCGGCTCTATCCGGGCACCTCGGGAAAACGGAGAGCCGAGAGGATGAAAGGCGTCACCAAATACGAAGCGGGCAAGGCCTGGAACGGCTATACCCTGTTCTGCAAGACGTTCGGCCGGCCCAAGGTCGAGGGCGAGCCGCCGCGCAAGGTCTACCTGATCGACATGGAAGGGCGGCCCGTCCATGAATGGCACGTCGAGACGACCCTCCAGTCGTACTGCCATCTCCTGCCCAACGGCAATCTGCTTCAACCCACGCACGACCGTTCGGACGTGGCCAGGGGCCCCTTCGGGCTGTACGAGCTGGACCCGGACAGCAACGTCGTCTGGTCGTACCGCTGCCGGATCGACCACGACTTCCAGCCATTGGCAAACGGGCACCTGCTGATCCACACCATCACCGAGAACTTCTGGCCGGCGCTGGGGCCGGCTCAGAAGCGCCAGCCCTACATCATCGAGATCGCGCGCGACGGGGAGCTTCTCTGGCAGTGGCGAGGCGAGGAGCACCTGGGCGAGCTGGAGGAGCTGCTGACTCCGGCGGGCTGGCGGCAGGTGATGGACCGGGCGCGGGGGGAGTTCGCCTTCGACTGGGCCCACAACAACACGCTTCAGGTCATCCCGCCGAACGCGACGTACGAGAAGGAGCGGTCCTCCGGCCGGGCGGCGCGCTTCAAGCCCGGCAACATCATTTTCTCCTACCGCAGCAACGACGTGATCGGGGTGATCGAGCGCCCGACCGGCAGAATCGTCTGGGCCTGGGGGCCGGGCGTCCTCGACGGCCAGCACAAGCCCCACATGCTCCCCAACGGCAACATCCTCATCTTCGACAACGGCACGCTCCGCGGCTTCTCGCGGGTGATCGAGTACAACCCGCTGACCGATCGGATCGAGTGGTCCTACACCGGCACACCCAGGGAGTCCTTCCTCAGCCGGTACATCTCCAGCGCCCAGCGGCTGCCGAACGGAAACACACTGATCTGCGAGGGCGGGAAAAGCCGCCTGTTCGAGGTGACCCCCGACGGGCAGGTGGTCTGGGAGTTCGTCAATCCGTATCGCAGCGAGCACGCCTCGCCGTCGATCTATCGCTGCACGCGGTACGCCCCCGAATACGCTGAACCTCTTCTCCGCAGGAGCGGCGGCTGAGGCTAGCCCGCAGCGCGCGAGCTCGGAAAGGGCGGCTTATTTCTCCCTTTGGATGGTGATCGTTACCGTGAGAAAGCCGCTGTTGTCGCCGTGCGACCAGTCGTCCTTCATGCCCATGTACAGGACGCAGTCCATCCTGGCGGTCACCTGGTGCTTTGCGCCGATCCGGAACGGGTGGGCGTCCTCGCCAAACCGTCCTTGAAGGTGATGCCTTCTGGTGTAAGGGTTGCCTTCGGCGTCCACCGAGGTTCCGCGCTTGGGCGACCACTTTCCCTCGGCCGCGATCTCGATCGCGTCCCCCCTGCTCACCCTGGCGACCGGCGTCCAGTCCTTTCCGGCGGGGACCTTGACCTTCCTGGTTGTGGGGCCGCCTTCGGCTTTGGGACTTGTGGCCGCGGCGATTGCCTCGAGCTGCTTCTCTATCTTCACCAGGGCCAGCCGCGCGGTCGTGGCCCTCAGGCCGGAACTCTCGCTGGCCAGGAAGCGCTGATAGTAGGCCTTTGACCGCCGCAGCATCTTCGGCTCGCCGACGACGCTGGCCTTTTCGACCAGCTCTCTGTACCAGTTGGCAAGCTCGAAGCACTCGTCCTTGTTGACTTTGCCGGGATCTTTGACGGCCAGGGGCACGCACTTGACCCAATCCTTCTCCATGTTGGCCGTCAGCAGCTTCTGCGCCTCCGCCGCCTGGTCGAACTCGGCCACGTAGATGCGAATGAGGCCGGCCCGGGCTGCGTCGTCGCCGGGGTTCCGTTTCAGCCGGCTCTTGTAGGCGTCAAGCCGCACCTTGAGCAACTGTCGCTGCCGGGCCCGCTTGCCCTTGTAGGCGATCTCCGGGGTGCGAGCCTTACAGTAGTTGCGGGCGATCGCGGCCGCTTGCGTGTAGTACCTCACGGCCGTGGGAACATCCTCCCCTGACTGCACGATCTCGTCGGCGGCGATCACGAGCTGGGCCAGATACACCTCCCCCAACTGCTGCCGCTCCTTGGGGGGGGCTTTCCTGAACCGCAGCTGGTGCGCGCTCAGGAGCTTCCGCCGCCACGTGCTCCTCTCTTTGGGCTTCGTCTTCAGCAGCATTCGCGCGGCCTGGATGGCCGTGGCGTAGCCCTTCCGATGCGTCAGGGCAACCTCGTAGGCCTTCTGGTAGAGTTTGCTCTGGAGTTCCGGGTTTTCGGGAAGATCCTCGGCGGCCTTGAGGATCTTGGCGGCATAATCGGCGTTGTCGGCGGCGTCGCTCTTGAGGATCCTGAGCAGCTCATCCAGGTCGTCCGCCCGGGCCGCCACGGCGCAAAGGAAAAGCCCGAGTCCCAACCCGACAAGACGGAGGTGTTTCATGGCCGAACCTTTCCCGTTTTTCGCCCCGGCTTGGCCGGGTCGCCTTGCGCGGCGATTCTCGTCTCGCTGGCCTTACTGGGCGCGGCAGGTCTCGAACCTACGACCTCTTCCTTGTAAGGGAAGCGCTCTAGCCATCTGAGCTACGCGCCCGTCAGTACTCTCCAAATCGCCCTTTATCGCGATTTGGAGCCTTATCGAGTATATCGGCGGTGCCGCGGATTGCCAAGGGCGGCACCGACTAGGGCGTTGACGCGGCGGCGGGCGGCGGGGATGATACCGGCATGCGCTACCGAACCATCGCACAGGGAAAGTTGCAGGTCTCTACCGTCTGTCTAGGCTGCTGGGCCATGGCGGGCGACGCCACGTGGGGCCCGCAGGACAAGGCGGACGCCATCGACACGATCCGTTCGGCCGTGGACGCCGGCATCACCTTCTTCGACACGGCCGAAGGCTACGGCGCCGGCTACAGCGAGCAGCTCATCGGCGAGGCCCTGGGCCAGCGACGCGACAAGGTCGTCATCGCCAGCAAGGTCTCCCGCAGCCACCTCTCGGCCGGCGACGTCGCCGCCGCCTGCGATCGCAGCTTGCAGAACCTGGGCACGGACTGGCTGGACGTGTACTACATCCACTGGCCCAGCCGGGAGGTGCCACTGGCCGAAACCGTTCGCGCGATGGAGGATCTGATCGCCGCCGGTAAGGTCCGCCACATGGCGGTTTCCAACTTCGGGCGGGCCGACCTTTCGGAGATACTGCCGCTGGCGACGCCGGCGGCGGACCAATTGGCTTACAGCCTGCTGTTCCGGGCGATCGAGCTGGAGGTACTGCCGGCCTGCCGGGCCGCCGACGTCGCGGTGACCTGCTACAGCCCGCTGATGCAGGGGCTGCTGACGGGCAAGTTCTCCACGCCGGAGGACGTGCCGCAAGCGCGCGCCCGGACCCGACATTTCAGCCGCTCCCGCCCGCAGGCCCGCCACGGCCAAGCCGGAGCCGAGCAGGAGACCTTCGCCGTCGTGGCCGAGGCCGCCGAGGTCGCTCGCCAGGGTGGCCTGGACATGGCCGCGATGTCCCTGGCCTGGCTGCTGGGGCGGGAAGGCGTTGCCAGCGTGGTGGTCGGGGCCCGCAGCGGCGAGCAGATCCGGCGCAACGCCGCCGCCGGCGACTTGGCCCTGCCGCGGGAGCTGGCCGAACGGCTGGATGAGATCTCCCAGCCGCTGCGGGAGAAGCTGGGAGCCAACGCGGACATGTGGAGTTCGGAGTCGCGCCTTCGCTGAGGTTCTCTCTTCTGCCATGTTGGCCTATATGCTGACGCTGGGGCGGTTGGTGCTGGCGGCGGGCTTTGCCGCGTGCGTGGTGGCTGCGCGGCGGGCCGGCGGCGGGGAGATGCTGTCGCCGGGCTGGATGGCCGTCGTGCTGGCCGTGGGCGGGGCCGCGGAACTGACAGACCTTTTGGACGGCATGGCCGCCCGCCGCGGCCGGACCGTCAGCCGGCTGGGGGGCCTGCTGGATCCGCTGTGTGACTCCCTTTCGCGGCTGACGATGTACTTCACGGCCGCGCTGGCCGGGTGGGTGTCGCTGGCGGTGCCGCTGGTGATGGCCGGGCGCGACCTGGTGGTGGCGTATTTGCGGACGGTTCTGGCCTTGACGGGTCAGTCCGTCTCTGCCCGGACCAGCGGCAAGCTGAAGGCCGTCGTCCAGGGCGCGGGGCTGATCGCGATCGTCCTGCTGGCCGGGGGCATGCCAGCCTGGGCGGGCATGGGCAAAGCCATTGTGGCGACCTGCGTCATTGCCGTGACCCTCTGGAGCCTGATCGATTACCTCCGCTCCGGCTGGCCGGCCGTGGCCAGGCTGTATCGCGTCCGGCCCGGCCCGTAAGCCGGCATCAACCCCGGCCGGCCAGGCACACCCCACCCCGCCCGGTGAATCCGGGGGTCCGCCGAGGACAGCGATGTTGTACCTCATTAGGCCGGCCGGGTGAGCCGATGCTGAATAGCGGACGTATAATGTAGGTGGAGTGTGTCTTGAAATCGGCTTCAGCACGGGAGATAATGAAGTGCGCAAGTCCCGTGAAACGCATGGGCGGGTCCGCCCGGCAGCCCGGCGCGGCGGCAGTCCGCACCGTCGTAAGTGGCGCGACTGCATAGAGAACGAGCGACTGTACGGGAGAAGCAGGTACCTGCACAGAGGCCCGGCCGGCCAGAGGGACGATCAGGAGACCGCAGCGCGGGATGCCGCGCCGGCAGACCCCGGCGACGGCTCGTAGGAAACGGCGGGCATGAAGCTATCCTGGCATTTGGCGGCGGGCGTCATCGCGGTCCTGACCGGCGTGGCCGCTGGGCAGGTCCGGCAGCTCCGCTACGGCCGGGCGCTGGACGCCAACTACCTCATCGGCAGCGGACGCTACAACAGCGTGCGGCAGGCGAATCGGGCCATCGACGGTAATCTGTACGTCACCGGACAAGTCACCGGCGGCTTTCAGTTCCGTGCGGACGTGGGCTACGTCGGGTCCGATCAGTTCCGCCTCGACGTTCCGTCGGCGGCGATGGACGACTTTATCCGCGGCTCTGCCGGACTGGACCGCATCCTTTCGGGCAGGATGTACGGGCCGAGCACCTTCTTCTCTCCCGAACGAACGGTGGTGGGCACGTCGGCCATCGCCGGCGGGCTTACCCTCCCGGGGACATCCACGCCGGTTCCGGATTACATTCCCAGACAAGCGGCTCGTCCGCTCCGCGACTCCACCGTCGAGGCGTACAAGCCGGTGGCCGGCAGTCTGGGCGAGAGGCTCAGGGTCAATCCGCTCATCGGGCCGCTGGAGCCGCCGTCTGTGCCATCGTCGCGCGATCTGCTGGCCGAGCTGAGTGTGGTCCGGCCGGCAGCCAGCGCCCTCTTCGGCGTGCTCAGCCGGCGGGACGGGCAGCGTTTGGCCGAGGAGCTGTCCGAGCAGCAGGCCGCCGAAGGGCAGCGCCCGGCCGGCGAGCCCATCGAGCCGATGGGCCAGACGGGTCTTCCCCGGCAGCCGGCTCCGCCCGTCCAGGAACAACCGCCCGCCGGGCAACTGCCGCAGACCGAACAGGACGTCCTCCTGGAAATCCTGCTGGAATCGCAGCGGATGGCGGCGGAGGAGGCCCGCAGGAAGGCGGCAGAACCAGCCGGCCAGGCCAGGCCGAAAGAACCGTCGGCGGACGAAACGGAACAAGTCGAATCCCCCCAGCAGCCGCCCAGCCTTGCCGAGGAGAGGTCAAAGCAGGCCCTCGAGGACGCCCGGGGGCGACTCATGCTCCGCGAGCTCACCGCCCGGGGCCGCGACATGTACAACCGGAACATGTCGGCGGCCAAGAAGGCCCTCGCGGAAGGCAGGCATTACAAGGCCGCCACGCACTACGAGCTGGCTGTCATCCTGAACCGCACCGACCCTCGGGCGTATGTGGGCCGGGCGGCGGCGCTGTTCGCCGCCGACGAGCCGCGCTCCAGCGCGGTCCAGCTCCGCGGCGCCATGAAGCGCTTCCCCGTGCTGAAGAGGACCGGCCTGAACCTGGATGGACTGCTGGGAAAGCGACTGGTCGATCGCCAGCTCACCCGGCTTGAGAAGCGCATCGCCAAGGAGCGGGAGGCGTCGCTGGTGTACCTGGCCGCGTTCGTCTGGGCGAGCCGAGGCCAAACGCAGCAGGCCCTCGCCCACGCCAGGGTGCTGAAGAAGCTTGCCCGCGACGAGGTTTATCGCGCCTACGCGGAATATCTTCTGAGCGGCTTATCCCAGCCGCCCTCGCCGCGGCCGGGCGGGGCGAAGCCCGCGACCACGCAAAAGGGCTCTTGATTCGCGCGAGCACCAGAGCGCTTACGGGGTCGCCGAGCCGGATTTCTCTTCCGCCTTCGCCGGGGCGGATGTTTGCGAGACGAGTTCGTTGAAGGCGTTCAGCTCCGCCCGCAGAAGAGACAGGCAGTAGGCGATGTACGCCAGGCCGTGGGCCGGTCGGCCCCGATTCTCTCGCGTCAGACCCTCGTGCACGCCGTCCAGGAACTCCTCGATCTCGGCTTGCGTGAGCGGCTCGGCCGCCGTGCCCCAGCGGCGGAGTTCCTCGAACAGCTCCCGCAGGGCCGGGTTGGACTCAAACTGCGAGGCCGTCAGGAAGCTGCCGGGCTTGAAGTGAATCTGGAGCCCTTTCAGGGCGGCGATGATCGGCTCGTAGTTGACCTCCCGGCTGAGGCGGAGGAACTTGAACTGCTGGACCCATCGCCCGCGACTGGCCGGCACCTCGGTGTCGTGGTCGGCGCTGCGGCGGCGCTCGGTCTCGCTGAAGAGCATCTGCATCGACGGCTTATTGCGGATGATCTCCTCGCTGCAAAGGCGGATCACCTGCATCGATCCGTCGCTGCGGCGAACGGGGTCACCGCCCAGCACGAACAGGCATTTCATCACGCTCAGCGGCAGCGGGCGATCCCGCACCGGGCGGTTGGATGAGCGAAGCTGTAGCGAAATGTGCACGCTGTGCGGGGAGACGTTGTAGAAGTCCGCGGCCGCGTGAATGATCTGGTTCAGCAGCCAGGGGTCGTCGGTGATCGGCTTGGAGATGTCGGCCTCGACCGACAGGGAGCCAAAGGCCAGCTCGAAGAACCCGCGGCGTCGGCGCTGGGAGCTCTTGACGTAATGGTCGTCGATGTGCCCACCCAGCTTCCAGGTCAGGATGTCCAGACCGAAATCGCGAAAGTACAGGAACCCGTCATACGTGAGGTCGTGGTGCTCCTTGGCGGCCGGGTCGCGGATGACGTCGTGGCCGATGTTGGAGAATTCCAATTCGGCCCCGAGCGGGATGTATCCCTTGCCCATGTGCTCGCGGATGTAGCGGATCTCCCACTCGGCCCAGGCGGGCTCGTAGATGGCGTCGGCCGTCAGCACCGCCCAGCGGATGTAGTCGATCAGCGAGTGAGACTCCCACGGCAGGTCCACCAGCGCGTCGCCGGCCAGCAGGTGCAGCAGCCCGCGCTGCGCGTTGAGAAACCGAAGCGCCGCCAGGGCCGAGATCGTCCGCTCGTAAAACTTCTCCGCCACCTGCATCCGGTCCAGCTCGTAGCGGAACTCGTCCCGGATGCGGTCCTCGACTTGGTTGAACATCACCTGCCGGACCAGCATCGTCAGGTAGTTCGGCACCAGCCGGCGGACGCCGGCCTCGGAGAGGGCCTCGTGGAAGTCGCGCAGGGGCTCGTGCTGAATGGCCTGGCGAATGGCGAAGGTGCTGATGCCGCCGGCATCGAAGTGGCGGCGGATCAGGTCGCGGATGGTCAGGCCGTGCAGCTCGCTCAAGGCGCGGCGCGTCGTCTCCTCGGTGGTGTTCAGACGCGAGATCTCGTCTTCGCGCAGGGCCTTGTCGATCTTCCGCCGCAGCAGCACCTCCTGCTTGAGATGATCGTGGAACTCCCATCCGAGGGAGTGCGACAGCTCGTCCATGTTCCCGACGAAGGCGACCGCCCTCACCGGCCCGTCGGCGGTGAGAACCTTCACCCGCACCTGCCGGTAGTTCCGCCCTTCGTAGCGGTGCAGGGCCGACAGGCATTCCGGCGGCAGCGGGCCGACCACGAACCCGCGGATGCGCTCGTTGGCCTGGGGAACCGCGTACAGGTACGTCCGGTCGGGCGAGATCTTCTTGAAGCCGGCGAGCACGGCCTCTCGCGCCAGGAAGCTGGTGTGGCCGTCGGCCTCGGCGGGCTTCTTGACCAGCCGCACCCCGAGCACCGCCCGGAAGACCGTCGGCAGGCACAGCGTCCCGTACGCGAAAAGGTGAAACGGCTTGGCCCGTCCCTTCCGGGTTGGCCCGCTTGCGTCCGCTGCTTTCATCACCCCATTATTCTACCTTGGCCGCGGCGGGGCGCACATTGCCTGCGGGGCGGAATATCTCAGCCCCGCCGGCGCGGCGGCGGCGATTTTCGGCCGATTGGGCGCTTTTCCGCGCGGTACAATGCCGACATGGTGAGGGCGGAAAGGTCCAGGGGACGGCCCAAACGGGCCAAATCGTCTTCGTCGGTCGCGCCCATGCCGGTGAAGTACTGGACGTTTGCCGGGCTGCTGCTGACGTACTGGTGTAACGCGCGCTGCGCCAGTTGTTACCTGTGCGGGGCGCCGTCGGCCGGCGGCGACATGAGCGTGGAAGACGCTCTGACCATCTGGGCCGGATTGCAGTCCGCCTCGATACACGGCTGCCGCATCCACATCGGCGGCGGCGAGCCCTTCGGGCGCTGGCCGACGCTGATCGAGCTGGCCCGCCGGGCCCGGCGGCAGCACTTGGGCCCGCTGGAGGCGGTCGAGACCAATGCCTTCTGGGCCAGCGACGCCCGGACCGTTCGCGACCGCCTGGCGGCGCTGGATGAGGCGGGCATGGGCCGGCTGACCATCTCGGCCGACCCGTACCATCAGCAGTTCGTGCCCATACAGCGCGTTCGCCTGGCGGCGCGACTGGGCGGGGAGATTTTAGGCCCTGACCGCGTTCGCGTCCGCTGGCGCGACTGGCTGGCCGAGGGGTTCGACACCGACCGCCTGACGCCGACGGAGAGGCGCTCGACGTTCGCGGCCTACGCCCAAAAGGGGCGGGACCGCCTCACCGGGCGTGCGGCCGATGAGCTTGCCGGGTTCCTGCCGCTTCGCCCCGCCGAGGAATTCGCCGGCAGCGCCTGCAAGCAGCGGCTGCTCCGGTCGCGACACGTGCACGTCGACGGAGAGGGGATCATTTTCCCCGGCACCTGCGCCGGCATCATCCTGGGACGCAGCACAAGTGAATCCTCCATCCCCAGGATTTGGCAGGCCCTCGCAGCGCGTTTTGCCGATATAGGCGGGGTTACCCACGGCCGGTCCGCCCGCCGCCAAGAGGCCGAAGAAATTCCAAACGCCGCCGGCGGACGCCTCGATCTGGACGTAGTAAGGACTCTGGCGCGGTTCGGCCCGGTGGCGCTGATGGCGGCGGCGGAAAGGTGCGGCTATCGCCCCCGGCCCGGCGGCTACGCCGGCAAGTGCCACCTCTGCTGGGACGTCCGGCGATGGCTGTTTGAAAACGGGCATTTTCTGGAGCAGTTGGGCCCCCAGTGGGTGTATCGAGCCTGACTTGTCTAAGCTGGTCACAGGAATGTTTGTACAGAGCGAAGAGGCGAGGACGCGTGCGGGCGGCCGGCGCGGGAAGATCGGACTTGACGCCTCGCCCCGCGGAAGGTATGGACAGGCGACCTTTCCGACGCGCCGTGGGCCAAGCCGTCAAGGCACAGCAGTTCTTCGATGTCGACGGGTTGGGATCAGAGGCGATCTTGAGGACTTGGCGGCCTGTTGTCTTCTCCGGGCCATTGGCGGGGACGGCCGGCAGGCGCCGCCTCCAGAGAACATTCGAGGTATGAGGCTTGGGCAATAATCAATCCAAGGATGAGTTCGCCAGGGGCGAAGCGGCCGCCCGTTCGCCGCAGGCGGGCGGGCCGCGCCTGGAGCTCGCCGCCGCCTTTTCTGATACCGAGCTGGGCCGGCTGGTGATGGACAAGAACCTCGCCACCGCCAGCGACGTGGCCGAGTGCACGGCCGAGCAGAAGCGCCTGGCATCGGAGAACGTCTCGAAGTCGCTGGCGGAGCTGCTGGTGGAAAAGGACGTGCTCACCCAGCGGCAGCTTCAGCGCGTGGCGGAGACGCTGGAGGTATCCGGCCCGGCCACGCAGATTCCCGGCTACCGGCTCATCTCGCATATTGGCTCGGGGGCGATGGCGACGGTCTTCAAGGCCAAGCAGTTGAGCCTGAATCGCCTGGTCGCCGTCAAGGTCCTGTACAAGCGCTACAGCGAGAACCCCGAATACGTCGAGCGCTTCTACAAGGAAGGCCAGGCCGCCGCCAAGCTGAACCATCCCAACATCGTTCAGGCCATCGACGTCGGCGAGGTCGGGGGCTATCACTACTTCGTCATGGAGTACGTCGAGGGCCACGCCCTCTACGACGAGCTGGCCAAGGGCAAGGTCTTCCCCGAGGCCGAAGCCTTGCACGTCGTCTTGCAGATCGCCCGCGCCCTGGTCCACGCCCACGAGCGCGGGCTCATCCACCGCGACGTGAAGCCCAAGAACATCATGATCACCAAGGACGGCGTGGCCAAGCTGGCGGACATGGGTCTGGCCCGGCTGGCGGCCGACCAGCAGACCGCCCAGGCCGAGGCCGGCAGGGCCTTCGGAACGCCCTACTACATCGCCCCCGAGCAGATCCGCGGCGAAGTGGACATCGATTTCCGGGCGGACATCTACGGGCTGGGGGCAACGCTGTATCACCTGGTCACCGGGCGCGTGCCTTTCGACGCCCCCTCGCCGGCGGCGGTCATGCACAAGCACCTGAAGGAGCCGCTGACGCCGCCCGACCACATCAACCCCTCGCTGTCGGTGGGCCTGGGGGAGGTGGTGGAGGTGATGATGGCCAAGCGCCCGGAAGACCGCTACGCCTCCACCAAGGACCTGCTGCTCGACCTCCAGGCGGTGGCCCAGGGCGAGCCGCCCCTACAGGTCCGCAAGGTGCTCGACGCCAACGTGCTGTCGGCGTTGGCCAAGGACGAGCACCAGCGTTCGGACGAAACGGGCGAACTGGCCGCGACGGACCACAACGCCGCCATCTACATCCTGCTGGCCCTGCTGGCCGTCAGCATCATCGTCAACATCGTTCTGCTGGCCCGTTGACCGGGCTGTGACCGTTGCTCGAAGCCGCCTTGACAGCGCCGACCGACGCTTCTTATCATCTGTCTTCAACGATATTGCAAAAGGAGCAGACCGATGACAGATCCGGCCGGCTGGCTCAAGATGATGCAGCAGGGACCGGTGAGCATCGTTGAGCTGGTGGACAAGAAAATCCTCGACGAGGCGCACATCGCGGAGATCGGCGAGCGACTGTATGCCCTGGTCGCCGAGAGCGCCCAGCCCAGGATCGTTCTCGATTTCGTCAACGTCGCTCACATGTCCAGCAGCGCGCTGGGAATGCTCATCACGCTGCACAAACGCGTTCGGGACAAGGAAGGCGTGTTGCGGCTGTGCAACATCCGTCCGTCCATCCATGAGGTCTTCGAGATCACCCGCCTGACCGAGGTGTTCGGCATTCGCGCCACCCGCGAGGAGGCCATCCGCGAGGCAGCATCGTCCTAGTGGAAGTCTTCGGCGTATATGGTGCAGACGTCTGTCATTCCAACTGATATGGAGGCGGCCCGGGGCCTCGCCGAGGAAGTCCTCGGCCGGGCGGAGGCGCAGGGCTACGGGCCGGAGGTCTGCTTTGCGATCCGCCTGGCGCTGGAAGAGGCGCTCAGCAACGCCATCCGGCACGGCAACCGCTTCGACGCCAACAAGAAGATCACCGTCTCCAGTTGCGTCGGCGCCGAGCAAGCGGCCATCACCGTCACCGACGAGGGCAAAGGCTTCGATCCCGGCGAGGTACCGGACCCCACCGTCGACGAGAACCTGGAAAAGCCCTCCGGCCGCGGGATCATGCTCATGCGGGCCTACATGGACGAAGTGATGTACAATGAAGCGGGAAACGAGGTCCGCATGCTCAAGCACAAGAGCGGAGACGGAAAATGACTCCATCCGGGCGCAGACCGCTTGACTTGCAGGTGTCCAGGCAGGGCGATGCCGCGGTGGTGAAGGTCTCCGGCTCCGTCGCCATGGCCGACGCGGAGCGGCTGCGGACGAGCCTGGAGGAGCTGGCCGCCCAGCGCGTGCCCGTGATCGCGCTGGATCTGAGCGAGATGGACTTCATCTCCTCGGCCGGGCTGAGCGCGGTCATCTTCGGACATCTCAAGTGCCGCCATCATCACGGCCAGATCAAGCTGGTCAACCCCACCCCGCAGGTGCGCCAGTTGTTGGAGACGACCCGCCTGAACAAGCTCTTCGGCGTCTACGACAGCGTCGATCAGGCGCTGGGCGGCTGACCCGCGTATTTCCGCGAGTCCTGCCCGGGCGGCTCATGCCAGCTCCCGTGCCACCTCCAGCAGCGCGGCGATCTTCGGCTCGTCGACCGCCCGGGACAGCGAAAAAGTGATCGTCGTCGGCTCGAACGACGCGCGCCGCCGGTACATTTCCACCAGCTCCGCCGCCGAGTGGACCATGACCTCGGCCGGGAACATCCGAAGCGTGTACTTGACCGGACAGGACCGTCGCAGCATCTCCGGCGTGAGGTACTGATCGCAGCTCGGGTCGAAGGTGTCGATGCCCAGCTCGGCCAGGAATTCCAGGTGCTCTTCGCGGAGCAGCTCGCTGTGCAGGCCGCGCGTGGTGGCCTGGATGCCCTGGTACATCGCCTCCCAGCAGGGCACGACGAACCGCTTGAACATCTCCGGGCGGAAGATGCCGCCAAAATCGTCGCAGAACCCGCCGCCGCCCGGACGAAACGCCGGGCGCCCCTGGTGGGCCCGCAGCACGGCCGCGTAGTTGACGGCGCTGCGGACGGAGAAGTCCAGCAGACGGTGGGCGCGGGCCGGATCGTCGTAGGCCAGCAGGAAGAACGCCTGCCCCATCATCAGCACCGCGGTGGTGATCGGACCCTCGTAATCGTGCCCGATGTGGTCGGACGCCTCGGGGCGGCGGGCCTTGAGCTTTTCGAGCATCTCCAGCCGTTGCGGGACGATGCCCTCCGAGAGGTAATCTTCCGGCTCGACGAGCGCGTCGATGTCCTCGGGTTCGTGGATGCAGGGCAGGACGGCCGGTTCCGGAGCGTCCGGGACGATCACGATCTTGCAGCCCAGCGTGGAGACGTGGTTGTAGGCCAGTCCCGCCAGGGCGGGCCGGGGCTTCTCGATCCCCAGGCGCTGCGCCAGCGGGACAATGGCCTCGTAGGCCCGGCAGATCGCGTCGACGTCGGTGTGCAGCCGCGACTGCGGGATCTGGGCGACCTCGGCCAGAAGCGAATCGGCCAGGCTGAAACCGTATGGCTGCCCTCGGCGGGTCAATGTTCGACTCCTTTCCGCAGAAATTATTCCGCCGGCGCCAGGCGAACCGTGCTTCCGGTCTTCATGACGATGACGTCCTTCATCGTCACTAGTCCATCTTTGTCCGCCTCGGCCGTGCCGGACTGGATCTGCTTGCCGTCGGCGACGGAAACGTTGGTCCACTTGAACTTCGCTGCCGGCTTGACGGCGAACTTTTGCAAACGCCGCGGGGTGACGTCCACGGTGCACTTCTCGGCCTTGCACCACTTGTCCAGTAGGAAGGTCATCTGCCAGGTCTTCGGCATGTCGATGACCTTCTCCTCGTCCGTTTCCCACCGCAGGTGCGCGTTGTAGTAGCCTTCGGAATCGCCGTCGTAGATGTCCTTGGCGACCTGCCCGTCGCGCCTCTTGGAGGTGGTCGGCGTCTTCAGCCTCGTGGCCGTTCCGATGTCGCCGTCCAGGCTGCAATTGGTGAAGGCCGGCAGCGTCTGGTCCAGCCGGAAGGCTTGCGACCGCCTCTCGTCGATCCGCAGGCTCACCCCGCCGGTGCCGTGCCCGTAAAGGCCCCAGTGGGCGGCGTGGGGGCGCTTGGTTTCCTGGAGGGCGCGGAAGAAGCCCCGGGCCTGGGGCCAGCCGATGCCGTGATCGTTCTTGCCGTTGCCGCAGTTGAGGAAGGGCGTTTCCACGGTGGGGTTGTCGTGGAGCCACTTGGTCACGTTCACGCGGTCGGCGACGGTGGCCGCGTCGGAGGTGGGCGTGTTCCATTTCAGGTAGCCGGTGCACAGCTCCAGGGACGTGGTGAAATGCGCGCGGATGGTCCAGTTGGCGATGCCGACGTTGCCGGAGACCATGGCGAACCGCTCGCCCTGGCGCAAGCAGAAGGTGTAGACGCCCGCCCCGCCCATCGAGCCGCCGGCGGCGAAGACGCGGTTGGCGTCCACCGGCCACTGCGTGGCGACCCAATCCATGAACGCCAGCACCCGCCGCTCGGTGTAGTTGTGCACCTTGCCGGTCCCCCACGAGCGGGAGGTCCACTTGGCCTCGTGCCAGCCGTACCACCACGTCTGCGGCGGGTGGTCGTTGCCGGTCACGAGGATGCCCGTCCGCCCGCCCGGCCAGGACCACGTCGTGCGCACGTGCGTGCCGGCCCACTCGTGCAGGTACAGCCCCAGCGGGGCGGGCTTGGCCAGTTTCTTTTCGTCGATGGCGACGCACCAGTTGTACGCCATGTTCGGCAGGTTGGTGTACGGCTCGGCGTTCCAGGTGACGTACAGCCGCACCCGCGCCCCCTTGCGGGCGCCTCCGAATTGGCCCTTCTCGTCGACGACGTCCAGTTGCAGGACGGGAACCGGATACGGGCTGGCCTTCTCCTTCACGGCCGCGGGCGGGGCGTTGGCGGGCGAGAAGTCCTTCAGGTTCGCCCGCCCGTTGATGACGGTGACCACGGCGTAGTGGAAGCTCCCGCCGTCTTCGGTGGTGGTGTGCACGTACAGGCCGGTGCCCCAGGGCAGCTTGCCCTTGCCCGGCTCGATCACGAAACGGTTCTGGATCTCGTCCTTCCGGCCCCAGTGGCCCAGCCCGCCGTCGAGGTTGGCGCAGCTCAGCGGGACGAGGTCGGCGAGAATCCTCGCCTCACCGGCGGTGCCGGCGGTGATCGGCCTAATGTGGCGGAGAACGCGATAGCGGAGCTTCCGCGTTTTCTCTCGCTGGAGAAGCTCTCCGCGAATCCGCCGCAGCTCGCCGATGGTGATCTCATCCTTCTCGACGATCTTCTCGATCTCCTTGAAGGTGATGAAGGTGTTACCGCCGCTGTGGAATGCACGCACGCCCGTAACCTGCTGGGGGACGTCGCCCGCCTTGCCTTCAAAGGTGACGCGCAGTTCAGTGGTCGCGTGTATCCACCTGTAGAACTCCTTGACCAGGAAGTCGATCTTTCCGGCCTTGGCGGCCACGGCCTTCGCTGCCGCCTCGGTGACGTCGAGGCCGCGGTACCAGGGGGCTTCGAATTGCAGCGGCTTGGCGCCCTCGGGCAACTCGTCGGCGCCGGCCGGCAGGGCGTACACCAGCACCGGCCGGAGCCACTGGCTCTGGCGGTCCTCCAGGCCCTTTCTCTGGCGGTGCATGATCAATGAGGCATGGTGGACCTTCGCCCCGCCGGGGATGTCCGACAGGTCCACCCGGACCACCGTCCCTGCCTTGACCTTCACGATGGCCAGCTTGCCCGGATGCGTGCAGGCGCGGTTCCCGCTCAGGCCGAAGGTCTCGCTGAGAGCATCTCCGCGGGCGGGCTGGAGACAGGCGAGCATCCCGCTCAGCGCAAGCGCGATGCCGTAAATGGCGGGCCGGCGTATCCTCACTTGTCATCTCCTCGTTCTCTGCGCGCTCCGTAAGGTCAACCCGGCGTCTGGCGGGCAGTTTCGCCAGGAGCGTAACCGGCCGCGGGCGGCCCGCCAAGCCCAAAGAAGCCCGCGCCGGGCGGGGTCGAAGTCTTGGCAACGGCTCCCGGCCCCTGTAACATGCCCGCTCGGCCGAGTCGAAATCAGGGAGCAACGAAGTGCTATCCTTCGTCGGGTTGTGCGTGCTGCTTGGGCTGGGACATCTCCTGCGGATGCGGGTTCGCCTGCTTCGCAAGCTCTACCTTCCCTCCTGCGTGATCGGGGGCCTCCTGGGGCTGGCGGTTCTCCAGATCGCCTCCGCTACGGGCGGGACCGTGCCGGAGGCCTGGACGGCCGGCTGGGGAAAGCTGCCCGGCCTCCTGATCAACGTCGTCTTCGCCTGCCTGTTTCTGGGGGTGAAGCTGCCGAAGTTCTCCACGCTGTGGCGGCGGGCGGGCCCGCAACTGGCCTACGGCCAGGTCGTGGCCTGGGGGCAGTACGTCGTCGGCGTAGGGCTGGTGCTGGCGCTGCTGGGCCCGCTGTTCGGCGTCTCGGCGATGTTCGGCGGGATCATACCGGTCGGCTTCGAGGGCGGTCACGGCACCGCCGGCGGGATGGGGCCGGTGTTCGCGAAGCTCGGCTGGCCGGAAGGAAAGGACTTCGGCCTGGCCAGCGCCACGGCCGGAATCATCAGCGCCATCGTCGTCGGCATGGTCCTGGTCAACTGGGCGACCCGCCGGGGATACACCGTCCGCCGGCAGGACCCGCAAGACGTGCCCGAAGACGACACCATCGGGGTGATTCCGGTGGACCGCCGGCCCAGCGCCGGCAAGCTGACGGTCTCGGCCGACGCGATCGAGTCGTTCACGCTCCACCTGGTGATCGTGGGCGCCGCCATCCTGCTGGGATACTTCATGCAGCAGGGCCTGCTGGCGCTCGGCTGGCTGGTACAGCGGAGCCTGCTTGCCCTCGACTGGGGGGTCGGCGCGGGCGCCGCGTTTTGCCGAATCATGGACAGCTTCCCGCTGTTCCCGCTGTGCATGCTGGGCGGGCTGATCGTCCAGATCCTGGAGGAGCGCTTCGACAGGCACCGCCTGATCGACCTGGGCCTGACCCGCCGCATTCAGAACAGCGCCCTCGACTTCCTGGTGGTGGCGGCGATTGCCACCATCAACATCCGGGCGATGATCCCTTCACTGGGTCCGTTTTTCATCATCGTGGCGGCCGCGATCGCCTGGAACGTCTTCTGCGTCGTCGTGCTGGCCAGGCGGATGCTGCCGGACGCGTGGTTCGAGCGGTCGATCGCGGAGATGGGTCAGTCCATGGGCGTGACGGCCACCGGCTTGCTGCTGCTGCGCGTGGTCGACCCCGACTACGAGACCCCCGCGGCCGACGCCTTCGCCTCCAAGCAACTGTTGCACGAGCCGTTCATGGGCGGCGGGCTGTGGACCTCCGCGGCGATTCCGCTGCTGGCGACCGTGGGGGCCGGGCCGGTCTTCCTCATCGCCACCGCCGCGGTCGCCTTCTGGATCGTCCTCACCTTCGCCGCCAGGCTGAATCGCGCTCGCGCGCCGGCGTGAGCGGGCGCCGGGGCGTTAGTCCCGCGCGCCGGCCTGCCCGCCAGATGGCAGGCGGGGCATGGGCGGCGTCACGGAGTCGCCTGCCATTTTCAGCCAGATGGCGAAGGGCTGGTTCTGGCGCTTGTGCACCTCGGCCGCGAACTCCGCCTCGCGCCGCCAGGCGACGCTGCCGTCGGCGTAGAGGACGTTCCGCCCGCCGCCGCGGCGGCGGTGGTTGTCTGCGAAATCGCAGGCGACCATGGTCTCCCCCGGCAGGGCGAGTTCGTCTGGCCGTCCGCGGCAGTAATAGAAGTAGTCGCAGCCCCGGGCGGTCTTGGCGCTGGGGCACTTCAAGGCCTTGCCCGCAACATATCCGCCCTTCACCAGGCTCTCCAGATCCGGCGGCGCCTGGCCGTCATAGACGCTCATGTAGAGGTGCATCGCCCGGCCAATCGCGTGGAGGTTGTTCCGGCAGGCCGCGCGCCCGCCATCCTGACGGGCGCGCAGAAGCGTCGGTATCAGCGCCGGGCTCACCAGAAACGGCAGCAGCGTTATCAGCAGAAAGCCGATGCAGCAAGCCCCCAGGACCGTCCCGACCGCCGCCAGCTCGGCCCGGGTGAACCCGTCCGGCGACGGAGCGTCCCGCTCAACCGGCGTGGCAGTCGGCGGCGTCTCGTCCATGTCCCGTCCTTTCCCCTGACTTGCCCCCCGGCCGAGCGGATCACGGCGCGACCGAGAGCTTCACGTGCTTCATCCGCGGCAGCTCCTTGCCGCCCACCTCGACGGTGGTCTGGAACGGCAGCTTGGTGATCGTCTTGGTGAGAGTCTTTTCCTTGCCCTGCTCTTCCCAGGCGTACTCGAGGGTGAGCTTGTTTTTCTTCAGGTCCGTCCCCTCGGCCGCGGTGAGCTTGATGGTGTTCTTTCCGGGCTTGAAGTACGGCAGGGCGTACATGTTGTTCATGAAGACGGTAGTGATCCGAAGCCAGCCGAGGCCCACGTCGGTCGGGGCGGCTCCGGCCCGCATCTCCAGTCGCACCAAAAACTTGTGCTGCTGCCAGGCGTGTTCCTTGAGAGGCAGCTTGTTGATCGCGAATCTGCCGGTCTCGTCGGCGCGGTAGATCTCCTTCCAGCCGCCGCGGTTGCCTGGACGGGCGTGGATCGCCAGCACGTCGTCGGCGCCCTTGCGCAGGGCCTTGGCGTCCAGCCAGGCGTCCGTCGCGATGTACGGGCAGTGAATCTCAAACGTCACCGAGGCTGGCTTGCCCGCCTCGGCCGGATGAAGCTTCGGCCCGGCCCGGCCGTTGCCCGTTTGTGCGACGTTGATCGCGCCGTCCTTGGCCAGGCCCTTGGTGAAGGCCTCGGTCGCCAGGTCCGGCTGGTAGACCATGCGCCCGTTGCCGTAGTAGCGCTTGATGCCGTAGATAACGCGGTCGCCGTCCCTCCGGCTGACCTTGGCGTAGGTCCTCCAGTACGGCCAGTTGACCGGGTCGTTGGTGTCGATGCCCTGGCCGGTGCAGCTGTGCCGGGGCGAAACGAAGCCGCGGTCGTTCTTCAATGGGAACCAGGGCTTGGACTCGTTGCCCCAGAGGCGGGTGATGGACTCGCCGCGGCGCAGGTTGACGATCAGCCGATTCTTCGGAGGCGGCACGATCCGCCCGGCGCGGGCCTTGGCGGCGTAGTTGGTCCCGCCGCGGGGGTCGTCGCGGCACTGGAAGTACGGCTTGGACGCGCGGTTCTCCTTGACGGCGTCGGTGACGAGGGTGGGGTCGGCCTTCATCTCGGCGCAACTGGCGACCTTGCCCTTCCGGTTGAGGGCGTACCAGCCCACCTGGCAGTCGAACATGTGCCAGGCGCCGTCGTAGTTGATCTCGGCGATGACGTGCCCGGGCAGGTGCATCGTCCGCGCCTTCAGCCCGCCGGCGTTGGCGATCTGGCAGAGCATGGTGGACTGGTGCCCGCACAGGGCGAAGCCGTAGCTGTTGATGAGGTCGATGGAGTTCCACGTGGGGATGTGCGGCCAGTGGAAGTGCATGCGGCGAACGAAGTACCAGGTGGCGATGGCCTTTTCCTGGTCGCTCTTGTAGTTCTTGTACAGGTCGCGGGCGATCGACTGGATGCTGGAACAGTCAATGCTGGTGTCGGTGGTGACCTTCACGTCGTTGACGCCGGCCAGGGCGGAGGCGCCCCACGCCAGGAACGCGGCGCCGGCCGCGGCCACATAGGCAAAAGTGCAAATCCGGGCTTTCATCACGCACTCCCAAATCCATGAGGACCACTCTTTTCGGTGACTATCACTTGAAACCGCTGGGCGAGGGGGAAGTCTCGCAGAAGCGGGCGGGGCGTGTCAAGGTCGGCGCCATCGGCGCCGCGGGGGTATCGCCCGATCCCGGCGAGGCGGTATAGTTGAAGGCGAGATGTTTCGCGCCGACGATACCATCGTGGCCGTCAGCTCCGCCGCCGGCCCGGCCGGGCGGTCCATCGTCAGGCTCTCCGGGCCGGAGGCGATCGCCCTGGCCGCCGGCGTCTTCGAGCCGCCGCGCGCGGTGGATGAACTGCCGGGCTTTCGGGCGTTGGCCGGGGCAGTGGCGCCGAAGGCGCCGGTCGCGCTGACGGCCCCGGCCCGGCTGTACCTGTTCCGCGGGCCGCGGAGCTACACCCGTCAGGACGTGGTGGAGCTGCACGTGCCCGGGGCGGTCGTCGCGGACGTCGTGCGCGCGGCCCTGCTGTCCGCCGGCGCCCGCCAGGCCGCCCCGGGCGAGTTCACCGCCAGGGCGTTCTTCAGCGGGCGGCTGGACCTTTCCTCGGCCGAGGCCGTTGCCGACATCGTCGACGCCGAGGCCGACGCCCACTTGCGCTCGGCCGTCGGCATGCTGGACGGGGCCCTGGCGCGGCTCTGCCGCCCGGCGGCCGAGGCCCTCACCGAAGCCCTGGCGATAGCCGAAGCCAGCATCGACTTTGCCGACGAGAATCTGGAGCTTTGCCCGCCGGGCGAGCTGTCCGGAAAGATCGCGGCCGTCGGCGCCGAGCTGAACGCCGCCCTGGGCGGGGCGGGCAGTTGGCAGCCGGCCTCGGCCGAGCCCAAGGTCGCCATTGCCGGCGCCCCCAACGCCGGCAAGAGCTCGCTGCTGAACGCGCTGAGCGGGGTGGACCGGGCGATCGTCTCGGCCCTCGCCGGCACCACGCGTGACGTGCTGTCGGCCCCGGCGCAGCTTCCGGGGGGGGCGGAGGTGATGCTTCTGGACGCGGCCGGGCTGGCCGCCTCGACCGACCCGCTCGTCCGCGACGCCACCAACGCCGCCCGCGACGCCGTCGCCGCCGCCGAGGTCGTGCTGTTCGTCGTCGACGCCGCCCTGGACGATCACCGGCCGGACCTGTCGCTGTTGGGGGAGGTCGCCGGCCTGAACCGCCGGGCGCCGGTCATGGTCCTGGCCAACAAGATCGACCTTCCGCCCGACCTGGAGGCGCGTCTCGGGCGGCTGCGGCGGAGCTTCCGGCGCGAAATCCTGCCCGTCAGCGCCGCCGGCGGGGACGGGCTGGAGCGGCTGCGGCGGCACCTGGCGGGCGCGCTGGACGGCCTGTCGGCGCCGCAGCCGGGGCGGCTGCTCCTGCACGAGCGCCAGCGCCGAGGCATTGCCGACGCCGCGGACGCGGCCCGGCGGGCCGTCGACCTGCTCGCCTCCGCCGGCCAGATCGCCGACGTGGCCGAGCTTCTAGCCGTGGAGCTGCGGGCCGGGCTACACTGTCTGCGGGAATTGACCGGGGAGGTCTTCACCGAAGACGTGCTGTCCGCGATCTTTGCCCGCTTCTGCGTGGGCAAGTGAAAACAGCCGCCAGGGAATTGTCAGCTCTGGGCGGCTCTTTGCGGTAAAATATTGCGCCAGGTTGAGGCGAGAAAGGGGTGCAACCATGGACATAGAGGAGTATCTGAACTCCGCGGGCGTGAAGTTCAAGAGGCACGAACATGCGGCCGCGTACACCGCTCAGGAAATCGCCGCGGAAGTGCACGTCAGCGGAGATGCGGTGGCCAAGCCGGTGGTCGTGCGGGCCGACAAGAAGGACGTGCTGTGCGTGCTGCCGGCCAGTCACAAGATCGACATGGGCAAGCTGGCCAAGGCGCTGAAGGCCAAGAAGTGCCAGCTCGTCAAAGAGGACGAGGTGGCCAAGCTCTTCCCCGACGTGGAGGTCGGGGCCGAGCCGCCCTTCGGCAAGCCGTACGGGCTGCCCACGGTGGTCGATTCGCACGTGGCCGGCTGCGAGTCCGTCATCTTCAGCGCCGGTTCGCACCGCCGGGCCGTCCAGGTGCGGTATGCCGACTACGCCCGCCTGGCCGAGCCGACGGTCGCGGATTTCTCGATGCACCTGTAGGGCTGCGCGATCCGCCCGGGCGGATTGAGGCGGTGGAGGCTGGGCTGAGTTATGGAAGAAAAGTACGTCATTAACTGCCCCCGCTGCGGACGGGTGGAGGGGCTTGTGGCCGACTCTTCCGAGGAGCCCGGCGAATCGCCGGAGGCCGAGACGCTCATCGAAGAGGACGTCGTTCGCACGCCGGCGGGACCGGCCATCAGGATGCGATGTCCGCGCTGCGGGCAATGGGTCAAGCCCGACCGGGTCCATCCGGCCTGACGCGATCGACGGGAGCGGCGGCGCTTTTCTCCCCGCGGCCGGCCGGGACGCCCATCAGGGATTCCGCGGAGACCTCCGCCAGAAGCCGTAGGCCACGTCCGGGCGGCGATGGTGGCCCCCGCTGACGGCCTTGATCTTGGCCCTCTCGCAGCCATTCTCCCGAAGGTAGCGGAACGCCGCCCACGACTGCCTGGCAATGATGCTGAGCTTGCTGTAAACGGGGCTGATGCCGGTCTTGGAGAAGAAGATCAATATCGACATCCTGCGGAGGGCCTGGGTGAGCGGGATGGTCTTGACGATCTTGAGGTCGCAGTTGCAGGCCCGCGGCACCATGGCGTTGAACAGGTCCGGGTGGCGCAGGGCGATGAAGTAGAGCGGATACCCCCCGGCCGAGAAGCCCGTGATCATCACCGCCTTCTCGTCCACGCGGTAAAGCTTTTTCACCTCGGCCATGGCGGCCAGCACTCGCTTCTCGTCCTTCTCCAGCGCCCGCAGCCTGGCCGACCGCAGCACCGGCAGGATGCCCTGCGGGCTGTCCAGGTACGGGGCCAGCACGATGAAGCCGTTCGTCTCCGCCAGGGCCTTCCACTCCCTGACCTGGGCCTTGGCGCTGTCGAACCCGTGCGTGCCGTGCAGCGTCACCACCAGCGGCCAGAGCCGATCGCCGGAGTAATCGCTGGGGACGTACACGTAGTACTTGGCCTTGGTCGCCGCCTCGACGCGCTGGAACTCCTGGACGGGAGTGTCCTGGTCCTGCCAGACGGGGCAGCCGCTCTGCGTCCCGGCCAGGAACGCCATCGCCAGCCCGAGCGAAAAGAATTTCTTCTGTGCTACCGTCATCGCCTTCCCCGCATACTAGCCGCGATCGTGCGGAGCTGTCAATCCGGACGACCCGCCTGCCCAGCGGAGGTGGGCAGGCCGCGGCGCTTGACCTGAACGAACCAGCCTATAAGGTGGTCGCAGCGCCGCGGGCCTGCCCGACAGTTGGCAGGCGGGCCGGCCCGTGGCCGGATGGCGCAGCGCGGCGGCCGCCCGCCGCCGGTAATGCAGGAGGACAACCGGAAGTGATGAGAAGATTCCTACACGGCATTTTCTGCGTGCTGATCGTCTTCCTGATCGTCGGCGGGCCCAGCGGCGTGAGCTTGCTGTGGGCCGACGACGCCCCGCGCCCGGCTCGCCGGGGCGACGCCGTGGCAAGCCCGGCGGGAACCAATCGAGCCGCCCCGACGACGACCAGATCCGCCCGTCCCCGTTCCCGCAGGGGCAGGATCAGGTGGTGGGAGCGGATCCCGCCGCCGATCGTCAAGCGGATCGCGATCCCGAACTTTCCCGGCGCCCATGCGATCTGGGGGGCCACCGGGCAGGACCGGCGCGGGCACATCTGGTTCGGCGTCTCGGCCGCGGCGGCGGTGGAGCTTCCCTCGGCCCGCCTGTTCGAGTTCGTGCCGGCGACCGGGGAGTTGATCAACCGCGGCGACGTGGTCGGCGAGCTGAAGCGGTGCGGGCTGCATCGCCCGGGCGAAGGCCAGATGAAGATACACTCCAAGATCATCCAGGCCGACGACGGCCACCTGTACTTCGCCTCCATGGACGAGCAGAACGAGGACCTGAGGAGCCTGAAGCTGCCGACGTGGGGCGGGCACCTGTGGCGGCTGCGGCTGCCGGAGAACAAGTGGGAGCACCTGCTGACGACGCCGGAGCCGCTGCTGGCCATGGCCGGGGGGGGCAGATGCGTCTACGCCCTGGGCTACTTCGGCCACGTGCTGTATCAGTACGACTGCAAGACCGGCCGGATTCGCTCGGTGACGGTCGGAGCGGCCGGCGCCCACATCTCGCGGAACTTCTTCACCGACCGGCGCGGGCACGTGTACGTCCCGCGGGTCAAGGCCGCCGCCGGACCGGCCGCGGCCACACTGGTGGAATTCGATTCGGCCCTGCGCGAGATCGCCGAGACGCCAATGGACCATTACCTCCGCGGCCAGCCGACGCACACGCACGGCATTATCGGCTTCCAGCCGCTGGAGGATGGCTCGGTCGCCTTCCTGACGCACAGCGGCTACCTGTATCTGGTCAAGCCGTCGGCGGATGGCCCGGCTCGCCAGGGCGACGCCGTGGCAAGCCCGGCGAAGCTGAGCGGGCTGGGCTGGTTCTACCCGCGAGGGTCGTGCTATACCCCGTCGCTGTTCACCGATCCGGGCAATCGCCGGCTCATGGGCCTGGCCCAGAGGTACGGCCGATACGATTGGGTGATCTACGACCTCAAGCTGCGGCAGTCGGCCGTGGTTGCCTTTACCCTGCGCGGCCCGAAGCCGCTGTGGCACCGCCGGACGCTGCTGTACGGCTCGGTCGTCCGCGACAAGGCGGGCAACTTCTACGTCGGCGGCATGGCGCCGCGCGAAGGCGAAGGCTTCGAGCCGATCCTTCTCCAGGTGCGGCCGGTGCCGTCGCAACAGCGCGAAGCGCCCGCCCGCCAAGTCGGGCGATGATGCAAACGCCGAAACGATAGCAGGCCGTTGGGCCCGCCGCCGTTGCCTGCCCGACGGCGGCGCAAGCTCCGAAAGGTCCGCGCGATGGCAGAAATCATTCGCCGGGTGCGTCCGACGCCGAGCGAGGCGTACCTGGGCAATCCGCACAAGGGCTGCTGCACGTTCCAGCACTTCAACGGCGATCCGCTCTTTCCGGGCACGGGCTGGTCGGAGTCCGGGCCGACGGAGTTCCCGCCGGCCGAGAGAAGCGTGATCGACGGGTACGTCCCCACCACCGTCGCCTACTGCCGCTGGTTCTGGGCGCTGATGGAGCCGGAGAAGGGAAACTATGACTTCTCCACGATCGACGCCGCGCTGGAAACCTGCCGCCAGCGCGGCCAGACCCTGGCGGTGAGGCTGATGGCGTACGGCTCGTCCAGGCAGCCGGGCGTGCCCGAGTGGTACTCCGACCGGTATCCCATGACCATCAATCGCAGCAAGCGGGTGGAGTTCCCCTGCCCCGTCCACGACGGACCGGAGTACCTGGAGCATTGGGGCGGCTTCGTCCGCGAGTTCGCCCGCCGCTATGACGGCAATCCCCTGCTGGAGACGATCGACGTGACCTACATCGGCCCCTGGGGCGAGGGCGCGGGCGAGTGCGGCGTGGAGCAGTGCCGCCGCTTCGCCGAGCTTTGGCAGGAGGCGTTCGTCCGCACCCCCCGGCTGGCGCTGATCGCCGGCGACCAGATGCGCGAGGCCATCGCCACCGGCAGCGGCTGGCGGTGCGACTGTTTCGGCGACCTGCGGGCCGGCGGAAACCCGCACGTGCCCAGGCACCTTTCCTGGAATCACATGTTCGACTGCTACCCGGAGGCGGTCGTCAAGGCCGCCGCGGCCGAGGCGTGGAAGCGGGCGCCCGTCCACTTCGAGACCTGCTGGGTGCCGATGTACTGGTACCGGAATGGGTTCGACGTCGACTTCATCCTCGCCCAGGGCCTGAAGTACCACGGGACGTACTTCATGCCGAAGTACACCGCCCTGCCGCAGCCGTGGATGGACAAGCTGGCGGCCTTCTGCCGGAAGCTGGGGTATCGGTTCGTCTTCCGCCAGGCCGGCTTCGACGCCGAGGCGGACCGCGGCGGGAGCTTTCGCTTTCAGTGCTGGATCGAGAACGTGGGCGTCGCCCCGATCTACCGGCGGTACGACTTCGCCCTGCGGCTGCGCCAGGCTGGGCGCGAAGCCGTCATTCCGCTCAAGCACGTCGACGTCCGCACCTGGCTGCCGGGAGACGTCTGGCTGGACGAGCGGATTGACGTGCCGAAGGGGCTCGAGCCCGGCTGGACGGAACTCTCGGCCGGGCTGATCGACCCGGAAAGCCAGAAGGCGAAAGTCAGCTTCGCCGTCAAGGAGCAGTACAGCGACCGCTGGGTGCCGCTGGAGGGGATCCGGCTTCGCTGAGGCCTGCCGGTCCCGGCGCGCCGGGATTCTGCGGCCGGGTGCCATGCTTCTGCTTTGCTTGCAGAAGCATGCCACTGGCCGAAGGGCTTCGGTCAAGCTGACTGTGTGTCCGGATGGATAGGTTCTCATGCATCGTGGTTTTCTCGGCCGTCGCCGCCTGCACCTGGGCGGACGCCGAGCCCTACCCGACGACTGGCAGGCGGGCGATTTCCCTGCCGGCATCGGCCGTGCGGGTCGAGCCCGGCAAGACCGTCGAGCACATTTTCACCGCCCGGGGCGAGGTGCTGTGGCTGAGCGTCGAGGTCAAGGGCCCCGGCTACCTCATCTACACCGGCTCCGCCCGCAACGCCCGGGCCGACGTCGCCGCCTTCGACGCCAAGGCTCTTCCCGTCGGCGGCGGCAACTGGCAGTGGGCGGGCTGGAAGCAGTTCTTCCCGGCCGTGGTGGCCCCCGGCGTTCATTACCTGCGGCTGACCTGCACCGCGCCCGACAGGGCGCCCATGTCCATCACGCTTTCGACGGCGCCGATGGACCCCGGCGAGCCGGACGACACCCGCCTGCCAGACGGCGGGCAGGCGCCGGACCGCGCCCGCGGCGTCAAGCCCGGCCGGCCCGTCGAAATCCGCATCCTACCGGCCGGCGACGTGGATCGTCTCCGCTTCCAGGTCGGGCAGGCCGGCTATGCCGTCTTCACGCAGGTCGGCGGCCGCGGCGCCCCCGTCCGGCTGCAATACTCCCTGCTGGACTCGGCCGGGACGGTCGTGGCGGACACGTCGAAGAACCTGCCGATCCAGTCCGGCCGCAGCGATCTGTGGTCGGCGCTTCGAGTCGACCCGGGCAGATACACGCTGGCGGTCCGGGCCGGGAAGGCCTTTCCGGACATGGTGCAGTTCCGCGTGGACGTGATGCAGGAAGTGGACGCCTACGAACCCAACGACCGGCGCGAGGCGGCGCGGCCGGTGCCGCTGGACTCGGTGCTGCCGATCTACATCCTGCCGGCCGGCGACGTGGATTGGCTGCGCATCTCCGTGCCGGGCTTGCCACGGCGGCGCCCTGGCGAGCCGGGCGACGGCACGCTGACGTGCCGACAGATCGGCGGGGGCGACGCGGCCGGGCGGTTCCGCTTTCAACTGTGGGACGCCGCCGGCGAAAGGGAATACCAGCTTCCCAGGAGCCGGCTCGACGGCGAGGACGCCCGGACGGCCACGCGCGTCTCGGGCGGCGATTACCTCCTCCGCGTTTCCGGGCGCCCGAGTCTGACCCCGCTGAAGCTGCGACTGACGTTCGAGGCGGACGCGGCCACGAGCGCGCCGGTGGAGCGGCCTGAGGCCACTCGGCCGGCGGAACCGCCGCCGGAAACCGCCCAGCCTGCCCGCGAGCGGGAACACATCTCGCCGGCTTGGCTGTGGGCCCTGGCGGCCGCGGCCGGGCTGATTATCGTGCCATTGCTCCTGCTGGCGGCGATCTGGATAGCCCGCAGCAGGAGATGGCGCCGCCGCTGACCTGTCCCGGCGCGCCGGCCTGCCCGCCACATGGCAGGCGGGGATTGGCCATGGGCCGGCGTGTATGATAGCCTTGGTCTCTCAGACGCTGCGCTGGCGCCTCCGGAGGATCAAGGCGGGCCTGCCCGCAATCCCTGCCCGCAAGCCGGCAGGCGGGTAGCAGGCGGGGAGGATGAGGAACTCTTGCAGGGAGTCGATCGTGAGCGGCGAGACCATCTGGATCGGCAACGATCACGGCGGGTACGAGCTGAAGCTGCACATCGTCGAGCACCTGGCGGGCAAGGGCATTGCCGTCCATGACGTCGGCTGCGATTCGACCGACGTCGTCCGCTACCCCTACTACGCGGCCGAGGTCGCCGGGGCCGTCTCGCGCGGCCGGGCCGCCCGCCTGCAAGCTGGTGGGCAGGCCCGCGGCATACTCATCTGCTCGACCGGCATCGGCATGAGCATCATCGCCAACAAGTTCAAGGGCGTGCGGGCGACCCTGTGCACCAGCAGCTACATGGGCAAGATGACCAGGAGGCACAACAACTCCAACATCCTCTGCCTGGGCGGGAAGATCACCGGCGTGCTGGAGGCGCTGGACATCCTCGACACCTGGCTGGCGACGGAATACGACGGCGGGCGGCACGACATTTCCCTGGGGCTGATCGCCGAGGCCGAGGAGGCCATGATCGCTCCGGATCCCTGGAAGCCGTCCGGCCCGAGGCTCTGAGAGCGGGAGAGGACCGATGAAGCTGGCCGTGGCCGTCGCTGCCGAAGACGCTCCCGACTCGGCGTTCGTCGTCTGGCGCGGCTTTGACGAGTCCATCCCCAAGGCGGCCGAGCTGGGCTATCACGGGATCGAGCTGGCCCTCAAGACGGCCGACGAGGTGAAGCCCGATCGGCTGGCCCGCCGGCTCGCCCAATACGGCCTTCAGGTCAGCGCGATCACGACGGGGCAGGTCTTCGCCTGCCTGGGGCTGCACTTCACCCAACCCGAGCAGGCCGCCCGGGAGAGGACCTTCGGCGTCTTCCGGGAGCTGATCCACCTGGCGAGGGACTTCGGCGGAATCGTCAACGTCGGCCGGGCCCGCGGCTTCGTGGGCCCCGACCAGTCGCGCCGGCACGCCGAGGCCCTCTTTATCGACATGGCCCGGCGGCTGTGCGACGAGGCCGCCCCGCTGGGCGTGAGCATCGTTGTCGAGCCGGTCAATCGGTATGAGATCAACTTCATCAACAGCCTGGACGAGGGGGCGGGCGTTCTGGCCCGCGTCGAGCGCGACAACATCGGCCTGATGCCCGACGTCTTTCACATGAACATCGAGGACGCGCGGATCGGCGCCGCCCTGGCCCGTCACGGCCGGTGGGTCCGCTACGTCCACCTGGCCGATTCCAACCGGCTCGCCCCCGGGCGCGGGCACCTGAACTTCGACGAGGTCTTCGCCGGCCTGCGGCAAGCCGGCTTTGACGGGTGGGCCGCCGTTGAGATCCTGCCCGAACCGGACGCCGACACCGCCGCCCGCCAGGCGGCCGAGAAGCTCCTGCCGATGATCGAGGAATACAATCGTGGCTAGCCGCGCCGGCGCCCGAAACCCGCGCAGCTTCACCGGCGGGCAGATCGAATCCATGCAGCGCGCCGCCCGGGAGCTGCGGCTGGCCGTGGTGGAGATGATCCACCGCGCCGGCAGCGGGCACACGGGCGGGTCCCTCTCGGCCGTGGAGATCCTGACGGTGCTGTACGACGCGGTGCTGCGCGTCCGCCCGGGCGAGCCCGACTGGCCCGACCGCGATCGCCTCATCCTCAGTAAGGGCCACGCCGCCCCGGCTCTGTACGCGACCCTGGCCCGGAAGGGATTCTTCGACCCGCGGTGGCTCGGCAGGCTCCGCCAGATCGATAGCCCCCTTCAGGGCCACCCGTCCATGCGCGACACGCCGGGGGTGGAGATGTCCACCGGCTCGCTGGGGATGGGCCTGTCGGTGGGCGTGGGCATGGCCCTGGCCCGGCGGGCCACCGGCAGGAACTTCCGCGTCTTCGTCGTCTGCGGCGACGGGGAACTCCAGGAAGGCCAGAACTGGGAGGCGATGATGGCCGCCGCCAAGTGGGGCCTGGCGGAGCTGACGCTCGTCATCGACCGCAATCACGTCCAGCTCGACGGGCCGGCGCAGGAGATCATGCCGCTGGGCGACCTGGAGGCGAAGGTGAACGCATTCGGCTGGTGCGTTCTCCGCTGCGACGGGCACGACGTGAAATCGCTGCTGGAGGCCTTCGACGCCGCGCTGTCGGCGGCCGGGCCGGCGGCGATCGTGGCCGAAACTGTCAAGGGAAAGGGTGTCTCCTTCATGGAAGGCCAGGCCGCCTGGCACGGCAGGCCCATCGGCGACGCCGAGTACGCACGCGCGATGAGAGAACTCCGCGACGCGCTTCAAGAAAGTCCGCCGGGCGAAAGGTAAGTGAGAATGCATCCGCTTTTCGATCTGCTGGTCGGCGAAATCCGCACCGACATCAGCCAGATGGTCGAGGAAGGCCACGACGAGCAGGCCCTGCTGGCAGAGCTGGCGGCGGTCCGGGCGGGGAACTCACTGGACGCGATGGCCGCGCTCCAGGAGGAGCTGTGGAATCGCCCCTCGCCGCCGGGCTTCCCGTACGAAGAGCCCAATGACTGGGAGACGATTTCCGCGTCCTTCCCGGATGGCGAGTCCCACGCGAGGTTCGCCGGGGGCGAGCAGGATCTGGCGGAGAAGCTGCTGGCGGCGTGGCAGGGGCGCTGCGCGGGCTGCCAGCTCGGCAAGCCGCTGGAGGGGGCTTGGCCCGAGGCGGTCAAGGAGGTCCTCTCGCTGGCCGGCTCCTGGCCGCTGCGCGATTACATGAACCCCGTTTCCGACGAGCAGTACCAGCAACTAACGCAGCGGAGCGAGGCGTTCCGGCGCCATTACCGCAAGCATCTTACGAAAGGCAACTTCGACTGCGTCGCCCCCGACGACGACATCCACTACGCAATCGTCAACCAGACGGTCCTGCGCGAGTTCGGGCCGGCCTTCACCGCCGAGCAGGCGATCGGCAAGCTGATCGAGCTGGTTCCGGCCTCGTGCGTCTTCGCGGCCGGGAGGAGCATGTTCCGCACGGCGATCTTCGGAATCCGCTCTCCCCTGACGGGCGTGTTCGGCAACCCGTGCCGGCAGTCGCTGGGCGGGCAGATCCGCTGCGACGCCTGGGGCTGGGGGGCGCCGGCCAATCCCGCCCTGGCGGCGTGGATGGCGTACAAGGACGCCGTCAGCTCGCAGAGACGCAACGGGATCTACTCGGCGATGTTCTTTGCCGTGCTGATGGCCGACGTGCTCGCGCACGGCGACCTCGCCGCCGCCATCGAGACGGCCGCGAGCTACGTTCCGCCCAAGTCGCGCTTCGCCGAGATGATCCGCTTCGTGAGAGACCGCTGCGCCGCTAGCAACGATTGGGACAGCGTCAACGCCGCCATCTACGACGCTTACGACCGCCTGCCCGGCTCGCCAGGGCGACGCCGTGGCAAGCCCGGCAGGTCCGAGAAGGCGCCCATGAATCACTGCCTGCCGAACGCGGCCATCGTGCTGATGGCCCTGCTGAGAGGTGGCGGCGACTTTTCCAGAACCGTGGGCATCGCCGTCATGGGCGGGCGGGACACGGACTGCAACGGCGCCACGGCCGGGTCCATCATGGGCTGCGCCCTGGGCACGAAGGGCATCCCCGCGGGCTGGACGGAGCCCTTCCACGACACGATCCGCTGCCAGCTCAAGGACCTGCCGGAGGTCAGAATCAGCGAGCTTGCCAGCGGCATGTACGAGGCGGCCCGGCCCAACGCCAGGTTCGATCGCGGCTAACAACATGAGCGAAACGACACCCATGCGCACGGTCTTCGGCCAGACGCTCTGCGAGCTGGCGGAGGAGTTCCCGCAGATGGTCGTGCTGGACGCGGACGTCTCTTCCAGCACGCAGACCCGACTGTTCGCCGAGAAGTACCCGGATCGCTTCTACAATTTCGGCATCGCCGAGGCGAACATGGTTTCGGCGGCGGCGGGCATGGCGGCGTGCGGGCTGCTGCCGGTGGCGTCCTCGTTCGGCTTTCTGCTGACCATGCGTGCCGGCGACGCGATCCGCAGCCACGTGGCCTACACGCGGCTGAACGTCAAGCTCGCCGGCGGCTATGCCGGCCTGAGCGACTACGCCGACGGCGCCAGCCACCAGTCGGTGCTGGACGTCGCCTTCATGCGGGCCATGCCGAACCTGGCCGTGCTGGTTCCCTCGGACGTCGAGACCACCCGCGGGGCTGTCCGGGCGATGCTGGCCTGGGAGGGGCCCGTGTATCTGCGGCTGTCGCGCCAGCCGGTGGGCTCCCTCCACGGCGGCGACGAGGCGTTCGGCGTCGGCCGGGCCCGGGTCATCCGCGAAGGCAAGGCCGTCACGCTGGCGGTCTGCGGAACGCTCCTGGCGGAGTCCCTGGCGGCGGCGGAAATGCTCCAGGCGGACGGAATCGACGCGGCCGTGGTGGAGTTCGCCACGGTCAAGCCGCTGGACGGCGAGACGCTGGACCGTTACGCCCGGACGACCGAGGCGGTGGTCACCGTTGAGGAGCACAGCATTCACGGCGGCTTCGGCGGCGCCGTGGCCGAGTATCTTGGCGGGCACTGCCCCGTGCCGGTCCGGCGCGTCGGAATCCGGGACACTTTCGCCGAAAGCGGCCCGTATGAGGCGCTTCTGGAGAAATACGGGCTGACGGCCGGGCACATCGTCCGGGCGGCAAGGGAAGCGATGAGGTCGTAGCGCTTCCGCCCGGACCGCGCGGAAAGCGCGGCGGCGACGGCAAGGCAAACAGGAGAAGTCATGGCTGAGGCATTGGAGAAGTTCAAGAGCGCGGCCGGGCGGCTGCTGCGGGATTGGAAGGGGCGGGCGTACGCCTTCGGGCCGGGCTGCCTGCCAGAGGTCGGCGCACTTTCCAGGCAATTGGGTCAAAGCGCCGTCGTGATCGCCAATTCCTCGGCCTGGCTGGCGCCGACGGTGAGCGCGATTATCGATTCGCTCAATGCGGCCGGCGTGGCGATCGCCGCCGGGGCCGAAGGCGCCCGCCCGAACTCGCCGCGCGACGACGTCTACCGCATGCAGGACGTCATCGCCTCCGCCGCCGCGGACATGGTCGTTGCCGTCGGGGGCGGCTCGACCATCGACGCGGCCAAGGCGGCCGCCGTCCTGGCGACGCTGGAGGGAACATCTCACGAGATCGAGCCTTACTTCGGCGTCGGCAAGGTCGCCG
Source organism: uncultured Planctomycetaceae bacterium (assembly GCA_964401385.1). Taxonomy (GTDB): domain Bacteria; phylum Planctomycetota; class Phycisphaerae; order SM23-33; family SM23-33; genus CAYNYF01. The sequence continues at coordinate 12,708 of CAYNYF010000026.1, read as the reverse complement.
AGGCCCTCGCCGCCCGCGGGACAAAGCTGCCGGGCTTCGTGGCGGTGCAGACCGCCGCCGGCAGCGGAGCCCACCTGACCAAGTACTCCAATATCACCGACCCGGGCACCGCCCAGAAGAAGCTCATCATCGACGAGGCGGTCATCCCCGCCCGGGCCGTTTTCGACTATGCGCTGACGTGCACGGCCTCGCCGGACCTGACGGTGGACGGGGCGTTCGACGGCATCGGCCACATCGCGGAGGCCTACTTCGGGGCCTCGGCGGAGAACGTCGACCGCCTGGAGGCCATTGCCGCCGCCGGCGTGGAGCTGATCGTCTCGGAAGTCGGGGCGGCGGTCGAGCGGCCGGCGGACGTTCCCGCCCGCGAGGCGCTGGGGCTGGGAACCGACCTGGGCGGCTACGCCATCATGATCGGCAGCACCAACGGCCCGCACCTGAACAGCTTTTCGATGGTGGACATTCTTCCTCACGGCCGGGCGGTGGCCATACTGACCCCCTACTACACCGTCTTCTTCGCCCCGGCCATCGAGCGGCAGTTGCGGACCCTCGGCGAGATCTACGCCCGGCACGGGCTGGTCGGAGCGGGCTTCTCGGCCCTGTCCGGCCGCGAACTCGGCGTGGCCGTGGCCGAGGCGATGATGTCGCTTTCGAGGAAGGTGGGGTTCCCCACCACGCTGGGCGAGATTCCCGGCTTCTCGACCGAGCACGTCCGGCGGGCCCTGGCGGCGGCGAAGAATCCGCAACTGGCCTCGAAGCTCCAGGGCATGCCCACGCCGCTCTCGGCCGGGGAGGTGGACGAGTTCATGGGATCGGTCCTGGAAGCCGCCCGCGACGGGGAGCTTTCCAGAATCCGCAGGATCCGCTAGGCCCGCCGTGGAAGTCGCCGGATAAAGGAAGAAACATGAAGCGCCCGCATGTGATTGTGCTCCTGGCCGATCAGCTCCGCCGCGACGTCCTCGGCTGCTACGGCGGCGACTACGGTGCCACGCCCAGCCTGGACGCCCTGGCCGCCGAGTCGGTGCGGCTGGCCGGGCATACGATCAACTGCCCGCTGTGCGTGCCCTCCCGGCTGTCGATTCTCACCGGCCTCCACCCGCACGTTCACGGGGCGATCGTCAACGGCTGGGACGAGCAGGAGCGGCCCTACGGCACGTGCCGGGGACTGCCCACGTTGTATGAGGTCCTGGCCGAGGGCGGCTACAACGTCGAGCACGCCGGCGTGGACCATCTGCGGTGCGATCCGCCGCTGGAGGGGCGGCACGAGCGGATTCGCTTTTCCGGGCGGCGGGGCCGGCACGAGGACTGGCTCAAGCAGCGCGGCGTCGAAGTGGATCTTTCCGCCTGCCGCAGCCCGTGCGTGGACTACGTCGAAGGCCGCCCGGTCACGCGGTTCTACACGAACCCCACGACGGTCGTCTGGCCGGGCTCGGCCGAGGAGCTCTTCGATACCTGGCTGGCCGATCGCATGGTCGAGGTCATCGAGCGGGCCGATCCGGCCGAGCCGCTGGCCCTGATGGGCAACTTCTGGCTGCCCCACTGCCCGCTGAGCTGCCCCGAGCCGTACTACAGCATGTACGATCCGGCCGGGCTGCGGCTGCCGGAGACCGTCGGCAAGTGGTGCCAGGGGCACTCGCCCATGCACCTGATCAACCTCCCCGGCCACGTCGCGGCGTCCACGACCATGGACGGCTGGCGGCGGGCCTGGGCGGTGTACCTGGGCATGGTCCGCCTGCTGGACGAATGCCTCGCCCGGGTGATCGGCGCCCTCAAGCGCGGCGGGCTCTGGGACGATGCCCTGGTGATCTTCGGCGCCGACCACGGCGAGATGCTCGGCGTCCACCGCATGTTCCAGAAGATGTGCATGTACGAGGACGCCGTTCGCGTGCCGATGCTGATCAAGCCGCCGGGCTTGCCGGCAGGCGGGTTGCAGGTGGGCGTCCGCCAGCAGCTCACCCAGCACCTGGACCTGGCCGCGACCATCTGCGACTACTGCGACCTGGCCGTCATGCCGAACACCAGCGGCAGCAGCTTCCGCGAGATCATCGAGGACCCCGCGGCCCCCGGCCGGGAGGAGGTCTTCGTCGAGTTCAACGGCAACAGCGGCCGGTCCTTCCAGCAGCGGGCGATCGTCACGCCCACGCACAAATACATCTATAACCACGGCTACGAGCCGGAACTATACGACCTGCGGAACGACCCCGACGAAGTGCAAAACCTCTGCCAGGGACAGGCCCCCCCTCCCGAGGCCGGGCGGCTCCGCCGGCGCCTGCGGGCGTGGATGATCGAGACAAACGACTGTATCCGCATGCCGGACTGACCCGGCCGGCACGCGGGGAATTGAGTACGCAGGGAAGGAGGCGTCGAACCGATGCGCCGCGTGATTCTCAGCAGCATGAACTTCCGCGGCTCCGCCGGCGGCTGGCGCTGGCCGATGCCGGATGAGCCGGCTGTCAAGCCAACCCGCGCCGGATGCCTCGTCTCCCCCGTGCCCGGCAAACGCGTCGCCATCGAAGCCCCCGGCGTGCACACGCGCAACGGCGACAGCATCTCATTGGACTTCCGCCTGCCCATGCCGGGGCGGGGCCAGCTGAGCCTTGCCTTCACCGGCGGCATGGAACGGCTGGAAGTCGCCCTGGACCTGAGCAGGCGCAGGCTGGCGCTATCGACGAGCGAGTGGAATCGCCGCCAGCCGGTCGCGACCGTGCCGGTGGCGATCAAAGGCAAGAGCGACCACAGGCTGCGCGTTGACAAGACGGCCGGTGCGGGCGGGCTGGTCAAGACCGCCAATGCCAGTGTTCTCCTGGATGGTAAGCTGGTGCTGGAGGCCGACGGGCTGAATGTGCTGCCGGAGATGGGCGTTGCCGTCGGTGTCTCGTCCGCGCCTGTGCTGCTGCGGCGGTTCGTCCATCGCGGCCGGCCGAGCGGGGTGCCGGAATACCTGCGCGTCGGCGGATGGCAGATGCCCAACCGGCCTGACATCGAAGCGAACCTGGAATCGATCTGCCGCGGCCTGCGCGAGGCAGCGGAGCAAGGCGTTCAACTGCTGGTCACGCCGGAGACCTCTGTTACGGGGCTCTTCCCCGACAGGCCGGTCACCCGCCGCCCCGGCCCGGTCGGGGCGGCCGAGCGCAAGCTCCGGCGCTTCATCCGACAGCTCAAGGCCGCGCCGTACCTGGTCGCCGGCATGCCCGTCTGGCATCCGGCGCCCGGCGCCCGCAGGCGGACGCGCTACAACGTCTCGCGCGTTTATGACCCCGACGGGCACGCCCTCCTCAGCGCCCCGAAAATCCACTCCTGCGAGGCGGGCTTCCACCACGGCTATCGGTTGCAGGAGTTCAACGTCTGCGGCGTCCCGGTCTGCATGCACATCTGCCACGACGGACGCTATCCGGAGGTCTGGACGCTGCCGATCGTGTTCGGCGCGCGGCTGGTCGTTCATCCCTGCAACGGCGGCAAGGTCTCCGGTAGCGTGGATGCCTTCGAGGCCGGAGCGCGCAGGGGGGTCACCACGATGCACGCTTTCTACTTGCGGGTCAACGGGGGCGGCGGAAGCTCTCTCGTCGGCCCGTGGAAGTACGATAACCTCCTGGCCGTCAGCGCCGACTGCCGCCGGGACAACCCGTCCTTTCCCATGGTCGGTCGCCCGGCTGAATGCCTGCTGCACGCCAGCATCCGCGTGCACGAGGCCTTCGGCTACTGGCCGGTGCGGTCCTTCCGGGCCTCGGAAGCGGCGGCCAAGGCGTACGTTCAGCTATACCGCAGCCTCGGCGGCAGGAACGTTCCGGAAAGCTGAATCAATCCGGTCGAGACTGAGCGCATGGGCGGCCGGGGGGTGCCGGCGAGGCCGGATTTGCCCACCGGATCGGCGGGGGCGGACGGGATTATTCGGGAACCGTTCCGGGAGTTCCCGCGTCTAAGAGGCGATGGAAGGCATTGCGCATAGGCGGAACAAGCCAGGGCGTTTATCATAGGTCCCAGGAAACATTTCCCGGAGAGGTCGATCATGACACGTACTGGACGAACATCCTTGCTGGTGGTGCTGCTGACGTGTTCCTCGCTGGCGTTGGTGCGGGGCCAGCCCGCCAAGTCCGGGCAGTCCGGCCTGCGCGAAAGGGCCGCGCAGCTCAAGAAGGACGGCAATTGGAAGGAGGCCTACGAGGCCTTCGCCAAGCTGGCGGTGGACCCCAAGGACGACGCCCGTGGGGTCCTCAGCGACCTGCAAAACGCGGTCGAGTGCCTCCAGCGCCTGAACAGGATCAACGAGTTCGACGCCTTCGTTGAGAAGGTGATAGCGGCCCACTCGAAGAACTGGCGCCTGCTTCAGCAGGCGTCCGAGCGCTACATGGCCGCGCCGCATTACGGCACGATCATCGCCGGCGAGTTCAAGCGCGGCCCCCACCGGGGCGGGCGGGCGAAGTGGGTCAACGCCTTCGAGCGCGACCGCGTCCGCGCCCTGCAACTGATGGCCCAGGCGCTGCCGCTGGTGGCCCGGGAGCAAAACGAGCAGAGCGCGGCGTCGTTCTACTACGAGCTGTCCAAGATGCTGCTGGCCAACCGGGGCTACAACGAGGCCTGGCGGCTTCAGTACCTGACCGACCTGAAGGAGCTGCCCGACTACGAGGAGGGATACCGCCACAGTCGCTACTACGGCGGCGGCCGCGGGGCCCCGGTCGATGAGAAGGGCAATCCCGTCTTCCACCGCCGCCCCAAGAGCTGGAAGGAATCCACCACCGACGGCCAGCGCTGGCGCTGGGCGCTGGAGCAGGTGGCCGAGAAGAACCCCGCCCGGCGCGCCGAGGTCGACTACCACTTCGCCTCGTTCCTGCACCATCAGTTCGGCGTGCAGACCATGCAGCAGTACCGCTGGTACTTCGGCCGGTACAGCCAGGAAGATGATGCCAAGAAGGACACCTCCGGCACCTACGCCCTGCACACGCTGGGCGAGGACGAGACCATCGCCCGCCTGGCCACCGGCATCAAGCGCTTCAAGCTGCCCAGGGAGTTCAACTTCATCCGCATCTTCAAGGACATCGCCGACGGTAAGGACCACGCCGAAAAGTCGCTGGACACGCTGGCGGGGATCTTTGAGAACCGCCGGCAGTATCCCAAGGCGGCCAATTACTGGCGCCAGGGCATCAAGCGCTTCGGGGCCGGGAGCAATGCCCGGCGGCAGAAGCGGCTGGACCAGATCGTCGGCAACTGGGGGATGTTCGAGCCGATCATGACCTCCCCCGCCGGCCAGGGGGCGACGGTCGATTTCCGCTTCCGCAACGGAAAGAAGGTCAGCTTCACCGCCCACGAAATCCACGTGAAGAAGCTGCTGGACGACGTGAAGGCCTACCTCAAGAGCAGCGCGGGCAGGCTGGACTGGAACCGTATCAACATCTCCAACGTCGGCTACCGGCTGGTGACGAAGAACCAGAGCCAGTACGTCGGCAAGCAGGCGGCCGCGTGGGACCTCCAGCTCAAGCCCCGGCCGCGGCACTTCGACCAGCGGATCACCGTCACCACGCCCCTCCAGAAGGCCGGCGCCTACCTGCTGACGGCGAAGGTGGCCGGCGGCAACACCAGCCGGATCATCATCTGGGTGGCCGACACCGCCATCGTGAAGAAGCGGCTGGACAAGGCCGCGTATTATTTCGTCGCCGACGCGGCCACGGGCAGGCCGATTCCCAAGTGCAACCTGGAGTTCTTCGGCTACTGGCAGGAGTCGACCCGGGACAAGACGAACCGGGGCAACTGGCGTTACACCGTCCACACCCGCAACTTCGCCGAGTTCACCGACGCCGACGGGCAAGTGATCCGCAAGCCCAAGGACCAGGAGAACAGGTATCGCTGGCTGATCGTCGCCACCACGCCCGCCGGGCGGCTGGCGTACCTGGGCTTCACCGGCGTGTGGTACGGCAATTACTACGACCGGGAGTACAGCGCCACCAAGGTCTTCGCCATCACCGATCGGCCGGTCTACCGCCCCAAGCAGAAGGTCAAGTTCAAGTTCTGGGTCAACCACGCCAAGTACGACCAGGAGGGCAAGAGCAGCTTCGCCGGCAACAGCTTCACCGTCCGCGTCAACAACCCCAAGGGCGAGAAGGTGTTCGAGAAGGCCTTCACCGCCGACACCTACGGCGGCTTCAACGGCGAGTTCGAACTGCCCAAGGACGCTGCGCTGGGCATGTATTACGTCCACCTGCCCCACCCGCCGAATCGCGTCGCCGGCGGCGGGCGCTTCCGCGTCGAGGAGTACAAGAAGCCCGAGTTCGAGGTGACCGTCGAGGCCCCGGCCGAGCCCGTCATGCTGGGCGAGAAGATTACCGCGAAGATCCAGGCCCGCTACTACTTCGGCGCCCCGGTCACCCACGCCAAGGTCAAGTACAAGGTGGTGCGGACCGACTACAGCGCCGGCTGGTACCCGCTGCGCTACTGGGACTGGTTCTACGGGCCGGGCTACTGGTGGTTCGCCTATGACTATGAGTGGTATCCCGGCTGGCGGGAGTGGGGCTGCAAGCGGCCGCTGCCGGGGTGGTGGTGGCGGTGGCACCCGCGCAAGCCGCCGGAGATCGTCTCCGAGGCGGAGGTGCCCGTCGGCGCCGACGGCACGGTCAAGGTCGAGATCGACACCAGCATCGCCAAGGAGGTCTACGGCGACACCGACCACAAGTATGAGATCACGGCCGAGGTGACCGACCAGTCGCGGCGGACGATCGTCGGCACGGGCAGCGTGCTGGTCGCGCGGAAGCCGTTCAAGGTCTACACCTGGGTCCACCGCGGGCACTACCGCGTGGGCGACGTGATCCAGGCCTCCTTCAAGGCCCAGAGGCTCGACCGCAAGCCCGTCCAGGGCAAAGGCGAGCTGGCTCTGCTGAAGGTCACCTACAAGGACCTGCCCGCCGGCGGGCGCGAGCCCGTCGAGACGGAAGTGCGGAAGTGGGACCTGGACACCGACGCGGAAGGCAACGCCGCCCAGAAGATCAAGGCCTCCGAGGCCGGCCAGTACCGCCTCAGCTACAAGGTCACCGACACGAAAGGCCATACGATCGAGGGCGCGTACGTCTTCGTCATCCGCGGGGCGGGCTTCGAGGGCAGCGATTTCCGCTTCAACGACATCGAGCTTCTCACCGACAAGGCCGAGTACGCCCCGGGCGAGACGGTCGAGCTGATGGTCAACACCAACCGCCGCGCCGGGACGGTGCTGCTGTTCGTCCGCCCGGCCAACGGCGTCTGCCTGCCGCCGAAGGTCCTGCGGCTGAAGGGAAAGAGCACCGTCGAGACGATCAAGGTGGTCAAGAAGGACATGCCCAACTTCTTCGTCGAGGCGGTGACCGTCAGCGGCGGTAAGGTGTTCACCGAGACGCGCGAGGTGATCGTCCCGCCCGAAAGCCGCGTGCTGAACGTGGAGGTCACCCCCTCGGCCAAGGAGTACAAGCCCGCCGCCAAGGCCAAGGTCACCGTCAAGGTCACCGACGCGACGGGCGAGCCGTTCGTCGGCTCGCTGGTGGTGAGCGTCTATGACAAGGCCGTCGAGTACATCTCCGGCGGCTCCAACGTCCCCGAGATCAAGCAGTTCTTCTGGAAGTGGCGCCGGCAGCATCGCCCCCGGACCGAGAGCAGCCTCAGCAAGGGCGGCCGCAACCTGCTCCGGCCGAAGGAGATCGGCATGTCCTTCCTGGGTGTCTTCGGCCACCTGGTGGTCGAGGAGGCTCCTCCCCCCGCCCCCGGCACGGCCGGAGGCACGCAGATCCTCGCCGCCCGGCGCTCCCGAGGGTTCGCCGGGGGCGGGGACACTAACGGCGCCGCTCGGGAGGTGGCCGCCAACGCCGCCGACGGTCTCCAGATGGCCAAGGCCACGGGGGCGCGCGCCGACAAGCAGGCAGAGGCAGGAGCGGGCGCGCCGGGGATGGTCCAGCCCACCGTCCGCAAGGCCTTCGCCGACACCGCCCTGTGGCTGTGCGAGCTGACGACCAAGCAGGACGGCACGGCCGAGGTCAGCTTCGACATGCCGGAGAACCTCACCACCTGGAAGAGCCGCGTCTGGGCGATGGGTCCCGGCACCCGCTGCGGCGAGGGAAGCGCCGAGGTCGTCACCAAGAAAAACCTGATCGTCCGCCTCCAGGCCCCGAGATTCTTCGTCCAGAAGGACGAGGTGGTCCTCTCGGCCAACGTGCACAACTACCTCAAGACGAAAAAGAAGGCGAAGGTCGTGCTCGAGCTGGAAGGCAAGACGCTGAAGCCGATGAAGAGAAACCTGACGCAGACCGTCGAGATCGACGCCGGCGGGGAGAAGCGCGTCGATTGGCGCGTCAAGGTCGTCGAGGAGGGCACGGCCAAGATCACCATGAAGGCGCTGACGGACGAAGAGTCCGATGCCATGCAGATATCCTTCCCCGTCTACGTCCACGGCATGCTGAAGACCGAGAGCTTCTGCGGCGTCATCCGGCCGGAGAACAAGAGCGCCGGCCTCACGATCAACGTGCCCAGGCAGCGCCGGCCCGAGCAGAGCCGGCTGGAGATCCGCTACTCGCCCACGCTGGCGATGGCCATGGTCGACGCCCTGCCGTACATGGTCGACTACCCCTACGGCTGCACCGAGCAGACGCTCAACCGCTTCCTGCCCACGGTCATCACGCAGAAGATCCTGCTGAAGATGAACCTGGACCTGAAGGACATCCAGAAGAAGCTGACCAACCTGAACGCCCAGGAGATCGGCGACGACCGCAAGCGGGCCGAGGACTGGCGGCGGATGGGCTTCCCGGCAAGCAAGGACCACCGCAACCCCGTCTGGGATGCCGAGAAGGTCGCCGACATGGTCAAGGCCTCCCTGGAGCGGCTGGCGAGCATGCAGTGCTCCGACGGCGGCTGGGGCTGGTTCAGCGGCTGGGGCGAGCGGAGCTATCCGCACACCACCGCCCTGGTCGTCCACGGCCTCCAGATCGCCCGGGCGAACGACGTGGCCATCGTGCCCGGCGTGCTGACCCGCGGGGTCAACTGGCTCAAGGCCTACCAAGCCCGCGAGGTCCAAAAACTCAAGAACGCCAGGACCAAGACCCGCCCCTGGAAGAACCGGGCCGACAACCTCGACGCCTTCGTGTACATGGTCCTGGTCGACGAACAGTCCGACAACAAGGACATGCGCCAGTTCCTCTACCGCGACCGCAATCACCTGGCGGTCTACACCAAGGCCATGTTCGGCCTGGCCCTCCACAAGCTCGGACTCAAGGCCGAGCGCGACATGCTCATCCGCAACGTCGAGCAGTTCCTCGTCCAGGACGACGAGAATCACACCGCCTTCCTCAAGCTGCCCGCCGGCAACTGGTGGTGGTGCTGGTACGGCAGCGAGTACGAGGCCCACGCGTACTACCTCAAGCTGCTCGCGGCCGTTGCCCCCAAGAGCGAAAAGGCCTCGCGCCTGGTCAAGTACCTGCTCAATAACCGCAAGCACGCCACCTACTGGAACAGCACCCGCGACACGGCTTTGGTGGTGGAGGCCTTCGCCGATTACATCCAGGCGGCCGGCGAGGACAAGCCCGACATGACCGTCGAGGTTCGCATCGACGGCAAGAAGGTCAAGTCCGTCAAGATCGACCCCGCCAACCTCTTCACCTTCGACAACAAGGTGGTTCTGGCAGGCAAGGCCGTCACCACCGGCCGGCACAAGATCGAGCTGCTCAAGGCGGGAACGGGCCCCTTGTACTTCAACGCCTACCTGACCAACTTCACGCTGGAAGACCCGATCACGCGGGCCGGCCTGGAGATCAAGGTCGACCGGAAGTACTACAAGCTTATCCGCGTGGACAAGACCGTCAAGGCCGCCGGCAGCCGCGGGCAGGCGCTGAACATGAAGGTGGAAAAGTACAAGCGCGAGAAGCTCGACAACCTGGACAAGCTCACCAGCGGCGACCTGGTCGAGATCGAGCTGGAGATCGAATCCAAGAACGATTACGAGTACATCCTGTTCGAGGACATGAAGGCCGCCGGCTTCGAGCCGGTCGCCCTCCGCAGCGGCTACGGCGGCAACGAGATGGGCGCCTACATGGAGCTGCGGGACGAGCGCGTGACCTTCTTCGTGGCGCGTCTGGCCCGCGGGCGGCACAGCCTCAGCTACCGCGTGCGGGCGGAGATCCCCGGGCGGTTCAGCGCCCTGCCGACCAAGGCCAGCGCCATGTACGCCCCGGAGCTGAAGGCCAACTCCGACGAGATCAAGCTTCGCATCGAGGACTGAGCAAGGAGACGCGACCTGATGAAGCATGCGATCGCGCCGGCGCTGGCGTCGGCAAGCTGGTTGTTCTTTGCGTCGTTGGCGCCGGCCGGGGCGGCGCCGCCGGGCGTGCCGGAAAACGCCGAGGTGGTCTTCGCCGACGACTTCGAGGACGGCAAGGCCGCCGCCTGGCGCGGCGGAAAGGTCGTCTCCGGCGGGGCGGCTGACACCAAAGGCGCCCTCTCGGCCGCCGGGGCCGGGCTGATCCTCACCCGGTCGGTCACCTTCCAGGCCACCGGCCACACGTACCTCACCTTCCGCTACCGCGCCGAGCGCTGCTACAGTCTGGGCGCGCAGTTCAACAACCCCACCCGCGGCGACAACTTCAAGGCGTTCATCACGCCCATCCAGCGGAAGCGCTGGTCGCGAGTGACGTTCAACATCACCGCCGACGTGCAGGGCTGCTCGAACCACACCGCCGGCATGCGCGCCGGCGACAAGCTGGTCAACGTGCTCATCTGGCCGATGGAGAAGCTGCCCGGGGCGAAGCTCCTCATCGACGACGTAGCCGTCTACAAGCTCCCGGCGCCCCCGCCGCCGCCGAAGACCAATCTCCGCGAGCTGCTGGGGCGGATGCGGCGGGCCCACTCGCTGCCGGCCTGCGGCTACGTGGTCGGCGTCGCCTCGCCCCTGGTCCGCGTCAGCGACCGCAACAGCCGTATGCCCTTCCGCGGGCGGGTCGCCGCGGCCGTGGACGTCGCCGCCGCCGCCCGCGAGTACGAGAACTTCCAGCTCATCGTCATCCCCGTCGAGAAGGACCTGGCGAAGGTGACGGTCGCGCTGACCGACCTGAGAGGCCCCGCCGGCACCATCGACAAGAGCAACCTCGAGTGGCGCCTGGCCGAGGACGTCCGCACCAAGCCCAGCTACGGCTACCCGCGCGGCGTCCACGGCTGGAAGCCCGACCCGCTGCTGCCGGGCGAGCCGTTCGACGTCAAGGCCGGCCGGATGAAGGCGGTCTGGGTCACGACCTTCGTCCCGGCCGACGCCGCGCCCGGCGACTACACCGGCACGGTCACCGTCGCCCCGGCCAACTCACATCCGGTGAGCCTCAAGCTGAAGCTGCATGTGTGGAATTACGCCCTGCCCCTGCGCGGGCGCTTCCGCCACATGTGCCAGTTCCAGCCGCAGTCGCGCGAGAAGCGCCGCGAGAGCTACGCCTTCCTGCTGAAGTACCGCTTCAGCCCCACCGCCCAGTACAGCCGCTCGCCCTCGCCCGTGGCCGAGGACATCCGCTTCTGCCTGGACCGCGGCATCACCACCTTCGTCGCCGGCAACCACCCCGGCCCGGAGGTCAACGTCGCCGTCGTCAAGCCCTACTACGACGCGCTGAAGTCGGCCGGCTGCGTGGACCTGGCCGTCATCTACATCGGCGACGAGGGCACCAAGGCCGAGCAGCTCGCCGAGTACCGCCGGAAGGCGACCACGGTGAAGCAGAACTTCCCCGGGCTGCGGGTCATGGTCGGCGGCAGCACCCCGCGGCAGGAACTCAACGGCTTCGTGGACCTGTGGGACCCGATCATGTCCATGGCCGCCGGGCGCGGCAGCGGCTACCAGTTCAACCGCCGCGCCGTCGAGGAGCGAAAGGCCCTGGGCGAGCCGGTGCTGTGGTACATGGCCGGCGTCCGCCCGCCGTACCCCAGCATCGAGCTGGACCCCCCGGCCGTGTCCATCCGCATGTTCTGCTGGATCACCTTCAAGTACGGCATCGGCGGCTGGGAGTTGTACGGCACCCAGGGCGGATGGAACAAGCCCACCAACAAGACCTGGCCTAAGACCCCGTGGGACACCTACACCTGGCGGAACTACAACGGCAGCGGGCAGTTCGTCTACCCCGGGCCCGACGGCGTGCCGCTGGCGAGCGTCCGCCTCGAGAACGCCCGCGACGGCATCGAGGACTACGAGTCGCTGGCGCTGCTGGGCGAGGCACTCGCGGCCGTGCGGGCCAACAAGGTCCGCACCGGGCCGGCGGCCCTGGCCGAGGGCGAGTTCGAAAAAGTGCTCGCCATTCGCCCGGAGGTGGTGACGGACATGTGGGACTGGACGCGCGACCCGGAGCGGATCGCCGCCGCCCGGGCCGAGGTCAGCCGCACCGTGGACAAGCTGGTCTCGGCCGTGGGGCGCGAGCGGTTCGACCGCTTTCTCGCCCAGCGGGCCGCGGCCGCCAGAAAGGCCGACAACGCCGGCTACGAAAAACGGCTGCGGGCGTTCCTGGCTTCGCCACCCGCGGCCACGACCCGGCCGGCTGCCGGGCAGCGGCCGGAATGAAACAATCACACAATCCAACAAGTCAGCAATCGGGAGCAAAACGCATCCAGCCTTCGCAACCGGGGCGGCTGCTTCGGCGGACTACGGCTCCAGGCTCCTGGCTCCCGGTTCCGTGTTCCGCCTGAGGGCGGGCAGGAACGCAAAGAAACGCAACGATTCGCAACGATTCGCAACGATTCGCAACGATT
>CAYNYF010000025.1:0-51356 GCA_964401385.1 uncultured Planctomycetaceae bacterium | reverse complement strand
CAGCGGCAAGGACAAGGCGATCACGGCCGCCCTGACCAAGATGGGAGACAAGCGCGTCATTCCGCATCTGATGGGCCTGCTGTCCGACCGGGACGAGTTTATGTCCTGGGGATCGGACCGGGATGTGGCCACGGCCGCCTGCGATTTCGCACTGCTGGCGATGCTGAAGCTGACGGGACAATCCGCGGGCGGCTACGGCATCATCATCAAAGACCGCGATTCTCGCAGCGGAGATGGAACGCCGGCGTTCAAGACCAAGGACCAGCGAGACAAGGCGATTGAGAAGTTCCGCGCCTGGTGGGAAGCGCACAAAGACCGGCCGCCGTACAAGGACCTGGAGCCGCTGAAAGTTGCCAAGCCGCCCAAGCGCGACACACCGTGGCCGCTGCTCGTTCCCCGGGGACGGCTTCTCCGCCCCATCCGTCCATAATCTCTTGTTGCCTTGCCCGGGGGGATTGCTTAGCTTATCGGTTTCCAGCTGGCCGAGGGGCGTTTGGGTGTGCAACCTGGGCAAAGCCCGGGAACGTCTGTCCCCTCGGGCGGACAGGCCCGCGAAGACCAGAAGTGACATTGGAGAGTGGAAGTGGCCGATTACAAAGACCTCGACACCAAAGTCATCCAGCTCAGCAAGCAGATCCTGCGGATGTGCACCGAGGCCGGCAGCGGGCATCCGTCCAGCGCGCTGGCGCTGGTGCACATCGTCACGGCGCTGATGTATCGGGTGATGCGATACGATCCGAAGAACCCCTGGAACGGCGCCGCCGACCGGCTGGTGCTCTCGGAGGGCCACGCCGTGCCGGTGGTGTACGCGATCTACTGTGACCTGGGCGGAATGGTGGGCCGGCCGGACCGGCCTTCGGAGCTGCGGTTCGACGACGCCCTGACGCTGCGGTCGGCCGATTCGGTGCTGGACGGGCACCCCAACCCGGCCATCGGCTTTCCCTTCTTCGATTCGGCCACCGGCTCGCTGGGCCAGGGGCTCTCGACCGCGGCCGGGCTGGCGGCGGCGGCGCGGCTGGACGGAACCGACAGGAAGATCTACTGCATCTGCGGCGACGGAGAGGCACGCGAGGGACAGGTCTGGGAGGCGGTCGACTTCATCGTCGATAACAAGCTCACCGCCGCCCGGGCGATCTTCAACTGCAACGGGCAGGCACAGAGCGATTACGTCTCCCCCCAGCAATCGCCGGAGGCGATCGGGGCGAAGCTGATGGCCTACGGCTGGGACGTCCGCAGCATCGACGGGCACAACTGGGAGGAGATCTTCGAGGCCCTGGCCGCCGACGTGGGCGAAAAGCCGCTGGCGGTTGTCGCCCGCACGGTCAAGGGCTGGGGCGTGCAGGAGCTTCAGAAGCCCACCTATCACGGCAAGCCGCTCCGTGCAGACCAGTTGGGGCAGGCCATAGCCGACCTGGACGCCAAGGCGACCGAGCTGGGCGTGGCCGGCGCCGAGGACGTCCGCGCCGAGCACCTCACCGCGCCGACCGCCCCGGCGCGTCCGGCCGTGGGCGGCTTCAGCGCCGGCGCCTTCGGGGAGGCCCTCGCCGCCTGCGGGCTGGGCGAGGCCGTCGAGACCAAGCAGCTCGCCACCCGGCGGGCGTACGGGGCGGCGCTGAACGCCCTCGGCGCCGACGACCACATCGTCGCCCTCGACGGCGACGTCAAGAACTCCACCTTCGCCAAGTTCTTCGCCACCAGCTACCCGGACCGCTACTTCGAGGGCCGCATCGCCGAGCAGAACATGATCTCCGCGGCGGTGGGCCTGGCGGCGGCGGGGAAGGTGCCGTTCGTCTCCAGCTTCGCCAAGTTTCTCATGCGCGCCTACGACCAGGTGGAGATGGCCGCGGTCAGCAACGCCAACGTCAAGCTGTGCGGCTCGCACGCCGGGGTCTCGCTGGCGGCCGACGGGCCCAGCCAGATGGGTCTGGCGGACTTGGCCTTCTTCCGCGCCTTCGCCCGCAGCGGGCGCGTGGACGGGGCGCCCGCCTGCCGCATGATGCTGCCCTGCGACGCCGTCAGCGCCTTCAAGCTGACCGAGCTGATGGCCAACACCGACGGGCTGTGCTACATGCGGACCCATCGCCCGGACGTGCCGTTCGTGTACGAGGAGTCCGAGACCTTCGACGTCGGCGGCTTCAAGCACCTGATCGACGGGGAGGACCTGGTCATCGTCGCCAGCGGGTACATGGTGCACGTGGCCCGGAAGGCCCTGGAGGCGATGGACGAGTCGGCGGGGCTGTCGGCCGGATTGGTCGACGTCTACTCCCTGCCGCTGGCCAGCCCCGAGGAAATCCTCCAGATCGGCGACGACTGTCGCGGGCAGATCCTGGTGGTGGAGGACAACTACGTCGGCGGCGTCTTCGATGAGATTTGCGCGGCCGCCGCCGGCAGCGACCTGGGCGTCCGCGTCGACGGGCTGGTGCTGCACAGCATTCCCAAGTCGGCCAGGACGCCGGAGGAAACGCTGGCGATGCTCCACCTGGGCGTCGAGGACATCGTCAACGCCGCCCAGAAGATGTTCGATCAGAGCGAGTGAACGGACAGGCAACGGGCAACAGGCACCAGGGACCAAGCAGCAACCACATCCCCCGCGGGCGCGGGCCAAACCTGCCCGACGGGCTCAGGGAAGGGGAGTTCTCCCTCTCCGGGGAACTCTCTGGCCTGCCGCCAGTCAAACTGGAAGATGCGCGAACGTTTGCGCGCCGGGCAGCGCTGCAATCACCGTAGAATGGTTCAGGTGAAAGCGTAGTCACCGGAGGTCCGTTGTGAGACGTGGGCTGTTGGTCGCATTGCCCGTTGCCCTGGCGGCGGCGTTTTGCTCCTGCCGGTCGGCGGAGGCCGCCCGCGGCCAGAGCGCCGCTCAGCCGGGCGCGACGCAGCCGGCCAAGCTCAGCCCGGCCCAGCGGGCCCGGCGGGTCGCCCACCTGCACGTCCGCTCCGTCGAGCTGGCCCGGGCCGGCAAGTGGGCCGAATGCATACGCGTCCTGGAGCAGATCCTCCAACTCGACCCGGACGACCAGACCGCCTGGTACAACATGGCCTGCGTCCACGCCCGCCTGGGCCGGGCCGACCGGGCCATCGAGCACCTCAACGCCGCCCTGCGGCACGGATACAGCGACTTCCGCCACATGCAGCGCGACCCGGACCTGGCTTCCCTGCGGCCGCTGCCGGGCTACCGGAAACTGCTGGCGCGGAACGCGGAAATTCAGCGCGATCGGGCGGAGAAGATCCGCGCCGCCCTGGGCGAGCGCTTCGGCGAAGGCTACATCGTCCGCATCGATCACGCCAACAAGCTGGTCTTCGCCACCAACATCGACCGGCATACGCTCTCGGAGCTGAGCGACCACCTGACCGCCTACGCCGAGGCGATGTGGAACGACCTGTTCGGCCACCGCTTCGAGCAGTACGTCACCATCGTGATTCCCTCCGGCGGCGAGGGGATTCTGGCGCGCAGCCCGGTCGCCGGATACTACCGCCACGACGAGCGGATGCTGGTGGCGGGGCAGATCGGCATGGTGCTCAACCACGAGTTCACCCACGCCCTGCACGACGCCGACCAGGACGGCCTCGGCCAGCGGCACCCCATCTGGATCTCGGAGGGCCTGGCGACGCTGTTTGAGTCTTCGCGCGTGCGGCCCGGCCGCGTCGACCCCGAGCCCAACCCCCGGCTCAATCTGCTGAAGCGCGCCGTCGCCAGCAAGCGGGCGATTCCGTGGAAGCGGCTGTTCGCTTGCGACCGCCGCCAGTTCATGCGGCGGGCGCTGGTGGGCTACCCGCAGGCGGGGTACATCCTGATGTACCTGCGGCGGAAGGGCCTTCTGAAAAAGTGGTACGACGCGTACACGGCCGGCTTCGAGGAAGACCCCACCGGGGCAAAGGCCCTGGAGAAGGTCTTCGGCAAGCCGCTGGAGCAGGTCGAGGCCGACTGGCTGGCCTGGGTCCAGCGGCAGCCGGCACCGCCGCTGCGGATTGAGGCCGACCAGGCCTACATCGGCATCGCCGTTTCCGGCCGGACCGACGGCCTCCGCGTCCGGCGGGTGGTCCCCGGCAGCGGAGCCGACGATGCCGGGCTGAAGGCCGGCGACGTCATCGTCCAGATCGACGGGCGGCGGATCGTCGAGACGACCGCACTGATGCAACTTGTCAGCGGCCACGAGGTCGGCAACAAGCTGAAGGTCCGCTTCCGCCGCGACGGCCGGTACGAAACCCGGACGGTCACGCTCAAGCCCATGCCCGCCGACGTGGCCCGGCCACGGGCGACCACGGCGCCGCGGCGACCGAAACCGGCGACCCGCCCCTCGCCGGCGAGCCGGCCGGCGTCACCCGCCACCGCACCCGCCAAAAAGGCCGCGTGAAGGCACCCCCGGCCGCTGGCGGGGGCGGCCTTGCCCTGCTATGCTGTGTATGTAGAACCAATACGGTCCAACTGCCCTGGGGCAGCCCGGGTACCCGTAAGCGGGAGGAATACAGCATGCTGGGAGTGATATGGGGACTTCAACAGAGCCGGATGGACGCCGAGGCCGCGAGTACGGCCGCCCGGGGAGCGGCCAGGGCGGGTGTGGTCGAGGAGGGACTCAAGGCGTTGGAAGACCGCCTGGACAAGCTGCTGCTGGTGTGCATGGCCATGTGGTCGCTCTTGCAGGAAAGGGCCGAGCTGACCGAGGAAGACCTGCTGGCGAAGGTCAAGGAGATCGACCTCCGCGACGGCGTGCCCGACGGGAAGATCACCACCAAGGTGGCCAAGTGCCCCAAGTGCAACCGGGTGATGTCGCCCCGGCACAACCGCTGCCTCTACTGCGGCGCGCAGAAGCTCCACCTCACCGCCTTCGACCGGGCTCTATGACGCCCCCGCGGCGGCCCCCGTTTCAGCCGGCCGCGCGGCGGGCTTCGGCATAATCAAGCGATGCCCCGCTTCCGTCCGGCGCAGACGATACGTGCCCGCAGAGCACCTGATCGCATTCATGGGTCGATCCAGCCAACATGGCAGCCAGGCGGCAAGGCACCCCTTAGCCTCTGTAGCCACTGCTCGTCCCATTCCCGGTTGAACTGCCCGAAGACCAACACCGACGAGAGTTTTTTCATTGCCGCAAGGTGCTCGATTCCTGTGGCCGCTTGAGAGCCACTCAGCATTAGGCTCTCCAGTTCCGGCAAGTCTCTCACCTCTTTCAGAGCGTGACCGCTGGCGTTCGTCCCGACAAGGGACAGGTGCTTCAGGCGCTTCAGTCCCGCAAGATGCTTCACGCCCTCATCCGTCACCGCCGTGGGACCATTGAAATGCAGGGCCTCGAGATTGACAAGAGCCGCCAGGTGAGCCACGCCCGCGTTTGATATGGGTGATATAGCGCCTCGTCTGCCCTCGTGGCTGCCCACGGAGAGTGCCTTGAGGTTCCTGAACGCCTTGAGCCGCTCCAGCCCCGCATCCGTCACGCGGGTGTGTGTGAGGTCCAGGCCTTCCAGGTGCCTGAGCGGTTCCAGCTTCGCCAGCCCGGCGTCCGTCACGGGGCATCCGTACAGACCCAGCCGCCGCAGGTTGGTCATCCTTCCGAGCTGGGCCAGCCCCGCCTCCGTCAGCGGCATGTAGCCAAGCGACAGTTCCCTCAAGCCCTGTGCGCCTACAAGATGCACCAGCGATTTCTCTTCCACGGATGTTCCCAACAAATCCAGCGACTCCAGGCCGCGAATCGCTTGCAGATGCGCCAATCCCGGCCCCTTGATCCCGGGCATTGTCCTCAGGTAGAGCTTCTTGAGTGAACCGACGCCAGCCAACTGCGCCAGCCCTTCGTCCGTGACGGCCGCCTTGTATAGGATCAGCGATTCCAGGCGAAGTCCCTTGAGCTTCTCCAGCGACTCATTGGTAACCTGTGCACCTTCGAGAGTCAGCTCCTGGCCCTTGCCCGCGGGCGCCGTAGCTGTCGCCGGCTGCGTGGCGGGAACTTTCTTCCTCCAACCAATGCTTACAATCCCGTCGGCCTGGCTCTCGAAGCTGACAGTCAAGTCGCATTCCCCCTTCTGTCCCTGGTGGGGAATAAGGACGACGAGTCGCTTGCCTTCGAGTCTGGTCTCTGGGTCCCCGCGGGCGATGAACGGCGCTCCGCACGTGCGTTCGAAACCTTGCCAGAAGTGCTCCAGATACTTCGCCGGGTCCTCAAGCTTCGCGATTGGATTGCCCGGGCCCAATAGGGCGGAGGCTTCCGCCAACTTGTGGCTGTCCACATGGTCAAGAAACGTCTTAGCACGTCGGATGGCCTCTTCCGGCCTGATCAGGCCCGGCTGCGTGCTTGCCCCTTTGGAGCCTGCTCCAGTGGGGGCGGGCGCGCTTGTAGCACCAGGTGCCGGCTGCGTGGCAGGCGAGGTCGCCGCTTTCTTCTCGTCCGCTCCGGGCTTCGCCGCAGGTCCCTCTGACCCTTTCCCCCCCGGCTGCGCGGCCAGTATCTTGCGGGCGGTTTTCAGCATGTCCTCGGTGGCTAGCACGTCTCTCTCCTGAAGGGGGATGTCCTCCGCCTTTCCGCTCAGGAGGTTCTCTGCGTTCACCAGCCATTCTGTGGTCGGACGACCGGGTCCGGCGCGCAGGAGGTACAGCCGGACGTTCTTCGGAAGCTTCTCAAGCCCGGCCGCCTTCAATGCTTGGCTGACGGTCCGGACATGCGCCAGTGAGTAGACGCCCGGACGGTCCCCGGCCATGACGTAAACCTCCGCCGGCTGCGTGCTTGCCCCTTCGGAGCCTGCCGCCGTGGTGGCGGGCTCAGCGGGCTTCGGGCGTCGCAGCATCTTGTAGCGGATGCTCAGTCCGCGCGGGTTGTCGGTAATGGCCAGGATCTGGAGCAGGCCGACGCCGCCCTTGGCGGTCTTGAAGGCGACCGTGGCGGGCAAGGCGTTGACCACGCTGGTGTCCACGTAAGAGCTATGCCTGCCGGCCAGTTGCAGTGCCTGACCGATCGCCTCCGCCCCGGCCGTCTTCCAGAACTGGACGGGGACCGGCGAGATGACCATGTCGAAGGTCCGCAGGTTTCCGCCGCCCGAGTCGGCGTAACACAGGGCGTCGATGCCGTTCTGCCGGCACCAGCGCTGGAGTTTCTCTCTCTGGGCTCGGGGCAGGTTCACCACCGCCATCTCATCCGGCGGGCTGGCCAGCACGCCCGTGTCGAGGTCGATGAAGCAGTCTTTCCGAGCACTGCCCGTGTTGACGACCCGTTCAGTGGTCGGGTCGAAGGTGCCCTCCGCGGGGACCGTCCTTCCGGGCGGCTCGAGCTTTCCCGCCTGGTACCACTTGAGCACCTCGGCGACGATGGCCGGCCGGTCCTCCATGCGCGCGGCCGACCAGCTATCGCGCACGTCCCAGCCGAGCTTGCCGAGGTTCACCCCGTACCACAGGTTCAGCCGCTTGACGACGGAGTTGATGACCCAGTCGGTGCTTCCGTCCACGTCCACGCCGCGGAGGAACTCGACCATCGCCTTGGTGGCCCTGGGCCTGTCGACGTGCTTGCGGAGCAGGCGGTAGACGCTGCCGAGCACGCTCCCGTTCATCCGCTGGAGCTTGGGCGTCAGCAGCCCCGGCAGCAGGCCATACGCCTCGCCGGCAAGGTGCTGCTCGCTCTCGGGGACCCCTTGGGTCAGGATCAGCCGCAGCCGGAGCCTCTTCGGCAGCGAAGGGCGGTCCTTGATCTCCCTTCGCCTCCTCAGCGGTTCCAGCGCGGGCCACCACAGCCACGGGCGGTCGTCATCGGCCCGCGCCAACTCCCACAGGGCCTCCGTGCTCGCCGGCGTCCTGTTCGCTCGCAGGCACTGGACCAGATGGTGGCTGATGGCCGGGTCGTCCTTGGCAAGTACCCGCTGTTTGACCTGACGGACATCCTGCGCCGAGAGAAGCCCCCCGCCTCGCCCGAGAGAAGCGGCTGCCTGCCGCCGCACGTAGTCGTCTTCGGCGTCGAGCAACTTCAGCGCGGCGTCCACGAACTCGCTGCCGCCGCCCCATTGCATCCCCAAGCGAACGCCCAGGTCGCGGATCCTTGGATGGGGGGCTTGGGCCCAGGCCAGTGCCACCTCCCGCAGCTTCTTCTGCTGCTCCGGCGGCAGCTCGGCGAACTTGGCGGAAGCAAATTGGTTATATACGCTGAGCATGTGATTCCCGCGAGCGATGTCCGCCACCTTGATCGCCTCGTCCAGCGTCTTGACGGAATGGTCGTTGATGTCCTTTGCCGACCGGCCGAGAACCTTGGCCATCTTGTCCAGAGATTCCGAGCAGTCGAGCACGGGCCGGCCCGGAAAGCGCAGCGGCACGTTCGTGAACGTCTTCTCGTGGGGCCTCTCGCCGAAGACGATCCGCGCGATTCGCCGCAGCGGGACGCCGTGGACTCCGTAGTCCCTCTCCTCCCCGCGCGGGCCGCTGCGTCCGCCGCGCGAATCGCCCAAGTGGCGCCTGCCGGCGGTGTCGTAGACCAGCATTCGACTGTCCTGACGGCGCGCCACCTTCGTGGACAGGTGAAAGCACGCGCCGGCGCCAGACGGATCGTCATGCTTGAGCGCCAGCGTGCACGGCTTTCCGCCGTCGGCGCGGGCGGTGGTGCCCGGCGTGAACGGCCCGGTGAAGCTGAACTCGCACTCGCGCGGCGGGCCGTAATAGTACCGCAGCGTCAGGTCCACCTTCTCGATCGGGATGGTCCGGGTGAAGAGGAACCGCTTTTGCTTGAAGCTCCGGTCGGTGATGAGCCAACAGACCAGCAGCCGCTTGCCCTGATGCTCAATGAGCCGACTGCCCTGAGAGGAACTCAGCGGGCGCTTTTCGGGCGAGGTTCGGACGCGGAAGAACTGTTCCGGCAGGAACTGCTGATCGGTCTTGGGCACCTCGAAGACGAAGGTGCGATGCTGCTCTTCGGGGCCCCAGAACCCGCCGCCGCGAAAGGCGACTATCTGACCGACCTTCTTGCCGTTGACGTCCAGGACGTCCTCCGACCCGTCCGGCTGGATGCCGACCAAGCGAATGTGCAGCGCGGCGGCCCCGGCGGCCGGCGGGCGGTACGCCTGCGGGGGGATCAGGGCGTACAGAGGATCCAGCGGCATGGCCGCCATGTGGACGATCGAGCGGCGCACGGCCCCCTTGGTTTGGTCGAGGACGAGCTTGACCTTCAGCAGCGCCACCCGCCCGTCCGGCAGCAAGGCGATGAACTGATCATCCTGCATGAACGGGTGCGCCCGCGTCCCGGCCACCGGCCCGGCCAACTCGGCCGAGCGCGTGCGGTTGTACTGCTCCACCTGCCGCGCCAGCTCCCGCTGATGGAAGAAGCGGTGAGCGTCGCCCCAGAGATCGTATCCCCCCGGCACCGTCAGCGTCAGCGGGGCGAGCTTCAGCCCGCCGAAGACCAGCAGGCGGCCGCCGGCGTGGGTCTCGACCGCTAGGTGGCCGGCGCCCTTGGCCAGCAGCGCCTGGTAGGCCCGCGCCCGCGTCTGCGGGTCGGTGGCCTCCGGGCGGAAGGGCTGAACGTAGACAACCTCCATCCCGGCCAGGTCGTAGGCCTCCAGAAGACGCCACTGCCGGTCGCCGATGGCGTGGAGGGAGAAGCCGTACAAGAAGGCGGTGCGAGCCTTGCCGTCGATCGTGCGGATAGCCTCGACGATCCGGGCGGCGTACGTCAGGTTTTCGGCGGTGGTACGCTTCAAGGCCTCTTTGAGGGGCGGGATGGCCTCGGGCCGCTTGAGCTTTGCCAGCTCGCCGGCGACGAACCAGACGGAATCGCCCGGCGCCTCCCGCAGTCCCCGCACCAGCGCCGCATGCGCCTCATCGCCGCCCAACTGGGCCAGGGCGATGGCCGCCGCGATGGGGTGGTCTCTCAGGCGCTGAGCGATGGCCTTGACGTGGCTTGGGTTGCCCGACCTGCCCAGCACGAACATGGCGCAGGTCGGCACGTTCGGCCTGGTGCTGGACACGCCGCGGAGCACCACCTCCTGGACGTGCGGGTCGGTCGCCAGCGCCTTGAGCACCTCGAGGGCGTGGGCGTCGCCCGGCCCGGCCCGGAACAGCTCCGCCACCGGCTCGGCCACGGCCGGGCCAATCTCGATCAGCCTTTTGGCCGCCCGCCGCCATATGGTTTCGTCATCGCTACGGAGCTTGCGGACGAGTTCGGCGATCTCGGCCTCTCCGGCCGGCTGCGTGGCGGCATCGACCGCGGGAGCCGGCTCGACTGCCACCGCGGCGCCGTAGAAGACGGCCGCGGCCGTGGTCAAGGCCAGCAGCACCGTCGCCCCGGCCAGGAGTGTCGCCCGCAGGTCCGGTTGCCCGCTCGGCCGGCCGAGGATGCGGCGGACGCGATCCAGCAGGCTTCCTCCGGCGGCCGCCAGGGTCGTCCAGCGGGCGGTGAGGCCCGCGCGCGGGGCACGGCCGCGAAGCTCTTCGGCTCTGGCCAGGGCGCGGGCGTAAGTCGCCCGGTCGCCGCAGGCGCTGACGGCCAGGTCGTCGCAGCAGTTCTCGCGCTCGGCCCGCACGCGGCCGGAGACCCACCACACGGCCGGGTGATAGAACAGCAGCGTCTCCAGCACGCTCTGGAGAAGATTGACCAGGTAATCGTGCCGGCGGACGTGGGCCAGCTCGTGGGCGAGGATCGCCTCCAACTGCTCGGAAGTCAGCCCGGTCAGGGCGCTGGCCGGCAGCAGCACCACCGGCCGCAGGAACCCCACGACCGTCGGCGTCCTCACCAGCGCCGATTCCAGCAGCCGCACCGGGCGGCTCACGCGAAGGCGTCGGCAGATGCGGCGTGAGCTTTCCAGCAAACCTCCCCCGGCCGGGTTTCCTGAATGCCGCAGCCGCCGCACCTGGGCCAGCCCGCCCAGATGCCACAGCGAAAGCGCCCCCACGCCCAGCAGCCAACCGACCACGATCCAAGGCATGTGCGGGCGGAGCAGGTCCCCCGCCCGCTGCCGCCAGGGCTGAGCCGGAGGTGGCGCCGGGGCCGGTCGCGGTGCTGCGGCCGGCTGTAGCTCAGGCGCGGGCGCTGCCGCCACGCCCGGCGCGGGCGCCGCGGGCAGCGGCACGGGCGGGGGCGTGATTTCCGGCCCACTCGGCGCGACTTCCACGGCCGCCGGCGCGGCCGCGGCGGGCTCGGACGCCACGGGCGCAGCCTGCGCCCGCGGTGCGGGCTGGACCTCGACCACCAGGGCGGTGATGACGGGCATGGCCGCCATCACCAGCAGCGCCCCGCAGGCGAGAACGTATCGAGCGTTGGCCGAGCGGCGGCGCAGAAGCAGCATCACCGCGGCCAGAGACCCCGCCACCGCCGCCGCCTGCCACAGAAAGTGCACCAGCGCCCAGCCCAGCCGCTCCACCAGCGGGCTCGCGAACACACTGTTGACGGCCATCATCAGCTTTCCCCTTCGAGTTCATCCAGGAGCTTGCGAATCTCGGCGATCTCGGCCGGCGATGCTTTCTTGGCCGCCAGGGCCTGCACCACCAGCTTCCGGGCCGAGCCCCCGAACGCGCGCTCCAGCAGCTCGCCGACGAGCTGCCGCTGGGTCCGCGCCTCCGGCAGGGCCGCCCGGTAGACGTGCGACCGCTGCCGCTCGTCGCGCAGGACCAGCCGCTTCTCGGTCATGATCTGGAGCAGCTTCAGCACGGTGGTGTAGCCGGTGGGGCGGTCGCGGCTGAGCTGGTCGACGACCTGGCGAACGGTGCTGGGCCCACGCTGCCAGAGCACTCGCAGGATCGTCAGCTCAGCGTCCGTCGGCCGGGGAGGCTTTCGATTCGCCATGGAACTGCCCCTTTCCCGTAAAGTCCTGGCGAATTGTATACGAAGGCCTTCGTACTGTCAACGAAAGTTTTCGTACTTTTTCTTTTTTCGCCGGCCGCACGGCGGCGGCATCGGCCGCGGGAGCCGGCTCGACTGCCACCGCGGCGCCGTAGAAAACGCCCGCGACCGTGGTCAAGGCCAGCAGCACCATCGCCCCGGCCAGCTTCGTCGCGTGCAGGCCCGGTCCGCGGATCATGGGCAAATTGCTGGCCGAAGGCCGCCCCGCCGCAAGCCCAAACTCCCCGTTGTGTGTCCCCGCCCGGGAGGGCTTACCCCAGCGGCGGCGCAGAAGCAGCATGGCTGCGGCCAGAACCCCTCCGCCAGCAAGTCAACAAACTGCTTGCCGATCCCCGGGATTGTGATACAATCACCGCGAAAGTCCATGATCATGGTGGGCATAGGGTTATCTGGGGAACCCAGGGTCAACGGCGGTCCGTGATGCCCTGATTGCCTCGACAGTGCAGCCGATCCGGCGTTCCCGGGGGCAAGAGGAGACGAAGATGGAATCCACACGAGACAGGTCCCGTAGGAAGACGCTGCTGGTGGCGGTGCCGGTGTTGTTGGGCTTGTGCGCTGCCGTCCTGATCCTCATGCAGCCGCGGGAGAATACGGCCGCCGCGGTGGTGGCGTCGTCCAGGAATCGGATCTCGAACATCAACCTCGACGTCAGGGTCAACCCCACGGTTGTGCTCCAGGGCGAGGTCACGCAGGTGCATTTCCTGGTCATGATCCGCGGCGGCCCGGGTGCGGTGACGATCGCCGGGCGGTTCCCCAAGAACGACGGGGGCGAGTATCAGGTCGGCTTCACGCTCATGCTGGACCGCGACGCCGTCTATGGCTTTGACGTGCCTTTCGAGGCCAATGTCAGCCCGGGGACTCACAACATCACTGTCAAGGCGGCGGCCTTCACCGACACGCGCGTAAGCAGCACCCGGAACGTCTCGCTGACCGTCAGGCCAGGCGAGGCGCCTTAGCCGCGCCGCCGGCCAGACCGGAGCGCGGCGTCGCGCCCGGGCGGCGAGCATTGCGGCGCCTGTGCGCCGTGAGGTGAGCACGGAGAGGCAGGCATTCGCACGGATTCCGTTTAGAGAGGAGCCCATGTCCAAGACATCCTGTCGTGCAATCATCGCGGCCGCGGTTTTGGCCGCTGGGACGGTCTGGGCGGCCGCCCCGGCCGGGGCGGAGAACTGCTATTGGCTGTATGCGTGGGACGATAACTGGTCCTCCACGTGGGCCTGGGACCCGCACGTGCCGAGCGCCGCCGACGCGGCCATCATCAACAACGAAGGCAGGGCCTGGATCTGGGCCGACGAGGTCTGCCAGAGCCTTCGTCTGGGCGAGTCGGGCGACGGGAGCACCTTCGACTGCGGCAGCGTCTTCATGGAGGGAGGTGGGCTTTCCGCAGGTGACGAGTACGTCGGGGTGTCCGGGCTCGGCTGGATCACCCAGATCGCCGGCGTCAACGCCGTTACGGGCGATCTGTACCTGGGCCAGGACTTCTTCGGCGCTGGGTTCTATGAACTCGGGGACACCGGGCAGATGACCTGCCGGGACCTGTACGTCGGCTACGACGGCGCCGGCCGGTTCACGCAGGAGGCCGGCATCGCCGGGGTCTCACAGACTGTGTACCTGGGTTGCGGCGCTTCCGGCGACGGCGCTTACGTGCTGAGCGGGCCCGGCAGCTTCACCGCCGATGTCCTCGTGGTCGGGCGGGCAGGCATTGGGGATTTCTCCCAGTCCGCCGGCACCAGCACGGTCACGACGGAGCTGAATATCGGGGCCGAATCCGGCGGCAGCGGTACGTACCGTCTGAGCGGCGGCACGCTCCAGGTCGGAACCGGCGTCCGCGTCGGCGCCGACGGAGGCGAGGGCAGGCTGGAGTGGTTTGCCGACGGGCTGACGGCGCCGTCCGTTCTCGTCGGCACCAACGGCACGTTGGCGATGGGATTTGACTTCGACATCGGCCTGCTGCTGGACGGCACCCTCAACAGCGGAAGCGCGCCCGCCGGCCTGACCGACGGCTCCCTGGAAATCACCAACGGCGCGACAGCCGGCCACAACGCCGGCTCCCACGAGTTGGGTCACCTCGTCCTCGGCGGCGAAGCCGGCTCGGGCGCCTACGCCCTCAGCGGGACGGGCGCGCTCACGGGCGACACCGTTACGGTGGGCTGTTCCGACGTGGGGGAGTTCACTCAGACCGGCGGGGTCGCCAACGTGGGCACGCTGAGCCTCGGGGCGGAGTTCTGGGGCGCGGGCGTTTACCGTCTCAGCGGGGCGGGCACGCTGAGCGTGCTCGACGACCTCCGCATCGGCGCCGACGGGGGAGAGGGGCGGTTGGAGTGGTTCGCCGACGCCCTGACCGCTTCTCGGATCACGATGGGCGGCGGGGGGACTCTGGCGCTCGGGTTCGACTTCAATGCGGCCAACCTCCTGAGCGGCGCCCTCTCGCACGGCGAGGCGCCGGACGGGCTCGAATACGGGGCTCTGGAGGTCACCAACGGCGCGACGGGCACCCTGAACGGTTCGGGCATGGTCCTGGGCTTCCTCACAATCGGCAGCGCCTCCGGCGCAGGCACGTTCAACCAAACGGCAGGGACAGGCGACGTCGTGTCTATCTCGCTCGGCCGGGACGCCGGCAGCAGTGGCACCTATAGCCTCAGCGGCTCGGCCAGCCTGGTCGCCGAGGAAGTGTGCGTGGGCGACGGAGGCACGGGGCTTCTTGCCCACAGCGGGGGGGCGCTCACGATCACCGACAGGCTGATCGTCGGCTACGACGGCGACGGCACGGTCCTGATCAGCGCGCCGGCCGTCCTGGTCGCCCCCGGGGAGTACGTCGGCGAGTACGGGCAGGGGTCCGTCGTCCAGACCGGCGGGAGCAACACCGCCGAGGAGCTCCTGCTCGGCTGGGCGGAGGGAAGCCAGGGCAGCTATGAACTCTCCGGAGGCGAGCTGACCGTCGGCAACCTGGTGGTGGGAGTGGGCGGGAACGGAACCCTGCACCTGAGCAGCCCGTCGTCCGGCGTGACGATTGCCAACCTGCTTCGCTTCGGTCCGAACGGCTCGTTCACCTGCGTGCCGGGCGGCGGGATCCACATGACCGGCTCGGCGCTGGACATCCAGAACATCGATCCGGCCGACCTGGCCGGTCTGGAGAACCTGACGCTGATCTTCGAGGGCGGCCCCGCGGACACCGACGCGGTCGAGGCGGCCGGGCAGGACATGGGTGCGGTCTCGGGCGGCTGGGTGGGCAACTTCGCCCTGGGCACGCTGCAGATCGGCGGCGTCAGCCCCGGGAACATCCGACTGGTGAACGCTCGCGACAACCAGCCGGGCTGGGTCGGGGCGGAGGCGATGTACGTGAACTGGCTCGTCCTCAACGCCGGGGCCAAGATCGACCTCAACGGCTTGAACCTGTACTACCTCAATGGCGGGCCGGCCAAGCAGTTCCTCGTCGGCGACGCCAGCCTGGATGGGCGCGTGGACGGCGGCGACTACACCCTCTGGGCGGACAACTACGGACAGCCCGGCGCCTGGGGCGACGGTGACTTCAACGGCGACGGCGTCGCCGACGGCGGCGATTACACCCTCTGGGCGGACAACTACGGCGCCGGCGGCGGCGCGGCCGTCCCCGAGCCGGGCGTGCTGTCGGCGCTGGCGGCGGGCGCGCTGGCCCTGATCCGGCGCCGCAGGTAGCCGGCGAGTCTCAGCGGAGCTTGGAGCGGGCGGGCATTCGCGCCCGCCCGCATTCTCGCCGCCCCGGCACGCCCGCTGCCTCTACTGCGGCGCGCAGAAGCTCTACCTCACCGCCTTCGACCGGGCTCTATGAGGCGGCACCCGCGGCGGCGGCCGCTTCAGCCGGCGGCTTCAGCGGGCTGTGTGGTCGGTTCCTCTTCCGGCGCGGCCGGCGGGCAAGGGCGGCTTGGCGTCGATCCCGGGCGTGCTCCCTGGTTATTTGCCGGCGTCCTCGTTGCCGGTGCGGAGGTGGAAGGCCTCTCCCGGGCCTTTCCATGTCTGGGTGATCTGGATCTCGGCCGGCGGGCCTTCCTGGCCGGCGTGGTTGACCGCGGCCACGGCGAACGTATCGCCCAGCTTGCCTTCGTCGGCCAGGGCGTACCGGCCGATGGTCTCGGCGAAGAGCTTCTTCTCGCCGTCGAGGACGCGATACAGACGGTAGGACTTGACGCGCAGGTCGTTGAGGTCGTGCTTGCCGTCCCAGCTTATGTGGACGGCCGGCTTGGCATGCCAGGTGCCGGCGAAGACGAACCTGCCCTTGGGCAGCAGCGCCCCCTTCAGTCCCGTGACCTTGGCCGGCGGCGGGTCGGACCGGGCGGTCTCGACGGCGACGGTCCCGGCCGGGCCGGCGGCCAGCGCGGCATTCACGGCCGTGACGGCATACTCGTACTCTCTGTCCGCCCGGACGGTGAAGTCGAAGAACCTGCCGACGGGGCTGGTGCCGATGAACCGCTTCTCGCCGCCCTCGGCCCGCTGGACGCGGTAATGACGCGCGCCGGCCGCATTCTCCCACGCCAGCACGACGTAGCCGGCGCCGACCGTCTCGGCCTTCAGCTTCTCGACCTTTCCCGGCGGGGCCGCTGCGGCCGCGGCGCCGTCGGCCTGCCGGAGCAGGCACACATCGTCAAGGAACAGCCGCCAGCTCGAATGCAGGCCCCGCGTCGGCCAACTGGCGTAGCGGCCGGGGGTACGGGCGGTGAACGTCGAAAACCAACGGTCGATCCCGCCCAGCGGGATCTCGCGATACAGCCAGTTGCCCGGCGAGACGCCGGCCTTGCCGAGGTTGACGAAGGCCGGCAGCCCGTTCTGGTCTCTCAGCCGCTCGAAGCGGCGGTCGGCCACCCGCACGCCCACGTCCCACTGCTGCGCCCCCGGGGGCACGAACATCCAGTAGGCCAGCCGGTCGCCGGGATTCACCTTGTAGTCCTGGCAGCCCAGCACGCCCTGACGGACGCGCCCCAGCTCCATGCAGCAGATCATCTTCTCCCCGGCCACCGGCGCCACGCCTTCCTGCCGGCCGGTGAGGTAGCCCTGCGTGCCCCAGTAGTAGCCGGCGCCGGTGAGCTTCTCGGCGAACAGGGGAATTTCCAGCCGGCCGTTGCGCTTCTCGGCGTTCTGCATGGCGGTCGGGTAAGGCGGGAACTCCTCCCAGGCGGGCATGGCCTCGGCCGGCTTGCCGATCTGCTTGCGCAGGACGGTGATCTTCTCGCCGTCGACCTTCAGCCACCACCAGCCGTTGCGGGTGCCGCCGCACTGGTACCAGCTTCCGACGGTGCTGAAGAAGTTCTTGTCCATGTACCGCCCGTGCCAGAAGGCGTGATCGTGCCCGGCGAAGCAGCCCTGGATCTGCGGGAAACCGTTGAGGAATTCCAGCGCCCGGTAGCGCTTCTCGCCCATGTAGGAAAGGTGGGCCTGCCCGGGCGAGGGGCACATGACGTGGATGTGATAGAACAGCAGCGTCGGCCGGTCCCTGGCGGCGGCCAGGTCGGCGGCGAGGAACTTCCGGTTGATCGGGTCCAGCAGCTCGCGCTGGCCGTTGTGGACGATGGTGAAGTGCAGCTTGCCGTAGTCGAAGGAATAGTTGCAGTTGACGGCCTCGCCGGCACAGTCGATGCCGTAGACGCCCTGCATGACCGCCGTGCCCTTACCGTCGTGGTTGCCCATCACGGCGACGTGCCGCGTCCGGGCGAGGATCTCCCGGAAGATCTCCATGTACTTCCGGGCGTGCTCGGCCTTGCTCTCGGTCAGGTCGCCGGTGCTGACGACGAAGTCCATCCCGCCGGCGGCGCGGATGTCGCTCAGCAGCGCCCGGAAGTTCTTCTCGGCGCCGGCGTCGGAGCCGACGTGGGCGTCGCTGATGACGGCGAACTGGAACTTTTCCTTCTTGGCGTCGGCGCCGAGGTAGTTCCGGATGAAGGCCGAGAGGTCGGCCACCTTCTCCACCTCGCCGCCGGCCGCCGGCGCGGGCGACAGCAAAGCGGCCAGAAGCATCGCGGCAAGCAGCCATCGCCTCGCCTGTGCGATCGTGGCCGTGGGCATGGTCTTCCTCCAAAAAATACCGAGGTCATCGCAGCCGGCCGGAGATTTTACCATTTCCCCCCGCCCGTCCGCACGCCGAAGTGAGCGCCGCCTGCTCCTGGCGAGCTTCGGCGCTGAAGGCCCCCCGGCGGGAAAGCGGCTGGCGGCCGGGAATTCGCCCTCCCGGCAGGCGGAAATTCCGGCACGCCCCGGGCCGCCGGAGGCTTTGGCGCCGCAAAGACTTATCACCGCATCCCGCCCGGGCCGCGGCCATGCGTAAAAAGGCTTTTTCGCGGCGCCTGTAACCTCACCGGCCGCCCGGGCAACAATACAAGCGTGGAGACTATGGTAAAGGAACGGGCCGTCCGCCGGCCGGGGACTCTGTGCGTGGGCCGCATCCGTCCGGCCTCACAGCTTCAGGAAGTTGGCCAGCAGTTGGTGGCCGACGTCGGTGAGGAAGCTCTCCGGGTGGAACTGCACGCCCTCGGTCGGGTGGGTCCGCGAGCGGATGCCCATCAGCTCGTTCTGGTCGGTGGTCCAGGCGGTATGCTCGAAGTCCGGGTCCAGCCCGGCCGGGTCCAGAATCAGGCTGTGATACCGCGTGGCCACGAACGGGTTGGGCAGGCCGGCGTAGACGCCCTTGCCGTCGTGGCGGATTTCGCTGGTCTTTCCGTGCATGAGCCGCCCCGCCCGGACGATCTTGCCGCCGAAGACCTGCCCGATGCACTGATGCCCCAGGCACACCCCCAGGATGGGGATCTTGCCGTGGAAATGCCGGATGAAGTTCATGCTTTCCCCGGCCTTGTCGGGCGTGCACGGGCCGGGGGAGATGAGCAGGTGCGTGGGCTTGCACTCGGCCTCCACGGCCTCGGCCGTGGTCACGTCGTTGCGGAAGACGCGGATCTCCTGGCCCGCGGCGGCCTGGCCGCCCCGGCGGGCTTGCAGCTCCCCGATCCGCTGCACCAAGTTGTAGGTGAAGCTGTCGTAGTTGTCGACGACGACGATCACGAGAGTATGGTAGCAGCCCGGCCGGGCGCAGGTCAAGGCGGGCCTGCCCGCGCCGGCGCGCGTGGACGTCCGGCCGCCGGGCAGCTAGAATGGTAACGGAGAGCACGGAAGTCGAAATGGACTGGAGATCGCCATGCGAACCATGGGCATTCTCGCAATCGGAATACTGTTTCTGGGATCGGTTAGCGGGCTTGCCGGCGAGCCGCCGGCCCGCCTCAAATCGGCCATCCGGACGATCCAGCAGGAGCTGAACCCCACCCTGGTGACGATGGCCTACGCCCGGGCGGCGGCTGAGTTTCCCAACAGCGCCAAGCTGCACGACGCGTACATGCGGCGGATGCTGGCCCTGGACCTGCCGGAGCTGGCCTACCACCCGGCCGGTCTGCTGGTGAAGCTGGACGGGGACAACGCCCTGGCCTGGGCGGCCGTCGCCCACATGCACGCCCGCCGCGGCGAGTTCGAGCAGGCCCTGCCGGCCGCGGTCAAGGCGGCCAGGCTGAAACGCGACGATCCCTTCATCCTGGACGTCGCCGGCCAGTTGGTCGCCTGGTACGACCACGAGGCCGACAAGGACGAGATTCCCAAGGCGGTGCGGAAAGCCCTGGAAAAGCTCCGACCGAAGCTCGCCAGGCAGGAGGCCTTCGACAAGGCCTACCAGGCGGCCGAGGCCTTCTTCGAGCAGGCCGACCGCGAAACCGTCTTTGTCCCCGAGCACCTCGCCGGCGCCGCCACCGCGGCCAGGGAAAGGGAAGAGCGCATCCGCAAGTTGATCGAGGAGCTGGACCGCCGGCAAGAAGAACTCCGGGAGGAGCGCAGCTACATCCTGGAGCCGCGGTACGGTCTCTCCATCAGCTACTACGGCTACTATCCGTACTTCTACGGTTTCCGCGGGTCGGCGTATTACGGCTACCCGCTGTTCGTCCACTGGCACTGGTTCCACCACTTATGGCGTGACCATCGGCGCGACCGGCGACCGGGGCGGCTGATCGTCACCCCGCGCAATCAGAAGTCCCTGTACGGCAGGCTCGTGGTCACTCCCCGGCATCGTTCGATTTACTTCGGCTACAGCGGATCGAAGTTCAGCGTTCATGGGTCGATCGGCGGCCTGCCCGGCAGGCGGACGACCATCGTGGGTCGCCCCAGGCCGGCGCGGGTTGACCACGGTCTGCCGGGGCGGCCGCGTCCGTCGGTGCGGTCAACCACGCCCGCTCGGCCCCGCCCCCCTTGGCCCCGGCCATCGGTGCGGTCAACCACGCCAACTCGGTCCCGCCCCGCTCGGCCCCGCCCGTCAGCGCGGGCAACCACGCCTGACCGGCCGCGCCCGACCCCGCGCGCAACCACGCCCACTCGGCGACGCCCCTCCTTGCGGACAATCACGCCCGACCGACCACGCCCGTCGGTGCGGACAACCACGCCCGCTCGGCCGCGCCCGACCCCGCGCGCAACCACGCCCGCTCGGCCCCGCCCGTCAGCGCGGGCAACCACGCCTGACCGGCCGCGCCCGACCCCGCGCGCAACCACGCCCACTCGGCGACGCCCCTCCTTGCGGACAATCACGCCCGACCGACCACGCCCGTCGGTGCGGACAACCACGCCCGCTCGGCCGCGCCCGACCCCGCGCGCAACCACGCCCGCTCGGCCCCGGCCGTCCGTGCGGACCAGAGCGCCGGTCGAACGCCCGAGGCCTGCAATCAGAACCCCGACGCGGTCGCTACGGAGCATCCCAAGCCCAAGCGAGCGCCTCCGCGCCCTGCGAACTCCCAGTCAGGTTCTTCCGCGGCTGGCGGCGGAGCGGCTTCTGCGAGCGAGGTCCGGCTCCGCCCGGCCTGTGATTGGCAGGCGAAGCCTCCCCGCTCGGCCACGTCCGTCGGTGCGGGCAACCACGCCCGCTCGGCCCCGGCCGACGACGCGCTCCGACGACCGGGAAGTCCGCGACCGCGGCGGCTCCGAGCGCCGCAGGCAGGCCCGCCGGCGCTGACGCCGAGTGCCGCAGATGCCGGCGGCAAGGGCTCGTACGCGGCCTTGCGGGCGAGCGGCTCTTGGCGGCGCGGCCGGGATACATTCCCTGTGGGCGCGTCCGCCGCGGGACGATATGATGAGACAGGAGCGAAACCTGCGATCGACGTGCTGGGGAGGCCGAGATGAAACACGCCGCCTCACTTGCGATCAGCCTCGCCCTGCTGCCGCTGCTGGGCGCTTCGGCGCCGGCTGATCCGCCCGCCGCCGCGGCGGACGCGCCCGTCCGGCCAGACCGCGATCGGGCGGAACGGTTGGCCAGGCTCATCCAGGCCATCCGGGAAGCGACCCACCCCCGTCAGGCCATGTCCGCCTACGCCCGCGGCTGTGCGATCGACCGCAGCCGGCCGGAGATCCACGACGCGTACATGCGGCGGATGCTCCAGTTCGGGCTACCGAAGATCGCCTACTACCCGGCCCGGGTGCTGGCGGCGATCCAGCCGGACAACGGCACGGCGTGGGGGGTGGTCGGCTACGTGCACGGCCGGCGGGAAGAGCTGGGGAAGGCGCTGGCGGCGACGATGCGGGCGGCGGAGCTGGCCGGGGAGGACCCGTCCATCCTGCACAACGCCGGGCAACTGGCCGCCTGGTACGATTTCGAACTCGACCTGCCGAAGATACCCGACCGGGCCAAGCGCGCCCTGGACCGCAGCCGAGCCGCCCTCGGCAAGCGCGCGCCTTTCGCCAAGGCCTACGCCGCTGTCCAGAAGGCCTACAAGGCCCAGGCCGGGCTGGGCGAGCAGTTCGACGAGAAGATCGCCGCGACCGACGCCGACGCGGTCGCCCTGGAACAGTTGGTCCTGGAGATCGACCGCAAGATACGCGACCTCAACGACGAGATTGAATACACCGAGGACGTGATCGACAGCCTCCGTCGCGACCTTTACTACACCTACGGCGGCTACTACGTCGACCCCTCCGGGCGATCCGTGTATTACCGCTGGCGCAACCCCTATAGCGCGGACACACGCCTCCGCATCCGCCAGCAGGAGCGAGTGATCGACGAGCTGAAGCTGAAGATCCGCAGCCTCCGCCGCCAGGGCGAGGGCATCCTGCGGGACCTGAAGGCCAAGCGCGGCCAACTGGAGCAGTTGCGGAAGCTGCGGCGGCAGGCGATGGCGCGGGTGACCGCCCGCTTCCGCTGGGATCCGCCGGCCGTCGACGGCGTCGTCACCGACGAGATCGATCACCTCCCGCCGCCGCCGGCCGAAGAGGGGTCCGTCCCCGAAGACCCCGAATCCGCGGCCGAGAAGCGGCTGGACATGGCCAGGCTGTACGTCCGGAACGACCTCCGCGAGCGGGCGGCGCAGATCCTCGGCGAGATCGTCAAGACCTATGGCGCCACCAAGGCGGCCGAAGAGGCCAGGGTGCTGCTGGCGGGGCTGAAGGCGGCCAAGTAGCCTCACTCGGGCGAATGGGGAAAGCGGCGATGAGCAGACGAGCGACGGCGACGATGATCGCGGCGGCTCTGATCGGGGCAGTGCTGCCGGTCCGGGCCGAGCCGGCGAAGGACGCCCAGACCCGCCCGGCGGCGCCGCCCGCGAGTCAGCCCGCCACGACCCGCCCGGCCAGGCGCGTGGCCGAGTTCATCGCCCAGGTCCGGCAGGCCGCCCACCCGCGCGAGGCCATCACCGCCTACGCCCGCGGCTGCGCGGTCGATCGGCTCAACGTCGAACTCCACAACGCCCACATGCGGCGGATGCTCCAGCTCGGCCAGCCGCAGCTTGCGTACTTTCCGGCCCAGACGCTCGTCAGGATCCAGCCGGAAAACGGCACCGCCTGGGGCGTGCTGGGGTGTCTGCAAGGCAAGAAGGGCAAGCTGGCAGACGCGCTGGTGGCGAGCATCCGGGCGGGGCGGCTGGCCGGCGGCGATCCTTCCATCCTCAACAACGTCGGGCAGTTGATCGCCTGGTACCAGGGCCAGCCCAAGCCGCCGAAGCTCTCCGACGCCAACATGCGACTGATCGAACGGCTCAAGAAGGACCTGGGCGAGCGCCAGCCTTTCGTCGATGCCTACGCCAGGGTCAGCGCCGCCTACGCCCGGCGCGACGAGGAGGCCGCCAAGGTCGAGAGCAAGATCACCATCGTGGAAGCGGAGGGACAGGCCGCCCGCCAGGAGGCGGAGGAGGCCGACCGCAAGCTGCGCGACCTCAACGACGAGATCAAGCTCCGCAAGCGAACCGTCGGACGGCTCAAGGGCCAGTTGGGCGCCCTGGAGCTGTTGGGCGAGGAGTCACTCAGGGGGTTCAGACGCCGGGCGATGCTGCGCGCCCGCATCCGCGACGCGGAGCAGGCTCTGGACCAGGCCGAGACCAAAGCCAATCAGGCCGCCCGGGACGTCCGGGCCGCCCTGGCGATCATGAAGCGCAAGGCTTTCGATCTGAGGAAACTCCGCGCCGAGGTCGAGAAGGTGCTGGCATCGGTGGAGCCGAGCTTCCGCTGGGACCCGCCGGCCGTGGACGGCGTGGTCACGCCGGTGGCCGAGCGCATGCCGCCGCTGAAGACCACCACCGCCCCGCGCACGCCCGAGTCGACCGCGGCCAAGCGGCTGGAGATGGCCAAGCTGTACCTCGCCAACGCCCTGACGGAAAAGGCGGTGGAAATGCTCCGCAGGATCGTGCTCGATTACGGCGCCACCCCGGCCGGCGCGCGGGCGAAGGCGCTGCTGAAAGAGCTGTCCCCGGCGGCGACACAGCCAAAGTCATAGCCCCTCTTCGGCGAGCATTCTCATCAGGCCAGCGGCCCACCGCCCGCGCTCAGTGGGCCCGCGCTGCCGCCGGCGGGCGACGATGCTTTTGCCCGTCGCCGCGGAAATATGATATGCTGCCCGCCCGCGAGGGCAAACAGGCAAGGAGAACGGGCATGAAGATCATGATGGGCGTGGACATGGAAGGCATCAGCGGCATCTGCCGCCGCGAGCAGACGATCGGCGACGGGCGGCTGCGGGCCGAGGGCCTGGAGCTGATGGTCGGCGACATCAACGCCGCCGTGGGCGGGCTGGTGGCCGCCGGCGTGGAGGAGATCATCGTCTGGGACAATCACTACCAATCGTTCAACGCCCCGCTGCCCAAGCTGCACCCGGCCGCGAGGTACCTCCGCGGCAGCGGCGCCAACATGGTCCGCTGGGTGGGTCTGGACGACAGCGTGGACGGGCTGATCCTGCTGGGCTATCACGCCCGGGCGGGCACGCTGCACGCGGTCCTGGAGCACACCATGAGCAGCGCCAGTTGGTTCCGGCTGAAGGTCAACGGCCGGGAGATCGGCGAGATCGGCATCGACGGTGCCCTGGCCGGGGCGATGGGCGTGCCGGTGATCATGGTCAGCGGCGACGACAAGCTCTGCGCCGAGGCGAGGGAGCTGTTCGGGCCGGAGACCGTCACCGTCTGCGTCAAGCAGGGCCACGCCCGGCACGGGGCCACCTGTCTTTCGCCGGAGAAGTCGACGGAACTGATCCGCGAGGGCGCGGCCGAGGCCGTCAAGAGGACCGGCAGGGCCAGGCCGCTGGATTTGGGCAGCCCGGCCGTGGTGGAGCTGACCTTCAAGCACACCGAGCACGCCGACGGGGCCGACCTTCGCGTCTTCGACGGGCGGCGACTCGACGGCTACACCGTCCGCTGGACCTGCCCGGACTTCGCCAGTTGGATGGGCTTCACCATGGCCAACCCGCCGCCGGCGGGACCGTAGCCTGCTGCCGTATCGCCAACTCGACGAGGTGCTCGGATGCGGGCAGCACCACGTCCAGACGGGGCCCAATGCCCCTTGCCGGAGCCCGGAAAGAGTTTGTCGGTCTCCGAGACCGCGATAGAATCCTCGAAAAGGCCCACGCTGGTCGTGAGCTGGAGTTTATCTGGGGAATCCCGGGTGAATGACTGACCACATGCGGCAAGCCGCGATGGCGCAACCCGGTTGAGAGTGTGGCGGGATGCGGGTATCCGGCACGAAACGAATGACGCCCGCGTGAGGACCGCCGACGCGGGATGCGGGATCGCTAACGGCGAAAGGAAAGCAATGAAAGCGAGGATGACGGTGCTTTCCCTGGCAGTGGGCATTTTTCTGGCCGCCGAGGCGGTCACCGAAGCCGTGACCAGCCGACCCACGACGGTCCCCGCCCTCGTCCCGGTCACGACCTTCACCGGCAAGAACCTGCCCGAGCCCGATCCAGGCAAGCCCGCCTGGGCGCAGGGCAATCAATGGAGTTACGGCGTGGCCGTGTACGAGAAGTGGGTGTACGCGGCCAGCACGGCCGAGTATGTCCTTCAGTTCGAACGAGACCCGACGACGGCGGAGCTGAAATACCTGGGCGCGGTCTCGTTCAACCACCATGACCCGGAGAGAGGCGTGGGGGTTATCCTCTCCATCCGGCGGCCAGCCGACGGCAGCGCGATGTTGTACCTGCGGGCGGGCAGCCACGGCCCGCCGCTGTTCCAGTGGTACGCCATAGACAAGCAGACCGGGAAACTAACCTTGAAGGGCAAGCAGTTGCCGGTGAAACTCGGCCTGGGGGTTCTGACGCCCGATCAGAACCGCAGCTATCAAATGGCCGGCGACGCGACGCTGGTCTGGTGCCGCTTCGATGCCGACGGCACGCCGGTCGAGGAAGGACGCACGGCGACCCATGCCAAGAATCGCTACGGGCCCATGGTGCTCTCGCCTGACGGGCGGAACCTGTACATGATGGACGGCACCGGGCGCGTCGACGCCTATGCCTGCGACCCGAAGACCGGGAAACCCACTTACATCTCCGCCCTGGACCTACAGCCGACCCTGCAAATGGCCAGCGGCCTCCTGCCCTTCAGTCCCGACGGCCGGCACCTGTATGTCTTCAATGGCGGCTGGGCCGACAAGAAGACGCCCGACAAGTTCTGTCTCCTGAGACGCGACGCGGACAAAGGCACGCTGACGATGCTTGCGGGCGGCAAGGCGGCCCCGGCCTTCAGCGGGCTCGGCGGGCCGCCGTGGAGCCGCGGCGACCGGTTCGCCTTCGCCACCGACGGCAAGAGCGGCTGCTTCCTCACGCTGCAAGGGTACTATCATCGCCCCGCCGCCCTGGGGATCTTCACCCGTGACTCCGCCAGCGGGGCTCTGACGATTACCGCCCACGTTTCCGCCAGGGCCTTGGGCGCGGCCCGCTTTGCCTTCGACCCCGACAGCGGGAACCTTTTCACGGTCGGCCCGAAGATCTCTTCGTTCAAGACCCTCACAACGAAGAAGGTTTCCGAGACGAAATGACCAACCTCTCCTTCGGGACCGACTTGCCCAACAGCGGGCAATTCGGGTTTGGCTTCCAGCTTTCAGCTTTGCCTTTTCCGACCCCCTGCCCGAAAGCCGCAAGCCCCAAGGGGGCGAAAGAATGCTACCGGGGAGGATTCCTTTCGCCCCACCGGGGCTATTAGCGTTTTGGACGCGCCAACCGGGGGCTCGCGCCCCCGGCCAATTCCTTTCGGCCCTGCGGGCCTGCGCCCGGAGATTCGATCAGGTTCGTCGTCGCCAGAGACCGCCGGAGCTTGCCCGGCCGGCCGGTGCCGTTGATCGTGAATGTCTCGTCCAGCCCCTCTCGCAGGCTGGCGACCGCCTGCGCCCAGGACTTCTCGTACCACTGGGCCAACTGCTCCAAGCGGGCCTTGCCCCCGGCCGGGTTCGTGCCCAACTTCGCTTGGGGGGCACTGGAGCTTGGCAAGGACCGGCCCGTGCACCTGCGCCTTGCAGACGAGACAGACAATCAGGTCGATTGGGTAGGGGTTGAGGCATCGTACGTGAACAACCTCTCCGGGCGGACTTCTACGCATCTGGCTGGGGCAGGAGTGTGCCCGAACCGGCTGCGCTGGCGGTCCTGGTCGTCCCGGCCGCAGCGCTGCGACGGCGAAGGGGCCGATGGTGACGACCAGCGCGGGTGGGCGGCCCCGTCGTCGGTTTGGCGCTCCTTGCAGTGGGGATTATATGTATTTCTGGACGAGCACGCCGAGCTTTTCCCTGGCCGCGGGGGGAATCTTCTCGCGGTCGGACCAGATGGCCAGCTCCAGGGCGGTGTGGGCCGGGGAGGGCGTCTCGGCGATTTGATCGAAGCGCGCCACCGCCGCCTTGATCAAGGAGACCGCGTTCTTGGTCGCCTCGGTGAGGTTGCCGATGATTTCCTTGAGCAGCGCGTGCTTGTCCAGCTCCCCGGCGGCGGGCTTCCAGCAGTCATAGTCGCTGGCGAGGGCCACCAGGGCGTAGGCGAGCTCGGCCTCCCGGGCGAGCTTGGCCTCGGGCATGCAGGTCATTCCGATCAGGTCGCCGCCCCAGCTACGGTGCATTTCGCTCTCGGCCCGGGTGGAAAAGGCCGGCCCTTCCATGCACACGTACGTGCCGCCGTCGTGGACCTCGGCCGAGACGGCGTCGGCGCAGCTCAGCAGGTGCCCGCGGAGGACCGGGCAGAAGGGCACGGCCAGTTCCACGTGGGCGGCGCAGAACTCATCGAAGAACGTCGGCACGCGGCGGAAGGTTTTGTCGATCACCTGGTCGGGGATCACCAGGTCGCGGGGCTGGATGTGCTCGCGGAGGCTGCCGACGGCGCCGGAGGCGATGACGTGGGTGCAGCCGGCGGCCTTGAGGGCGTAGATGTTCGCCCGGTAGTTGACCGCGGACGGGGGGATCAGGTGGCCCGGCCCGTGCCGGTTGAGCACGACGACCGGCGTGCCGTGCCAGTTCGTTTCCATGAGGGGCGCCGACGGCCGGCCGAAGGGGGTGTTGACCTCGGTCGTCTTGCCCGGCACGGCCGTGGCCAGGGCGTCGCCGAGGCCGCTGCCGCCGATGATCCCTACCTTTGCCTGCACCATGGGCAGACCTCCTTTGCCGTCGACGGTTCGGTCGGGAATGGTAACCGCCCCGCCGAGCAAAGGCAACGCCGACCGGGCGCGGCTTAGCCCGAACATTCCATGACCTTCTCACGTCCGGCGGTGCCTTTTGGCCGTCGGCTGCGTTCTCCGCGCGAGCTGTCCTCGGCGTATCGTTAAGATACGCCTGCGGAATCTCGCTTGTGCGGCCTTGCCGAGCGACCAAAATGCCCGCGCCGGAAGGAACAGTCTGTCAGGGTGCCCCCTCTGCATTGATCGTCATAACTTCCGTCGTGAAGTCATCTCCCGGCAGTTTACGCAAGAATGTCATGAAATATCCGGGCTACCGCGAGCTGTGGTCGAGCAGTTCCCGCAGCGTCTGCCGCAGGCGGCGAAGCGGAACCACCGAGACCTTGGGCTTGCTGACCGTGCCGGTGAGACGGACCGTGCGGAACTCGCCCGTAATCCCGTCGATCACCTCCTCCAACGCCCCCAGGCTGGGCAGCATCCGCGGCGGACCGGTGACGAAGGTCAGGTCCAACTTGCCCGTCCGGATGTCCATGCCGCCGCCACCGACCATCGACATTCCCGTCCCCTGCAACTGGATCTCCAGGAAGGAAAGCTTCTGGCCGCGGAGGCAGTAGCTGACCTGTCCGGTGCGGAAAACCGGATCGCCCGGCGGCGTCAGATAGATCACGTGCAGGAAGCCCAGCAGCACCGGCAGCCGGTAGAGTTTTTCTCCGCGGATGTTGATCTTTCCGGTCGCCTGGCGGCTGGACGGGTCCCCGGCAATGCCGGTCATCTGCAAATTCCCCGTCAGCAGGCCCTCCATGCCCACGGCCGTGTCGGCGCCCTTCGCCTGGCCGGCGAGGAGCTGTTTCAGGTCGAGGCTCTCGGCCGAGAGCTTCAGGCCGTACCGCGCCGGCGAGGTCAGCCGGACCTCGGCCACCCCGGCCACGCGTCCGCCACAGATCCGTCCGGAGATGTCGTCGATTCGAAGGACGGAGGAACGCCGCTTTTTTCGGAGGCGGGCGGTGAACTTTCCCAGGCGGCGCGAGCCGACGGCCAGATCGTCCAGGACCACGTTGGCGTCGGCGACGAGCGTCGCTAGCGAGCCCTCACAGGAGAACTTTCCATCGACGTAGCCGCAGATCCGTTTTCCTTCCAGCCCCAGCTCCATCTCCGCGTCTTTGAGGGTAATTCGTCCGGACAGGCCCCAGGCCACCGCACCGGCCGGCTGCGTCGCGGGCTCCCCCGGCCGGAGAACGAGCACCGGCTGCGACGAGGTCGCCGGCGCCGCTGGGCTGGCGGCCTCGCCCCCGGTCGGGCGGCTCGTCGTCCGCCTGGTGGGGGAAAAGTGCAGGCTCTGGAGTTTCAGCTCCGCCGTGCCGCCGGGACGGAGTCGCAGCGTTTCGACCAGTCCGGCCGGCAGCGCCGCCAGGAGCTGCTTGTCGATCGGGATGGGATCGGTGCTGATCCGCAGATCGGCCCGCTCGCCGCCGGAGCGCGTGACAATCTTTCCGCTCAGGGCGACGGCGCTGGCGCCGGCCCGGCCGCTCAGATTCTCCAGCGACACCTCCCCCGGCACCACGACAGCCTGTCCGTCAACCAGCCGCAGGGGATAGGGGAAGTCGCGGTACCGCGCGATCATGTCGCGGGGCTGCACCACCAGCCGATAGTCTGTGTCGCCCTCCGCGCCGCCCGCCCGCAGGTGGAACGTCGCTGAGACGTTGGCCGTCCCGGTCGGGGCCAGCAGCTCCCACCCGCGCCTGGCCGAGGCCGGCAGGGCGTCCCGCAGCTCGGCGTCCAGGGCTAGGTTGGTCGCCTCCACTCGAAGCTGGCAGTCGTCCTGTGCCTTGGTCAGAGGGATTTCGCCGGAAAGGATGATCCTCCCCCGGCCGTGCCGGCCCACCAGCCGATCGAGTTTGACTCGGCTCGGCGTGACCACCAGCGTGCCGGTGGCGTCGCTGATTTCGTACGGGAACCGCGTGTGGGTGATGGACGCGCCCTTCAGCGCCACCGGGATTTCGTAATCGACCGGACCGTCGCCCCGCCGGCGGAAGACCGCCCTGCTGATGTCCGCCCGGCCGCGGAGCCCGCACTTCTCGTACGCGGCCCGCGCCTTGGCCGGCAGGGCCTCGGCCAACTTCTGATCCAACGGGAGGTCCGTCACCTCCCGCAGGACAATCTCGATTTCCCGGCCCTTTCCGGCCAGGTCGATTTTCCCGTTCAGCTCGCACTGCATCGGCCCGGCCTTGCCCCTGACGGAGCGGATTTCCACGCCGTCGGAGCTGATGAACACCTGCCCGACCAGTCCGGCCAGCCGGTAGGGCACCTTCTCATATTCCATGGAAGCCTTACCCGTCAGATCGACGGTCACCGCGACGGTCGGCTGCTGGCCGGGCGCGCGCTGCGTGCGGATCTCGAGATTGGCCTGCCCGCGCGGCGAGACCGCGTCCCAGGCCTTGCGCTGGCGCTGGGGCAGGGCATCGCGCACCTCCCGGCTCAAGGGAAGGTCGCGGGCCGTGATCTTGACGTCGCGACCGAGCTGCCCCGACGCGTCGGCCAGCCAGCCGGACATCTCGACGGCCGCCCCGGTATGCCGGCCGCGCACGCCCTGTAACTCCACGCCGCGGTCGGTCAGGCTGACGGTGCCGTTGATCTGGTCGACCCGGATCGGCCATTGGGGCAGCCGA
Organism: uncultured Planctomycetaceae bacterium; assembly: GCA_964401385.1. Lineage (GTDB taxonomy): Bacteria > Planctomycetota > Phycisphaerae > SM23-33 > SM23-33 > CAYNYF01. Next base: position 21,020 of record CAYNYF010000025.1, on the reverse strand, counting down.
ATGCTCACGCCGGAAAGCTCCGCCTTTCCGTTGGCGTGAATCTTGCCGTCCTCGTCCCGTCGCAGCACCGCGCTGACGTCCGCCGACCCCGAGGCCTCGAGTTCGTGCAGCTTGGCAACCGCCTGCCCCCACGCCCCCGCCGCTTGGGCACCCAGGGGAAGAGGCAGTTGGGAGATCCCCAGTTCGATCCTGAACGGGCTGGTGGGCTTGTAGCCTTCGTACTCACCGTGCAGGCTGAAGGTGGCGTTTCCGGCCTTCTCGATCCGCCCGGTGAGCTTCTCGCTCGGCCTGATTCGAATTTTGTCCCCGGTGAAGATCAGCTTCCCCTGCACGCTCACGAGCTTCAGGCCGCCCTCTTCCGGCGGAAGCTCCATGGAAACGTCCTCAAGGGTGACGATCAGCTCTTTCAGCTCCGCCGGGCCGGTGGTGTTGGCCGACGGGCCGAGTTGGGCGTCGCCGGCATATCCCGCCCGGCCCTTGAGCTTGTACCGCTGCTTCCACTTGCGGTACTTTCGGGGCAGGGCCCGGTCCAGCCCCTCGAACCCCAGCCAACCCTCGATATGGGTGGCGCCGGAGGTGGTGTCGATGGTGCCACTGCCGCCGATGCTGCCCATCTGGCCTTCGTAGCTGAGCTGATAGACCTTTCCCTCCGGCCCGGGCAGGAGCGTGACGGCCCACGGCAGCGGTCTCTTGCCGACGGGCATGAGTCGCCCGTCGTCCAGGTCGAAGTACTCCAGTTGTCCCTCGCGCAGGCGTATGGCCGGCAGGTGGACCCCCGCGCCCAGGCCGCCGGCCCGGCCGGCCAGCGGGAAAATCTTGCGGACGTTCAGCTCCTCGGTGCTGACCTCCTCCACCAGAGACACCTGCGGCTTCACGCAGACGATCTCCGTCGGCTCCAGCCGCCCTCGGAACAGAAGCCCCGCGGGGCGATGGCTCAAGAGGACCTGCGGGGCCTGGAAGAAGGGCACCTCCTCGTCGGGCAGGAACAGCCGGAGATTCACGACGCGGATTCCGCCGAAGAGGCTGAAGCGGGCCCGGTCGATCTTGACGTGCCCGCCGGTCAGCCCCGACAGGTAGCCGGCGACCCGTTTCTGCGTGCGTGCGTCGTTGGTGAGCGACCAATACCCGTACGCCAACAGCATCAGGACCGCGAAGATTCCCAAGCCCACGCGGCGTCGGCGCCCGCTGACGTAGCGCCAAAGCCTGCGTCGGCGACGCGGCAGGAGCAGCCGCAATCTGGCGAGCCATCCACGCATGGGAACCGGCGTATTATACCTTCCCGGCCCGGCCGGTTCAGGAAGACTTGTCGGGCGGGGGGGAGTCGGGGCGGCCTCGCGGGGGCCGGCTGCGGAGACACGGGTGCAGCCTCAGCTCGTCGGCGGAGGATTCGATCCGCTCGGCCAGCGCCTCCCAGGTCAGATCGGGCTCGTACCGTACGGCCAGGCCCCTGCGCTCCTTGGCCGTGAAGAGGTAGTACGTCACCAGGCCGATGCCCTCCAGCTCGGCCTTGCCGGGGCGTCGCTTCTGCCCGGTCAGGGCCCGCATTTGAGACAACGTCGCCCGGAGCTGCTTCGGCGCGAGCGGATAGTCCAGCACGGGCCCGCCGCGCAGGACGCCGCGGGCGACCAGGAAGACCTTGGCCTTTCCCCGTCGCGGCCCGCGCTGAACGAGGATGTACTGAAACAGCTCCGCCGGCCCGACGTGGCGATACTGACCCTTCTCCAGTTCGTCCAGCCGGGACAACCTCGCCTTGGAGTTGGCCGCCGCCTCGTATTTCTGCTCCTTGGCCAAGTGCTTCATCTGCGCCCGGAGGGCGGCGCGGACCTGCTGGCGCTCGCCGGCGGCGTATCGGGCGGCGTCGGCGACGATGCTGCGGTAGGCGTCCATGGAGATCCGGCCGGCGCAGGCGACCGCGCACCGCCCCAACTGGGCATAGACGCACGGCTTGGCGTTCGGCGCCTGCCGCAAGATCTGCTCGTGGCGGCACAGGTCGAAGCCGTCCTGGAGGATCTCGACGTAGCGCTGGGCGGAGTGCTTGTCGCGGAACGGGCCGAAGTATCGCCCGGGCGAGACCAGCACCTCCCGGTCGCGGCGAAACCAAGGGCAGGCGTCTTCCGGGTCGACGTGGACGAACCACGCCGGCTGAAAGCTCAGCAGGGCCGGGTAGCTGTCGGGGTAGACCGCCCGGGCCAGTTCCAGGAAGCGCCAATCGGTCTCGAAGTGGCTGTCGGCGAGCTTCCAGCGGAGCTGCACCGCGATCTCGCGCAGGTCCAGGCGTTTGCCGCCCCCCTCGGCGTCGCCGGCCAGGCGGAAGCGCATGCGGGCGCGAATGCTGGCGGCGGTGGCCAGCAGGATGGGCCTTTGCTCGGCCGCCTCCAGAAGGAACACGCCCCGCTTGGCCGGGATCGCGGCCAGCTCGTCCGGACCGAGCCGCCCGGTCAGCCCCAGAGACCCGTCGAAGAGTTTCTCCAAAGACCCAATCGCCGATCTCCCGTCCGCAATCTCAGATGATCATCCCCGTGATGACGCCCTCGAAGACCATCTGGTCGCCCAGGTATCCCTGGACGGCGCCGACGTTCCGCCGCCTACCACGCATCTCGATCATCTTGCCCACCAGGATCAGCCGGTCGCCGGGGGTGACCTGACCGCGGAACTTGACCTTGTCCACCCCGCCGAAGCCCAGGAACCCCTCGAAGCCCTCCCGGCTCATGACGTAGTAGCTGACCAACTGGGCGGCGCATTCGATCACGAGCACGCCGGGAAAGACCGGCCGCCCGGGAATGTGACCCCGAACCCAGAACTCGTCGTCCCGAACGTCCCGGTAGCCGGCAATGATGCCCGCCGGCTCGTCGATGAAGAAGATCCCGTCGAGCTGCTGGAACTCGTGGCGGTGGGGGTTGACCTGGTAGATCTGCTCGCGCGTGACGGCGATGTGGCTCTGGTCGATTTTGCGAACGTCAAAGATGATCTCCGGCGGCATCTGCGGTGATTCTCCTGTGCTGTGCCGGCCACAGCGGGGCGGGCCGGTTCGGATCTACAGTTTCAGTTTGGCAAGCGGCAGGTCGTGGGCCGCGGCTACGCCGGGGCAGGTGACGCGGCCATCGACCATGTTGACGCCGGCGGCGAGATGCTCGTCGGCCGAGGCCGCCGCGTTCCAGCCGACCGCCGCCAGTTGCACCACGTACGGCAGCGTCGCGTTCGTCAGCGCCTGCGTGGACGTCCAGGGGACCGCGCCGGGCATGTTGGCCACGCAATAGTGCATCACGCCGTCGACCTCATACGTCGGGTCGTGGTGGGTCGTCGGACGGGACGTCTCCACGCACCCGCCCTGGTCGACTCCGACGTCGACGATGACCGCCCCCCGCTTCATCTCCTTGAGGTCGTCGCGGTGGATCAGCACGGGCGTGCGTCCGCCGGGGACCAGCACCGCCCCGATCACCAGGTCCGCCTGGCGGATGGCTCGGCGGATGGCCGAGGGCTCGGACTTGACCGTGTGGACGTTGGCCGGCATCACGTCGTCGAGGTAGCGCAGCCGCTCCAGCTTGATGTCGAAGATCTCGACGTCGGCGCCCATGCCCGCGGCCACCTTGGCGGCATTGGTTCCCACCACGCCGCCGCCGAGGATCACCACCCGGGCGGGCATCACGCCGGGCACGCCGCCCAGCAGCACCCCCCGCCCGCCGGCGTGGCGCTCCAGGCACCATGCCCCCACCTGCACGGCCATGCGGCCGGCCACCTCGCTCATGGGCGTCAACAGCGGAAGCTGCCCGTGGGCGTCGGTGATCGTCTCGTAGGCAATGGCCACGGCCTTGGTCTTGGCCATGCCCTCCGTCAGCTCCTTGCTGGCGGCGAAGTGGAAGTACGTGAAGATCGCCTGCCCGCGGCCGATCATCGGCCACTCGGGCGGGAGGGGCTCCTTGACCTTGACGACCATCTCGGACTTTTCCCAAACCTCCTTGGCCGATTTGAGCACCTGGGCGCCGTGACCGGTGTACTGGGCGTCGCTGAAGCCGCTGCCCACGCCCGCGCCGCTCTCGACCAGAACAGTGTGCCCGGCCCGGACGAGGACCTCCGCCCCACCCGGGGTTATGCCCACGCGGTATTCGTCGACCTTAACCTCTCGCACGGTACCGATGATCATACAGCTCTCCCGCAAGCGGTGGTTGCATTCCACCCGACACGGATGCATCATACATAACCGCAAGGGCCAACGGTGACAAGAGTGCACATCGAGCAAGGCGACCTGACCGGCTATCAGGTGGACGCCATCGTCAACGCCGCCAACAACGATCTAGTCCTCGGCGGCGGGCTGGCCGGGGCGATCGCGCGCCGGGGCGGGCCGGGCGTCCAGGCCGCCTGCGACGCCCACGGACCGGTCAAGGTCGGCCAGGCGGCCATCACCACCGCCGGCGAGCTTCCGGCAAGGTACGTCATCCATCAGGCCTCGATGTCGCTGGGCGGGAGGACCACCGCCGCGGCCCTGAGAGACTCCACCCGCGCCGTCCTGGCGATCGCCGAGGGGACCCCCGACGTCCGCACGCTGGCCTTTCCCGCGGTGGGAACGGGAATAGCCGGGTTCGACGTGAAACGGTGTGCGGAGATCATGCTGACCGAAGTGGAAGGCCACCTCGCCGCCGGCAGCAGGCTGACGGACATTTACATGGTCTTGTTCGACAAGCCGACGTGCGCGGCCTTCCGGCGGCAGTGGGAGAAGATGGCCGGCAAGCAGGGCTGAGCCCGCCGCAACGATGCTCTTACACTCAACAGCCAGGAGCGGAAAGCCGGCGGGCCGGCAGCGCCCCGCCCGTCGTGGCGGCGCCGCCGGTTCCCTGGCCGCGGTAGTGGTGCTGGTCCTGGCGGCCGCGACGGTCGCGTCCGGACCGGCGGAGGGGCCTACCTCGGCGCCGTCGTCCGACCTGGACTTCTGGCTCGGCCAGGCCAGGCCGACGACCACCACCGCCGCCATCCGCCCGCCGCCGGGCGGCCCCTTCGGCCCGGGCGACCGCTCCGGTCGCGGCGACGCCCTCCCGGGCGTGGTGGTGCTCTCCAACGGCGAAATTCTGGCCGGCGGAATCCACACCACCCGCGATAGGAACTGGGAAGTCTGGGTGAACTCCGAGCAGCGCTGGCGGCACATTCCGCCGCTGGCGGTCCTGAGCGTTCGCGCGGTCGTTCTCGAGGAGAGGATGGAAAGAGAGTGGCGCTGGAAAGAGATGGGCTCCGACGAGAAGGTCGACACCGACCGCACCCGGCCCATCCGGCGCCTGCAATGGCAATTCCACCTGATCGACGATTCCCACGTCACCGGGGCGGTCAAGGGCCAGCCGCTCTGGGTGGAATCCGGCGGCAAGCGCCGCGGGCCGTTCGTCCTCCACGAGAGATCCGCCGGCAAGTACGGCCAGACGCTCAAGGACATGATCTACGTGAAGAAGGTCGTCATCTCCCGCCGGGCGATGGAGCGGACGCTTAGTAAATAGGGGTAGCGTCCCCCTTAAGGGCGCAGCAGGCTCATGGCTTCGCTGCGGGTGGCGGGGGAGGTCTTGCACAGCCCGCGGAGGGCCGAGGTGACCAGCACGGAGCCGGGCTTCTTCACACCCCGGATGGTCATGCACGTGTGCTGGGCCTCCAGCACCACGGCCACGCCCCTGGGGTTGAGCTGGTCCATGATCAGGTCGGCAATCTGACTTGTCAGCCGCTCCTGCACCTGGGGCCGGCGGGCGAAGGCGTCGACCGTCCGCGCCAGCTTGCTGATTCCCACCAGCTTGCCGCGAGGGATGTAGGCCACGTGGGCGCTTCCCATGAAGGGCAGGAGATGGTGCTCGCACATGCTGTGAAACGAAATGCCACGGAGCACGACCATCTCGTCGTACTGCTCTTGGAAGAACGCCTGGAAATGCCGGGTCGGGTCCTCCTGGAGGCCGGCGAACAGCTCCTCGTACATGCGGGCGATACGATTGGGCGTTCCCTGCAATCCTTCCCGGTCCGGGTCTTCGCCGATGGCCAGCAGGATTTCGCGAACGGCGTTGGCGATGCGCTCCGAAGCAACCCCGTGGGTCGTCACTTTCTTGGTCATGTGTCATCTCCTGACGTCTGCGGCAACCCTCATACAAGTACGACCTCGGGCGGAGCGGGTCAAATACTGTTGCGAGGGCGTCATGGGGATTGCGCGGGCTGTGCGATCCGCGTCAGCGCCCAGCGCGCGGCCTCGGCCACGAGCGGCACGCGGCGCCCGGCCAGCCGGGTGAGTGCGGCCGTCGCGGTCGGATCGCCCGCGTTGCCGGCGGCGATTGCCGCGTTGCGAAGGAAAACATCGTACTTGGCCCGCCTTGCGGCCGTGCCGCGAGTGGCCCGGTCCCAGTCCGGCTCGGACCAGTTCAACACGGTTTCCAGCGGTGTCCCCGCCAGCTCCGTCGGACCGCGGAGTTCCGCTTCGCCGGCGGGCACGCGGCGGTTCCACGGGCAGACCTCCTGACAGATGTCGCAGCCGAAGAGATGCTGCCCCATCGCGGCCCGCAACTCCACGGGGATCATTCCCCGATGCTCGATGGTCAGGTAGCTGATGCATCGTCGAGCATCCACCAGTCCGTCCTCGCGGATCGCCGCCGTGGGGCAGGCGTCGACGCACGCCCGGCATGCGCCGCAGCGGTTCTTGACGGGCTCGTCGGGCGCCAGCGGCAGGTTGGTGACGATCTCGGCCAGGAGCAGGTAGCTGCCCAGTCGGCGATCGATCAGGCAGCCGTTTCGCCCGATCCAGCCCAGTCCGGCCGCCGCGGCCAGATCTCGCTCCAGCAGCGGGGCGGTGTCCACGCAGATCCGCGCCGCGAGGTTCGGGGCGACCTTGGCCAGTTCGGCGATGAGCCGCTTGCAGCGGCGGCGGAGCAATCGGTGGTAGTCGCGGCCGCGGGCGTAGCGGGCCACGTGGCCGCCGGCGGCGTCCTTCGGGCGCGGGGCATACGACCCGGCCAGGCAGATGACCGAGGCGGCGCCCTCGAGCGCGTTCCGCGCGTCGCAGCGCTTTTCCGGATCGCGCGCCAAGTACGCCATTCCCGCGTGGCAGCCGGCGGCGAGGAACTCCCGGAAGCGCCGAGCCTCCCTGGCGGGCCCGGCCGGGGCGATGCCGACGCGGGCAAAGCCCAGCTCGCCGGCCAGGCGAACGATAAGCGCTTTGGCCTCCGCGGGATCGATCATGAAGGCCATTCTATGCCGCCCGGCGGGAAGGACAAAGGAAATCGGCCCGGCGGGGGCTACGGGCGGATCAGCCGGGCGTCGGCGAGGTCCACGTAGTCGCCGACGTCGATGCCGTCGTCGCCGTAGTCGGCCAGGATCGTCAGCTTCTTCACCCCGGTCACGTCGCAGCGGATCGGCACCGGGCGGGCGCCGCCGGCGAGCTTGAGCGGCTGGCCCGTCAGTTGCTTTCCGTCGCCGAAGACCGTCAGCGTGGCGTTGCCGCGGCTGCCGCCGGCGGCGTCGATGCCGGCGGTGGCGGCGAAGGTCACGTACTCGCCACCCAGCTCGTAGGTCAGCTCGCATCGGCTGTGCAGGCCCAGTCCGTGGGGGTAGGTTGCGCCGCCCAGGCGGATGGGCCCGCGGGCGGCGCTGCGGTCTCGGCCGAAGGGGAAGGCCACGTCGAACATGCCCGCCTGGACGACCTTTGCCGGCTTCAGGTCCGCCAGGTACACCAGTTTGTCGGAGCGGAATCGGATCTGGGCCACGGCCGAAAGGTTGGCCGCCTCCGCGGTCAGGCCCTCGCCGGCGATGGAGAGCTTGGAGCCGGAAAGGCGCAGGGAGGTGAACGGCACGGCCGAGCCGTCCTTGCCCGCGATCACGCCCGCCGGGACCCGGACCGCCCGCGGAAGCGGCGCCAGCGCAATCACGCGCACGGACGGCAGGTCGATCGTGCGGTCAGCCTTGTTCAGCTCGAAGGTGGCCCGGCCGGAGGCAATCGCCTTGAGCACGCCGGGGTACGGGGAGAGATTCCCGTCCTTGTCCGCGGCGATCAGATAGTCCCTGCCGGCGCGGGGAAGCTTGAATTCCTCAAGCCGCCCCTCCAGCACCGCCGGTCGCTGGGAGGCCGCGGGCAGGTAGATCGCCGCCGCGGCGTGCAAGTCCAGCGTCGCCCCGCCCAGCAGGGCGCTGTCCACCGAGATCTTTCCGTCGCCGACTTGGAGGCGCTCGATCCCCAGCATGCCTTCCGGGGCGAGGATGATGGCCTTCTGGCCGGCGCGGCGCAACAGCTCATCACTCTCATCGAGCCGGATCAGCCATAGCCGGCGGCGAGGGATCTTGCGGGTCCCCTCAGGCGTGGCCAGCGCCGCCCCGGCTGCGTCGATGCCCTCCAGGCGCCCGCGGAAGCTCGTCCCGTCGACGGTGATGATCTCCGCCGGCGGCCCGCCGTGGGCGGGTTGGGTCGTTTGCCCCGCCGCCGCCGCCAGCCCCACCGGCAGCAGGAGCCAAGCTGTCGCCGCCCGTCGTTTCACTGCCCTACCCGCCCCGGTCGGAGGCCAGAGCGCGATAATAATCGCGGATCATCTCGCGATAGCGCTCCGGCATGCTCTCCTGAAACCTCTTGAGCAGCTCTTCGCGCTGGCGCGGCGGCAGCCGGCCCCAGTCGTCGCTGGGATCGGACGGTCGGATTTTGCTCAGGCCCGTCGGCCGGACCACCGCCCCGCCGACCAGGGCGCTGACCTTGGCCGGACTGGATGGGACGCCCAGGCCGGCGGGCCGGCCGGAGCCGGCACCGCTGGCCTGGCCCTGGCAGTCGCTCTTGCCGCCGTTCTTGCGCCGGCCCTGCTGTTGGCTCTGTCCCTGTCCGCCGCCGGATTGCTCCTCGGCGGTGGCGATCAGGTCGTCCAGCATGATGATGATGTCTCTCTGCCTTTCCTGGGTCGTGCGTCCGCTGTCGGTCGCCAGCAGGCGCTGCTCCACGTCGGTCATCTTTGTCGACAGCGTGCCCAGCGGGTCCTTGTAGTCGGCGATAATACTCTCGGTCAGCTCGGCCAGCTTCCTGGCCGTGGTCGGGTCCAGCAGGCCGAAACTCTCTATCCACGCCTGGTACAGGCCCATGGCGTTCAGTCGCCGGTGCATCTTCTCATACAACCGCCCGGCCTCCAGCAGAGACAGGGCGGCGAAGCTGAACCGATCGGGCATGGCCGTGACCAGGTCGAGATAGGCCTCCACCGCGTCTTCATTCCTGTCCAGGCCGGCCAGGGCCTCGGCGTAGCAGAACCGCTTGGCCGCGGCGAAATAGCTCGTGTCGCGCTCGCTGGTGCTGATGATCGCCTTGAAGTCCTGGGCGGCCCGTTCGCAGTCGCCCTTGCGGAACTTCTCCAGGGCCCGTCCGAAGCGCGGGTGCACCATGCCGAATGCCCGGCAGGTGCGCTCGGCGTTGTCCTCCCAGGTGTTCTTTGCTCCGGTCGAGAGGTGCTTGACCGCCTCTTTGATGCGGTCTTCGTCCAGGACCATTAGCTGTCCGCCCTCGATCTCGGCCGTCACCTGGGCCCGCTCCATCGAGAGCCGCCGGACCCGCGCCTGCTCGAAGAATTTCTGCAACTGCTCGGGGCTGAGGACTTCGGCCTCCGTTGGGGCCGGCTGGGGGGCCTGGCCCCAGGTGAGCCCGCACGCGGCCAGGACCAGCAAGCCGGCCCACAGCAAGTGCTTACCGTTCATTTTTGCCTCCTCGGCCTCAAGGGGCCTCCACGCGCCGCTGGGGGCGGCCCCGTTGGCGCTGGAGCTTCTGGCCCAGCGTCTTAGTCATTTCGGCAAGTCTTCCCTGGCGGTCGCCCAGGATTCTGTGCTGGACCTTCGATTCCGTTTCCGATACTGCCCGGGCCCGCACCTGCCCGTCCAGCCGGATGGTCCTGCCGTTGACCTGCTTCTGGAGGGTCCGGAGCATCTTCAGCTCCGCCACCGGCGGCACCAACGGCGCCTTGCCGCCGCCCCCGCCGCCTCCGCCTCCGCCCTGCTGCTTGCGGCGGCGCATCTCCTTCTGGAGGGCGGCGATCATGTCTTCCAGGTTCTTCTCGATGTCCTTCTGAATCGACTGCGTCAGGACCCCGGCCTGCTTCTTAGCCAGCAGGCCCTGGACGTTGGACAGGTCCGCCCGCGTTTCGTCCAGCACGATGGGGAACACGGCCGTGGTGCCCTCGCCGCGCACCATCTTCAGCACCTTCCGGACCTTCTCGGCCAGAGTGCCTTCGCCGTCGGACAGCTCCGCCAGCTTGAGCACCTCCGTCCGCTCGTACGCGTTGCCGGCGCGCTTGGCGTGGGTGGCGGCGGTGGTCCTGGTGATGTTGCGCTGGGCGATGAGAACCTGCGTCAGCATCGCGTCGATCCTGGCCAGCGCCTCCTGCTGGGCCGCCTCGCGGGCCTGGGCGATCGCCCGGCGAAGCTCTCCTCCGGCGTCGCGGAGCTGCCGGGTGGCCTGTCCCTGGCTCTGGGAGGCGCCGGAGGCGTTGCCGCCGCCCAGTTGCTTGGAGGCCTGCTGCATGGACTTCCGGGCGCCGGCGACCGACTTCTGCCCGGGTGTGGGCTTGCCGCCCTCGCCGGACTTTTCCATCTTCTCGGCCAGTTGGCGGGTCTGCTCGCCGGTGACGTCCTGCTCCTGCTTCTGCTTTGTCAGGTCGGCCTTCCGGGCCCTCTCGAGGATCTTCCGGGCAAGCTCGCCGAGCTGGCGGGCCGTGCCTTCCATTTCCTCCAGGGCCTTGGTCTGGGAGTCAGCGGCTCGGCTCTTGTCCTGCTCGCTGAGTTGCTGGGAGGCTCGGTCCATGTGGCCGGCGGCGCGGTCGAGATTGTTCTGCTGGGCGGCTTGCGAGCCGGACTGCCCCGACTGACCCGACTGGCCCGATTGACCCGACTGACCGGATTGCCCTGACTGCCCTGACTGACCCGATTGCCCCGATTGGCCGGACTGGCCGGACTGTGCCTCCGAGCCGGCGCCGGCCGCCGACATGGCGTCCTTGACATCGCCGGCAAGGGCGGCCGTCTCCTGGCCCAGCGCGGCCTGGTTCTTGGCCAGGCCGCTGGCCCCGCTGCCGGCACTGAGCTTGTTGATCGCATCCGTCAGGGCCTTCTCGGCGTTCTGGAGGTCGTGAATCGCCTGCTCTTGATGCGGGCGAGCCCCGGGCGCGTCGGTGGCGTCCAGTTTGCCGGCCGACTTGCCCATCTCCCCGGCGGCCTTGCCCGCGTGCTCGGCGGCGGCCTTTGCTGCCCCGGCCGCGCCCGCCTTACCAAGGACGCCGGAGGCCTTCGGGTCTTTGACCAGCCCGTCCAGCTTGCCCGAGACGTTCTTTGCCCGGCCCCCCAGCTCCTTCTGGCGCTGCCCGGCCAGGAGCAGCCGCCCGGGGGTGGCGCTGCCGGTCTGCTCGTTCAGCCCGCCCTGATCGGCGATCAGCTTTCGAATTTCCCGGCGGGCGTCGCTGAGTGCCCCCACGACCGGGTCGCCCGCCGGAAGCTTGCGGGTCTTGTCGCGCAGGTCCTTCTGGCGCGCAATCAGACCCCGGAGCTTGCTGGCCAACTGCTGCATCCGCTCGCTGATTTCCTTGCCCCGGGCGGCGATGTTGGATTCCTGCTGAAGCTCGGCCTCGCGCTCGGCGAGCTTGTCGATCTGCTTGAGTGTCGCCTCCCAGTCGCGAATCCGCCGCGTCAGCTCGTCCAGATCGGCGGTGCTGCTCTCCAGCGTCAGCAGGACTTTCTTGAGGTCGTCGATGACGGCCCCCTGGGTGGTGCCGGCCATTGCGACCAGGCCCTTCTGGAGGTACTCGACGACCTGGGACATGTTGTGGTCAATCAGGGATCGCTGGGCTTGGTCCACTGCCTGGCGGATGGCGCGGGCGGCGGCGGGCTCGCTTTCCTCCAGCAGCTTGGCCACCTCCAACATCCTGAAGGTCAGCTCCTTGAACTGCTTCTGGATGTACTCCTCCCAGTAGATCAGGGTCTTGTCGGTGGGTTTGTCTTCGGCGCTGCCGGGGGTCTGGGCGAGCAGGCCCGCACCGGCCAGCAACACACACAAGGCCATCGGCACCTTGGCTTTCCGCATTCTCATGTTTCCGTCCTCCGGTCGTCTCGGCCGGACCATTGGCTGCTGCCGGCTCCGGCCGGCCGGGGGCGTCACGGCGCCGGCTTGGTCGTCCGGTCGAACAGCTTCTGCCCCCGCTGCTCCATCTCTTTCTCGATTTCCTTCTTCAGCCTCTCGGACTGTTTGATGAGCTGCTTCAGCGCCCTGGCCAGCTCCTGGCGGCTCTCCAGTTGTCTCATTTCGTCCAGAATGGCCTTGAGGCGCCCGTGAAAGTCCGCCAGGACCTCGGCCGACGTGCCGGCAAACTCGCGCAGGGCGGCCGCGTCCTCCTGTTTAGACGCACGGCCGATGGATTCGGCCATGTCCAGCATAGGTTTTTTTGAGATTTCCCGCAGCGGGCGGATGATCAGGTCGGCCAGGCGCGCCCGGTTCGCCGGATCGCCCAGGCGGTTGTACGTCATCTCGTCCAGCACCTCCTGAAGCTGCTGAACGACCACGCCGCACTTGGTCGCCACCATCCGCTGGCCCTGGGCGGCGACGTTGAGATTGCGCCGCATCTCCTGGTCGATTTTGTCAGCGTCGGCGAGCCCGTCGCGCACGCCGCGGGCCCGGTCGCGCACCTCCGCCTGAAGCGTTACCACGCCGCTGAACTCCTCGCGGATTTCCTTTTCGCGGCGGATCAATTTCGCCAGCAGGTCCTCCTCGGAGACGATCCTGAAGGTCTGGACGGGTCCCGTGGCGGTGTTGGGCCCGCCGAAGGAGGCGGGCAGGTTGTCTTCGGCGCCGGCCCAGACGCGGATCCAGCTTCCCTCGGCAAGCCGCATCGGCCGCAGGTCCAGCGGGTACGCGGCCGTGACCAGCTTCTCATCCTTCGGCACGTCGGGCACGACGAAGGTCTTCTCCTCGGCCTCCGACGGCGCCGTCGTCGGCTGCGTGGTCGTGCCCAGGGCGCCCATGGGCTTGGCGGTGACGTCAATTGCGGCGATCGCGTGATCGTCCTCGGCCCGGACCTGAAGGGGAATGGTCGCCTTGGCGGTGACGTCGCCGTGGACGCCCCTGTGCGTCATCTTGACGGTGGGGGCGCGGTCGCGCTCGACCCGGAGTGCGAACACCGCTCCGCGCGGGTTCGTGATGCCCTCCGCGTCGGCCAGCTCGAAGCGCATCTGCATCGAGGGGTGCTTGATCCTCTCGGGCAGCTCCAGGATGCCCTGCACGCGCAGCGGCCGCAGCTCGCCCGAGCGGTCGCCCTCGCGGCGGTCATCGACAATGTCCAGATCGACCACGCACAGGCCCTCCAGCACCAGCCGGGCCGCGGACAGATCCTTGCTCGCCCAGCCGTCGACGCGGATCCGGCTGCCCGGCGGCACCGACAGCACCCCGTGCTCGGAGGTCACCTGGGCGCTGTCGCGGCTCATGTACTCGGGGTACGCCACGGTGAAGTGGGCCCTCTCCAGCATGGGCGGCTCCACCACGAGAACGTCGAACCAGTCGGTTTCGTCGTCGTTGCCGGTCACGCGGAAGCGGAACCCGTCGGTGACGTTGTTGAAGAACTTGACGTAGGTGTTGGCGCCGGGCGCGACCGCCGCGACGTTCTCCGAGACCTTGCCCAGGCCGGGAAAGTCCATGTGGAATGTGACCTCATCCGGCACGACGTGCTCAAGGTCGGCCGTGACGACCACCGGCAGAAGCCCGCCGCGGACCACCTTGAACGTCGGCCCGCCCTGCACGGACAGGTAGGTCTGGCGCGGCCAGGGGACGTCGGCGAACAGGACGTTGCGCTGGAACCACAGCTTCATGAGGCCGGCGTTAAAGACGGTGAAGACCAGCAGCACGGCCGCGGCGGCGGCGGCGATGCCCATGCGCTTGTAGGTGGCCGAGGCCGCCACCGGGCGGGCGGGGTCGAGTTCGTCGGCCAGAGCGTCGGCCTGGCGGGCGACCGCGCGGATGAGGTCTTCGGAGGCCCCGCCGCGGCTGGCCGGGCGGACGGAGAATTGCAGGGCGCTGATCAGCCGGTCGTCGAGCCGGGGATAGTGCCGCTCCAGCACCAGCGCCAGCTCCTCGGCGTCCATGGGCGCCAGCAGCGGGCGGATCAGGAAGCGCCAGCACACGTAGCCGACGCCGACCAGCGCCAGGCCCGCGATGACGGCCCGCTGGGCGCGATCCATCTTCAGGGCGAGGTCCACCCCCAGCGTCAGGAACACCGCCGCCACCAGCGCCACCACCACCCACGCCGATCCCCTGCCGATCAGGTGGGCGCACAAGGCGCGCTTCAGCGCCGAGAGCTTTCGGCGAACGCCGCTGCTGATCAGCTCCTCGAACGGCATCAGCATCTCCGCAAACATTCCCGCGGGGCCGGCCGCCGAACCGAACGCACCGAGGCGGTCCGGCACGGCCGCGCGCGCGAACGAACTATGCCATGTTGTATTTCTTGCGCAGGATCCACTCGATCGCCAGCAGAGCCACGATCACCACCATGGTCAGCGGCACGTCCCACAACAGCCGCGGCACGTCGTGGAAGACACTCATCTTTCCCGACGGAATCATCTCCGCCAGCCCGTCGCTGTCTTGGATCATCAGAAAATGCCGGTCCGGGGCAATCGTCTGAAGCTTCTTCAGGTCCGCCTCGGGATGCCGGAACTCCTCTTCCGGCAGCGTCACGGTGATCGTCTTGCCGGCGACGTCGTCCTTGTAGAGCGGGTCGTTGCGCTTGGCCGTCAGCTCGAAGGTGCCGAGGGTTTTCAGGGCGTAGGTGGCCTCGAACTGGCCCTTGACCGTCATCTGCTCGTCCCGTCCCGGGCCGATGCGGCCGCCGGGCGGGCGAGCGGCGCCGCCCCGAGCCTTCCGCTTGACCGGCTCCAGCCGGATTTTCTCGACGGTGGCCTTAGTGGCCGCGTCCAGAAGTTCCACTAAGAAGATCTCCTGATCGAGGGGCTGGTAGTTGCGGTCGTAGGCTTCCACGCGGATTCGGATATCCTCGCCGACGCGGAATCGCCCACTCCCGGAAGGAATGCTGATGGTAATTCTTTTTTTCTGGAACTTGCCGGCGCCCAGGAAGTCGACGGCGTTGGACCAGAACTTCCGGTAATGCCGCCCGTCGTCCAGGAACCGCCACCGCCAGGTCTCGTCGAAGCCGATGTACAGCGACCGGCCCTTGCCGTAATACTGCACCGCGATCAGCGGGCTGGGCTCGCCGATGCCGTCGAGGGTGCGGCTGAGCGGGTCGCCGCTGATCGCCAGCGACGAGGCCGCCGGCTTGAGCTGGATGACGGGGTGCCACCAGTACACCCCGGGCAGGGCGCGCCAGATGGCCAGGTTCTCGCGGTCGTTTCGCCCCAGGCGCAGGGCCGGGTGGTCCAGCCCCACCTCCCAAGGCACCACCGGCCAGGGCGTCGGCTCGCCCTGAACGATGCGCTCGGCGATGCTGTGCGCCCGCGGGGCGAGCTTCACCGGCAGCAGCTCCGCCAGCGATTTGAACGTTTCGTTGCGAGAGGTGAGGTTCTCGTCGGTGTGCTTGTTGGAGGCGATGTAGCACAGCCCGCCGTGGTGATCGGCCACGAAGCTTCCCAGCATGTCCACGAAGGTCTTGTCGAAGCCTTCTTTCGTATACGCCGGGTCGTACAGGATCACCACCTCGTAATTGAACAGCTCCGGGGGCCTCTGCGGCAGCCGGGTCAGCTTCATGCCCGTGGAGGCCTCCTGGTTGAACGTCACGTCCGCGTCCTGCTGCCAGACGCTGACGGCATAGCGCTCGGGGCTGCGGAGGAAGAAGTTGCGGAGATACTGGAACTCCCAGCCGGCGTCGCCGCTGACCAGGAGCACCTTCATCCTCTCCTCGGAAATCCTCAGCTTGGTGGTGGCGGCGTTGTCCTTGGTCGAGAACTCCCCGGCCAGCGGGGCGACCTCGGCCTTGTAGACGAACTGGCCCAGCCCCTCGGCCTTTGCCAGGAGCTTGACCTCTTTTTCGGCCGGCTGGGCGGTCAGCTCCACCCTTGCCGGCTCGTCGAGGGCGACCTCGGTCCATTTTTCCTCGGCCGCCGGCCTCCGCAGCAGGCGGACCTCGACGGTCTGGCCGTCGCAGTTGCGGTGCGTCAGATACGCCGTCAGCTCGATCTTGGATCCCTGCCGGGCCTCCTGCGGGCCCTGGAGCCGAAGCAGGGCCACGTTCTGCGGCGGCTCGGGGTCGCCCACGCCGATGGCGAAGACGGGGATTCCCCGCTGCCGTACGTGGGCCAGGGCGGACCGCAGGCGGTCGACGGCGCCTTCCTGGCCGGTATCCTGACCGTCGCTGATCAGCACCAGGGCGGCGACCCGCCCGCCTTGCACGCGGCTGGCGCCGGCGCGCAGGGCCGTGGCCAGGTCCGTCCGGTAGCCCTCGGCCGAAAGCTGCGCCAACGCGCCGGAGAGCTCTTCGGCGATGGCCGCGGCGACCTGGCCGGCCTTGTCCGAATCGGCGGTGTGGTCCACCACCTGCAACTCGCGGGTATACGGGCGCTTGGTCGTCGAAAAACGCAGCAGCACCAGTGGATGCTCCCGCCCCAGCTCCGCCAATGGGCCGCCCTGGCGGGCGAGCAGCCGCCGGACGATCTCGACCCGGCTCATCTCCGCCAGCCGCTTCTGGTCCACCCCCAGCTTTCCCGCCAGCGCCTCCCGAACGTCCGCGTCGGCGTACGGGTCCTTCAGCGACATGGAAAGACTGTCGTCCAGGAGAACGACCACGCTGGAGTAGACGTTCCTCCGGTAGCGCAGCACCAGCCCCGGCTCGAACAGAACCGCCAGCAGCAGCAGCACCACCGCGATGCGCAAGCCCGCGATCGTCAGCTTGACCCGCCGGGGGTGATCGCCCTCCCGCAGGTAGCTGAAGACCGTCACCGCCGCCAGGGCCAGAAGCGCCACCGACAGGCCGAGGATCACCCAGTTGTTGTACTCGGCGGCGAAACTGGGCGCCCAACTGTCGGCGCCGGCCAGCTCTCCCGGCCGCAACCGCAACAGCCATTCAAGGAATCGTGACATCGCGTTTCAGTTGTCCCAAAGGCCTTCCAGTTGTGCGAATTCCGCCGTTGGCGGCTCACCGATAATGCCCGAACCGCTGTCCCAGGAACACCTCCACGGTCAGCACCACCAGCATGAGCGCCAGGGCGACCTTCCAGTACTCGGTTTGGCGTGCGACGGTGTCCTCCTGGCCGGCCTTGCCGGCCTTCAACTGGTCCTTGTAATGGAACTCCACCGCCAGATAGCCGCGGAGTTCGTCTTCGCCGGCCACTTCCAGGCGCCCCTCCAGCGGGTCGACGTTGCGGGCGAACATCACCTTCTGAAGCCGCCGCGACGGCTCGGCCGTCTCCTGGCGTGTCGGCAGTTCCAGCTTCAGTTGATAGATGCCGGCCGAGCGCGTGTCCTTGTAAACGAACACGCGGCTGGCCCCGTCCTGGCGCTCTTCCAGCTCGGCGGGCCCCTCGGTGGCGGCGGGGGGCTGGAGGCTCACCCGGGCCGCGGCCAGCCTCCCCCCGACGGAGTGGACGATCTCCTTGCCGACCAGGTCGGTGCCCTTCTGCGCCGTCGGCCTGGAGATGTACTCCAGCATGTCGTTGACGAAGGTGACGAAGGTGAAGTCCTTCGGCCAGTCCGTCCATTCCTTGTCGGCGGAAGTCAGCACCATCACGACGACGCCCTCCCCGCAGGTCCGGGCCACGATGGCCGGACTGTGCCGCGGGGTGGTTTCGGCGTTGTCGAACTTCGCCAGCACGCGCGCCGGGCCGAAGTCCCCGCCCGCGACGTCGGCGGTCTGCTCGACCAGCGTGTACGCGTAGAACCGCACCAGTTGGGTGAACGCCTCCTGCTGGATGAGGAAGGAGCGCGTGACCGGGTCGTTCTGGATGGACCCTCGCAGCAGCCGGACGTAGCTCTGGCGCCTCTTGGCGTCGCCGCCGGCCGGGCCGATTCGCACCGGGCACAGGCCGGCGCCGGCCTGGTAGAGGCGATCGTTGTAGAAGTCCCGGTCGACCCGGTCGCCGGTGAAGATCGCCAGCCCGCCGCCGGCGCGGACGTACTTGTCCAGGGCCTCGACCTGGCCGCTCAGAAGGTCGCTGACGTTGGCCAGGATCACCGCGTCGTAGCTTTCGAAGCTCACCTCCGTCAGGTCGTTGGCCGAAACCACGTCCACCTCGTTGCCGTAGCCGCGGTCCCCCGTCGGGTCAAACGCGTAGGAGAGATAGAACGATTCGGCCTGCGGGGGGTTGGCTACGTCCGGCTCGCCGTCGACGATGAGCACCTTGCGGGCGCTGCGCACCGCCAGGGCCAGGTGGGCCGCGTTGTCGCCGGGTAGACTGTCGCCCGGCAGCTCCGCCACCAGGGCAGCACCGCCCTCGTCCGGAAAGACGCAGGATACCTGCACCAGCTCCGAGGCGCCCGGGTCGATGGCGGGGATCTTCTTGGCCGGCAGCTCCGGCTCCTCGTCGGCGCCGGTGCGGGCGGAAAACCGAACGGACACGTCCGTTACCGGTTCCGGGCCGTTGTTCCGCACGCGAAGCTGCACGCGAACGGGCACCGTGGCGATGGCCAGCTTGTCCAGGACCTCGACGGCCTCGGCCGTCAGGTTCAGCCCGGGCGCGGCGCCGTAGCTCATCAGGGTCACGGCGACGTCGCCGTCCCGCAGTGTCTGGAACTGTTTCCGGATGGCCTCGAGATTGCCGCCGGAGGCGTAGTCGACTTTGCGGAAGTCGCTGAGGACGTACAGGCGCTTCTGCGTGCTTTTGATCTCTTCCTCGCCGAAGAACTCCGCCGCCGTCCGTAGCGCCAGGAGCAATTGGCCGGCCGTGTCCGAAACCGTCAGCGACTTGACCGGCTGGAGGAGCGTTTCGGCGTCGGTGAGTCGACCGATCTGCTCGACGCCCTTGGCCCGCTCCGGCCGGCTGGTCAGGACCACCGCCACCTTGTCGCTGGAGGGGATCTCCTTGAGCATCTCGGCCAGGTCGCTGGCGGCCTTGGTGAAGGCGGTGGTGTCGGCGATCTTCTGGCCCATGGAGGCGCTGTCGTCGAGGCAGAACACGTGCGTGGTCTGGGCGCGCGTGCCGCCGGGGGAGGTGCAACCGACGAACCGCCCCACGGCCACGGCCAGCAGGAAAATGGCCAGGCAGCGCAGCAGCAGGAGCAGCAGTTCCTCCAGGCGGAGGCGGCGGCGGTTCTTGCGGATCGATTCCCGGATGAATCGCATCGCCGCCCAGTCCAGGACCTTGAACCGCCGGCGGTTGAGCAGATGGATGATCACGGGCACGGAGGCCGCCGCCAGCCCGCCCCAGAACAAGCCTGGATGCATGAAAGCCGCCAGCATCGTGGGCACCTCAACAGTTTCAGTCTGCAACTTCCGGCAGGTCCGGCACCCGGTTACGAGTTACTGCTCACTGGTCACCATCGTTTCGATCCGGCCGTGCGAACGGCCGCGGCGCGCGCGGCCAGGAAGGCCAGCAGGGCCGCGTCCAGGTGATCCGCCGTGGAAATCAGCTTGTAGTCGATCTGGTTGGCGATGCAGCGCCGCTTGACGTCGGCGCAGTAGCTCTGCACCGCCTCCAGGTATCCGTCTCGCAGGGCCCTGGGCTCGACGGTCAGCCGACCGGTCTCCTCCAGCCCGCGAAACATGGTGTTGCCCTGGAAGGGGAAGCTCAGCTCGTCCTCGTCCATGACGTGCAGCACCATCACCTCGTGATTGCGGTGGCGGAAGTGCCGCAGCCCGCGGATGAGCCCGTCCAGGTCCACGAACAGGTCGCTGACCATGCAGATCATTCCCCGCCGCGGAATCTTCTCGGCCAGGCTGTGGCAGATGTGCTCGACCGTGGTCTTGGCCTTGAGGCTGACGACGTCCAATTCGTGAACGATGGCCTTGATGTGGTTGGGGTTGGTCGAGGTCGCCAGCACGCTGCGGAGGTCCTCGTCGAAGGTCGCCAGCCCGACCGCGTCCTGCTGGTTCAGCAGCAGCAGCGCCAGCGAGGCGGCCACGCAGGCGGCGTAATGATACTTGCTCATCCGGTCGGGCCGACCGTCCTGGCCGTAGCGCATCGACTCGCTGATGTCCACCAGAAACATCGCCCGCAGGTTGGTCTCGACCTCGTACTGCTTGATGTACAGCCGGTCGGTCTTGCCCAGCACTTTCCAGTCCAGGTGCTTGAGGTCGTCGCCGGGGGCGTACTCGCGGTGCTCGGCGAACTCCACCGAGAAGCCGTGAAAGGGGCTGCGGTGCATTCCCGAAATGAACCCCTCCACCACCAGCCTGGCCTGGAGGTCCAGCCGGCGGATCTTGTTCAGCACCTTGGGGTCCAGGTATTTCTGAAGTTCAGTCTTCGCCATGGTCCGTGCCGCATCTGAATCAGTAATGGCCGAATCGCGCCGTGGTCGCGTCGGCGGTCGGTCGGTTCGGCGATCAGTCGGCCGCCTCGGGCCTCAACACCCCGGCCGTGTCCGGGTTGGCGGCGATGGCGCCTTCCTTGGCGGGAATGATCTCGAGAAGGGTCTCCACGATCCTGTCGGTGGTGAAGCCCTCGGCGTCGGCGTTGAAGTTGGTCACGAGCCGATGCCGCAGGACCGGCTTGGCCACCGCCTTGATGTCTTCCGTGGAAACGTGGTAGCGCCCGTGCAGCACGGCCCGCACCTTGCCGCCGAGGATGAGGTACTGGCAGGCCCGGGGCCCGGCGCCCCAGGAGATGTAGTCGCTGATGACGTCGGGCACGCCGCCCTCGTGGATGCGGGTGGCCCGAACGAGCTGCATGGCGTAGCGGATCACGTGGTCGGCCACCGGCACCCGCCGAACCGTGTGCTGAAGCTCGATGATCGTCGGCCCGTCCATGACCGGGGTCAGTTGGACTTCCTCGATGGCGGTCGTCAGCCGCACGATGTCGAACTCCTCGTCCCAGCCCGGGTAGCCGACCTGGATCTTGAACATGAACCGGTCCTGCTGCGCCTCCGGCAGCGGGTAGGTTCCTTCCTGCTCGATGGGGTTCTGCGTGGCCAGCACGAAGAACGG
>CAYNYF010000024.1:0-51409 GCA_964401385.1 uncultured Planctomycetaceae bacterium | reverse complement strand
GGGAAAGATTCCGCGGGGCAGTAGCCCCGCCCTACTCGCTTTTCGCCCGCGCGCGGTTGACTCCCCGCACGCTCAAGCACACACTCGTAGGGTGCGTCGCCGCGGCGACGCACCTTTTCTCTTCGCCCCGGCGCGGTTGACTTTCTCGCACGCTCAAGCAGACACTCGTAGGGTGCGTCGCCGCGGCGACGCACCTTTTCTCTTCGCCCCGGCGCGGTTGACTTTCTCGCACGCTCAAGCAGACACTCGTAGGGTGCGTCGCCCCGGCGACGCACCTTTTCTCTTCGCCCCGGCGCGGTTGACTCCCCGCACGCTCAAGCACACGCCCGCTTGAGCGTGCCACCAACGCGGAAGTGCTCTGCCGCGTCCGCGATTCCCGCCTGCTACCGGCGACGCCGGATGATCAGCCCGCAAAGACCGAGCAGCAGCAATCCCGCCGAGACCGGCTCTGGGACGGCCGCGGCACCAGCGCCGCCTGCGGCGAGCCCCGTCGACCCGTAGTTGTCGGCCCAGAGGGTGTAGTCGCCGCCGTCGACGATGCCGTCACCGTTGAAGTTGCCGTCGCCCCAAGCGCCGGGCTGGCCGTAGCTATCCGCCCAGAGGGTGTAGTCGCCGCCGTCCACGCGGCCATCCAGGCTGGCGTCGCCGATGAAGAACTGCTTGGCCGGCCCGCCATTGAGGTAGTACAGGTTCAGGCCGTTGGGGTCGATCGTGCCGCCGACGTCAAAGCCCAGATCGCCGACGTAGACCGCCTCCGAGCCGGATTGGTTGTCGCGGGCGTCGACGAGCCGAACCTTGGCGTCGGCGCCGACGGTCAGGGCTCCGAAGGCGAAGTTGTCCTGCCAACCGGCCGGGTCCGGCCCCACATCCTGCCCGGCCGCCTCCAACTGCTGGAACTGCCCGGCGGCGTAGGTGCCGTTGAACTCCACCGCCGCGGCGGCCAGGTCGAAGGAGCCGCTCTGAACCGAGCCGTTGTCGAAATTGGCCAGCAGCTTCAACGTGCTGCCGGCGTCGGCGATGACCGCGCCGGCGGGGGTAACGATCAGGTCGCCGACGACCACCGCCACCGCCGGGTCGATGTTGAGCTGGCCGTTGTTGGTGAGGTCGCCCTCGAAGAACACCTGGCCGTTGAAGGCCTTGATGGTGCCATCGTTGAGGGTGTCGCCCACGATCAGCAGGTCGCCGTTGCGGATGCCCAGCAGCGCCCCCGACTGGTTGTGGACGTCGCCGACGATCTGGGAGGCGCCGAAGAAGTCGATCGTCCCGCCGTCCTGGTTGACCAGCTCGCCGGTGATGGTGCCGAAGCCGGTGACCGTCCCGCCGTCGGCGTTGGTCAGCTCCGGAAGCGACAGGCTCCCGCCGTGCAGCGTGACGCTCTGGCCGGAGGGGTTGACGATGGGCTGGTCGATGTCGACCAGGCCGCCTGATTCGACCAGGATGCTCCCGGTGTGGCTCAGGGCCGCCCCGTGGATCAACAGGCTGGCCCCGGGCCGGGCCGCCAGCGTGCCGGTGTTGACCAGGGAATTGCCTCCCACGCGGAGCACGCCGCCGTAGGCGGCCAGCGTGCCGGCGTTGGCGACCGGGCCGCTGATTTGACCTGAGGCGTACAGGCTGGCCTCGCCCAGGACGTCGAAGGAGCCGTGACCAACAACGTTGCCGTCGAGGATCAGTGTTCCCCCGGAGGCGGAAACCTCGCCGTCCTGCCAGACCTCAATGTCGCCGTTCATGGCCGTCAGGCTGCCGTGGCCCTCAATGCGACCGTTGTTGCCCACCAGCACCGCGCCCAGGAAGTACGGCGGATCCCCCCCCGCCTGCGGATCGTATCCTTCCAGCGGGGCGGTGATGACCACCTGCCCCCCGGACATGGATAGGACGCCCTGGCCGTGCCACGGATCGTACGCCATGGTGGGGTCGTGGTCAGGACCGACCAGCAGCCTGGACGCCCGGACGGTGCCGCCCGAGCATTCCAGCGTGGCGGTAAGGTCGTACTCCATCCCGACGCCGCCGATGATGATCTCGCCGCCGATCCAGCGCATGTCCATTTCGCTGTAGTACCGCTCCAGATTGAGCTGGCCTCCGCTGATGGTGCAGGTGGCAGTTGCCGACCATGGCGTCGTGGGAGGCCAGTAGTCAAAATCGCCGACCCAGAGGTTAAAGCCATCCAGTGTGCAGGTGCCTCCGCTCTGGACGAAGGTGACGTGCGGTCTGACGGCGAGGGTGCCCATCCCCCCTTCCTCGTTGTCGAGCGAGAAAACACCGTCCATGAGCTGGAACGTGGCCCCGATCTGCTCCTCCGGGTTGCTTTCGAGGCTCAGCAAGCTTCCGGTGTACGTGCCGCCGGTCTGCGTGTACGTGCCCGTGGAGTGAACCCATGTTTCGGACCAGGGATTGGCGAACCCCAGCGTCCCGCCGCCGAGGTTGTAGGCGCCGGTTCCGTCTTCCTGCATGTATCCCCCGATGTTCAGCTCCCCGTCGATTGAGTGGGCCCCTCCGGTCTGATTGAACGTGCCGGTGCCAATGCTCCCTACGTTGCAGCCCGACGACAACAGATTCCCGGTGCCGCCCAGGTTGTACTCGCCGGAGCCGCCCATGGTGCTGACTTCGAGGCCCCCCGACTGGTGCGTGCCGGCGGTGTGGTGGAACGTGCCGACGCCATCGCTGCCGACCTGCGTCCAGCCGGTCGTGAGAGTGCCTCCTTGGAGAGTGTACGTCCCCTCGGAGTTCTCGGCCGAGCCCAGTGTCAACCCGCCGGTGGCCGCTGAGCCCGCCGACTGCGTGAAGATTCCGGTTCCCTCGTTGCCCACGATGATCGAGCTGCTGGCGTTCAGGTCGCCGGTGCCGCTGAGTTCGTACGTCCCGGTCGAGCCCGTGTACTGGCCCAGATACAGATCGCTGGCGATGGAGGCGGTCCCGCCGGACTGCTGGACGGTCCCGGTAGTGCCCCAGTCGCCGCCCAGGTAGAGATTCTGGCTGGCGGCCGAGCCGGAGCTGATGATGGCGGTGCCGCCGTTGTCGATCCAGGCGTCCACGCCGGAGGTGGGCAGGCCGGCCGTCCAGTTGTCCGGGACGGACCAGCCGCCCGGCGTGGCCGGCTCGTGCTGCCAGTAGGTTTGCGCGTTGGCCGGGATCGGCACTGTGCATGCGCAAAGTGCGCAAATAGAAGCCATTGTGATCATTCGCTTCATGGGACTCTCCTTTTCATCCTCTCCCACCCCGATTTCAGATGGATCGCCCGGCGGCCCGTTGAAGCCCCTGGAATCCGCCGCCTCTCGCCCGGAACCGATCAACGCGTCGGTATTTTACCACAGGTTCATGAAACGACGAAGCTTTTTCCGCCCGGTTGCCCACCGGTTGCGGTCTGAATACGCCAAGTGCGGGCGGGAAATCCTCAGCGTCACTGCTATGGGAAAGCGTTTGCGCGCGCATCTGCGCACCCCTCGCCCCGGGGAATCCGGGCTTTCTGAGATTTTTATCTTCCGCGGCCGCAGAGCCTTGCAGCCCCTGACCCGGTTTTGGGAAAGCGTTTGCGCGCGCATACGTGAACGCAAGCCGTAAGTACGGAGGGCGCGGATACTGCGCCCCGACGCTCTTTGAAAAGTGCAGAGGACAGGGACTTGGGACTAGGGACCAGGGACCAGGGACCAGAAACGGCAAAGGGACTGGGGACCAGGCAACGGCAACGGCGAACGCCGGCCGTCTGGGGAGGATAGGCAAAAGACGGGGACTTGGGACTTGGCAACAGATAGGGACTTGGGACTTGGGACTGGGGAACGGGGAACGGGGAACGGCATAGGGGCGAGGTACCAGGGACCAGGAACGCCCACAACTGCCGAGCACGTCAGTCGGCCGCTTGGGCAAATTGGGCAAATTGGGCAATCTGGGGAAGCGCGCAGACAAACAAACCGCGAATCCGATACCCCCAGATCCCAAAGTAGTTGCCGCCCAAGGACTTATGGATTTCGCCTGCGTTCCCAACCGTTCCCAATGGTACTCAATGGTACTCAATGGTACTCAACGGTACTCAATGGTATCGAATGGTATCGAATGGTATCGAATGGTATCGAATGGGATCGCTTGGAACCGGGAACCCGTAGCCCGGAACACGGCATACGGAGAGGGAATTGCTGAGTTGGTTCCCTACGGGCTTACTGGAACATCGCGTCCAGGCGGGACGTGTGGTAGATGAGGCGCTGCTGGGGGGTCATTTTGGCGAAGTCCGGCATGCCGGCCGGCGTTGTCGGATAGGAATTGCCGTCCGTTGTCGCCGAGTCGGCTGTCTGCGTCGCCGGCTCTGTCGCGGCCGGGGGTGCCGGGCGCGGGGCGGGGATGCTGATTGTACTGCCCGAGCCGCCGTAGCTGGTGATGTCGGCGGTCAACTGCATGTCCCGCTCCAGCGCCCGGCGGGGCTTGATGCCCAGCCCGCCGAGCACGCCGTGGTAGGCCCGAACCGCCTCCTCGGGGCTGATCTGGTCTTCGGCGATCAACCGGAGGAACTGGATGAAGGCGAGCTGGTGTTCGGAGTTGTTGATCTTCCGTCCGAACAGTGCCGCCCGCGCCCCGTGCTTCTTGGCCTCGGCCAGCAGCTTGAAGGCGTCGTACGTGGTGCCGGCCGAGCCGCCCAGTATGCCCGGCACGAGGTGCCGATCGTATCGGACGAGTTCCTCCATGAACTCCGGGCCGTGGTAGACCATTTTTAGGAACAGCGGCCGGCCGGGGGCGGTCACGCCGGCCAGCGTGCGGGCGACGAGATCGTTGATGAAGCCGCCGAGCTGCCGGGGAGGAATCGGGTTCACCGGGGCGTTGGGGTCGAAGACCTCCAGGAAGTGGCGGAAGCCCTTCCGCTCGGCCTCGACGCGGAAGGCCTTGTAGGCCTCGACCGTCGCCCGGTCGGCCGCGGCGTCGTTGTTGAAGGTGATGCTGTAGAGCCCGAGGTTGGCCCCGAGGGTGCGGTCCTCGACGGAGCATTCGGCGCGGCCGCACTGGATGTGTTCGATGGTGGCCGTGCGGAGGGGCATCGCCGGCTGCTTGGGATAGACCGCCCCGCGGGCGACGTGGATGTCGGTGGTGTCGTTGGCGCGGACGGCCGGGGTGACCGGCGAGCCGTCGAAGATCCGCTCGCGAATGGTCAGCGCCTCGTTGGTCGAGGCCGACATGAGCATGATGTCCACCAGCCCCTGGGAGACGATCTGGCGGATGATCTCGCGCCACTCCTCGAGGCTGCGGAAGCGGGCCTCGCCGGCGTAGCTCTCGGGGCTCATTCCGGGGGCGGCGATGCCGAAGGCCATGTCCGCGTCCTTGGCGTCGGCGATGATGAACGCCCCGGAGTTGGCGTCGGCGTGTATCTCGGCGAGCTTTTCATCCAGCGACTTGGGCACGCGTTTCTCCGTTGCCTATGCGTCGGCGGACATCTCGACGATCCGATCGGTGATCAGTTGCGTCAGCCGCTCGACCTCGTCGTCCATCGCCCGCTTCCGGACGGTCTTGCTGGAGGAGCCCAGCGGGCCGGGGTTGGCGCCGCCGCCCGTGGCGGCCTGCGGATTGCCGTCTGCCGGGTCGGGCATCGGCTGCGGCTGGCCGGCCTGGGAAGGGGCACCGGCGATGCCGTAGCCTCGGCCGTGACCGTCGGCGTCCGCGGTGTGCTGCGGGATGGCCTGCTGCGAGAAGCCGCGAAGGAACTCGTCCGACCCGCACAGCTCGCAGGCCTCCCCGTCGCCGGGCTTGCAGTCGCCGACGGCGCGGGCGTCGGGCAGGCCCAGACGGCTCTTGATGTCCAGCAGCTCCGCCACCTTCCCCGTCGGCAGTTGCTGGACCTTGCCGATCTGCCGCGCCAGCAGCAGGATCCGGCAGTACTGGTCGAGCGTCTCCATGTGGAAGTAGGCCTGCTCCAGCGTCTTGTCGCAGGTGACCGCGCCGTGGTTGGCCAGCAGGATGGTGTTGGCCTTGTTCCGCAGGTGCGGCAGCACGGTGCGGGCGAAGTCCTTGCCGCCGGGCGTGTCGTAGTCGGCGATGGGAACCTGGCCGATGAAAATCTCCACCTCCGGCAGGATGCAGTTGGGCAGTTCCATGCCCGCCACCGCGAAGGCCGTCGCGTGCGGCGGGTGGGCGTGCACCACGGCGTTGATCTCCGGAAGCTCATGGAAGATCTCCAGGTGGAGCTTGATTTCGGAGGTTCGCGGCTTGTCGCCGGAGAGCTGCCGGCCCTCCTCGTCGACCAGCGCGATTTCCGACGGCCTCATGAAGCCCTTGGAAACCAGCGTGGGCGTGCAGAGGTACTTGCCGTTTCCGAGGCGGACGGAGATGTTGCCGTCGTTGGCGGCGATGAAGTTCTTCTCGTACAGCCGCCGACCGATCTGGCAGATCTCCTCGCGAATCTTCCATTCGTTGACCATTGCTCTCACCTCGCGGGCGGTTCCTTCACAGCACCGGATCGAAGTCCACTGCGTCGAGGATGGCCCCGTTATAGCAGTCGTAGGGGACCTTCCTCGGCCAGAAGGGCGCGGTCGCCTCACGGCCCTCGACCACGCCGATCAGGTCGCCGAGGCCCGCGCTCAGCTCGTCGTAGGCCACCAGCGTCTCCTCGTTGCCGGGGTTGGCGCCGACGAGCGAGCCCCGGTTGTACGGGCGGACGAGCAGGTACCTGCCGGGAACGAGATCCGGCATCTGTCGGTTCAGCGTCAGCACTCCGATTACCTTTCCGATTCTCATGGCTGTGGGTGGCCCTCCAGTTCTTCCACGGCGTCCAGCAGCAGGGTGCGGTCGCGGCCCATGCGTCGTCCGGCGGCGAAGCGGTCGATCATGGAGCGGAGTTCATACATGCTGGCGGCGGCGTGGCCGACGACAAGGACGTTGGCGTTGAACTGCCGCAGGGCCGCCTCCACGGCCGCGACGGAAATGCCCTGGACGGGGCGGATGCCCTTGATCTTCGCCGTCAGGATCATCGGCGCCGCCGCGTAGCGGTCGATGATGGCCCCGCCGGCGAGCTGCCCGGCGTTGATTGCCCCGCACATCGCCCGGGCGTTGGTCATCCAGCAGCTCGACTCGGCGAACCCGCGGGTATAGACGCCGCTGCGGCTGGCCGCTGCCAGGGCGGCCTCGGCCTTGGGGTCCGGCCGGTTGACCACCAGGCCCAGCGTCCGCGTCAGCGCCGCCGGGTTGACCGAGCCGGGCGTCTGGATGGTGGCGGCGGGAACCTTCATCTGCGCGGCCTTGCCGCCGCGGAGGACCTCGACCCCGTGGGCGGCGGCGTAGTCGCGGGCGGCCGGAGTGAGCAGCTCGTTCGGCCCCAGCGTTACGGCCGGGCCGCCGCCGGCGCGCTCGGCGAGCATCTCGACCGTCAGCCAGGCCCGCGCGCTCGAACCGGGCGCGGCGGCCGGGGTCGCGCGGGCATCGCCGTCCGCGCGGCTGGCCGCCGGATCCGGCGCTGGCGCAGTGGCAGTGGAGGCGGGCGGGCTTTGCTGCGACAGCTCCGCCATGACGCGCTGCACGACCTCGTTCACCAGTTTTTCACTGATGCCATCGCTCATGGTCCACCACGCCGATGACTGCCCATCGAACAGGCGAGCTGTTATCTTTGACCATCTCGCGGGCGCTGCGCCCATCGTTACTGATGACGACCTTGGTTCCGTGTCCGGCCCCGATCATGTCGATCGCCAGCAGCGGATCGCCGTCGGGCTTGCCTGCCAAGTCCGTCGGCTGGACCACCAGCAGCTTCCACCCGTGCAGCGACCGGTGCTTGATGGTGCTGATCGCGGTGCCTTCGACGACGCCGAAAAACATTGCTTCTCCACTTGCCGGCCAGTCGGCGGCGGCTGCGCCGATCCGCCCGTCCGGTTCAGATAATCCTCAGGTTGTCCACCATGGTGCATCGGCGGATACGCGTGTACGTCAGCGGGGTGCAGATCCCCTCGCCGGTGCTACAGGCGATGGAGTAGCTGCAATAGCCTTCCCCGCCGACGCCGTCGCCGGCCAGCGACGGGCCGTTCTTGACGTACAAGGCGGTGTCCATCTCCTTGCCCATGTACGTCATGTGGTCCACCAGCCGGGAGTGAATCACGGAGGTGTGCTTGAAGTCGTGCTCTGCCTGCTTGGCCATGGCGACGGCGTGCTCGAAGTCCTTGGCCTTGACCAGGGGCAGGCAGGCCATCATCTGCTCGGCCTGGACGAAGGGATGATCCGGTCCGGTCTGGCCGATCAGCAGCTCCGTCCCGGCCGGCACGCCCACGCCGATGGCCGAGGCCAGCTCGGCCGCTCCCTTCCCGACGAACTCCCGCCGGGCGCGCGGGTGGCCCTCTGCCGGCACCTCGATGGCCTTCTCGGCCAGGGCGTTCATCTGCTGCATGCTCAGCTCGAAGGCCGTCAGCGACTTCATCGCCGCCAGCAGCTTCTCCCACACGCACGCCTCGATGAACGCCTCCTTCTCCGAAAGGCACAGCAGGTTGTTGTCGTAGGCGGTGCCCTCGATGATGCAGCGGGCGGCATTGTCGATCTCGGCCGAGGAGTCCACCACCACCGGCGGGTTGCCCGGGCCGGCGCAGATCGCCCGCTTGCCGCTGCGCAGTCCCGCCGCCACCACGCCCGGGCCCCCGGTGATGCCCAGCAAAGCCACGTCCGGGTGCGAAAAGATCTCCTTGGCCGAGTCGATCGTCGGGGCGGTGATCACGCTGATGAGGTTGTCGATGCCGAGCTTCTCGTAGATCGCCTGGTTGAACAGCTTCGCCCCGTAGTTGGCGATCTTCGCCCCGCCCGGGTGCGGGTTGCACACCAGCGCGTTGCCGGCGGCGATCATGCTGATGGCGTTGTTGGCCACCGTCGGCAGCGAATGCGTCAGCGGGGTGAGGACACCGATCACCCCGAAGGGAGCAAACTCCTGAACGGTCAGCCCGTGGTCGCCGCTGAAGACATCGCTGCGGAGGAAGTCCACCCCGAGCGTGCGCTCGCCGGCCAGGATAAGCTTCTCGGGCTTGTGTTCGGGCCGGCCGATCTGCGTTTCCTCGTACTCCATCTGCCCCAGGCGGTCGGCCTGGTCGATGCAGATGCGGCGGATCAGGTCGCAGGCGATCTTCCGTTGGGCCAGCGAGCGCGAGACCAGTTGCTTCTGGGCGGCCTTTGCGGCGGCGACGGCCTCGTTGACGTCGGCGAACTGCCCGAAGCGGTTGGCGCTGACAGCGCCGGCGAACCGTGCGGCCGGCGTGATGGGCGCGGCCGCCGACTTGCCCGGCGTCGGCGGCACCCGCCCGTCCCAGCCGGTCTGGACCTGCTGGAGCACGTGCTCGACGACGTCACGCACGACTTGTTCGTTTGTCTCGATCATGGCTCGCTCCTTGACGCCGCTGGCTTTCCGGACCTCTCGCCGCCGTCAGGCGACGGACCCTCTGCGGCCGGGCCCGCAGGCAGCACGCCTGCTGCCGGGGCCGCGCCCGTGCCAGGGCGGCCTTCAGGCGCCCTTCCTGTAGACGGTCTTCTTGCCGACCATGACGGAGTCGATGATGCCGATCACGACGCAGTCGACGGGGGCATCGGAGGTGGCCTCGGTCATGCGGGCGCTGGAGCCCTGCGTGACCAGCACGATGTCTCCAGTGCCGGCGTCGATGTTGTCGACCGCCACGAAACACCGCCCGGTCGGCGTGAAGCCTTGCTTGCCTTCCTCCACCCGCAGCGGCTCGACGATGAGAAGCTTTCGCGCCCTCATCTTGTCGACCTTGTGGGAGGTGACGACGTTTCCTTTTACTTCTGCGATGAACATGGCCTTCCTCTCGGCAGAGGGCGTGGGCGCCCGGGTCGGGCCGGCGACGCCAACCGCCCCGGCGCGCCCGGATACAACCCCGGCACCCGTTGCCTACGGGAGTATCTTCGGCACGTCGCTGTGCGGACGCGGGATCACGTGAACGGAGACGACCTCTCCGACCCTGCTGGCCGCCGCCGCGCCGGCGTCCGTCGCGGCCTTGCACGCGGCCACGTCGCCTTCAACGAGGACGGTGGCGTAGCCGGCGCCGAGCTTCTTAAGGCCGGCGTATTTAACCTTGGCGGCCTTGAGCATCGCGTCCAGCGCCTCGATCAACGCCACCAGGCCTCGCGTCTCGATCATTCCCAGTGCATCTTCTGGCATGACAATTCTCCGATCTCGGTTCATCCTCTTCTTGTGTTCTGGAAGTCCGCCCCCGGCCGTTGTGTCCCCAGGAGCGCCGCCGCCTGTCGGGCGACAATGAGTTCCTCGTTGGTCGGCATTACCCAGATTGCCGCTTTCGATTTCTTCGATTCGATGCGGCACTCGCCGTCGGCGGAGGCGTTCTTTGCCGCGTCCAGTGCGATCCCGGCGAAGGCGAGCCCCTGGCAGACCTTGCCCCGGAGGAGGGGGCAGTGCTGGCCGATGCCGCCGGTGAAGGCGACCGCGTCGGCCCCGCCGAGTTCGACCAGGTATGCCCCCAGGGCGTCGCGCACGGCCGTGGCGAAGACGTCGATGCTCAGCCGCGCGTGCTCATCGCCGCCTTCGGCCGCCGACTCGATATCGCGCATGTCGCCGCTGGTGCCGCTCATGGCGGCCAGTCCGGCCGCCGAGCCCAACGCCGCCAGCATCTGCCCCAACGTCATCTGCGTCTCGCGCTGGACCAGCGCCAGGGCAAAGCAGTCGAACTCGCCGACGCGATTCGACTGCGGCAGCCCGGACTGCGGCGAAAAGCCCATGCTGGTGGCGACGCTTTGCCCGTCGCGGATCGCGCACAGGCTGGAGGACCCCCCCAGATGACAACTGATGACCCGCTTGGCGGTCGGGCCCATCAGCTCGGCCGTCCGCTCCGCGACGTAGCGGTGAGAGGCCCCGTGGTAGCCGTAGCGGCGGATGCCGAACTTGTTTTCCCACTCGGCCGGGATCGCGTACCGCCGCCTCCGGGCCGGGATCGTCCGGTGGAAGCCTGGCTCGAAGGCCGCGATCAGCGGCGTGCCCGCCAGGGCCTCGCCGAAGCTTCGCATGGCGGCGACGTAGGCGGGGTTGTGGGCCGGGGCGACCGGGGCGTAGTACTCCATCGCGGCCAGGACCTTCTCGTCCACGAAGACGACCGGCTCGCTCTCGCCGGCCATCACCGCCTTGAACGCCACCGCGTCCAGCGACCGCGGGCTCTCCAAGGCGCTCTTCCCGACCATGGCGTCCAGGGCGGCCCGGATGGCCCGGCCGTGATCGGCGCAGGGGCGGGGCTGGCGGAAGCTCTCGCCCCCGGCGGAGTAAGTCAGGACTCCGCCGGCGCCGCCGATGCGGTCGATGCCGCCGGAGGCCAGCTCGCGCTCCGCCCCGTCAGCGAAGCTGAACAGGCGGAACTTGAAACTGGTCGAGCCGATGTTCGCTACCAGAATGTTCATGGTCGCTCGCCGCGCTCGCTCTCAGTGTCCGGTGGCCCGGACCCGGCAGCCGGTCCCGCCCGCCGGCGGATGCTGCCTCCGGGCGGCCGGCTTTCGGCTCCGAGCCACTGCCGTTTACAGGAAGACGCCGGTCAGGCCCTCGTGCGGGGCAGGAATTACGTGGGCCGAGACGAGTTCTCCGATTTTCGCGACCGCGGCCGCGCCCGCTTCCACCGCCGCCTTGACCGAGCCGACGTCGCCGCGGACCAGCGTCGTGACGTAGCCGCCGCCGATCTCAATCCGCTTAACCAGCTCGATGTTGGCGGCCTTGCACATGGCGTCGGAGGCTTCCACCAGACCGACAAAACCCTTGGTTTCAATCATGCCCAATGCTTCCATCTTCGCTCTCCTGTTGCCCGAGGCCCGTGGGGCCCGGCATTAGCGGGACCCGCCCTTTCGGCCGCCGGCCGCGGACTTCTTGGGGACCGCCTGTTCCAGCTCGTCGTGCGGGCGCGGGATCACATGCACGCTGACCACCTCGCCGACCTTGGCGGCCGCGGCCGCGCCGGCGTCGGTGGCGGCCTTGACCGCCGCGACGTCGCCACGCACGAACGAGGTCGCCATGCCTCCGCCGACCCGGTCCCAGCCGACCAGCTCCACGTTGGCGGCCTTGCACATCGCGTCAGAGGCCTCGATCAGAGCCACCAGACCCCGAGTCTCGACCATGCCCAATGCTTGCAGCGCCATAGCGCTTCTCCTTGTAAAAGCATGATGCTTCGCTTCATCGTTGTCGTCTGCACGCCGCCTGGACCCCGCCGAACTACCGCCTCAGGAGCTTCACGCCAGCAGCTCCACGGCGGTGGCGTTCGGCAGGTCGCAGGCATTGCCTTCGTCCGTGTCCAGATGCACCTCCAGCAGGAACCGCCCGTCCACCCGACACAGTAGCCGCTCGAAGACCGTCGTGCCGGAAGAGACCACCCGAAGCCGAACGTACTGGCCGTCCTTGAAACCGTAGAATTCCGCGTCCGCCGGCGCCATGTGCACGTGCCGCTGGGCTCGAATGACTCCGCTGCTCAGGTCGAGCACGCCCGCCGGGCCGATCAGGATGCAGCCCGGGGTGCCCTCGCCGCTGCCGGACTTGCGCACGGGGGCGTCGATGCCCAGGGCGATGGCGTCGGTGAAACTCAGCTCGACCTGCGTCCTCTTGCGCGTGGGGCCGAGGATGCGCACCCGTTCGATCATTCGCCGCCGCGGCCCCAGGATCGTGACCGTCTGCTCGGAGGCGAACTGGCCCGGCTGGTAGAGCCAGCGATACACGGTCAGCTCCGCCCCGGCGCCGAACAGCGCCTCCAGGTCGGCCTGGGTGATGTGCAGGTGGCGGGCGGAGACGTTGGCGACGAGATTCGGCGTGTACGCCTTGGCCGTGGGAGGCGCCCCGGCCGCCAGTCGCTCGCGAACCGCCTGGCGGACCACCCGCTCCAATTGCTCCCGCGGCATGGGAATGCTCAGTGTCGTCATGGCATCGGCTCCGCCACGATCACGGTTACGCCGGCTTGGTCCAGCCACTGCCGGGTTTGCTCATCCGTGCCGGCGTCGGTGACAAGAACGTCGACGTCGCTCCACTTGCACAGCGGGGCGATGGCGCGGTTGCTGAATTTCGTGTGGTCCGCCGCCAGGATCACCTCGTCGGCCACCGCAATCATTCTGCGCTCGACGGCCGTCATCATTTCGTTGACGTTGAACAGGCCGTCCGGATGCATCGCCGCACAGCTCATGACCGCTTGGGCGGCCCGGAGAGAAGCCAGCATTTCTTCGGCCATCGCCCCCAACGCCACGCCGGTCCGCGGATACACGTATCCGCCGATCAGCATCACTTCGGTATTGACCTCGCCCGCCAGCAGGGCGGCAATCGGCACCGAGTTGGTGACGACGCTGATCCTTCGCCCCGCCAGCGCCGCCGCCACCTGGTGGCAGGTGGTGCCACCGTCCAGGATCACGGTCTGGTTGTTGGGGATCCGCCGGCTGACCGCCGCGGCGATGGCGCGCTTCTCCTGGACGCAGGTGCTCTCCCGGTCGGAGAAGCCCAGCCGCGAGGCCGGCGGCTCAGCCAAGGAAACCGCACCGCCATGCGTGCGGCGAATGGAGCCCTTGTTTTCCAGAACCTCCAAGTCGCGCCGGACGGTGCTCTCGGAAACGCCCAGGGCTGAGGAAAGCTCCCCCAATGGCATAAAGCCTTTTCTAGTAATAAGCTGTAGAGCATCACCACGTCGAAACGATATGGTTTGGTCGTGCGCCACGATTGCTATCTTCCACGATTGACGGCTCTCACGCTCGATAGTATCCTATATATGCGTGAAAGCAAGCAGAAAATGGCAAAAAAAATTCGCGCCTGTCAGCCCGGCCTCTGGGGGGTCCCCTCTTGGAGTCTGGCCCTGATTCGCATGAGGAACTCTTTTTCCAGATCGCTAAATCTTAGTCGCCTGGGCCGGGTCTGCTCCATGCGGACGTAGATCCTGGTGCTGGGTCGGCGGGCGAAGAGATTGGGGTCGCGGACCACCTCGAGCCGGTAGCGCTGCTCGGTTCCGGCGAGGTCCGTCTTGATGCTTTCGATGAAGTACTTGTTGCCATCGATCAAGTTCGGTCGCCAGACGATGGCTTCTCCAACGGCCACCCGCCAAACGGTGTCGCGGTCGAATGGATAGCTGGAACTGCTGCCTTGGCAGCCGGCCATGGTGGCGGCGAGTCCGCAGAGAGCGACGGTGCGGATTGCTTGCAGGTAAATCCTCATCGGCCTAACCCGATTGGGCGACTCGCACGTAGTGCATGCGAACTTCGTACAGGGCCCGATCCAGAAGCTGCTTTTCCTCCTCCGTGAGGTTGCCTTTGGTCTTCTCTTCCAGCACGGCCAGCATGTCGATGTGGTGTTTGGCCAGCGGCAGGTCCCGATACCGCTTCCGGGTCTTCGGGTCCTCGACGGCGCCCAGGGCAAACAGGATTTGCGTGACCGTGCTGGAGACCAAGGTGGTGAAGCTGGGCGGCGGAAGCTCCCTTGCGGCTTCGTCGGCGTCGGCCGGCGTGCCGCCAGCGGCCGCGGCAGCCCCGGAGGCGTCCTGCTTGGAGAGCCGTTCCTTCTCCGCCTCTGCCTCCGCCTTCCAGTCCTCGTCCACTATGATCTTGGCCTCGGCTTCCTCTTTGTTGGTTTTTTCCTCGCTCATGAACCACCTCTGCATGCACCGAACTCATTTGCTCCGCGCACGTCTGTCGTGACACTGCCGGCGGAACGGCCCGGAGGCTAACCCTATCCCTGAATGCATCCACACATACACTACCGCAGGCCGGAAAGCAACCATCATGCGGGGGCAGTGGAACCGTCAGGCCCCGGCGATCCTGGGCATGCGGGTCGGCTCCATCGCCAGGGTCGCCTGGAGGAACCTTTCCAGCAGGTCGGATTTCAGTTTCGCCGCCCGCGGCTCGTGCCAGAGGTTATCGATCTCGCCGGGGTCATCGACCAGATCGAACAGCTCGCCGTCCCCGCCCTGGCGGTAGACGGTGATCTTGTATCGCTGGTCGACGTAGGTCCGGTGGTGCACGTTCTTGAAGGTGTGTCGGTTCTCGACCACTACGTGGTCGCGGGCGTCTCGGCAGTGTTCCCAGGCCGGAAGCTGATTGACGCCGGTCATGACACCGGGGATTTCCAGCTCGGCCGCCGCCAGGAAGGTCGGGGCCAGGTCCACCAGGCTTTGCAGCGAGTGGCTGACCTTTCCGGCGGGAACGCGCCCCGGCCAGCGGATCAGGAACGGCAGGCGGATCATGTCTTCATAGTGGAACGCGCCCTTGGCGATCAGCCCGTGCTGACCGAGGAAGTGTCCGTGGTCGGTGGTGAAAACCACCAAGGTGCTGTCGGCCAGGCCAAGCCGGTCCAGCGCGTCCAAAATCCGGCCGATCTGCTGGTCCATCAGCGAGATCATGCCGTAGTAGATGGCGATGTTCTTCTTGAGTTCTTCCTCGTCGTGCAGGTGCGAGTGGAAGCCGTGAATGCCCTGATCCTCGTGGTAGGCGGAGAAGTCCGGCCGCTCCTGCTGGGTCAGGCGAAAGTGCAGGGGATTCCGGTCGTGCTCATCGGGGCTGACCCGCCCGGGAATCATCTCGGCCGGGTCGTACATGCCGGCCCAAGGGTCGGGAACCATGTACGGCGGATGCGGATCGGCGAAGCTGGCCCAGGCGAGGAACGGGCGCCCCTCGGCGACGGACCGTTCGAGCGTGGCGATGGTTCTCTCGGCCGTCCAGCGGCTGTAGTGGAATTTCTCCGGCAGGTCCCAGCGCCGCTGCGCGTGCCGGCGGCGGATCTTTTCCTGGTCGTGCGGCCATTCGTCGAAGTAGTCGCGCCAGTTGGGCAGGCCGTTCTCTTCCATCCAGATGGCGTAGTGCTGGCCGGCGTGCGATTCGCACACGTGGTTGCGGTTGGTCTCGACGTGCTCGAAGCCGTACCACGGACCGTGAAAGCCGCGCCAGAAGTCCAGGTCGCGCATGATCGGCTGGCATTCGATCGATTCCATGCCTGGCCGCGACGCCAGCGGCTGGAAGTGCGCCTTGCCGATCAGGGCCGTGGCATAGCCGGCCGCGCCGAAGCGATCGCCCACGACCGGCACATCCTCGAACAACTTCGTTCCCAGCGACCAGGCCCCGTGCTGGGAGGGGTACATGCCGGTGATGATGCTGGCCCGCGTGGGGGTGCAGGTGGGGTTTGGGCAGTAGGCCCGATCGAAGCGGACGCCCTCGCCGCCCAGGCGGTCTAAGGCGGGGGTGCGAATCCGCGGGTTGGTGCAGCCCAGTGTGTCGTAGTGCTGCTGATCCGACGTGATCAGTAGGATGTTCGGTCTCTGGGAGGACATGATTGCTGGTCATCCGCTCTGGCCGGGCGCCAACGGGGTGCGCCTGAGAAATCCCGGCTACAGCTCGCAGGCGGCGTTGGAAGCGGCGGCAAAGCGCTCGCCGCGGATCCTGGTGCATCAGGCCGGCGCCCGGAACGCGGCTATTTCCTTCCTTTTGCCAATCCCTCTCCCACGAGGTATCGGCAGCTTTCCCGGACGGCCTCGGTCATGTCGGTGGCGCAATCGTCCAGTTCCACTATCAGCCACTGGAGCACGCCCTCGTCGGCGGCCTTGATGATGGCCGGGATGTCCATCTTGCCGGACCCGACCGCCGTGTGGGGGGCGCCCTTGACCAGCGGCCCGTCCTTGAGGTGCAGCAGCGGAATCCGGGCGGAGTGCTTGCCGATCACCTCCGGAACGTCCACCGCGCCGAAATTGGCCGCCCAATACACGTCCAGTTGGCTGAACATGGTGGGTGCCGCGCGCAGGATCATCTCGTACGGCATCTCGCCGTCGATCTTTTCGAACTCCCACCAGTGATTGTGGTAGCCGAACTTCATTCCCTGGGCGGCCACCAGATCGGCCGCTTCGGAGAGCTTGTCCGCCGCGGCCATGCGGGAGTCGATGGTCTCGAAGTCCTTCGGCCCCAGTCCGGAGATGATGGCGTCGCAGCCCAGCGCGGCGGCCTCGTCGACGCGTTGAGAGAGAGTCTCCTTTGTCGGGAGCGGCCCGTGGGTGGAGCAGCAGACCAGCTCCAGGTCGTCCAGGACCTTCCGGACCTCGGCGGGCTTCATGTCGTGCAGGCCGGCCGATTCCACGCCGACGTAGCCCATCTCGGCCACGGCCTTCAGCACGCCGACAAAGTCGCTCTTGGCCTCCTCGCGCAGCGAGTACAGTTGCAGGGCAATTGGTTTCATGAGACGTCCTTCCTCAAAACGGTTCACTTATCCTTCACGCGCTTCACGAATGCGTTGTAGTCATCCATGGTGTCGATGCCCGGCGCGGCCGATCCTACCACGCCGACGGCGATACGGTAGCCATTTTCCAGCGCCCGCAATTGCTCCAGCCTCTCGGTCGTCTCGGCCGGAGAGGGCGGCAGGGCGGCAAAGGCCAGCAGGAATTTCTTGCGGTAGGCGTAGATGCCCAGGTGCAGCAGGTATTGGGCGCCTTTGCCTTCGCGATCGTAGGGAATCCTGGCCCGGGAGAAGTACATCGCCGAGCCGTCCCTGGCCCGCACCACCTTGACGTTGTCGGGGGCGGAGGCCGCGACCGCCTCCAGCGGGGCCGCCAGCGTGGCCATGGGCGCACCCGAGTCGATCAGCAGTGAGACCAGGCCGTCGATGTCGCCGGGGTGCATCTCCGGCTCGTCGCCCTGGACGTTGACGACGACGTCCTCGTCGGCCAGGGCGAGCTTCTCGGCGGCCTCGGCCAGTCGGTCGGTGCCGCTGGCGTGGTCCGCGCGGGTCATAATCGCCCGCCCGCCGAAGGCGCCGACGGCGTCATGGATCCGCCGGTCGTCGGTGGCCACGTACACCGCTTCGATCCGCCGGGCGGCGGAGACGGCTTCGACGACGTGCTGGATGAGCGGCTTGCCCGTCTGACCCAGCAGCGGCTTGCCCGGCAGCCGGGTCGAGCCGTATCGCGCCGGAATGATCGCCACCACTGGCATTCTGCCGTCCTCGCTCTTGTGGCCGTCGCCGGACGAGTGTATTTTCGTCGCCGCCGATTGCAACCACAAAGCATTCGTGTGGGCGGCGAAATTCCGGTTTCGTGCAGGAGAGGTGCATGCCGTCGCGACCTACCGACCACGCCGAAATGAACCTGGCCCGGCTCCACTTGGACGTCGCCTACGGCCGGGCGGGCGGGAAGATCATCTGGCAGCCGAGGATTCTGTGCTGGTGGTCCGACAAGGAGTTCCTGGGTCAGAAGCGCCCCGCCCCGTACGATGAGATGACGTACGTTCAGATGTACCGCCACCTGCAATGCTCCAACCGCATCTACGAATACGGCGCCTGCTTCGAGCGGGTGGAGGATCCGCGCGTCAACGTCAGCGAGCGCCGGCTGAACGAGACGGACCGCGAAGTGGTCTGGGAAACGCCCGTCGGCACGCAGCGGGCGGTGTATCACCGCTCGCCCTATCACCGATCCGTCCGCACGGAGAAGTGGCCCCTCCGTGATGAAGACGACATGCGGGTCGCCACCTGGCGCGAGGAGCACGCCGCCTGGCGCTGGAACCAGGAAACGTACGACCAGCTCCGGGGGATCTGGGGCGACATCGGGGCCCCGACGGCCTACCTGGAGCGCGTGAACGTCCAGTATCTCTACATCGACGCCATGGGTGTCGAGAACGCCATCTACGCCCTGCACGACTGGCCCGGGCCGGTGGAGAAGTTTTTCGCCGCGCTGAACGGATCCCACGATCGGCTGATCGACGTGGTCAACGCCTCCCCGATCGAGATCATCAATTTCGGCGACAACGTGCATGCCGGCACGCTGTCGCCGGAGTTGTTCCGCAAGTACGTTCTGCCGGCGTATCAGCATCGCTGCGAGCGGCTGCACGCGGCCGGAAAGTTCGTCCACGCTCACTGGGACGGCGACTGCAAGCCGCTACTGCCCTGGGCCAGGGAAACCGGCCTGGACGGCATCGAGGCCATCACGCCGCTGCCGCAGGGCGACGTGAGGCCGGAGGAAATCAAGACCGGCCTGGGCGATGAGATGTTCCTGATCGACGGCATCCCCGCGATCTATTTCGACCACACCTTCGACGAGCAGGTGCTGGTCGACTGTGTAAAGAAGATCATCGACCTGTTCGCGCCGAAGCTGATCCTGGGCATCAGCGACGAGATTTCCTCCACCGGCGACATCGAGCGCATCCGGCTGGTGGGGCGGATCGTGGACGACTACAACGCCTCTTTGCCCGCGGGGTGATGCCGGCCGCCCGCGGCGTCCGCGGCGTCCGGGGCATGGAAATGCAGACGGGGGGCTGGTGACTGGCCGGGCCATTCCGGCCGGGTATTCCAAAGGAGCCCATGCACGACGGCCGCCGGCGCGGTAACATACCCCCCGTGACCAGGAAACGCATTCTCATCGTCGCCAACATGTCCAAGCAAGACGTCCCCGGACAGATCGACCGGCTGCGGCCGTGGTTCGCCGAGCGCGCCGAGCTTGTCGGCGTGATCGACGCGGTGAAGGGCGCCTCCCGCGTGGACGCCGCGGCCGACCTGTGCATCGTCTTCGGCGGGGACGGCACACTGCTGGCGGCCGCCCGGATGGTGGCGCCGACCGGAATCCCCCTGATCGGCGTGAACATGGGAAAGCTCGGCTTTCTCGCCGATTTCAACGTCGAGCACATGCAGAAGCACCTCGACGACGTCCTGGCCGGGGCCGTGGCGCCCATCGAGCGGATGATGCTCGACGTCCGCGCCGACGAGGGCAAGAAGGGCTTTGCCTCGCTGGCGGCCAACGACGTGGCCGTGGCCGCGGGAGATCCGTTCCGCATGATCGATCTCCACGTGGCCGTGGGCGACGAGGAGATCGCCAGCTACCTCGGCGACGGGGTGGTGGTGGCGACGCCCACGGGCTCGACCGGCTACAACCTCTCGGCCGGCGGGCCCGTCTTGGAGCCGCGGCTGGATGCGATGGTGATCACGCCCGTTGCCGCCCACAGCCTGTCCATGCGGCCGATCGTGGTGCGAAGCGACACGACCGTCCGCATCACGACGTGCACCATCAACCCCGGGACGAAACTGGTCATTGACGGGCAGCTCTCGACCCCGCTGGCTGAGGGCCAGACCGTCGAAATCCGCCGGGCCGACTGTAACGCCAAGGTAATCCCCCATCCCGGCCGGACCTTCTTCGGCCGAATGACCGAAAAATTTCAGTGGGGCCGAAGCCCGCACCACACCTGAGCGGACCGCAGCTAATCGAAGTCTGCCGCGGCGGGGACGGTCGGTTCTCCCGTGGCCGCAGATTCGTCCGCCGCCACGCAGGCCGCCAGTGAAGCAAACGCATCTCGTCCGGTAACCGCCACGGGGCTTCCGGTCAGAACGGCCCGCAGGAAGTTCTCGATGCAGCCGCGGGTCCCGGTCACGATCGGCCGGGGGTCTTCGGGGAGCTGTTCCCAGCCGTCGGCTGCGTCGATGGCCGCCTGGCGACCGACGATGATCCCCTTCGTTCCCACCAGCCGGAAGGCGTCGTCGGCCGCCGCCCCGGGCCAGTGTGCCTCGTAGGTCACCGTCACCTGTCCGATGGCGCCGCCGTCGAAGCGGTACAGCGCGGCCGTGGTCTTGTCCGTCGGAAAGTCCAGCCCGCCCAGCCGGTTGCTGTAGGCGCAGACGGACCGGATCGGCCTGCCGATGAAGTGGCGGAGCAGGTCTACCTCGTGGATGCCGGAGCCGACCAGCGGCGTCCGGCCGGCCTCGGTCGAGGCGTACCACGGCGAGAGGGCGAACTGCTGCCGCTTGTCCTGGATGGCGTCGATTCGCAGATGGATGATCTGCCCGAGCCGGCCGGCGTCGAGCATCTGCCTGATCCGTCTGAAGCGGGAGCGGAACCGGCGTTCGTGAGCCACCATGAGTGTTCGCCCGGCCGCCTCCGCGGCGCGGACGATCGAGCGCCCATCTTGGAGATTCGTCGCCAGTGGCTTGGTCAGCAGGACGTGGCAGCCGGCGCGGAAGCAGGCCTCGGCGTGCGGGCGGTGCAGGTGGTCGGGGGTCACGATGCTGACCGCGTCCAGCCGCTCGGTG
Organism: uncultured Planctomycetaceae bacterium; assembly: GCA_964401385.1. Classification (GTDB taxonomy): domain Bacteria; phylum Planctomycetota; class Phycisphaerae; order SM23-33; family SM23-33; genus CAYNYF01. Next base: position 30,465 of record CAYNYF010000024.1, on the reverse strand, counting down.
CCGAGCATCGCCTCGACGTCCTGGTAAGCGGCCGCCACCTCGGTAAACTCCGCGCGCGTCTGTGCGAGTCGCTCGGCGTCGGTGTCGCAAATCACCAATCGGCCGACGCCCTCGGCCTGGGCGAAAGCGGCCAGGTGGTGGCGGCCCAGCCCCAGGCCGACCACGGCTACGTGAAATTTCTTCATTCGATTGCTCCGTCCGGCGGCGCCGGGTTCGACACCGTCTTATTGTCACGATATAACTTGCCGGGGAAAGTGCCGGCGCCGCGGCCGCGACTCGATCGCCAGCGCGGCCGAAGGGTTGGCGGCCGGAAAGGAGCATGGCTGTGGGCCGCGCGGAGCGGGACGCCACGTTGTCGAATGCCGCGGCGTTGACTATTGTCGCCTTGGCGTGGTCGGCGGGCACGCCGCCGGCCTCGGCCGAGGGCTTGGACGGAAAGGAAGTCGGTCGCTACATGGAACGGGTCCGGGTCAAGAACGGCGCGTGGGTGACCCCGAAAGACGCGGATCTGTCCCGACCGCGATGGCGCGAGGCAATGGACGCACACCGCGCCCGGCAGCGGCGGACCCACGGTCACCTCGACCGGCCGGAGAAGCTGAAAAAATCCTTCGTCGAGGGCTTTGCCTTCCTCTATGACCGCAGGCTCTACGACGCAGAAGAACAGCGCTGGCGCATCGCCGAGTTCCTAGACCGCGGCGAGAGGGAATTCGGCGGATACGATCAGGTCATCCTCTGGCAAAGCTACCCTCGGCTCGGGATCGATGAGAGAAATCAGTTCGACTACTACCGGGACCTGCCCGGCGGCCTCGGCGCCGTGCGCGAATGGTCGGAGCTTTGTCATCGTCGCGGCGTTCGCGTGCTCATCACCTACAATCCCTGGGACCGCCACACCCGGGATGGCGGGGAGCACCTGCGCGATGTCCTCGAGGCCCTGAAGCTGACCGGTGCCGACGGCGTGTTCCTCGACACCCTTGGCGAGGTGCCCCAGGGCTGGGCCAAGGCGCTGAAGGAACTCCGGCGGGAGGTCCTGTTCGAATCGGAGGGCCATCCCTGGGACGAGCGGATCATCCCAATGCACTCGGCCTGGGGGCAGGGCTGGCAGGTGCACCCGCCCGCGCAGATCTTCAACACGCGGTGGATCTGGCCCGCCCACAAAACCTTTCTGACCCACCACCGTCACAGCCGGGATCACTGGGACGAGGTCTGCTGCGCGTGGTTCACCGGGACGGGCGTGCTGGTCTGGGAAGTGGTCTTCGGCAACGACACGGCCTGGGTCGAGCGGGACAAGGCCCTGCTCCGGGCGGTCAAGCCGCTGCTCCAGGCATTCTGGCAGAACTTCGCCCACCCCGACTGGCAGCCCTTCATCGCCTCCGGGCACAAGGAGCTGAAAGTCAACCTCTGGCCGGGCGAGCTGGGGACGGTCTACACCCTCTGCTGGCCCCGCCCGGCCGGATATCGGGGGCCCTTGTTCGCGGCCAGGGAAGGCAGGACCTACCTCGACCTGGTCACCGGCAGGAAGCTCTCCGTCGAGGGCGGCATGGTCCTCGGCCGGGTGGGCGCCCGCTCGGTAGGAGGCGTGCTGGAGGTTGAGCGGGTTACGGGCCGGCTGCGCTCGCTGCTGAAACGGGTCTGTCCGGGTAAGCTTCCCCGGTACGTGGACGTCCGCACGTCCAGGATTCCCCCGGTTGGGCGGGTCGATCATCGACTCGGCAGGCTGAACCGGTACCGCGGCCGCAGGCCCGAACCGTTGCCGCCCGGGATGGTCTGGGTGCCTTCGGGCAAGTTCGTCATGCGGGTTGATCACCCCTGGCACGGGGCGAGCTGCTACGACCATTACGGCTGGGGCAAGAAGGGCAAAGCGGTCCAGATTCAGGGCTTCGCCATCGACGCCTGCCCCGTGACCAACCAGCAGTTCGCCGAGTTTCTTTCCGCGGCGGGCTATCAGCTGCCCGAGAAGCACAATTTCCTGAAGCACTGGCCGGGCGGGAAGATGCCCAAGCGGCTGGCGAGCCACCCGGTGGTGTACGTTTCGCTGGACGATGCCCGAGCCTACGCAAAGTGGGCGGGCAAGCGGCTGCCCACGGAGGCCGAATGGCAGTACGCCGCCGGGGGCCTGGACGACCGGCCCTGGCCGTGGGGCAGGAGGTTCGCCCCGACCCGCGTCAACCCCGGCGGGGGGACGATGCCGGTAGGTGCTTTCCCGAAAGACGCCTCCCCCTTCGGCCTCCACGATCTGTGCGGCCACGTCTGGCAGTGGCTCGACGACACCTACACCGACCGCGTCCACAGCTTCACGGTTCTCAAAGGAGGCAGCTTCTTCCGCCTGCCGAAAGACGCCAGCAAGTGGTACGTTCACACCGGCCCGCTGAAGCTCACCAGCCACGTCAAGCTGCCGCTGCTGAGTCCGTCCCTGGACAGGTTCTCCACGGTGGGGTTCCGGTGTGTGATTGATTGAGGCCGCCTCGGTCGGGCGCGAGCTATTCGGCCAGCAGCTCGGCGGTTTCGGCAAGCTGCTCGATGATGGGGATGTCGTTGGGGCACTTTGGCAGGCAGGCCCCGCACTGGGTGCAGGCGAAGGCGGACCTGTCGCCGTCCCTGTGATTCCGCAGCCGGGCGAACCGCTGCTTGGCGTACTCGAGCAGTCCGAACAGGCGGGCGTGGCTGAGCAGCACGAAATTCTCCGGGATGCTCACCCCATGCTCGCACGGCATGCAGTAGCCGCAAGCGGTGCAGATCAGCTTCGAGTTCTGTTGAATCTTCTTCAGGCGCTGCCGCATCGCCCGGCGCTGTTTGGGCGTCATCGTCGTCTTTCGGGAGGCGACGGCGGCGTTCTCGGCCACCTGCGCCGTCGTGTTCATGCCGGACATGGCGACCGATACGCCCGGCGTGGACAGCACGAATCGCAGGGCCACCTCGGCGGCCGACTTCGCGCCGGCCAGCAGCCGCAGGACCTGGGGCGTGTCGGCGGCCAGGTGTCCGCCACCGACGGGGTTCATCACCGCCACGCCCATTCCCTTGCCGGCGGCATAGCGAATGGTCTCCGACATCTGCGGGTTCAGCCAGTTGTAGCTGACCACCATGGCCGAGAATTCCCCGGTGTCGACGAAGGTCTTAACGTTTTCGGGGCTGTCGTGGGAGGAAAAACCGCGGTGGCGGATGTAGCCGCGCTTGATCGCCCAGTCGGTCAATTTGAGGAACTGCCGGCCGCGCTTCTTGAACATCTCCATCCGCATGGAGTGGAACAGCAGATAGTCGATGCAGTTGACGCCGAGCTTTTCCAGTGCCTGCTCGATGAGCTTCTTGAAATGGCTCAGCGGCTCGGGCCGGTAAAAGGGGGTCTTCGTCTGGATGCAGATGTCCTGCCCCTTCCAGCCTTTGAGCGCCCGCCCGATGGCCTTTTCGCTGAGGCCGTGGTGATAGCCGTGGTGGGTATCGAAGAAGTTGACGCCCAGTTCCATGGCCCTGCGCATCACGGCCGAGGACTTGGTGAAGTTGACGCTGCCCCAATCGCCTTCCCGTCGGGCCGGCAGCCGCATCGCCCCAAAGCCCAGCGCGGAAACCTTCGGGCCGTCTTTACCGTGCTTTCGATACTGCATGCCGCCGCCCTTCCCAATATCGGGAACGGCCCTATTCTAGAGGGCGTGCGGGCGTGATACAAAACTTTGTGCGGTTCGGCCTCAGCTTCCGCGGCTGCGGCCGGGGCGTTTTCGCCGACAAGCGGACAGCACCGCCAGTGGCCCGCCGAACAGAATAGTCATAACTACTGTCGGTTCAGGGACCTGGGACCCGCCACCGGTGTAGAAGTCGGCCCAGATCGTGTAGTCCCCGCCGTCGACGACGCCGTCGCCGTTGAAGTCGCCGCCCGCCCAGCCGAGACCGGCCTGCTGGTAGTTGTCGCACCAGATGGTGTAGTCGCAGCCGTCGACCAAGCCGTCCAGGTTGGCGTCGCCCGGGGGCGGCATCTCCACGATGCCGCTTGCGGCATAGTTTTTCGCCAGCCGGCTGATCTGGCCGTAGTAGGCCAGGTCGCCGTCGCAGACGATGTAGGCCAGCGGGGCGTCTTCGTACTGGCCGCTGGCGCCGGTGCCGGCCTCGATGTAGTAGTAGTTGTCACCGGCGGTCAGCACCATGACGTCGCCGCTGCTGAACGGTTCCAGGAAGTAGCTGTCGCGGTCCTTCTCATACGGCGGGGTGCCCTGGCCGTCGTACAGGTTCGCCTCGGCCTCGGTGTCGACGTTGTGCTCCAGCACCCCGGGGATGATGACGGCCTTTTGCTGCTGGATCTGCCCGCCGCTGGTGCCCTCGAAGCTCACGTCGGCGAAGAAGGATTTCTGCTGGCCGTCGTTGCCGCGGGCGGTGAAGGTCACGCCGTACAGCCCGTCGCCGAGGTACTTGATCTCGTGGTCCAGCCCCGGCTGTTCCCAGCCGAACGGCCCGATATAGTCGGACGCGAAGACCATGTTGTCGAAATACACGTCCATGTCCTGCTCGGCCGTCCAGGTGCCGCCAACGTAGACGTTGAACCAGACGCACTCGATCTTCAGCGAGTCCACGTCGCGGAAGTGGATGTCGGTCTTCTCGAAGACCAGCTCCCCATCGACCCAGCCGCGGAGGATTCCGTCGCGGCGGCCGATCCCGTCGATGATCGAGTTCATCTTGCCGTAGACTTCGATGGCGTACCACCGCTCGCGCTGGAGGTAGGCGTCCTCGCCCCACCCCCAGGTGTCGCCGTAGATGCCCAGCATGTCGGCGTTGTAGCAGTAGAAGGTCGGCTCGATGGCCGATATGCGGTCGATGTCGCCCATCCGTGCCGACCAGCCGTTGGTGCCGTCGCTGGGCCGGCCGCCCCAGCCGGCGACGCCGTAGGTGCCGGCGATGCCGGGCTGCTTGCCGATGCCGCCGCCGCCGGCCTTGCGCCAACTGTCGCCGAAATACGTGTAGTAGCGGAAGTAGACCTCCTCCGGCTCGGGCAGGCCGAAGTTGGCAAACTTCCACTGCCAGCCGATTCCGGTGTGCTGTCCCTGGGGAACTTGGACGTGCAGCGACGAGTCGCCGTCGAAGACCGGGCTGCTGACCCGCTGGCAGGTGCTGGGAACGGAGGACTGGCCCCAGTGCGTGTAGAAGTCGGGATACTCGAAGTCCTCAAAGAAGATGATGTCTTGCCGGCCCTGAAGGGCGGGCTCCAGGTCGGGCGAGCCGAGGTTGGCCCCCGCGGCCGTCTGAAGAAACATCGCCAGGACGAGGGCGCCCGCGCTGAGGAGATGCCCTGGGCTGAGTCGCTCGATTGACGTCATAACGGCCCTCCGGAAAGACCTTTCGATACCTCTCAACTTGGTATTATAAGCGATATCGCGCTTTGGCGAAGGATAGTTTTGGCTCTTCGGCGGGCGTCGGCTGCGCCGGTCGCTATTGGGCCGTCCAGCCGCCGTCGACGGTGATGGCCGCGCCGGTGACGTAGCTCGCCGCCGGGGACGCCAGGAACAGGACCGCCGGGCGGATTTCGTGCATCTCGCCCCAGCGGGCCATGGGCACGTGGCTGAGCAGGGCGGCCGACGCCCGGGCGTCTTCGCGGATGGGCCGGTTGATCTCCGTGGCGAACGGGCCCGGGCAGATGCAGTTGACCGTTACGCCCGTCTTGGCCAGTTCCACGGCCAGCGTTCTGGTCAGTTGCAGCACCGCCCCCTTGGAGGCGCAATAGCTAACCCGGTCGGCCAGGCCCACCAGCGAGAGAGCCGAGCCGATGTTGATGATTCGGCCGTAGCCGGCGGCGACCATGTGCGGCGCCACGGCCCGGCAGCAGTAGAACGTGCCGGTAACGTTGACCTGCTGGATCTGGTGCCAGTCGGCGTCCTGGATTTTCTCGATCGGCGAGCGGACGTTGATGCCGGCGCTGTTGACCAGGATGTCGATCCGCCCGAGCTTTTCCACGGCCTCTCCGACGAAGCCTTCGACGCCGGCTTTGTCGGTCACGTCCAGTTGAATCGGAATTGCCCGCCGCCCGGTGGCCTCGGCGATCTGGTCGGCGGCCCGCCGGAGTTCGTCGGCGGTGCGGGCGCCGATCGCCAGGTCCGCGCCAGCCTCGGCCAGGGCAGCGGCCATCTCCTTGCCCAGCCCGCGCGACGCCCCGGTCACGAGCGCCACCCGCCCGCTCAGGTCAAACATGCCTTTTGCCTTCACAGCTCGCCCGTCCCGGTTGGTGTACCTTGACTCGACCGCGTTGAGTATGATGCACGGGCAAAGCTACCCGGCGGCCTCGGCCGGGTCAAGTTGGGGCGGTGCGGGCGAGACGGCGCGAGTTGGGTCGGAAGCGGGCGGCCCGCTGCTGGAGATCTGCGGATGAATGAACGAGCCGTGGCGGTTGTGACGGGCGCGTCGAGCGGGATCGGGGCGGAAACGGCCCTGGCCTTCGCCCGGCGCGGGTATGCGGTGGTGCTGGCGGCCAGGCGGGCCGACCGGCTGGAGGAGATCGCCGGCCGCTGCCGGGCCGGCGGGGGGCAAGCGACGGTCGCAGCCACCGACGTGACCGACGAGCGGCAGGTCGATGCCCTGGTGGCGGCGGCGGCCGCCGAGCACGGGCGGGTGGACGTGATGGTCAACAACGCCGGGGAGGGGCTTATCGCCCGCGTGCACGAAACCTCCGACCGGCAGATGCGGCGGATCTTCGACGTGAACTTCTTCGGCGTCTTCTATGGTTGCAAGGCCGTTGCCCCGGTCATGATCCGTCAGAGGAGCGGGCACATCTTCAACCTCTCCTCGGTCATCGGCAAGCGCGGCACGCCGTTTCACGGGGCGTATTGCGCGACAAAGTTCGCCATCTGCGGTCTGACCGATTCCATGCGCGTGGAGCTGGCCCCTTACCATGTCCGGGCCACGTGCGTCTGTCCGGCCACGACCAGTACGGAGTTCTTCCAGGACTCTCCGCGCGAGCGGCAGGCCGGGCGGAGCCTGGAAAGGTTCCAGCGCGCCACGCCGGCGTCCGTGGTCGCCCGGAAGATCGCCGCCACGGTCGGCAAGCCGGTGCCCGAACTCATCTTCACCGCCGGCGGAAAGCTGCTGACGCTGATTGCGGCGCTGTCGCCCCGGCTGACCGACAGGATGATGAAGCTCTACCACGATGATCTCGCCAGGTCGCTGAAGTAGCCCCCTGGCCCGCGGGGCCGACGCGGGCTGGCGGCGGGCGGGATGGCTATTCGCAGAAGACCCGCACCTTGTCGCCGCCTTGCTCATCGACGTCCACGCTCAGCTCGCTGAGCTGGGCGATCAGCTCCTCCAGCGCCTCGGACTTCAGGCCGCCCAGGTCAATGCGGATGCCCTTTTCGTGGAGGGCCTGATTCACCTTGTCCATGGCCGGGCCCGGCACCAGGGAGCCCAGCTTCACCCCGGCGCGGATGAGATTCAGCGGCACGCGGACGTTGACCCGGTCGCCGTCGGACTCCTCCACCTGGACGCGCAGGAATCTGGGCTTGGGCTTTTCCTTGCCGTCACCGCTGGCGCCGGGCTCGTCGCCCGGAGCGGCGGCGCCCGAATGCCCGATGGCGTCCAGCAGCCGCTCGGCTTCGTCCACAGCGATCTTTCCGTTGGCGAGCATCTTCAGTATGCGAGTTCGATTCCGGCTCATCAGCTTGCTCCTCTTACAGGAAGGAAACCCAAATCTGCTTGTTGTCTTGCCGCACTTCCACCTTCAGACCGCGGAGCGAACAGGCCGCCCGGCACAGCAGCGGCAGGCATCTGATGGCGTCGCTCCGCCGCCCGGTGCGCCGTTGACGGAGCATGTAGACGAGCGCCGCCAGGACGAGCAGAGGCGCCAAGGCCAGCGCCAGCGGCCAGAGCAGCAGCAGCGGCACCCACAGGGCGAACTTCTTTCCGCCTTTGACGACGATGCGTACCCTCAGGATGGACGCCGGGAAGATCATTTCCCTTTGAGGCGCTCCACGGCCCGCTCAGCGGTGATCTCGCCGCGCTCCAGCTCGGCCAGCACGTCTTCCCCGACGGGCATCGAATTGACCTGGACGAACGGGAGCTGCCGGCTGATGCGGTTCAGCCGGTTCTTCACCGTCGGGTAGCTGACGCCGAACATCTGCTCCATCTGCTTGATTGACCCGTGAGAGCGGACGAAGGCCGTGACGAACACTTGGTCCTCGGCCGGCAGCCTGGCCAGGGGCGGCAGTTCGAACTGCCCTTCAATGGCAATGGCCGTCCCGTCCAGTCGGACGCGCTCTACGATCATCGGCCTGCCGCGAGTCAGCCGGGTCAGCTCTTGCCAGTCTCCAGGCATGTGGTCTCTCCTGATTGACTTTGCTGGGAGATTGTACCAGCTCCTACATAAGAATCAAGCCTTGAATTGAGAAAGTTAAGCTGCGGTGGCGCACAAGTTAACATTATAAATTATTGACATCATCTCCCATCGCTCGAGGTGTCAACGGAAGAGTTCAGATTGGTCCGGATCATCCGGGCGGTTTGGGTGGGCAAGCTGATGTCCGCGAGGGTGTCGTGCCCGCGGATGATCCGGCGCCGCGTAACGCCGCCCGCATGCGGGCGCGCTGGGCCCGTCGGGCCCGGTTCCAGGTTGGGATCCCGGGCAGAACCCGATGGCCCTTAGACGATCCCCTGGGCGAGCATTGCCTTGGCGACCTTGAGGAAGCCGGCGATGTTGGCGCCGACGACGAGGTTGCCCTTGGCGTTGTAAGCCTGCGCGGCCTCGGAGCACTGATCGTAGATGTCGTTCATGATCTGCTGGAGGCGGGAGTCGACCTCCTCGAAGGGCCAGCTCAGTCGCATGGAGTTCTGTGCCATTTCCAGGGCGCTGGTGGCCACGCCGCCGGCATTGGCCGCCTTGGCCGGGCCGAAGGCCACGCCGCCGTCCAGGAAGATCTCGATCGCCTCCGGCGTGGAGGGCATGTTGGCGCCCTCGCCGACGGCGATGCAGCCGTTCTGGACGAGCTGCCTGGCCGCGGCCGCGCCGATTTCATTCTGCGTCGCCGAGGGCAGGGCCACGTCGCACGGAATCGACCAGATGTCTCGCCATCCCTCATGGTACTCGGCCGAGTCGTGCTCGTCGGCGTATTCCTTGATCCGCCCGCGGCGGACTTCCTTGATCTGCTTGACCGTGTCCAGCTTGATGCCCGACTGGTCGACCACGTACCCGCTGCTGTCGGACATGGTGATGACGTTGCCGCCCAGTTGCTGGACCTTCTCGGCGGCGTATATGGCCACGTTGCCCGATCCGGAAATAGCGACGCTCAGGCCCTTCCAGCTCTTCCGGCGGGCCTGAAGCATCCGCGTCACGAAGTACACCAGACCGTAGCCGGTCGCCTCCACGCGGACCAGCGAGCCGCCGTATTCCAGGGCCTTGCCCGTCAGCACCCCGGTAAAGGCGTTGGTGATCTTCTTGTATTGGCCGTAGAGATACCCGATTTCCCTGACGCCGACCCCGATGTCGCCGGCGGGAACGTCGACGTCCGCGCCGACGTAACGGTACAGCTCGTTCATGAAGCTCTGGCAGAAGCGCATCACCTCGTTGTCGGACTTGCCCTTCGGGTCGAAGTCGCTGCCGCCCTTGGCGCCGCCGATGGCGGTAGTGGTGAGGGCGTTCTTGAAGATCTGCTCGAAGCCCAGGAACTTGATGATGCCCAGGTAGACCGACGGGTGGAACCGCAGCCCGCCCTTGTACGGCCCGATGGCGTTGGTGAACTGGACGCGAAACCCCCGGTTGATCCGGACTTTACCGCTGTCGTCCATCCACGACACGCGAAACATGATCTGCCGGTCGGGTTCGAGTATCCGTTCCAGGATCTTGGCGCGGGCGAACTCCAGGTTCTCGTCGATGACGGGGGCGACCGACTCGACCACTTCTCGGGCCGCCTGATGAAACTCCGTCTCGCCGGGATTGCGCCCGACCACCGCTTCCATGATGCTGTCGACAAACTGTTTGGACATGTACTCTCTCCTGAACCGGGGCTTTGCCCCGTCCGTCGGAGCCGCCGTGGTAAGAGCCGAGGAGTCCGGCGGTATGACAGAGGAAACCGCTCAACCTTCCTCTAAAATACTTCAATAACTGCGCACATGTGCATAAGAAGTGCTAATATCGGTCGGCAAGGTTTCTTATCCGAGCCGTGGCCGCCGCCGGGCAGATCTCATCCCGGGTCGGGATCACCTTCGGACCGCAGCACCTTGTATCCCAGGCTTTGGACGGCCGAGCGAAGCTTGTCGCGACTGAGACCTTCGCCGGTGACGATCGCCTCGCCCGTGGTCAGGTCGACCTCGGCGGAGGCCACTCCGGCACACTCCAACAGCCCCCGCCGGACGGTGGCGACACAGTGGGTGCAGGTCATGCCCCGGATCGTCAGCTTCTCGGCTTGTGCTTGCCCCTCGGCCGCCGCCGGCGCGCGTTTCCGCATCAGCGGCCGGAGGAGCGCCCAGCCTAGAACGCCGAGCAGGACCGCCGCGCTGACCCACTTGACTGGGCCCGGCAGCATCCACGGCATGCCCGGTTTGACCGAGATTCGCTGGCTGTGAAAGACCGCGTCGAGCACCGCCCCGGCCGCCAGGGCGGAGCCGGCGACGGTGCCGAGGTAGATCAACGCGGTGCGGCGGCCCATGACCTTCCAGACGGTGGTGATGGTGGCGGCGTTGGTCGCCGGACCGGTCATCAGGAACACCAGGGCCGCTCCGGGCGAGACGCCGCCGTTGAGGACCAGTGCCGCCGCGATCGGCACCGAGGCCGTTGCGCATACGTACACGGGCACGCCAAGCAGCATCATGACCAGCATGGCCCCCGGCCCGCCGCCGAGATAGCGGGCGAAGTAGTTCGGCGGAACCAGCGCCGAGATGAGCGCCGCGATGGCCAGGCCCGCCAGCAGGGGCTTGCCGATGTCCCGCGGCAGGGCGCCGAAGCCGTAGGAGAGAATCTGGCGCAGCCTGCTCCGCTTGGTTTGCGAGCGGAAGGCGTCCTGGCCTTCGGCGGCCGGGGCGTTGCTGCTGTTCGGCTCGGACAGGACCGAGACGAGGCCCCCTCCGATCAATCCGCTGATCAACGCCACGATCGGCCGGAAGATGGCAAACACCGGCCCCAACAGGCTCAGGGTTACCAGGATGCTGTCCACGCCGTCCTGGGGCGTGGCGATCAGAAACGCCGTCGTGGCCGCTCGGCCCGCCCCGTGCCTGCGCAAGGAGGCCGCAACGGGTATGACTCCGCAGGAGCACAGCGGCATGGGCACGCCGATGGCGGCGGCCTTCACCACCGGCCAGAAGCCCCGGCCACCGAGGTGCCTTTCCACCAGTCGGGCGGGGACCAGCACCGAAAGCGCGCCCGCCACAAGGAACCCGAACAGCAGGTAGGGGGCCATCTCGCCCAGGACGGCCCAGAACTGACCTGGAATGGCGATCAACCACTGCGGCATTTGACGCCTCCGGCCCGCGCCGCGCTGCCTGAGCCCTGCCCTGGAAGAGTCCACGGCGGGAAGTTCGCAGCCATCGAAAAACCACGTTATCGCCAACGCAAGATGTCCTGCGCGGCTATTCCATGGTAGGCAGCGCCCGGGCCGGCTGCCAAGGGGCTCTGGGGCCGCGATTTGCGGCGCGCCGCCAAGATCTCCGAGCCGCTTGGGAAGGGTGCAGCACGCCGGCCTATGATGTAAGTGGATAATACGCCGGCGCCCGGATGGGAGACTCCTTCGATGGCCGTCGAGGCCCGATCACGCGTCGGTCGGGCCCGCCCGCTCCCTCGGAATAGTCGACCGCCCCCCAGTCCGGGCGCCCATCCGTGATCGGGGGGTACAAAGCGTGCCGGCGCCGTCCGGCACGCGGACACTACCGCATCTGTTCGCCCAAGACATTCAGCAGCGTTTTGGTCGGCATCGACTTGTGGCCGACCGGGGTCATCCACCGGCAATCGGCGTTCTGGTTGAGCAGCTTTTCCATTCGCTGCACGGCCAGCACGACCGAGGAGTGGTTCTTGCCCATGAAACGTCCGATTTCGGGAAAGCTCATTCGCGTGTGCCGGCGCCCCAGGAACATGGCGATCGCCCGCGCCAGGCTGACCGTGTGTGTGCGGCGGGTCGAGTGTAGGTCGGCCGGCGTGATGCCGAAAAAGGCCGCCACGGCGGTTTCAATATCGCCCAGCGTCAGGGCGCTATCGGTCAAGGCAAGGTGATCGGCCAGCGCGTCCCGCGCCAGTTGAACGCTGATGGGCTGGTCGGATAGGCCCGCCAATGCCCCCAGCTTGATCAGAGCGCCCTCCAGCTCGCGGACGGAGCCGCGAATCTGCTGGGCGATGTACTCGAGCACCTCCTTGGGGACCTCCAGCTTCGTCCCGGCGATGAACCGATCGAGGATCTTGATCCGCGTGTCCAGGTCGGGGGGGTCGATCTTGACCACCATTCCGGACAGGAAGCGGCTGACCAGTCGCTCGGCCAACTGCCCGACCATGCGCGGGTGGGCGTCGGAGGCCATGACCACCTGTTTTCCGGCCGATTCGATCGTGTTGAACGTGTGCAGGAATTCTTCCTGCGTGGCCTTCTTGGCCGCCAGGAAGTGCACGTCGTCGATGGCCAGCAGGTCCAGCCTGCGGTAGGTTCGGCGAAAGTCCTCGAGCCGCTTTTTTCGGAGGGCAGTGACGAAATCGTTGGTGAACTGTTCGGCGGTGGTATATTTCCACGCGCAGTTTTGCTTGCCCCGGCCGCTGCCGGCGACGGCGTTACAGATGCCCTGGAGCAGGTGTGTCTTGCCGACGCCGCAGGAGCCGTGAATGAACAGCGGATTGAAGGGAGCCTTGCCGTTTCCGGCCACGGCCATCGCCGCCGAATGGGCCAGGCGGTTGGAGGGGCCTACGACGAAGTCCTCCAACTTGTATCGCAGCGAAGCCGTGGGTGCGGGCTGGCGGCGGGTGGCACCTGACGTGTGGCGGGCGACCAACTGCGCCTGCACGTCGAGTTGCCGCTTGCGCACCCGCCCGCTCAGCACCGGGTCCACGCCGACCATCAGCCGCAGCTTCCGGCCCGTAACTTCTTGCGCCGCAAAGGCCAAGTCGCCGGCGAAATGGCTTTCGATCCAGCCGGCAACGAACGGGCTGGCTGCGCCGACTTTGATACAGCCGTTCTCCAGCGTCAGACACGTGCAGTTCTTGAACCAGGCGTTGAACTTCTGTGTTCCGATCCGTTTGTGGATGGCGGCGAGGATGGCTTCCGTGCGGTCGCCATGCGCGCGCAAATTCCCTGTTGTGGACATCGTCGATCCTTCACTGCCTAGGGAACTACGGCCTTCAACACCCTTCGCGCCCGAAGTGCGGGCACAATCAGCCAAGCACATCCTCCCAAAATGTCCGCTTAGCCGAAACGGAATCTACCGGCGAATCCAATTCTGGTCAACGCGCTATTGGCCGGTTTTCTTATCCACAGTGCATCAAAGCTCGATGGAGAGGAAACTTGGCATCGGAAAGTTTTTTTCTTGCACGAATTGTTCACAAAAAGTCCACCGAGCCGACCCGAAGGTCGCCATCGGTTCGGCGTTCAGGCTTTCCGCGGCGAGCCGGCGGGCCGCATGAACACATCCTTGCGAACCACTTCGCAGAACCCTTCCTTGCGATAGAGTTGCACCGCGGGCGTGTTGGCCGCGTCTGCGGCCAAGTTTATCGCCTTCATGCCGCGCCGCCTCGCGTCCAGCAGGGCGTGGCGAAGCATGGCCCGGCCGAAGCCGCGACGGCGAACCGCCGGACGAACGCCCATGTATACGACCTCGGCCGCGTCGGCTCGGTCGGCGGCGTCGTTGAGCAGGGCGCAGCCGACCGGCGCGCCCTGATACGTGGGCACCCACCAGCTTTCCGGGCGGAAGATGCCGCTGGCCTTGTGCCCGGCGATGACGTCCTGCATCCGCCGCAGCCCCCGCAGGGCCGGGCAGTCCTGCGAGTCGACGTAGGTTTCGTCTATGACGCGGCCGAGGCGGTCCTCCTCGCCGGCTCGGAACAATTCCCATTTCAGCGCGGTGGCGGGCACTTCCGGCAGGTCGGAAAGCCCCCGCCGCAGGTACACCAGTTCGGCCAGGTGATTGTAGCCAGCCTGGAGGAATGCTTGTACGTCCGCGCCGCCCCCGGCCGCGAGCATGGCTTGCACCAGGGCAAGATCGTCGGCGAGGGCGGCATCGGTCAGCTCCGTCAATAGCCGTCCCAGCATGTCGGCGGTGCAGGAACCGACCCGGCCGCAGAAGATCATCGCCGTTCGGCCGGGGCTGCGGATCGTCATCGCGGCCGCGAGCGGTCCGCGGAAGACGCGGGCCCACCAAAGCTTGCAGCGATTTGCCTGGGAGCCGGCCAGCAGTGCCTCAAACTGCCCCGCCTGCTGCCGCGTGCCCGCGCCGCGGCCGCCGATGAGCAACGTCAGCGCCCGGCGCCGCTCGGCCGGGGGGACTGGTTCGATTTGCAGCATGGGCGCTATCGTACGCACGCGCCGCGGCGTTGCAATCGCCAATTGAGGCGGTAGCCTGACGCACCTGCGGGCGGCGCCGGCGCGGCGCGGGCACGGCCCCGGCGGCCGATTTCGCCGCCCCGACGGCGTTGACATCATCCGCCCCTTGTCGTAGGGTTAGGCTCGAAAGTCGACGGTGCCGACCGGGCCTCGGCGGGTAGCTGCGGGGCCATGTCCGGCAAGGAGTTCTTGAGATGAAATATGGTGCCGTGGTCCTGACCGTCACTCTGGCGGCGGCGCTGGCCCCCCGTGCCGAGAGCGGCCCGCCCCCCACCCCGAGCGTCGTGCCGACCACTTGGGAGCTGGACTTCGAGTATCAAACGCCCAGGATGATCACCATCGAGCTTCCCGGCAAGGACAAGCCGCAGGCGTTCTGGTACATGCTGTACAAGGTGACCAACGGCTCCGATAGGGACCGGATCTTCGTGCCGGACGTCGTCCTGTACACCGACACCGGGCAGATTCTTAACGCCGGCAAGGGCGTTTCCGGGGCCGTGTTCGAGGCCATTCAGAAGCTGCACAATAATCCGCTGCTGGTGGACGTGGCCGCGGTCACCGGGCGACTGCTTCAGGGGGCCGACAACGCCAAGGAGAGCGCGGCCATCTGGCCGAACTTCGATCCCGAGGCCCGCGGCTTCGACATCTTCGTCGTCGGCCTCAGCGGCGAACGCCATCAACTGGCGCTGCCGGCGCCGGTGAAAGTCACTGTCCGCGAGGAGAACGGCCAGAAGGTCGAGGTCGTCAAGACCGAGCTGCTGCTGGCCAAGACGCTGCAACTGACCTACAAACTGGCCGGCGAGGCCGCCGCCAGGGCGGGCGCCAAGCCCGAATTGCTCGGGAAGAAGTGGGTCATGCGCTGAGCGGCTCGTCCGCGCGCAGGGGAATTCACCGGGCAAATGGCCCCGCCGAAAACGAATCGGGTGGAACCAAAGAGAGGGCAGGGGCGTCTAAACCACCGTAGCGAGTTCCTGCAAGCCTTTTGCTTGGCGGGTTCGAGTGCGCTTTGGCGCCGCAAGCGCGGCCGGCGTGACCGCGGCGTCGACCAGTGCCTCGCCCATCGGGATCAGACCCGAAGGCGTGGGGTGCGTGGTGCGTAGGATCCGGCCGGGACGATCGGTAGGAATTCATGAACAATGAAAGGCGCATTGCAGCGATCGGGTTTGCCCTGGCATTTGTGGTCTTTTCGTTCTGTTCGCCGGCTGGGGCGTGGCTGCGTCCATCGTTCGAGGATGCCGTCGTTGTCGAACGCTCCGAGCTGATCGTGGTCGGGCGCTTGCAGAGAGGCTCGATTATCTACTTTCCGCGCGAAGGCAAGCCGGCTGAGGGCAGAAGCTGGGAGCACCACGCCACGCTCGTGGTCAAGGAAGTGCTGAAGGGCGACCTGAAACACCCGGAGATGCACATCGTCATTCACTATGGCCTGTATCCCGTGGTCGGAGGATACGTCAACCGGGACGGTCTCACTATCAATCTTCGTGGCGGCCGGAAAGACTACCCAAAGGACATCATAGAGATCCTGGATACCGGCGGCAGCGGCAAGCGCTTCGGCCCGCTGGTGAAGGACGCCACCAAGGACAATCTCTGGTTCCTTCGCAAGAGAAGCGGCACCTTCGGAACAAAGCCTGGCATGGGCAAGTTCGGGATCGTGGACCCGGAGGATCTCCAGCCGCTTTCCTTGAAGGAGTACTTCCTGGCGTATCTGTCTGAGGATCCGGAAAAGGCCGTCAAGGCCCAGCTCAAGAAGAATCCGGGGATGGCGGCCCGGGCCAAGAGATACCTGCATCACCTTGACATTCAGCGGATTCTGAAGATTCCCGATCCGAAGGCCAGGATCGAAAAGCTGCTGCCGTACTACAAGGTAAGGACACGCTGGGGAGATAAGCCCGAGGCCGCCGAAGGCATCGCCGCCTGTGGAATGGTGGCCGGGCCGTACCTTCGCAAGCTGTTCGACGACCCCAAGCACAAGAACTTGAGGCCAGACATCATCCGTATCTGGGGGGATGTCCGGTACGAAGGATGCGTTGACCTCCTGATCGACCTTCTCAAGCAGCACGACAAGTTCTGGGCGAAGCAGGAGCTTAAGAAAGGTTGGTGGAACGCTGACGTCGGCTCCGAACTGACGCGTAGGCGCAGGGAAACCTATAGCGAAGTGTTTTGTTCCGTGATCGCCCTCGCAAAGATCGGCAAACCCCGCGCGAAGGAGGCCATCGAGCTTACAAAGCGCCGCTGGGAGGCGATCGACTTCTCCAACCCGCAGATTGTCGAAGAGAGCGAGCGCGCGCTAAAGCTATTGTCGTCGAGGGGATGACATCGCGTCTGGGCAACGGGCGGATCGGCAAAGCCCGGCGGGCGTGCTGGCCATCTGTGGAAGTGGGTTTTATCGACCTTGACAGCCGCCGATGCCGATTGTAATATGAGATGTTCGACACGCGGCTTTCTCGCATAGCGTGATGAATTTAGAAACCGAGGCAGGCGATGGCACATAAAAAGGGACAAGGTTCGTCGCGGAACGGGCGGGACTCCAACGCCCAGCACCGCGGCGTGAAGCGTTTCGGCGGTCAGGTGGTTTCCGCGGGCACGATCATCGTTCGTCAGTGCGGCACGCCCTTCCGGGCGGGAGCAAACTGCGGCATGGGCCGGGACAATACGCTATTTGCCCTGCGGGACGGGAAGGTCCGCTTCCGCGGGCGGTTTGTCGACGTCGTCTGAGGCGGTGGGTCCTGCCCGGCGGGCCCGAAAACAAGCCCTCGTAGCCGGTACAAATTCTGGCAATAATGGATGGCGCGGCGGTTGGATACTGAAGCCGCGTCATCCTTTTTTCTTAGGCGGTCGGCGGCGTGTTTCTGGACGAGGTGGACATCGCGGCCAAGGGTGGTGACGGCGGCAACGGCTGCGTCAGCTTTCGCCGCGAGAAGTACGTTCCCCTTGGCGGCCCGGACGGCGGCGAGGGCGGCGACGGCGGCGGCGTCTACTGCCACGCCGACCCGTCGGTCAACACGCTCCAGCATCTTGCTGGCAAGCACCACTGGAAGGCCGGCCGGGGCGGACACGGCAAGGGAAAGAAGTGCACCGGACGCCGCGGCCGGGACGTCGTCGTCCCGGTGCCGCCCGGCACCATCATCCGCGACGCCGAACATGGCTCGGTCCTGAAGGACCTGGTGAACGTGGACGAAAAGGTCTGCGTCGCCGCCGGCGGACGCGGCGGGCTGGGCAACGTGCACTTCGCCACGCCGGCTCATCAAGCCCCGCGCGAGTCTACGCCGGGCGAGCCGGGGCAATTTCGCCAGTTGCATCTGGAGCTGAAGCTCATCGCCGACGTCGGGCTCCTGGGGCAGCCCAACGCGGGCAAGAGCACGCTGCTGCGGCGGCTCTCGGCGGCCAGGCCGAAAGTCGCGGCGTATCCATTTACCACGCTGGAGCCGGTTTTGGGAATTGTGGCGCTCAGCGACGAAAGGCGATTCGTCATGGCCGACATCCCCGGCCTGATTGAAGGCGCCCACCGCGGGGTGGGCCTGGGCGATGCCTTCCTGCGGCATGTCGAGCGCACCCGGCTGCTGGTGCACATGGTGGACGTCTGTCCGCTCGAGGGCGACCCGATCGAGCAGTATCGGGCCATCAACAACGAGCTGCGGCGGCATTCGGCCGTCCTGGCCGAGAAGCCGCAGATCGCGGTCGCCAACAAAATGGACCTGACGGGAAGCCAGGAGGGCCTGCGGCGATTTCAGGCCGGCCTCGGCGGCGAGGTCATCGCCATTTCCGCGGCCACCGGGGCCGGACTGGACCAACTGACCCGGCGCATCTGGCGGGCCCTTCAGGAACACGGGCAAAGTTGATTTCGACGAGGAACAATCCCATGGCCAAGGCAAAGGGCATACTGGCCTGCGACGTCGGCAACTCGCGCATCAACCTGGGCTGCGTCGTCGACGATAAGGTCCCGCACCCCCGGTCCGTCGAGGCCGGGCGGCTGGACTCGCTGCCGGAAGCGGTGGCCGAGCTCTGGGGCGACTGCCCCGCCCCGAAGCGGATCGTGGCCTCGTCGGTTCATCCCGGGAATCTGAAGGCGCTGGAGTCGGCCGCTGCCGCCCTCGGACAGGAACTGCTGCTCGTTGGCCGCGACCTGCCGCTGCCGATCCAGACCGACCTGCCCGAGCCGGCTCGGGTCGGCACGGATCGGCTGTGCTCGGCGGCGATGGCCTTCCACCGCCTCGGCCAAGCCTGCGTGGTCGCGGACTTCGGCACGGCCATCACCGTCGACTGCGTCAGCGAGGACGGCGTCTTTCTGGGCGGGGCGATCCTGCCCGGGCTGAGCATGTCGGCAGACGCCCTCGCCCGCGGCACCGCCTACCTGCCGAAGGTGAAAGTGGACAAGCCCGACTGGGTCTTCGGCAAGGACACGCGCCAGGCCATCATCGGCGGCATCGTCGTCGGGGCCCGCGGGGCGCTGCGCGAGCTGACGGAAGCGTACGCCACGGAACTGGGTCACTGGCCACCGCTGATCGCCACCGGCGGCGACGCCGAGCTGGTCGCCGGCGGCTACGACATCGTCCACGCCATCGTCCCGGCCCTGTCGCTGATGGGGATAGCGCTGGCCTACCATCTTGTGCCCGAGCAGCGGTGAACGCCCCGACCACCACAGCCCGTCTGCTGACCGCGCCGGCCCGCGGCGGCATCGCCGTGATCGCCCTGGCCGGCCCGGGCGCCCGCGAGATCCTGCCAGAGGTCTTTCGCCCGCGCGGGTCCGGCCCGGGCGGGGACGTTCTTTCGCTGGGGTGGATCGTCGACGGGGCCGAGCGGCTCGACGAGGCCATCGTCGCCCTGGCTCCGGCTGGGGCGGACTGGGCCGAGATCAACATCCATGGCGGCCCGCACGTGGCCCGAAAGGTGCTGGCCCTGCTGGCGGAACGCGGGGCGGAAATCATCGCCGACGATGCCGCTGACCCGGCCCTGGCGGTGCCGCGAGCGGGGCTGGGCAATGCCGCTATCGCCGGGGAGATGCTCTCGGCCCTCCGGTCGGCGCGGACGCCGCTGGCGGCCGCGGCCGTCACCGCCCAGTGGTCCGGCGGCTTATCGTCACTTGCCGCGTCGACGAATGCCGATCCCGCCGGCCTCCGCGCAGCGGCCGGCGCCCTGCCGCTGATGAAGCGTCTGCTGAGTCCGGCCGAGGTGGTCATCGCCGGCCCGCCCAACGTCGGCAAGAGCGCCCTGGCCAACTCCCTCCTCGGCCGGAACGTCTCGATCGTCTCCGACACGCCCGGCACCACCCGCGACTGGGTCCGCACACTCGCCGACGCCGACGGCGTGCCCATCTGGCTGACCGACACGGCCGGACTGTCGGTGGACGCCGACCCGACCGACCATGCACGAAAGCCCCGGCGCGACGAATCGGCAGGCCTCACCGGCCACCGCGACCTCGAGGCGGAGGCGGTTCGTCGGGCCTGGGGGCGGATAGAGTCGGCCGACCTGATTGTCTGCGTCACGACCGGGCCGACCGAGCCGCGGCACCGGGGCCTGCTCCAGAGACTCCGCGGCCAGCGGCAGGTTCTGAACGTGACCGGCAAGTGCGACGTCATCGCCCCTAGCGGCGGGGAGGAGGTGGCCCTCTCCGCCAAGACCCTCGCCGGGATCAACACGCTGCGGCGGGCGATCCGCGAGCGGCTCGGCTTTGGGCGGTTCGACGCCACGGCGGCGATGGCGTTTACCGATCGGCAGGCCCGGCTTCTGAACGCCGCCGCCGGCGCCCTCGATCGCGGCGACGCGGACGCCGCTGGCTCGGCCGCCCGCGAACTCCTCGCTGACCGTTAGCGGCAAGCCCTCCCGCCCTCCGGCCGCCGCGACAAGGGGGTTGACCCGGCGGCGGAATGACCGATATAATCCCTAGATTGGTCTTGTAAGAATGCGACTTTCGCGCCTGTGCGAACCGGTCAGGCGCCGGCCTGTCGGGCATTTCCCCAGGCAGCTTGAAGGCGGATATCAATGGGTCACAAGAGGCGCAACGGAAAGCTCCGCTGGACAAACAAACGCGCCAATCACGGCGCCAAGCCCGGTAAAGGCAAGGAAAAGAGCCACTTTCGCCGCGATTTCCGACGCAGCCAGAAGTCGTCGTCCTAAGCAGACCGCAGCAATGTTTGAACAGTGGATCTGCCCACGGTTTTCGCACATCCCAACGAATGGGAACACGAATGACACGCCTGCCCACCATCTTGCAGGCGGGAATTCTGACGAATTGCACGAATTTGGCAGAGCTGCCTCAGGAAAAAGAGGCCATTCGTGAAATTCGCCGCAATCAGTGTAATTCGTGGTCTCCCGCGCCGGCCGGGCGGACGCATCCTCGCCTGATCGCACTCTTCAAACATTCATATAACCAGCCTAGACGCTCGGTGGTCCCAGCCCAAGGTGTTTTCCCCCACTCCGCGTCCGCCCTGAGCACCACGGTTTGCCTGCGCCGGCGAGCGCTGCGAGGCGCCGTGGCGGGCGGGCTCAAGACCTTTTGGGGCGGGGGTTATTCCGGAAGTACTCCTCGGTCAGCACCTTTACGGCCTTGCCGCGGCCTTCATACAGGCGCTTGAGCGCCCGCCGCCGGTGGCGGGCGAGGGCGTAGTGAGTCAGCACCGGCAGGGCGATGGTCACGTCGGTGCGGCAGACCACCGCGTCGGACATGCCGGCCGGGTCCACCTTTCCCCAACTGACGGCCTCCTGCGGAGTGGCCCCGGAAAGTCCGCCGGTATCGGCCCGGGCGTCAGTGACCTGAAGGAAGTATTCGTGCCCCAGTTCCGGCAGCCGCAGCACCTCCTGGATCTGTAGTTCGGTTTGCAGCATGAAGTTCTTCGGAGTGCCGCCGCCCATGATCATTACCGCGCTCTTGCCGCCCGAGCGCTTGGCCTGAAGCACCAGGGCGGCGGTCTCGTTGACGTCGATGGCGGAACTGATCCCCAGCTTGCTTTTTCGGATCCGGGCGGCGGCGATTTCCATGCCGATCGCCGAGTCGCCCGGGGCGGAAGTGTAGACCGGCAGGCCCGCCCGGTATGCCGCCGCCAGTATGGACACGTCTTCCAGCCCGTTCTCTCGTTCCTGTTCGGCGGCGTGCCTGCCCAGGAGATGGTGGAGTTCCGCCGAGCCCATCTCGCGCTGAAACTCCGGCTGGGCGAGTGTCTGCTCGATGAAGTTGTCCGTCACCTGGAGGACGTCGGTGTAGCCCAGAAAGATGTCGTAGATCCGGACCACGCCGTTCTTGCGGAGGGCGGCGTCGTCGACGCAGGGCAAGCCCACGTGCAGCGGGCAGCCGAGGGCGAAGTGAAGGTCGTGGTACAGGTTGGCGCCGGTGGAGACGATCCAGTCGACGAAGCCGGCCTTGATCAACGGCACGATGCAGGAGGCCCCCAGCCCGGCCGGCGTCAGCGCCCCCGACAGGGACATGCCGACGGTCACGTCCTCGGCCAGCATCCTCTTGACGAACAGGGCGCAGCCCTCGCGCAGGCGGGCGCCATTGTACGCCAGTAGCACGTTCTCGACCAGGTCGGGCAGCTCTTCGGTGCCGGTCAGGCCCTCAGGCAGGATGCGCTTGCCGGAAAGGTACCTGTCCTTGTCGAGGCATTCTTCGCCGTCCAGCCAGACCGGCGTTGGCGGCGCTGGATCGCCCTGGCCGGCTCTTGAGTCCATTTGCCCTTCGGAGCACATTCGGCTCTCGCTGCTGACTTGCTGGGAGCGGGCATGGTAACACATCTCTGCGCGATTGTCACAGAAAGTCGGGGAGGTCTCGCCGCGGGCTCGTCATGGCCGGCTGATCACGAATATGGCCAGGTCGGCGTCGCGGTTGGGATCGTCGCTGACCTGCTGTCGCGTTTCGGTGTTCAGCGCGACCAGCCGGTGAACGGCGGCGCCCTTTTCGCGGCAGTAGTCTTGAAAGTCGGAGATGCTGAAGAAGCGGATGTTGGTGGTGTTGTACCACTTGTAGCGCAGCAGCCCGGCCGCCTCGGGCGCCCGGCCCTCACGATAGAGCATTTCCCGCAGCGGCTGATAGGCGAAGTTGGGGAACGAGACGATGCAGCGCCGGCCGACGCGGAGCATGTCCTCGACGACGCGGTCGACATTGTGCACCGCCTGGAGCGTTCGCGACAGCAGCACGCAATCGAACTGCTTGTCGCCGAACTGTGCCAGCCCTTCGTTCAGGTCGGCGTGGATGCAGTCGATCCCTCGCCTCACGCACGCCAGCACGGCCGTCTGATCGATCTCCACCCCCAGCAGCCGCCGCCAGCCGCGACGCCGCAGCCGCAGGAGCATCTGCCCGCCGCCGCAGCCCAAATCCAGCACGCTTGGGGCCGCACCGGAAAGCTCATCGGTGATCAGTCGCTCGATCAGGTCGTAGTCCAGCCGCCGGCCGTGAAAGATGCCCGTGTCGTGGTGAGCCACCCGTCCGTGGCCGTCCTCCTCCGGCTCCTCGGCGACTTCAGCGCCGTTGTCGACCTGCGCGAGCAGTCCGGCCACCAGCCCGCCGTACGTCTTCAGCTCGTTTTCCAGCAGGAACGCATCGTGCCCGCGGGGGCTGTCGACGTTGCAGTAGCTCACCGGCTTCTCGGAGCGGATCAGCGCCCGGACAATCTGGCGCGACTGATCGGGCGGGAAGAGCCAGTCGCTGGTGAAACTGATGACCAGCCAGCGGCATCGGGCCGCCGCCAGCGTCTCGGTGAGCCGTCCGCCCTGACCGAGGTCGAAGCTGTCCATGGCCCTGCTGATGGCGACGTAGCTGTTGGCGTCGAAGCGCTCGACGAACTTGTCGCCCTGGTGAGCCAGGTAGCTGGCGACGGCGGTGTCCTTCTCGAAGGCGCTGTCGACTTGGCGGGGCTGGTTGCGGTTATCGCCGAACTTCTGCCTCATGGCCTCGCGCGAGAGATACGTGATATGGCCGATCATGCGCGCGATCGCCAGCCCGCCCACGGGAAAGGCCGGGGCGAAAACGCCGCCGGCGGGACCGGCCTGCACGTCGTAGTAGTGCCCGCCGCGGAAGTTGGAATCCTGGCTGATGGCGTTCCGCCCGATCACGTCGAAGGCCAGCCCCTGGCTGGTCAGCCGGGGGGCGGCGGCGACGGCGACGGCCCCGCGGACGCGATCGGGGCAGGCGACGGCCCATTGCAGGACCTGCATCCCGCCCATCGAGCCGCCGATCACGGCCTGTAGCGACCGGACCTCCAGGTAGTCCACCAGCCGGCGCTGAAGCTCGACCATGTCGGCGATGCTGATGGCGGGGAAGTCCGGCCCGTAGGGCCTGCCCGTGGCCGGGTTGACGCTGTTGGGCCCGGTCGTCCCGCGGCAGCCGCCCAGGAGGTTGGGGCAGATGACGAAGTATCGGTCGGTGTCGATGCAGCGGCCGGGGCCGACGGCAATCTCCCACCAGCCGGGCTCGTCGGCCTCGTCGTGGCTGGCGACGTGGGAGTCGCCGCTGAGGGCGTGGCAGATCAACACCGCGTTGTCTTTGGCGGCGTTGAGCCGCCCGTAGGTCTCGTAGGCCACGCGCGGCCGCTCCAGCCGCGCCCCGCCGGTCAGCGAAAGCGGCTCGTCGAAGGTCACGTACTCGACGTGCTTGAGCGGCGCGGCGCTGCGGACGGCGTCAGAGCTGTGGAAGATGTCTTCGCTCATGTCAGTTCAGTGCGATGCAGTGCGGTCATTTCTGCGAGGCCCGCAGGGCCTGGTCCAGATCGGCGATGATGTCCTCGACGTCTTCGATGCCGACGCACAGCCGGACGTATTCGTCCGTCACCCCGGTGGCGGCCTGCTCTTCGGGGGTGAGCTGCTGGTGCGTCGTCGAGGCCGGGTGGATCACCAGCGTCTTGGCGTCGCCGATGTTGGCCAGGTGACTGGCGAGCTTGACACTGTTGATGAACTTGATGCCGGCCGGCTTGCCGCCCTTGATTCCGAAGCCCACGATCCCGCCGGCCCCGTCGGGCAGATATTTCTTCGCGTTGGCGTGGTGGGGGTGGTCCGGCAGGCCGGGGTAGTTGACCCACGCCACGGCCGGATGCCGGGAGAGCCACTCGGCCGCCTTCTGGGCGTTCCGGCAGTGCCGCGGCATGCGCAGGTGCAGCGTTTCCAGCCCCAGCAGGAACAGAAAGGCCGCGAAAGGGCTCATGCAGCCGCCCATGTCGCGCAGCAGGTGCGTGCGGACGTGCACCAGGTAGGCGATGTTGCCGACGGACTTCAGCGCCTCGGTGAAGACTACGCCGTGGTAGGCGTCGTCGGCGGCGCAGAACTCCGGCCACTTGCCGGGATCGTCCGCCCAGCCGAAGTTGCCGCTGTCGACGATCGCCCCGCCGATGTGTACCCCGTGGCCGCCGATGTACTTCGTGGTCGAGTAGATCACCACGTCGATGCCGTGCTGGATGGGGCGGAATAGCACCGGCGTCAGCACCGTGTTGTCGCACAGCACCGGCAAGCCGTGGGAATGGGCGATGTCGGCGATCTTGCGGAAGTCGGGCACGTCGTTCTTGGGATTGCCGATGCTCTCCATGTACACGCAGCGGGTGTTCTCATCGACGAGTTGGTGGATCTGCTCGGGGCTGTCCGGGTCGAAGAAGCGCACCTCCACGTTGAGCTTCTTGAACGTCTGCGAGAACAGGGTCCAGGTTCCGCCGTACAGGCTGGTGGAGGAGATGAAGTTCTGGCCGGAGTGGGCGATGGTCAGCGTGGCGGCGGTGATGGCCGCCTGACCGCTGGCGAAGGCCAGCCCCGCCGCCCCGCCGTCCATGGCGGCCAGACGCTTCTCCAGCACGTCGTTGGTCGGGTTCATCAGCCGGGAGTAAATGTTGCCGAATTCCTTCAGCGCGAACAGGTTCGCCGCGTGATCGGTGTCTTTGAACACGTAGCTGG
The DNA here is from genome assembly GCA_964401385.1 of uncultured Planctomycetaceae bacterium. Classification (GTDB taxonomy): domain Bacteria; phylum Planctomycetota; class Phycisphaerae; order SM23-33; family SM23-33; genus CAYNYF01. The sequence goes on along the minus strand of CAYNYF010000024.1, from coordinate 5,152 downwards.
TGGTCGCGTAGATGGGCACGGCGCGCGCGGTCGTCGTCGGGTCCGGCTGCTGGCCGGCGTGCAGCGCCAACGTTCCCAGACCATAATTGTGTTGCCCATCCGTCATGGGCTTCACCTTCCTTTCCACCGGAAACACCAAATCAACTTCAGCAGGGCTCTCCGGCCGCCCGCGCTCGGCGGGGGCAATCTCCCAACTACACCTCTATTCCCGGGCCAGGAAATCGAACAGGGGCGAAGACAGGTATCGTTCGCCGAAGCTCGGCAGGATAGCGACGATGGTCTTGCCGGCGCTGTCCGGGCGGGCCGCCACCATGTCGGCCGCTCGCAGGGCGGCGCCGGAGGAAATGCCCACGAACAGCCCTTCTTCCCTGGCGGCCCGGCGGGCCCACTCGATCGCCTCGTCCTGGTCGACCTGGATGACCTCGTCCACCACGTCCATGTTCAGCACCGCTGGCACGAAGCCGGCGCCGATGCCTTGGATCTTGTGAGGGCCGGGGCTCATCTGCTTTCCCGCCCGCATCTGCGTCAGCACCGGGCTTTGGCGCGGCTCCACGCCGACGGCCCGAAAGCTCGGCTTTCGCTGCTTGATGGCCTCGGCCACGCCGGTGATCGTCCCGCCGGTGCCGATGCCGGCGATCACGATGTCCACCTGCCCGTCGGTGTCGTTCCAGATTTCCTCGGCCGTGGTGCGCCGGTGCGCCTCCGGATTGGCCGGATTGTTGAACTGCTGGGGCATGAACGCCGCCGGCGTCTGGGCGAGCAGCTCTTCGGCCTTGCGGATGGCGCCGGGCATGCCCTCGGCGGCCGGGGTCAGCACCAGGTCGGCCCCCAGGGCCCGCAGCACCTTTCGGCGCTCGATGCTCATCGACTCCGGCATGGTCAGGATGCAGCGGTAGCCGCGGGCGGCGCAGACGAAGGCCAGGGCGATACCCGTGTTCCCGCTGGTCGGCTCGATGATGGTCGTCCCCGGCTTGATCTTTCCGTCGCGCTCGCCGGCGTCGATCATGGACACGCCGATCCGGTCCTTGATCGAGGCCAGCGGGTTGTGGCCTTCCATCTTGGCCAGCACCGTCGCGCCGGAACGGATCAGCTTGTTGATCCGGACCAGCGGGGTGTTTCCGATCGTCTGCGTGATGTCGTCATAGATACGGGCCATGGACGAACTCCTTCATGCGGCGACCGCTGCTGCGGCAAGCCTGGGCAAACTCGGATTCGTTACCGGTCCAGCCTGGCGAGTCGCGCGAGGCGGCGCGGAAACCATCTTTCGGGCAGCGGGTGCGGCGGGGGCGAGCCGGAAGGGACACGAAAAACAAGACCTCCCACAAAGAGAGGCCCTGCGGATTGCCGGGTCCGACGACCAGCGTCGGGTTCCCGACCGCATCGTTCCCTTGCCGGGCGCCTGCCAACAGCCTTCGTCGACGCCCAGGGCTGGCGGTAGCACCTTATCCCAATGCTGCACATCAGGACAGGTTGCCGTACGGTCATCGGGCCAGAGCCCTCACGCACTCTCGATGCCACATATATCATAGGGGAGCCCCCGGCCCCGGGTCAAGGACAAACCCACGAAATGCGCGCCTCGCCGGGCGGCCAGGCACGGGGGCCGCTGAAGAGAGAGATTTGCCAGCCCGCGCTCGCCGGGACAGGCGGGCGACGCCCGCGCCGTCGGTCTGGCCCGCAGGCGCTGGGTGGGCCTACTTGTTGACGTACTTCTCGATGAAGTCCGCTGCTTCGCCGACGGTCTGAACGGTCAGGGCCTCCTCGCCTTCCATGTCGATGTCGAATTCCTCCTCGAAGGCCGCCACCAGTTCCACCGACTGGGTGCTCTCGGCCCCGAGGTCGAAGACGAAGTTGCTCTCCGGAGAGACCATCTCCGCATCGATGTTCAGGACCTGGCAGACCACCTTGACAATTCGTTCCTGAATTTCGCTTTTCTCCATCGTTGTCTCCAGAAAACCCGGAAGCCTGCGTCCTCCCTCGCCGGCCGGGGTCTTTTCGTATAGCTCGTCAGTTGCCCTTCACGGCCGGGAGGCCGCTTTGGGCGCGCCCGTCGAGGCGAACATGATGTCCAGCGGCGTCGGATCGCCCTTTCGCGTCTGGGCGGAGCCTTTCAGGTACAGAATGCCGACGCCGTCCCGGACGTCCTCATTCATGTTGGGATACCAGTTGTCCGTCGTGCCCGGCTCGCTGGCCAGCACGGGTTCGCTCCAGGCGTTTCCGTCGAAGCGCTGCACGTACAGCTCACCGTATGTGTTCCGCCGGTCCCTGCCCCGGTAGCGCGTCCTGCCGAAGACCATCCATACGTGGGCGGGCGTGTGCGAGCTGTCCAGGCTCAACACCACGGTGAAGGTCTTGGACTGAAGCTGCACCGGCTCCGAGAAGTCCTCCGGACCGTAGGGCGGGCGGCCTCTGCGATAGAACAGCCGCCCGACGCGGCTGACGTAGGTCAGGTGAATCACCTTTGCCGCGGGGTCGAAGACGGCGCACATGCGCCGGTCGGTGCCGGCCCAGGTGGACATGCCCGTGGCCAGCTCCGCGTCCTCCGCGGCCCACTTCCGCCCGTCGAAGAGTTTCCCGTAGAGCCTGCCGGCGCCGTCGACGGTCATCATGCCGAAGACGTAGGACTTGCCGTCCTCCAGGGTGAGGTTTTCGTGCGCGGTGCTGCCGATCTCTTTCCAGGACGATCGGGCCCGGCCGTGGTCGCCCACGTGGTTGATGCAGCGGACCTCCGGACCCCATTCCAGGAAGTCGCCGGGGCGCTGGGACCGCTTCCACAGAACCTCGGTGCCCGCGGGTTCGTTCTTCTCGTCGCGTACCACGGCCCGCCCGGTCATACTGAAATAGCCGTTGGTGTCCTGTTTCAGGTCGGGATAGTAGCTGACGCGGGTGTTCAGTTTGCGCGGCCGCTCCCAGGTGATCGTCTTGCCGGAGATTCTGCCCCGGCAGACGAAGTTGTCGAAGATCCACTTCGGCGCCGGCTCGACCAGCACGGTGTAGAAGCTATGGATGGTGCTGCCGCGGATCAGGTGGCTGCGGCCGGCCTGGGGGGCCTCGGTGGCCGTCCATTTGAGGCCATCATCGGAGAAATGGTACGTGTTGGGGTCGCCGCGAAAGACAAGCCACTTGCCTTCATGGGGGAAGACCAGGCGGATCGTCCCCCGCGTGGTGGAGTGGTATCCGCCCAGAGTGGTGGCGATCTTTGAGTGAACGAAACTCGGCGGCCAGGGGTCGGCACCATCGGCGGCGCAGCCCATGATGAGCATGGCCGCCGACCCAATCGCCATCCACATTGTCACGGCGAAACCGTTCACATTACGCCTCCTGACTGTCGAGCCCAAAGCTCACCCAGAGCGGCGTTTTCGCTTGGGGCGATTGAGCGTCGCCCGGCCTATCCGCTCAGCCGAATGCGCACGTCGGCGACGGCGCTGCCCTGGTCGGCCGGGCCGACGATCAGCGGGTTCAGGTCCAGCTCCACGATCCGCTCGAAGTCCACCACGAGCTGGCTCAGCCGCAGGAGGCACTGCTCCAGCCCGCCGATGTCCGCCCGCGCCATCCCGCGCGCGCCTTCCAGCAGCCGGTAGGCCTTGACGCCCCGCACCATGCGGGCCGCGGCCAGCTCGTCGATCGGGGCCAGGGCGAAGGTGACGTCCTTGAGAATGGCCACGAACAGCCCGCCCAGGCCGAACATCACCGTCGGCCCGAAGACCGCGTCGCGCTTGGCGCCGAGGATCACCTCGTAGCTGGTCGGGATCATTTTGCGCACGAGGATGCCCGCGATCTCCGCGGACGGCATGACCTTGCCGATGTGGTCGGTCATCTTGGCGTAGGTTCTCCGGACGGCCTCGGCGTCAGTGAGGTTCAGGGCCACGCCCTTGACGTCGAACTTGTGCACGATCTGGGGGCTGACGACCCGCAGCACGACGGGATAGCCGAGCCGGTCGGCAAAGTCGACGGCCTCGTCGCTGTCGCCGCAGAGCTTGTAGGTCGGCACGGGGAATCCGTACGCCTTCAGCACGGCCAGGGCCTGGTCCTCGCGGAGATAACCCGCCGGCAGGGGATCGATGACGGCCCTGGCGGCGTCGGTGTCGACCGCCAGCGCCTGGGGCCGGCTTTCCGGCTGCTGTTGCCATTCCCGCAGCCGCTGAACGTCGGCCATCGCCCGGCAGGCCCACTCCGGCAGGATGTAGTGGGGGATATGCGCCTCTTGCAGGATGTCCACCCCCGCTGTGACGTCGGATGCGCCCATGAACGAGCAGGCGACGGGCTTTCCGGCCCGCTGGTGCACCTGGCAGATGCTGCGGGCGATGTCCTCGATGTCCGTCATCGACTGGGGCGTCAGGATCACCAGCACCTGGTCGACGTTGGCATCGGCCAGCACCGCCTCCAGCGCGGACATGTAGCGGTCCGCCCGGGCGTCGCCGATGACGTCTACGGGGTTGCTCACGTTGGCCGCGGCCGGCAGGGCGCTCTTGAGCTTCTCCGTCGTGGCTGGCTCAAACCGCCCGATCTCCAGGCCGACGTTGACGGCCGCGTCCGTCGCCATCACCCCCGGGCCGCCGGCGTTGGTGACGATGGCCAGGCGGTTGCCCGCCGGCATGGGCTCATACGCCAGCAGGGTGGCGGTGTTGAACAGCTCTTCGATGCTGGTGACGCGGATGATGCCGGCCTCGCGGAAGACGGCCTCGCAGATGGCGTCCTCGGCCGCCAGCGAGCCGGTGTGGCTGGCGGCGGCGTCGGCGCCCTGGGGCGTGCGTCCGGACTTGATCGCCAGGATCGGCTTGGCGTTCCGCCCGCGCGTGATCCGCCTGGCTTTGTCCAGCAGCGCCCGACCGTCGCGCAGCTCCTCCAGGTACAGCAGGATCACGTCGGTCTGCGGGTCCTTGTGCAGGTAGTCCAGCAGCTCGATCTCGGTCACGCCGGCCTTGTTGCCGAAGCTGACGAACTTGGAGAACCCGATGCCCTTTTCCCGGGCGTAATCGAGCACCGCCGTGCACAGCGCGCCCGACTGGCTCAGAAAGGCGATGCGACCCACCGCCGGCATCTTCCGCGCAAACGACGCATTCAACCGCACGTTCGGATCGGTGTTGATCACGCCAAGGCAGTTGGGGCCGATCATCGAGATGCCGTACTCCCGGCAAATGTCGACCAGCCGTTG
>CAYNYF010000023.1:0-51904 GCA_964401385.1 uncultured Planctomycetaceae bacterium | reverse complement strand
CGAGCGGGCGATGTACAAGGCCCTGCACGAGCTTCAGCGCCTCCAGGCCGTCCGGGCGGGCAAGGATGTCTCCGCCCCGGTGGCCGTCGACGTCAACGTCAGCGGAATGAAAGACGACTAGCGGGAGACCGGCCGCCGCCAAGACATCGATTTTACCAAACAAAGCCATTTGGGATCGGGGGCAGCCACCACAGAGAATCACCGCGCAGGGGCAAAGATCCGTCGCGTGCACGCCGCCGACGGCGCCCCTGGGGGCGAAAAAACGCAACTGCCGGGGCGGCATTGCCGATGGAATTGTAGGCTCCAGGAGAGGTCGGAGTGTGTTCACTGGGGAGGTGCATCACCCGTGCGCAAGCGAGTTCGAATCATCGGCGACGCCGGCGAGGTCGCCCGATGCATAGCGGTTTCCGTACTGGGGATCGCCGTCGCCGTATACGCCATGGTCCGGCAGGACAGCAAGGCCGGCATCGTCGTCCTGGGGGCGATTGTGCTGATGATCGCGGCCGTCAGCATGCTCCAGGTCAGCCGGGCCGTCTCGCAGCTCAGGCGGAAGCAGGAGAAGACTCACGAGGCCGCCAAGCGCGCCGAACGCCATTACTTCAAGGTTTTGCGGCGGCTGCTGGCGGCGGTCGAGGCCCAGAGAATCGACACCAAAGGAAGGAGCCGGCGGATCGGGCATCTGGCCAAGCGCATGGCCCAACGCCTGGGGCTGGACGGCGCGCAGTGCAAACTGCTGAGCCTGGCCGGGCAGGTGCAGGACATCGGCCTGGTGGTGGTGCCGCAACACATCCTCAACAAGCCTTCGCGCCTGGGCACGGAGGAGTTCCGGACCGTGAAGAAGCACTCCGAGCTTTCCTACAGGATTCTGGAGCCGCTGACCTTCCTGTCGGAAATGCTGCCGGCGATCCGCTACCACCACGAACGCATGAACGGCACGGGATATCCGCTGGGCCTGAAGGGGGAGGAAATACCGCTGACGGGTCGGATTCTGGCGGTGGCCGACGCTTACGACGCGATGACGCACGATCGGCCGCACCGGGCCGCCCTGGCGGCAATCGACGCCCTCAGCGAACTGAGGCGGTGCTCGCCGGCCGGGTATGACCGGCGCTGCGTGGAAGCCTTGGAAGAAATCATGAACATGCCACATCTGCGTGAGGCACACGCCGCCGCCGAAGGCGACTCCCCCGCGTTGATGCAGTGTGCTTCGGAAGGATAGGTAACGGGGCCCGGCACATCGGCGGGGTAGGTCAACGCTGCCGATCAGGAGTGGGCGGGGCTGTTCGGCTCGTGCCTGGGGTGCCTGCTTTTCCGGTTGGCCAGGGATTCCACCTTGGGCAACTTGCCGTCCTTGCCCTCGCCGGCCGCCTGCTTCTCGCGGCGGATCGCGTCGTACACTTCCTTGCGGTGCACCGGGACGTGCGGAGGTGCTGTTATGCCCAAACGGACCTTGTCTCCCCGGATATCCACGATCGTGATCTCGACGTCGTCTCCAATCATGATCGTTTCGTCGCGTTGTCTGGAAAGCACCAGCATGTGTATCTTCCTTGGCGATGACGATTTTCACGACCGGCCAACGCCATGCCGACCTCACGAACCGTCCAGCCAGATTGCGATCTCCATGTACATCTAATTGTATCGGAAACTTACCCCCGCAGGACCAGTTATCCACAATGGGAATTTCCGCCGCCGGCGGGAGGATGGGAGCCGGCAACAGCGGTCACCCACAGCGGGGCCGGCCTGGCTTGCACGGCGGCAGGAGAATCGCGTCTGAGACTCCGCTGGCCGGCGCTGCGACCCATTTCAGTGTAACGACTTACGGCCTTTCGTGGGGGGTGTGGCCGGCAGCTTCGTCTCCGCCGAGGGGCACGAACCGTCCCCGGGTGCGCCCGGCCGGCTTCCCAGAGGTTCCGCCATGAAAGCCCGTGGTGCAAGCGCGCGGTGGTCACGAGCTGGCTTGCGGGCGGCTTTGCCTGGCCGGGCAGATGTCTGGCCCGAACGGGCAAGGATGCATTCCGAGGCGGCCCCGGCCGCCAGCTTCGGCGCCGCGTTGGGTGGGTCCTGCCAGAGCCGCCGGCTGCCCCCACCCCGCCGGCCGCTGCGGCCCTGCGGGTTTGCCTTCTGTCACTGTACCTGCCCGGGTCGACAAGGTATGAATGTATGAGCGAGCAGCTTATCATGTATGGAGAGCCGACGGCGAACAAGGTGAACGACCCTTCACAGAGACATCCGAGCAGTAAGAATGAGACGACCGCCAGGCCGGCGAGGATGCCCGACGCAGAGGCCATCTGTCAGTTGGTGAACTTCCACGCCGAGCGAGGCCGGATGCTCCATCGCAGCCTCGAGAGCATCTACGAGTCGTTGCGGGATTTTCTGGTGGCCTTTGACGGCGACCGGCTGGTCGGCTGCGTCGCGCTTTCGCTGTGGTGGAAGGATCTCGGCGAGATTCGCTCGCTGGCCGTGGCCGACGACCACCAGCACAAGGGCGTCGGGCGGGCGCTGGTGAGAGAGGCCATCGAGCAGGCCAAGTCTTTGGGCGTGAAATGCATCTTCGTGCTCACGTACGAGCAGGCTTTTTTTGCCAAGCTGAGCTTCCGAATCGTCGATAAACAAACGTTGCCGGCGAAGGTCTGGCGGGACTGCATTCACTGTCCCAAGGCCGAGGCTTGCGATGAAATCGCAATGCTGCTGGATTGGAACCGACTCCCATCCTGAGACCGAATCCATGGCAGAGAAGACCGGCCCAATCATTCGCCTGAAAAAGGTCTGGAAGACCTTCAACGGCGAGGTGGTGCTCAGGGGCCTGACCCTGGAGATCGAGCGCGGTCGCACCACCGTCGTGATCGGTCCCAGCGGCTGCGGCAAGACCGTGCTGCTGAAGCACATGATCGGGCTGCTGCGCCCGGACCGCGGCAGGACCTTTTTCGACGACATGGAGATCACGCGTAGCCCGGAGCACCAGTTGGTTCCGATCCGGCACCGGGTCGGATACGTCTTCCAGAGCAACGCGCTGTTCGACTCGATGACCGTGGCCGAGAACGTCTGTTTCCCCATGACCGAGCACGGCGTCCACGACCGGGACCAACTCCAGCGGCGCTGCGACGAGGTGCTGGGCCTGGTGGGCCTGGACGGGACGCAGGAGAAGATGCCGGAGGAGCTTTCCGGCGGGCAGAAAAAGCGCGTGGCTCTGGCTCGGGCAATCGCCCTGGACCCCGAGGTGATCCTGTACGACGAGCCGACCACCGGGCTGGACCCCATCCGGGCCGACCTCATCAACGAGCTGATCCTTAAGCTCCAGGTCGAGCTGAAGACGACCGCGGTGGTGGTCACGCATGACATGGACTCGGCCAGGAAGGTCGGCGACCGGATCGTGATGCTCTACGACGGTCGGATCCTGACCGATACCACGCCGGAAGGCCTGAAAGAGGTCACCAACGCCACTGTCGTTCGTTTCGTGGAAGGCCGGGCCACCAAGGAAGAACTGGACACGCTTTCCTACAAGAGAGCTGGGCAAGGAAGCGACGATGAAAGAACGCACGCGTAATCTCACGGTGGGGCTGACGGTGCTGGTCGCCCTGGTGCTGCTGGGGGCGATGATCGTCATCTTTCGAGAGCTGCCTTCCTTCATGCGCGTCGGCTACGGGGTGAAGGTGAGCTTCCCCGACGCCAGGGGGATCACGGCCGGCGCCGACGTGCAAATGGCGGGCATACGCGTCGGGCGCGTCGCCGAAGTGGCCCTGGATGATAGAGAGAACCGCACCAAAGGGGCACTGCTCACGCTCGTCATCGACCGCCACGTCAACGTTCCCGAGGACGCCAACTTTTACATCGGGCGCGGCTTCGTTGGCGGGGCTACCGTCCACATCCGGCGCGACGGGCGCCGCCCCGGCGCCGACCGCGGCGCGAACTGGCTGCCGAAGGACCGCGTCCTCACTATCGAGGGCGCCGTCGAACCCGGCGGCGGCGGCCTGATCCCCCAGGATCTCGTCGACGACACGCGCGGGGCCATGAGCAGCGTCAAGCGCCTGGCCGACGCGATGAATGACTTCATGGGTCCACCGAAGCGGCCCGGGGAGGGCGAAACGCCCACGACGCCGACGACGACCACCGGCCCGGGCCAGCCGCCTCCGGCGAAACCGGCGAACCTCCACGAGACCATGGCCAGACTGGATGCCGCCCTGTCGGCCGTCAGCAAGGTCCTGGGCGACCCGGAGAACCAGGCCAACATCAAGGACGCCCTGGCCAAGTTCAAGACCGCCGCCATCGCCACGGAAGAGGCCATGACAAAACTCACGGCAATGGCCGACAGCGCCACCGAGACCTTCGGCAGCATCTCCAAGGCGGCCGATTCGACTTCGAAGCAATATCAGGCCCTGGGCGCAAAACTCACCGACGCGGCCGACCGCCTGGGCGGGGTCCTCACGGGCATGCACCGGGTTGTGGCCGAGGTCGAGTCGGGGCAGGGCACGGCGGGCAAGCTGCTGCGGGATCCGGCGCTGTACGAGGGCATGGTGGACGCCGCCAGGGAACTGAAGAGCACCTTGGTCCAGATGCAGAAGTTCCTGGCCGATATGCAGAAGGCGGGCATCCCGATCAAGGTTAAGTAGACAGCCATCCCGGGCGGCCGACGGGCCACAAAAGCCTGCGGCAACTTTCAGCGCGGCCGAGCCGGGGTGCGCATGGGGCCGGGGCGAAGCCGGAAAACCAAATCCGTGCGGGATTGACAAGCCCGCCGACAGCGTGTACAGTACTTCACGACCAGTCTCAGAAAGCATCCCGGTCAACAAGGGCGTCTCGTCGCAGGCAGGATCGCGGCGGGGCTGGACGGGCAGCTGGCGGCCGCTCGCTCAGGCTCCGGGCCGGGCCACCGCCGCTGCCTGGCTGCTTTGGCCGCTGTGAGCGGCCCTATCTCGAACGTTCGTCTACGGCAGCGATACTACCCGGTGGTGTAATTGGTAACACACGAGGTTTTGGTCCTCGCATTCCAGGTTCGAATCCTGGCCGGGTAGTTGGCAAGCAGGCGATGACGGAGCTAGTCGGGTCGGAGAGCAAAGCTGCGTCTGTCGGCGCCGGCTTGGGCGTTTCCCCTGCGGGAAGGCCTCCCCCGGCGTCACCGGATGCGAAGACGGAATGAGTACAACGGCGATCATTCTGGCGGCCGGCAAGGGAACGCGAATGAAAACGTTCCGGCCGAAGGTCCTGCACAAGGTGTGCAACCGGCCGATGCTGACCTACGTCTTCGACGCCTGTCGAAAGGTCAACTGCGACAAGCTCATTTGCGTGATCGGCTTCGGGGCCGAGGAAATCCACGCCGCCTACGCCGACGAAAAGGACATCCTCTGGGTCGAGCAGCCCCGGCAGATGGGCACCGGCCACGCCGTCCAGGCGTGCCGGCCGCTGCTGGAAGGGCTGACCGGAGAGCTGTTGATCCTTGCCGGCGACGGGCCGCTGGTCCGGGCCGACACCCTCGCCCAGCTCCTGGCCATTCACCGGCGGCGCAAGGCCGCCTGCACCATCGCCACCAGCATCATGGACAACCCCGGTTCGTTCGGGCGGGTCGTCCGGGACGAAACCGGCGATCTGATCGGAATCGTGGAGTACCTCGACGCCACCGAGGACCAGCACCGCATCAAGGAGGTGAACGTCTCGCTGTACTGCTTCGACGTGGTCAAGCTGCTGGAGGTGGTGGGGCTGCTCAAGAACGACAACGCCAAGGGCGAGTATTACCTGACCGACAGCCTGGGGATGCTCCGGGCACGCGGTCATGCCTTGGCGGCCGTTCCGGCGGTGCCGCCCGAAGACGTCCTCAGCATCAACGACCGCGTGCAGTTGGCCGATGTCAGCCGACTGTTGCAGCGGCGCATCCAGCGCGAACTGATGATGTCGGGGGTGACGATCGAAGACCCCGACAGCACCTGGATCGACCCGCGCGCCAGCATCGGGCTGGACACCGTGATCCGGGCGATGACCGTCATCGACGGCCCCTGTCGGATCGGGCGACGGTGCACCATCGGCCCGATGGTCCACCTGAGCGACGCCGTCATCGAAGACGACCAGACCGTGGAGCACGACCATGTATAACCGAAAGATCTTCTCCGGTCGGGCCCATCCCGTCCTCTCCCAGGCGATTGCTGAATACCTCGGCCAGCCGCTGGGCCGGGTGACCATCGAGCCGTTCCCTGACGGAGAGCTGCTGATCAAGCTGGATGAGGACGTCCGCGGGCGGGACGTGTTCTTCATTCAGCCGACCTGCCCGCCGGTCAATCGGAACCTGATGGAGCTGTTGATCTTCATCGACTGCGCCCGGCGGGCGTCGGCCAAGCGGATCACCGCCGTCATTCCCTACTTCGGCTACGCCCGCCAAGACCGCAAGGACGAAGGCAGGGTCCCGATCACCGCCAAACTGGTTGCCAACCTGATCGCCACGGCCGGGACCGACCGCGTCCTGACGATGGACCTGCACGCCGGGCAGCTTCAGGGATTCTTTGACGTGCCGGCCGACAATCTCTACGCCGAGCCCATCCTCAGCCGGTACTACGCCGAGCAGAAGCTGGACAACCTGGTGCTGCTCAGCCCCGACGTCGGCAACGCCAAGCGCGCTCGACAGTACGCCAGGCGGCTCAATGGCGAGCTGGCCATCATCGACAAGCGCCGCGTCAGCGGCAGCGAGACCGACATGAGCCGGATCATCGGCAACGTGAAGGGCAAAACGGTGCTGATGATCGACGACATGATCAGCACGGCCGGCACGGTCGCCTCGGCGGCCGAGCTGGCCCAGACCGAAGGCGCGGAAAGAATCCTGGCCGCGGCGACGCACGCCGTGTTTGTCGGCCCGGCCATCGAGCGGCTTCAGTCCGCCCCGATTGACGAAATTGTGGTCACCGACACCATCCCCATGCCGGAGAAAACGCTTCGCCAACTGGACAAGCTGCGAGTATTGTCCGTTGCGGAATTGATGGGTGAGGCCATTCACCGCATCCATAACGATGAGTCGGTGAGCAGTCTGTTCCTGTAGGAAAATGCGTTCCCGCGCTCCTCGCCGGCGGCGGCGGGCGAGCGGCGGCCTGTCCGCGGGACAGGTCGAGGCGCGATTGGATGGTAAAGGGAGAGAGAGGCTATGGCGCTGTTGCGAATGACCAAGCGCGATAAGCTGGGCACAAGAGCGACGCAGCGACTTCGCGGCGAAGGGTTGGCCCCGGCCGTGATTTACGGCCGCGGCGGAGACAGCACGGCGGTGTGCATGTCCAGTCACCATCTCGAGGTGGCGGTGCAGCGCGGCGAGCAACTGCTCAAGGCCGAACTGGACGGAAAGGAAGAGAACTTCCTTATCAAGGACGTTCAGTACGATTACCTCGGCGACCACATCCTGCACGTGGACTTGGCCCGAGTTCGTCTGGACGAGCGCGTCAACGTGACGGTGCCGATCGTGCTCCGCGGCATACCCGTGGGCGTGGAGACCGAAGACGGCGTGCTGAGCCAACACCTGAATGAACTGAGTATCGAGTGCCTGGTGACAGACATTCCCGAGGAGCTGCGGGTCCCGGTAAGCCAACTGCACGTCAACGAGTCGCTGCGGGTGGCGGATCTGGAGCTTCCCGAAGGCGTACAGGCCCGCGAGGACCTGGAAATGGTGGTCGCCTCGGTGGCGGTACTGGCCGAAGAGGAAGTGGTCGCGCCCGAGGAAGCCGCTGCCGCCCAGCCGGAAGTGATCGGCGAAGAGGCGGTCGAAGAGCCCAAGGCCGAGGAAGAGGAAAAGCCCAAGTAAACACGGGAAGTTGCTGTGCGCATCGCGGCCGGCGGTGGCGGGAGTCGTTCGACGTCGCCGCTAGCGGACACGAGCGGACGTGCGGCGCGGGAGTCGCAGCGTGGCAAAGCTGTCGGCCACAGAAAAGTTCGTGGTGGGCCTGGGCAACCCGGAGCGACGGTATCAGGGCACGCGGCATAACGTGGGTTTCATGGTTTTGAAGGAATTGCGTCGTCGCTGGGACTTCGGCCGGGGAAAGGCGAAGTTCCACGGCCGGTGCTGGTCGGGCGCCATCGCCGGGCAGTCCGTAACGCTGCTGGCGCCGCGGACGTACATGAATCGGTCCGGCGTGGCGGTGGCCGACATGATGGTCTCTCGCAGCATCGACCCGGCGGGCGTGCTGGTGGTGATGGACGACATGGCGCTGCCGACGGGCAGGCTGCGTGCCCGGGCGAGCGGCTCCGCGGGCGGGCACAAGGGCCTGCGAGACATCGTCCGGGCGACGGGCACCGACGCCCTGCCGCGATTGCGGGTGGGCATCGGCCGCCCGCCCGAGGGCGTGGACGGGATGGAGTACGTGCTGGCAAGATTCGAGGAAGACGAAAAGCCGGTGATGCTGGAGGCAATCCGACGGGCCGCCGACGCCGTCGAAGGCTGGGCCGCCAAAGGTATCACCTACGTCATGAACCACTACAATCAGAGCGAATTGGAAATCAGGAACACTCAGCAGGATGGGAAAGGCTTATGAGCAAGACGTACGAAGGGATGTTCCTACTGGAGCCCGGCGGCGATTTCGACGTCACTTCCGCACCGGTTCGGGAGGTCCTCGCCAGGGCCGGGGCGGAGGTGCTGTCACTGAAGCCCTGGGACGAGCGTCGCCTGGCCTACGAAATCAAGGGCCAAAGGCGGGGCTTGTACGTGCTGGCATACTTCAAGGCCGAGCCGGCCCGGATCACCGAGTTGCAGCACGAGCTGCAACTGAATGAAAAGATCCTACGGGCCATGATGTTATCGGCCGACCACCTCAAAGACGAGACCATCCACGCCGAGACACCGGCGACATTCTCGGCGGCGCGGAGGGCGGCGCGGAAGTCGGCCGAGTCCGAGCAGGCCGCCAAAGAGACCGTCCCCGACAAGGGCAAGTCCGCAGCGGCCGAGGCCAAACCCGCCAAGCCCGAGGTCAAACCCGCCAAGCCCGAGGCCAAACCCGCCGAGCCCGAGGCAACCGGGGAACGGGCCGGTCCGCCCGAAGCCGAAGTGCAAGCCCCAAAGCAGCCGCCCGGCACCAGCGACCTGACGGCGGCCAAAGCGAAAACGACCCCGCCCGGCGAGGACCCCGGCGAGGCGCCGGCCCCGGAGGAGCCGCCGACCGGCACCGGCCAGCCGCCTCAACAGGACAAAGAATAAGACGCCCGAACGCAACGAAAACCCACACGCACGATGAGGTCCTGGACGAAGGAGAGAAGCTGCCATGGCCAGTTTCAACAAGGTGATCATGGCGGGCAACCTGACCCGCGACCCGCAGCTATCCTACCTGCCATCACAGACCCCGGTGGTTGAGTTCGGGTTAGCCACCAACCGGCGCTGGCGCGGAGCCAACGGCGAGCAACGGGAAGAGACCTGTTTTGTCGACTGCCGATGCTACGGCAAACAGGCTGAGACCTTTAATCAGTACATGTCCAAGGGACGAAGCGTGTTGATTGAGGGGCGGCTTCAATTCGACACCTGGGAAGGCCCCGACGGACAGAAGCGGTCCAAGCACCGCGTCATCGTGGAACGCTTCACGTTTCTCGGCGGCTCCCGTGGCGGCGACGCCGGCCAGCGCCCGCAGCCGCAGCCCCGGCAGCGCGTCCAAGAGCAGCCACAGGACAGCCCGCCGCCCGAAGAACCATCCGATGACATACCCTTCTAGACAAAAATGCTTTGAAACCATTCGGTGGACGAGGAAGGAGACTTCCGGAAGATGAGGCGAAAAAGAACCTTCAAGAAGCCCGGCGGCTTCCGCCAGAAGAAATTCCGCTATCGCGAGCAGACGAAGTGTCGCTTTTGCCGGGATAAGGTTGAGGAGATCGACTACAAGGAAGTCGTTACCCTGCAAAAGCTCACCACCCAGCATGGCAAGATGTTCTCGCGAAAGCGAAGCGGAAACTGTGCCTGGCACCAGCGCAGCGCCCGACGCGCCATCAAGCGCGCTCGGTTCCTGGCGCTGCTGCCGTATGTGTCGTAGCGAACCGGACAAAGTTGGTCGCCCGTCTCCGGCCCGCTCCCGCCGGCCGGGACCGATGGCGGGAAAAGCTGATGGTGGCGTCCTGCCACATGGGAAAGGGCTCTGTCCATGAAAGTGCTATTGCGTCGAAACATCGCCAAGCTCGGCGAGATCGGTGAGGTGGTGGAAGTGCTCCCGGGCTACGCGCGCAACTACCTATTGCCCCAAGGCCTTGCGGCCGTCCCCACCGAGGGCAACATCAAGGCCATCGAGGCCGAGAAACAGGCATACCTGGCACAACTCGCCCAGGAGCGGTCCGCGCTGGAGGCCCGGGCGAAGGTCTTGCAGGGCAAGGAGTTCACCATCTTCGCCCGCGCCAACGTGGAGGGGCATCTGTACGGGTCCATTGGACCGGCCCAGATCGCCTCCGTGGTGACCAAAGAAGGGATTATCCTCGAGCCTCAGGAGATTCTGCTTGACGAGCCCATCCGGAAGCTTGATAAGTACGAAGTGACCGTGGCGTTCGGTCAGGACGTTGGCTGTGGCATCAGCGTGTGGGTGGTGCCTTTGCGGGAAGGCGGCGAAGAGGAGTCCGCCCCTGGCGAAATGAGCGACGCGGCCGGCGAAGACGAAGGTTCCTCCGAGCAGGACCAAGGCGGCACGGCCCCAGAGGAGGCACCGTAGCAGCAGGGCGCCAGCGTTTGAGCCAACCCCGTCGGGAGAAGGCTCGAACGCCTGGAGGAAATACCAGGCAAGCGAGGTTATCAAGCGCGACTGCGTGCGCTTGGAACATCGCCAGGGAAGGCGATGAGTACAGGAAGCTACACCAGCAGCGGCTCTTCCGTCCCCAGCGCCACCCCACCATCAAGCGCGGGCGGCGCCAATGGCAGCCCCGCCCGGCAGGCCGGCCAGCTTGCTCAACGCGTTCTGCCCAACTCCATTGACGCGGAGGTCTGCGTGCTCGGCTCGATGATCCTCGAGGCCAGCACCGTCGACATCGTCGTGCAGATCGTCCGCATGGACGACTTTTTCCGCCCGTCCCACCGCGTCATCTTTCAGACGCTGCTGGAGATGCGCGAGGCGGGCAAGCCCATCGACCTGGTCACGCTCAACGAGCAGTTGGAGCGCGCCAAGCTGCTGGACCGCGTCGGCGGCACGGACGCCCTGGTCGCCCTGGCCGAGGGCGTTCCCAGCACCGCCAGCGTCGAGTACTACGCCCGCATGGTCCGCGACAAGGCGCTGCTGCGAACGCTCATCACTTCCACCCAGGAAATCTCCCAGGACGCCTACGAAAGCCAAGACGATCCGGCGCAGGTCCTCGACCGGGCCGAGCACAGGATCTTCCAGATCGCCTCCCGCCAGATCGGCGACCACGCCGTCAAGCTGGACAACCTGCTCCAGCATACTTTCGAGACCCTCTCCAACGCCGACGGCTCCATGGTAACGGGCCTGGCCACGGGCTATTTCAAGCTGGACGAGCTGACGGCCGGGCTTCAGAGAAGCGAGATGATCGTGGTCGCCGCCCGCCCCTCCATGGGCAAGACCGCCCTGGCGTGCAACATCGCCGAGTACATGGGCGTCGAGGACGGAAACCCCGTGCTGATGTTCTCCCTGGAAATGTCCAAAGAACAGTTGGCCCAGAGGTTCCTGTGCTCACGCGCTCAGGTCAACTCTTCCCGCCTGCGGCGAGGCAACCCGTCTGCCGAAGACTGGACGCGCTTGCAGATGGCCGCGGGCGATCTGGAAAAGGCTTCGATCTTCATCGACGATTCGGCCGAACTCAACATCCTGCATCTCCGCGCCAAGGCCCGGCGGATGAAGGCCAGCCATGACATCAAGTGCCTCTTCGTCGACTATCTCCAACTGATGACGCCGATGGGCACGCGCGATTCCCGCCAGCAGCAAATCGCCGACATGAGCCGGGGCCTGAAAGCCCTGGCCCGCGAGCTGAACATCCCCATCGTCGTCCTCAGCCAGCTCAACCGCGGGCCGGAAGACCGCGAGGGACACCGACCGCGCATGAGCGACCTCCGCGAGAGCGGCGCCATCGAGCAGGATGCCGACGTGGTGATCCTGCTGCACCGGGAAGACTACTATCACGTGAGCGACCCCGACTACGAGCCCAACAACGTCACCGAGATCATCATTGCCAAGCAGCGCAACGGGCCGATCGCCACGGTGCGGCTGACCTTCCTGCCCGAGTGCATCCGGTTCGAGAACTACGCTTCCGAAGAGGCCTACGGCTTCTAGAAGATCGAGTCACCCGCCCCGCCGGTCGGTTCCGGCCGCAAGCGTACTCACGGGGACGCCCATCGGTCCACAGCGGCCAGGGCCGCATCCGGCTCGGCGTCCGTGGTTCCGGTCAGGGGCAGATCGATGCCCGCGGCCGCCAGCTCGGCCTTGAGCTCCTCGATGAACACGCCGGCTCCAGGGCCGGGCTCGAACCGCCAAGTCTGCTCCACCCCGCAGGCGGGCGAGCCGTTCTTGCCGAGCACGCCCAGGACCTTCAACTCGCAGTCCAGATATTGCCGGATCTGGTAGACCAGGTCTCTGGCCATCGCTCGACAGGCGGCCCGGGCTGGGCGCGTGTCCAGGCCGCTGCGGATGTGAACGTGCTCGCGATCCAGGCCGATGACCATCAATTCCGGACACGGCATCTGGATGATTCCGATGTCGCGGTCCATCAGGCCCCGGACCAGCTCGGAGACCCCCGCCGGCCGCTCGGCGCAGCCGGCCAGCCGCGAATTCTGATTCAGCACACAATGCGGCACCAAAACCACTTTCATGCTCCGACAGTCTCGAAAGTCCATGCTTTGCTCCCCGCCGGTCCCAGAGGAGGCCAGCCGTGGCCTGCCCCGGCCGGGGCCGGCTTTCCGGCCGGGAAAGTTGAATTGACACAGCTTCTCTCACGGGTATCATCTCTGGCGCTGGGCTGTGAGGCAACTGCTTTCAGGTGCAGCGGGAGAGTTTCCAGTGAAGGGTGTTCATCGATTGCTTTTCCCGGCAGTATTGTCCTCGATCATCGCAGCCTCGGCTGGGCCGCTGCCCGCTCAGCCGAAACCGCCTTTGCCGACCACGGTGATCGAAGTCCGCGTCCAAGGCAACAAGATCCTTGCAGATGCAGCCGTCCTGGCCCACGTCAAGACTCGGCCGGGGCAGCCGTATTCCGAGCAGGTGGTGCAGGCCGACGTGCAGCGCCTGCTGGAGAGCGGCCGATTCTTCCCCGCCGAGGCCGTCACCACCCAAACCGACAAAGGCATCATTGTGACCTTCAAGGTCACGGAGCGGCCGCTGGTGGCCGTGGTCAGGTTCCAGGGCAACAAGTCCCTCGGCGATAAGAAGCTCCGCCAGGTTCTGACCTTCGGCCAAGGCGACCCGATCTCGCCCTTCCAGATCGCCCGCGGCAGCGAGGCCATTACCAGCAAGTACCGTTCGGCCGGCTACAACTTCGTGAAGGTCAGCCTGGATGCAGCCGCCCTGCGCGACAAGCAGGAGGCCGTCTACACCATCGAAGAAGGCCCGAAGGTGACCCTGCGGAAGATTCGTTTCCAGGGCAACGCGTCCTTCTCCGCCCGTCGCCTGCGGGGCGCCATCAGCAGCCGGGCGAGGCTGTGGCCGTTCATCCCCGGCGTGCTGGACGGCGAGGCGGTCGAACGGGACGTCGTGAAGCTGCGGAACTTCTATCGATCGGAGGGATACCTGGATGCGCGCGTCGACCGGCTGATGAAATTCACGCCCGACAAGCGGCGGGTGGAGGTGACGTTCGTCGTGGACGAGGGCGGCCGATACCGGATTCGCAAAACGGTCTTCCAGGGCAACACGGTTTTCCCCGGCCAGGAGATCCGGCGATACCTCAAGCTCAGCCGCGGCCAGTTCTACGACGCCCTGGCGCTCCGCCGCGACCTGGACAAAGTTCGATCCCTCTACGGCGAAATCGGATACGTGGACTCGCAGGTCGCGGTCAAGGAAGTCTACCCCGACCCGGGCGAGCCGGCGCCAGACTGGCTCAAGCCGGCGCCGGGCGAGAAGCCGGCCCTGGTGGACCTGGTCTACGCGATCGTCGAAGGCGAACAGTTCCGCGTGGGCCGGATTGACATCCGCGGCAACAGAATCACCAAGATGAACGTCATCCGCCGCCAGGTCAACGTCCGCCCGGGGCAACTGTTCAACACCGTCGCCGTCGCCGAGTCGCGGCAGCAACTGTTCGATACGAATCTTTTCGAGAAGGTCACCATTACCCCCTTCGGGGAGGCCCCGGGCATCCGCCACACGTTGGTGGAGGTGAACGAGGCCAAGACGGGCCAGTTCCTCATCGGCGCGGGTCTGTCCACCAACGCCGGGGTGCTCGGGAACATCTCGTTCACGGAGCGGAATTTCGACATCCTCGCCTGGCCTCGCTCCTGGGAAGACATCAAGCGCGGGCGGGCGTTCAAGGGCGCGGGGCAGTTGTTCAGCATTTCGGCCGAGCCGGGCACCGAGTTCATGCGCTTCCGAATTGACTGGCGCGAGCCGTACCTGCTGGACATGCCGATATCGCTGGGGACGCGGGCGTTCGCGTTCACCTCCGGGCGGGAGACTTACGACGAGACGCGCTACGGCGGACTGGTCAGTCTCGGCCGGCGCTTCCCGAACCGATGGTACGCCGAGGTGGCCGGGCGAGTGGAGGGCGTCCGCGTGAGCAACCTGGACATGCCCGAGGCGCCCATGGACGTGCGGGACGACGCCGGGACGACGGGCGTTGCCGGCGTGAAGGGCACGCTGGTCCGCGACAACACCGATAAGCGGTGGGCGCCCTCGCGGGGCGATCGCCTCAGCCTCAGCTACGAACAGGTCGTGACCGGGTCCAGCTTCGGGCGGGCAGTGGCCGACTACCACATCTACCACACCGTGTATCTCGACCCGCTGGACCGCAAGCACATCCTGGCCGGCCGAGCCGCCGCCGGGGCCATCTGCGGCGATGCTCCCGTGTTCGAGCGCTTCTACGGAGGCGGGCTGGGCTCGATCCGCGGCTTCAAATTCCGCGGGATCAGCCCACGACAAGGACGATTCGACCAGGTCGTCGGCGGCGAGTTCATGATGTTCCTCGGAGCCGAGTACACCTTCCCACTGCTCGCCAGGAACCTCCGCGGCGTCGTCTTCATTGACAGCGGCACCGTCGAGTCGAACACCTCGATCACGGATTACCGCGTCTCTGCCGGGCTGGGCATCCGCATACAGGTGCCACTCTTCGGGCAGATACCGATGGACTTGAACTTCGGGTTCCCGCTGAAGAAAACGGACGATGACGACACGCAACTGATCAGCTTCAGCTTCGGCTGGGTGTTCTGAGGATCCCTGACCGTCGGCCCGCCCGGGGCCCGCCTGCCTGCGACCGTCCGGCGGGGAGGCAGACGGCTCAGGATCACCGAACCGGCATTCGGCGCGGTACGCGAAACGCCCGGACGGACAAGGACATGCCGCCCGCACAAGCTGGAAGGGATCGAAACAGTCTCGAGCTGAAGAACGGAGAGAGAAGAGATGAAGCGATTCGGCATCTTACTGGTGGTGGCAGTCGCGGCTTCGGCGGTGGTTGTCTTCCTCAGTCAGAGCTTCGCCCAAGCCCCGGCCGCCGCGACCGCGCCGTTTACCCGGGTGGCCGTGTGCGACGTGATCGCCGTGTTCAACAGCTACGAAAAGGCCAAGGCCCTCAGCGCGAAGTTCGACGCCAAAGGCAGCCAGATCAAGGCTGAGGACGATCGACGCCAGAAGTCGATCCAGCAATTGCGGGAAAGGCTGGAGTCCCTGGTCGCCGGCTCGAAAGAGTACGAGGCCCGTCTGAAGGAATTGCAGAAGCTGAGCATCGAGCGGGCGGTATGGAGAAAGCTACAGGACGAGCAGATCCGCCGCGAGCGCCGCCTGCTGACCGAACAGATGTATCGTGAAATCCTGGCCGGCGTGGCCGACGAGGCCAAGGGGCGCGGCTTCGACGTGGTCATCCACCGCGAGGGCGTCGACATTGCCAGTCAGTCCACGGGCGAACTGCTCAACAAGATCGCCTTGCGCAAATGTCTATACGCCAAGGACGAGCTGGACCTGACCCAGGCGGTGCTGAAACGGGTCAACCAAAAGTACCGCGAGGCAAACAGATAGTCCGCTCGTCCGGCCGATCCGGCATTTGGTCCGGGGCCCACAGCAGAACGGGGCAAGCCAGCTCGTCCGGCCTCGGACCGCCGACGGACAAGCCGGGCACATTGCTGGAGGCGGAGCAAACTCCCGTCGCGGGGGGCTCTTGTCGGGTCGCAGTTGCCACGCTATCATGTGACCTAAAGGATGGCGGAGATGAGATTGACGGTTCGTCAACTGGCCGAGCGGCTCGGCGGACAACTCGAAGGCGAGGGAGGGGCCGTGGTCACCGGTGTTGCCTCGCTGCGGTCGGCGGGCCCGGATGAGCTGACCTTCGTCCTCGACCGCCGCCGCGCACCCCAACTTGTCGAAAGCAAGGCCGCGGCCGCGATCCTCGCACGCGACATGCCGGCCGCTCCGATGCCGGTGATCCGCGTGGACAACGTCCCTGCGGCCATGAACCAGGTCCTGGCGATGATCGGCGAAGTGGAGAATCTTCCCGGCGCCGGCAGCCATCCGACGGCCATTGTGGCCGAGGACGCCGAGATCGGCGAAGGCGTGGCAATCGGCCCCGGCGCCGTCATCGGCGACCGGACGCGATTGGGGAACTCCGTAACCGTTTGCGCCAACGCCGTCCTCGGCGCAGACGTGACCGTCGGCGACAAGACCATCCTGCTTCCGGGAACGGTCGTCGAGAGCCGCTGCCGCATCGGACAGCGCTGCCGCATCGGCCCCAACGCCGTGATCGGGTCCAGCGGCTTCGGATATTACTTTGCCGACGGCCGGCATCATCGCATCCCGCACACGGGTATCGCGGAGATCGGCGACGACGTGGACATCGGCGCGTGCAGTTGCATAGACCGGGCCAAGTTCGGCGCCACCCGCATCGGCGACGGCACCAAGATCGACAACCTGGTTCAGGTCGCTCACAACGTCCAGATCGGGCGCTCGTGCGCGCTGGCGGCGCTGGTCGGAATCGCCGGCAGCACCGTGCTGAAGGACCACGTGGTTCTCGGCGGGCACGTCGGTGTTCGCGACAACATCACCGTCGGGGCCGACGTGCAGTCGGCGGCGCATTCCGGCATCGCCCAGGACACCCCCGACGGCGCGGCGGTCTCCGGCATTCCCGCCATTGACGCGCGCACATGGTTGCGGAGCGTCCAGTTGTTCGCTCGGCTGTCGCAGCTGCACCAGGGGGTCAAACAGTTGGAAAAGAAGGTCAAGGCTCTTGAGTCGTCAGCGAACCATCCAGGCGCCGGTTGAAGTCAGCGGGCGCGGACTGTTCAGCTCCGTACCAGCTCGTGTGCGATTTCGTCCGGCACAGACCAACGCCGGCATCGTGTTCGTCCGGACCGACCTGCCCAAGCCGGTTCGAATCAGCGCGACGATCAATAACCTGGCCAATGAGCAGCGCCCGCGAACGTCGCTGCGCGACGAGACGGTCTCCATCGAGACGGTCGAGCACGTGCTGGCCGCGATCAACGGCCTGGGCATCGACAACCTGCTCGTGGAAATGGACACGGCCGAGGCCCCCGACGCCGACGGCTCGGCCAAGCCCTTTGCCGACGCCCTGGTGGGGGCCGGAATCGAAGACCAGCAGGCCGAAAAGAAGGTCTTCACGATCGACACGCCGATTTCCGTCTCCGAAGGCGATGCGATGCTCGCGGTGCTTCCCGGCGGGGGCGAATTCCTGGACATTCTCTTCGACCTGGACTACGGCTCGGTCAAGAGCATCGGCCGGCAGGTGCTCGGGTTCCGAGTGGGGGCGGACGACTTCGTTTCGCAGATCGCTCCGGCCCGGACTTTTCTGCTGGCCGAAGAAGCCGAAGAATACCAGGCCCGCGGGTGGGGCCAGCACCTGACTGCCAAGGACCTGCTGGTCATGGGTCCGGAGGGAGTGGTGGACAATGAGCTTCGCTTCAACGACGAGCACGTCCGGCACAAGATCGTCGACCTCCTCGGCGACCTGGCCCTGCTGGGACGGTCGCTTCGCGGGCGAATCGTGGCTTACAAGAGCGGTCACCGGCTGAACCACCAGCTCGTTCGCAAGCTCATGGAAAAGATCACCGCCAGCGAGCGGGCCCGGGCCCTCACACGCCAACCGCAGCTCGAGATCAAACAGATCATGCTGCTGCTGGCGCATCGGTATCCGTTCCTTCTGATCGACCGCGTGATCGAGCTGGAGGACGACCGGCGAGCGGTCGGCATCAAGAACGTCACCATCAACGAGCCGTTCTTCCAGGGCCACTTCCCGAGCGAGCCGGTCATGCCGGGGGTGATGATCCTGGAGGCGATGGCCCAGCTTTCCGGCATCCTGCTGAGCCAGCGGTTGGAGCACACCGGAAAGGTTGCCTTCCTGGTGAGCCTGGATCGGGGGAGGATTCGACGCCCGGTCCGACCCGGAGACCAGCTCGTCATAGAGGCCGTGGCCTTGCACGTCCGCACCCGCACCGGGCACTGCCGGTGCCGGGCGATGGTCGCGGGCGAGCTGGCCGCGGAGGCCGAGCTGAAGTTCATGCTGGTGGATAAGGAACCGATGTAGCCGCTGGTCAATTCGACACTCGACGGTAAGAAGGGCCCGAGTGCGAGAAGTTGAAAGGAACAGGTCGCAGTGGCCAACATTTCGCCCAAGGCGGTAGTGCTGAATCCCGCCGGCCTGGCCGGAGACGTCCAGGTGGGCCCGTTCACTTTCATCGGCCCAGAGGTCTCCGTCGGGGCCGGAACGACCGTGGGCAACAACGTCACCATCACCGGGCGGACGCGAATCGGGGCGCGCTGTGATTTTCTTCCCGGGTGCATCATCGGCTGCCCGCCGAACCAGGGCAGCGACGCCGACGCCCCAGCCGGCCCCTGCGCCATCGGCGACGGCAACGTCATCCGCGAGCACGTCATCATTGAAGCCGGCGGGCCCGCCGCAGACGCACCGGGCACCGTCATCGGGGAGAACAACATGCTCATGGTTGGCTGCCAAATCGCCCACGACGCCGAGCTGAAAGGCGAGGGTATCTTCGCGAACTGCACTCGCTTCGAGCATCACGCCCGGGTGGAGAAGTTCGTGCGGACCAGCGCCTTCACCAACGTCATGCCGTTCGCGACCGTGGGGGCCTACACCTTCACCACCGGCTACGCCTGCGTGGACCGCGACGCCCCGCCCTACGCCATCGTCCAGGGCTATCCCTTCCGCGTCCGCAGTGTGAACACGGAGAACCTGCGGCGGTGCGGTTTCGACCAACACAGCATCGAAGCACTCAAACAGGCTTTTCGCGTACTGTTCGACGGGCGGGCCGAGTTTCCGGGCGCCGATCAGCTCCGTTCCGTGGAGCGATCGTTTGACGACCAACACGTGAGATACCTTGTGGACTCGATCCGGAGAAGTTCGGCGAGCCCTGCCGGCCGGCATCGCCGACGCGACGGGTAGAGAAGCCGTGCGAGCCGGCCCGGTCGATACCGGCGGCGGCCGGCGGCCAAGTGGACATGGACGAAACGATTGACCTGACGGTGACACGGGAGATTGCCGATGGGGCGCGCGTCGACCCGGGCGCCCGCGTGGGCCCGTTTTGCGCCATCGGTCCGGAGGCGACAATCGGGCCGGGAACCGTGCTGGAGGCGCACGTCACCGTCGCCGGCCACACCACCATCGGCAGCGACAACCTGATCAGCCATGGCTGCGTCATCGGCACGACCCCCCAGGACCTCAAGTACTCGGGCCAGCCGACGTATCTGGTCATCGGCGACCGCAACCGTTTCGGCCCGAACGTCACCGTGCACGTGGGCACGGAGGCCGGCGGCTACTTGACCTATATCGGCAACCACAACGACATCGGCTGCGGCGCACACGTTGCCCACGATTGCTACCTCGACGACGATACCCAACTTGGCCCGCGTGTCATGCTCGCCGGCCATATCCGCGTGGAAGACGGCGCCGTCATCGAGGAAATGGTCGGCGTGCACCACTTCACGACGATCGGACGTTGCAGCCGAGTGGGCGCGCGGACGCCCGTTCGCCGGGACGTTCCGCCGTTCATCTTCTTCACGAGCACGGGGTATTACGCCTCGCCGGCGATCGTCAAAGGTGTGCACGAAGCAGGGCTCGAAGCGGGCGGGCTGAGCGAGCGGGAAAAGGTCCAGGTACGCCAGGCCGTCTCGTACCTGTTCGAGGACGAACAGGCCCTCGCCGTCAAGGTCGACCAGATGCTCACCAGAGGCGACCTGTCGGGGCCGGTTCGGGAGCTTTGCCGATTCTGCCGCAAGAGCCTTCAAGGCCATTTCGGCAGGTTTCGGGAGACGTTTCGGGGCAAGATGCCGCCGGAGGCCAGGCCGCGTCTGCCCGCCGAAGCGCTGGCCGAAATGCCGCCGGAGGAAGGAGAAGGCCCGGGATGAGCGTTCGCATGGGCGTGGTCGGCGCCGGTCGCATGGGCAAGCTCCACTGCCGCGTGCTGTCGGAGATGACGGGGGTGGAGCTGGTTTGCGTCGTGGACGCGGCCCCTGCCGCGGCAGCAGCCGTCGCCGCCAAATACGGAGCGATCGCGCTGAACCGCGCCGAGGATGCCGTCGAACGCGTGGACGCCGCGATCGTGGCCGTGCCCACCAGCGCCCACGTCGAGGCCGCCCGACCGTTCGTCGCCGCTGGTAAGCCCGTCCTAATCGAAAAGCCATTCGCCGGCAGCAGCGCCGCCGGCGAGGAACTGATCGCCCTGGCCGAGAGAACCGGCAGCAGCGTCCAGGTCGGCCAGACCGAGCGGTTCAACCCGGCCGTCGACGCCGTTCGGCGGTTCGACATCAAGCCAAAATTCATCGAAGCCCATCGCATCAGCCCGTTCACGTTTCGCTCGGCCGACATCGGCGTGGTGATGGACATGATGATCCACGACATCGACCTGGTGCTCATGATGGTCGGCGTCGAACCGACGGACGTGCGGGCCGTCGGCGTGAACGTCCTGGGCAGGCACGAGGACATCGCCAACGCCCGCATGCGCTTCCCCGACGGCTGCGTCGCCAACCTCACGGCCTCGCGGCTGGCGGTGAGGTCCGAGCGGAAGATGAGGATTTTTTCCGAGCAGGCGTACTTGTCGGTCGATTACGGCAAGAAGGTGGGCGCGGTGGTCAAGAAGAGCGAGAACCTCGACCTGATCCAGATGGCCGCGCAGATGGACGCGGCGAACCTGGCCGAGCTTGCCACGTCTGTCGACTACACAAAACTTCTCAAGTTCGAGCAGTTGCAGGTGGCCGACGACGTCGAGCCGCTGCGCAAGCAGGCAGAGGCCTTCTGCCGCTGTGTGGCCGACGGGTCCGAGCCGGTCGTCCCGGCCGCGGAAGCCCTGGCCGACCTCCGCTGCGCCGAGGCCATCGTGGCCGCCATCAAGAGCCATCGCTGGGACGGGGAAGCTTCCGACCGGGTGGGGCTGGACATCATCTCCAAAGACGGTTGATCGGGTGTGCCGCGTCAGTGCCTGTTCGGTCTCACGGTCCGCGCGATTCCGGCCGCGCGGTTCTATTATCCGAGGGCCACGTCCAGCATCATCATCACGGCAAAGCCCGCGATCACGCCCATTGTGGCCAGGTCCACGTTGCCCTTTCGCTGGGATTCGGGGATGAGTTCCTCGGCCACGACGAAGATCATCGCTCCGGCCGCAAAGGCCAACGCATAAGGCAGGATCGGCCTCATCGCTATGACCGCCCACGCGCCAAGCACACCCGCAATCGGCTCCACCACGCCCGAGAGTTGCCCGTACCACAGCGCTCTGGCCCGGCTCATGCCCTCGCGCCGCAGGGGCAGCGACACGGCCGTTCCTTCCGGGAAGTTCTGCAAGCCGATGCCGATCGCCAGGGCGATGGCGGCGCCGACTGGGTTGCCTGCCACGGCGCCGGGCATATGCACGGCCGCGCCGAACGCCACGCCCACGGCCAGACCCTCCGGTATGTTATGCAGCGTGATGGCCAGCACCAGCAAGGTGCTCCGCTGCCAGGAGGTCTTGGGGCCCTCGGCCACCGCCAAGTCCGGATGCAGGTGGGGAAGGATCTTGTCAATGCCCCACAATACCATCGCCCCCAGCACGAAGCCCACCAGCGCCGGCACGAACTTCCACACGCCCAGATGCCTGGAATGCTCGATCGCCGGGGCCAGCAGACTCCAGAAGCTGGCGGCGATCATCACGCCGGCGGCCATTCCCAGCGAGGCGTCCAGAAATCTCTGCGACATCCGCTTGGTGAAGATCACCACGGAGGCGCCCAGCCCCGTCACCAGCCACGTGCCGATCGTCGCCAGCAAGGCCTGCAAGACCGGATGCCAATTGTAGAACCCGTTCACCAGCTTCTCCTCGCCGCTTTAGGTGCTATGGTCGAGGGAAGAACATCCGCACGGCCGCGTCAACGGCGACTTCCTCGAATCGATCGGCCGTCCTGATGGTCGTCTGCGCCTCCAGAGTTCTCAGATACTCGTTCTTGAGCTTGTCGTACTGCTGCCTGCGGAGCTTGTCCTTTATTCCGGCCTGAACGGTCTCGAAGGAGCGCTCGCTGCCTGCCTTCCGGGCGAGGGTCTTGACCACGTAAAATCCCGCCGGCGTCTCGATGAGACCGCTGACCTGTCCGACCTTCTGGTCAAAGGCGGCCTGCTCGACCTCCACGGCCCGGAAGCTGCCTCGCTCCATCATCGGCCAGACGCCCCCCGACGAGGCCATCGGACCCTTGCTCAGCCTCTTGGCCGCCTGGGCGAAATCTTCGCCCTTTTTCAGCGCGGCCAGAGCCTCCTCGGCCTGCGCCCGTGCCTTGGCGTGTGCGGCCTGCTGGTCGGGCTGGCTCGCCGTACGATCGGCCGGCAAAAACTTCCTGAACGGGGCCGCGATGAGCTGCATCTGCACGCTCTGTTTGCTGCGGAACTCGTCGCGGTGACTATTATAGTACTTCCACAGCATGCGCCGGCTGACCTTGATCCTTTCCCCGAAGCGGCGCTGCAGATAAGCACTCACCAGGAGGACCGCGCGCAGATCCTGCTTCCAGGTCGACAGGTCCGTCCCCTCGCCGGCGAGCTGTTCGGCAAAGCGGGCCCTGCTGCCGGCCTCGGCGATCCTCTGGCCGAGTCGCCGGTTAACCTCTCTCTCAACAGCCTTTTCTTCCTCGTCGGTCAGGTCCTTTTCGGCCTCGGCCACCAGGACCGTCTGCTCGATCTTACGGCGTATTTCGTTGCGGACCAACGCCAGTGCCTTCTGACGGAAGCTGGCCAGGGCCGAGCCGGCCGCGGCAGCTCGCAGCTCCCGGCGGATGGGATGAAGCACCTGTTTGAGTGTGATGAACTTATCGTCAACCTGCAACATCGTCGCGGCGACGACGTTGGGTTGGCCGATTTGGCGATACGGGCTCGGCCGGGTGGCTGCTGCCGGCGGCCGCGCGGCCGGAGACGGCGCGGCGGGTTCGCCCACCGGCTCACGGGCCGTGCTTTCGCGCGGGGCAGCCGCGGAGGCCACCTGCTCCTGCGGCCGAATGACGTCATTCTTTCGGCCGGAGTTCAGCCATCCGCAGCCGGCGACCACAAACGCCGCAATCGAGATGAGACCAAGGCCTCTCACGCCAGGGCCCGCGATTATAACGACTCGGCCGCCCGCTGCAATTGCTTCCGAAGCACGGTCAGCAGCGTGGGCTGCTCCAGATAGGCCGGCGGCGGGCGCCAGTGGGCGGTGTGCTCGTCGGCCAGACGCACCGTCCCGGCCGCTCCCGCCAGAGCTTTCTGAGCCAAGGACGAATTCGACATGGTGAATATCACGTCCGGCGGCATCAGCACGATGCGCTCCAGGCCCAGCCGGCCGGAAAGAATCCGGATCTCGGCCAGGGCCATCAGCGAATCCACCACGGGCGGAACGGGCCCGTAGGCGTCGGCAAGGTCGCGCTGCAATTGGGCCAGATCGTCCCGGCTCTGGCACAGCGCCAGCCGGCGGTACACCTCCATCCGCTGGCGGGCCGAGGCTATGTAGGACCGGGGAATGTACGCCTCCGCCGCCAGGTCCACGTGGACCTCACGCGGGGCCGGCGGCTCTTCGCCCCGCAGTTGTCCGACGGCCTGCTCCAGTATCCGGCAGTACAGCTCGTAACCCACCGCGGCGATGTGCCCGCTCTGCTCCGAGCCGAGGATGTTGCCCGCCCCGCGGATCTCCAGGTCGCGCATGGCGATCTGGAAGCCCGCCCCCAGGTCCGAGAATTCCTCCACGGCCTTGAGCCGCTTGGCGGCCACGCGACTGACGCTCCGCCGGCGCGGCAGCAGCAGGTAGCAATACGCCCGATGCTTGTATCGCCCCACTCGCCCGCGGAGCTGATGGAGCTGGGCCAATCCAAACCGGTCGGCCTCGTCGATGAACATCGTGTTGGCGGTGGGTATGTCCAGGCCGGATTCAATGATCGTCGTGCAAACCAGCACGTCGACGTCGCCGCGCACGAACCGAAGCATCGTCCGCTCGAGCTGGCGTTCGGCCATCTGCCCGTGGGCGATGGCCACCCGGGCCTCCGGCGCGATCGCCCGCACGTGGTCGGCGACCGATTCTATGTCGTGGACGCGGTTGTGGACGAAGAAGATCTGCCCGTCCCGGTTCATCTCGGCCAGGATGGCCTTGCGGACCCGCTCGTCGTTGGGCAGGCACACCTCCGTATAGATGGCCCGGCGGTCCAGCGGCGGCGTGGTCAGGTTGGAGATGTCGCGCAGGCCCATCAGCGCCATGTGGAGCGTTCGCGGGATGGGCGTGGCCGTCATCGTCAGCACGTCGACGGTGGTCCGCATCTGCTTGAGCCGCTCCTTGTGCTCCACGCCGAAGCGCTGCTCCTCGTCGATGATCACCAGCCCCAGGTCGGCAAAGCGAACGTCGTCCGAAAGCAGCCGGTGCGTCCCGATCAGGATGTCGATCTTGCCATCGGTCGTCCGGCGCACGATGTCGGCCTGCTCGCGCTTCGAGCGGAACCGCGAAATCACGTCGACCACGACCGGGTAATCGGCGAAGCGCTCGATGAAGGTGCGGTAATGCTGCGCCGCCAGCACGGTCGTCGGCACCAGCACCGCCGCCTGCTTGCCGGCCTCCACCACCCGGAAGGCCGCTCTCATGGCCAGCTCCGTCTTGCCGTACCCGACGTCGCCGCACAGCAGCCGGTCCATCGGCCTGGCCCGGGCCTGGTCAACTCGGATCTGCTGCGTCGTGCCGATCTGGTCTTCGGTCTCGGCGTAGATGAACTCCTCCTCGAACTGCCGCATCCAGTCGCTGTAGCCGGAGTAACTGAGCCCCGGGCTGCTGGCGCGGATCGCCTGGACCCGCAGCAGGTCGGAGGCCAGGACCTGCACCGCCTGGGCGACCCGCTGCTTTCGCAGCGACCAGCCCGTCCCCCCCAGCCGCGACAGCGTCGGGTGCCCGCGCCGGGCGCCGATGTACTTCTGGACAAGCTGAATCTGCGTGACCGGCACGTGCAGCATGGCGTTGCCGGCAAAGCGCAGCTTGAGGTACTCTTCCTTGCGGCCGTCCTTGGAGAGGATGCCGAGGCCCTCGAACTTGGCGATGCCGTGGGCGACGTGAACGACGTAGTCGCCCTCGTCCAGGTCGACGAAGCTGTCGATGGGCCTTCCGGCGCGCACGCGCCGCAGCCGCCGCGGGCGGGCGTAGCGATGAAAGATCTCGTGGTGGCCCACCGCGACCAGCCGCTCGCCCGGCCAGTGGAAGCCGCGAGACATGTGGCCGATGGCGGTCTGGACCTTGCCGACGAGCTTCGGGTGCGAGCCGGCCAGCAGCTCCAGGAAGCGGTCCCGCTCGGCGGGGTTTTCACAGTAGACCCAAACCTGGTTGTCGTCGGCCAACCGCTCCAGCTCGGTGAGGGCCTCGGCCGTGTTGACCTCCAGCCGCTGGATCGAGCGGATGCCGAGGTCGATGCCGTCCTCGCCGCGGCGGCTGCGAGCGGTCCGGCCGAAGGCGGACGTCTCCAGGACCGGCATCTTCGCCATCGCCTTGAAGATCGTCTCCGGCCGTTGGAGGCCCGAAGGCGCTTCCAGCCGGCGGTAGAACGTCTGTGCCAGGGAGACCAGCTCCGCCGGCTCGATCATGCAGACGATGCTGTCGTCGCTCAGGTATTCCAACAGATGCGTCGTCCGGGCCGGGTCGGTCTCCCTGCCAGCCGAGATGGCCACCAGGTCGTATCCGCGGATCTGGCCCGTCGAGCGCTGATTGTCCAGGTCCAGCGTGCGGATGGAGTCGATACGATCGCCGAAGAACTCCACGCGGACCGGCTGGTCGGTCCCGGCGGGGAACACGTCCACGATGCCGCCGCGGCGGGCGAACTCGCCCTGCTGATCCACGGCGTCGACGCCGTCGAAGCCCGCGTCAACCAACCACTCGGCCAGCGCCTCCGGGCTGATCTCGCCGCCGACTCGCAGCCCCAGCCGGGCCGACGCCAGCGTGGCCGGGCTGGGCACGGGCTGCATCAGCGCCATGATCGGCGCCGCCATGAAATGTATCGGCTCGTCCGTCTGTAGCGCCGGGTCCACCAACAGGTTGCACAGCCGCAGGCGCTCCCCGGTTGTCTTATCGCTGACGCGGTCGGCCGTCGGCACCAGGCCGGCGCCTGCCTGGGCCGAGCCAAATTCCCAGGCCGGAAACACCTCCACCGGCATGCCGGTCGCGACTTCCACGTCATCGGCGGCCGCGTCGGCGTCGTCAAGGTGGGAGCAAACGAACAGCAGCGGCTTGTTCCGGTGGACCCCGACGGCGGCGGCCACCAGGGGCGCAGACGATCCCCACATGCCGGAGAGCTTCACCACCCCCCCGGCTCCCATTCGACCGCCGATCTCGGCGATCACTCTAGAAGACAGTATACGTTGCCACACCCGCTGTTATTATCGGGCGGAACGGCACGCGAATGCAAGCACACCTCCGGCGCTACCTCCAGGCCGACGCGCCGAACCACCGCCGCCGGCCGATGTCAGGGTCTGCGTTTCGCGCGCTTGGCCTTGCCGGGGTCCCCCAGCAGGGGCGTCCCCGCCGGCTCGACGCCCCGAGACGAGCGAAGTATCCTGGCGGCGACTCGTTTGCTCTTCCTGGCAGACCCCCTCGACCGGGCCGGGCGAAACGTAATGGATTGGGCCCGGACGACCCATATCAGCCCCACCAGGCAGCAGAGGAGTCCGCCCAGAATGCCTGCGATCGAAAGCAGATTGAGGTAATGATAGGCCAGCCAGCTAAGGAAAAGATCTTCCGAAAGCTCGGCAAGCGACTCCTCCGTCAAGAGTCTGATCGGGAGTCGGTACATGCCGACCCAGTGGTGGCCGAACGCGCCGGCGGCGACAAGTCCGCAGCCGGCCAGAAACACCAGCAGCCCGAGCCGGCGCGGCGCAAGACGCCGCCACAGTGCCCAAAACGCCATTCTGATACGTCGTCCGCCGGCCATGGTTGCACCCGCGCGTGCCGCAGGCCCACATTATACCTGACGAGGATGAAGTGGCCGGGGGATTCCTGGACAGCGACGGCCACGGTCTCCACACGAAGAGGGCGATGCATGAGCCGGCACCGGCGTGGACATGCCGGCCGTCGCGGACAACCTGAGGCGGCTTCCACCTTTACCTGCGTTGCCGGCAGAGCCGGCCGGTCACCGCTGACAGATGCACGCCTCGACGCGGGCGCCGCACACGGGGCACTTGGCGACGTTGTCGCCGGCCGCAAAGCCCTTCGCCTCGCCCGGGCCCAGCACGGTGAAGGCCGCCGATCCGCCCCCTCCGAGGCGAACGGTTACGGTATTCCGGTCGGCTACCGGCCCGGCCGCGTAGATTTCGAATCGGGCCGGACCCACGCGCCGGCACGTCCATCCGTCGGGAACGGCAAGCTCGACTTTGGGATTCTCATCCCCGGCAACGGTGACCCAGACTTGCCGCCCGATCCCCGGCCGGAGGGCTGGCTCTCCGCCGTAGTGAAAGGCGACCTCCCGCCCGTCGCAGAGCTCAACGCCCACGTGGATGTCTTGAGCCAGCGCCTCCCGCGCCAGATCGTTTCGGAACAGCCGCGTCAGCAGGTCCTCCGGCAGGGCCGCGGCATCGCCGAACGCCCGGTCGGCGGCGGCCGCGGCCGCTTTCTCCGCCAGGGCGGCGGTCCGGTCCGTCAGCTCATCCAGCGTCGCCGGCGGGGTGAAGTTCCGCGTGAACTTGTGCACCACGATGTCGCTGCCGATGGGATCGCGCCAGCGGTCGGGAATGCCGGCCGTGCCGCCGAGAATCCCCAGCAGCGCCCCCAGCGTCGCTCCCGTGCAGTCCGTGTCGTAGCCGCAGTTGACCGCCTTGCACAGCCTGTCGCCGAAAGCCTCACCGTACAGCCAGCCCAGGATGGTGAAGCCGTGGTTGGGCACGGCGTTGCAGGGCTGGAGGTGGCCGAAGCGGCTGGCGATCCGCTCCCTTGCCACGCCCCACGGCAGGCGGCTCTGCCAGCACCAGACGGCCTCGCGGATGGACCGGGCGACGTGGCTGGACAGCGGGATTATGTTGAGGCCCACGTGGATCAACGTCATCGGGTCGGACTCGACGAAGGCCGCCGCCTCCAGCGCCGCCCAGAACATCTCCCCGCAGGTTCCCTCGCCGCCGGCGTGGTCGAGGGCGGAATCCTTCCAGGCCATCCTGGCGGCCGAGTCGGGGTCGCCGGCGTGCAGGCACGCCCAGATCTCGCTGCGGATGGGCGAGCCCATCTCGTCCACGAAATAATTCTCGAAACACCCCGCCACCGGCGGCCGCAGGCCGCGCGCGTAGTTCCGCATGAAAAAGCCGTACTCGTTCCACGGATACGAGGCGGCGTAGCGGCTCCAGTATTCGGCAAGCAGCGGCAGCGGCGGGTCGATGCCCTCATCCTCCAGCAGCTTCAGCCACACGAGCTGGAGGTCCAGGTCGTCGTTGGGGGACGCCCCGTCCGGCAGCGGGTCGTAGTAGGTCAGTCCGTGCGTGTGCCGGAGGCCCTCGTACGGCGCCCCCAGCGTCCCGCCGATGTTCTTGCCCAGCCAGCAGGCGAATACCTTGTCGCGGAAGTCGCTGCGAGAAATCGTCAGTGCAGCCATCGCCCTTTCCTTTCTTCCCGGTTCCTCCCACAGTATGAACCAGGGCATTCTGCTTGGGAATTTTATAGATGCACCGACGGCGTGAATCAATCATTGTCCCCAGCCCGGCTGGCCGCCGAGGTAGTCGCCCATGGCGCCGGCGGAAAAGTTGATTCCCGTCTTCTCGGCGACGCCGGTGAGCGTGATCACCGGGACGGACTTGAGCTTCTCGTCAGCCCGGAGCTTGGCGAAGACCTCGAACCCGTGCAGCTTGGGCATCTGCACGTCCCGGATGATCAGATTGGGGACCTGCTCGCCGGGGTCGTTGACGATCAGCGGCTTGCCCGTGCGGGCGACGTGCCCGCATATGCCCGCCCCGGGCCGCAGCGGGATTGTCTTGGCCACGTCCGCCCCCGGCCAGGAGGCGACATGAAAGCTCATGCCCCCCGTCTCCGGGTCGATCAGCAGCCCGAGCCGTCACGGAAATCTCCTGACGTTCTCCCCCCGGCGCCTCAGAGTTGCACTTGGACTCTCACTACCCGCCGCTATACCGGCGTTCGGCCGTTCCGGCTGGGTCTTTCTCGGCGGTCGCGGCCCCGGACGCCCGCGATTCTGTGTTGGGCGATTGATAGATTTCAACTGCCAACATAAAATCGAGACTCCCAGTCAAAGCTGCCAAGAAAGGAGTTTGCCATGGCCTTGGAAATTACCTGGATCAACCACGCCAGCTTCCGCCTGGCCGGGTCGCGCGTGATGTATATCGACCCGTGGAAGATTTCCTCCTCGCCGCGTGACGGAAACGTCGTGTTCGTTTCCCATTCCCACCACGATCACTGTTCGCCGGCGGACGTGGAAAAGGTCCGGGCGGCCGACGGGGTCGTCGTGGGCCCGGCGGACGCGATCGAGCAGATCGGCGCGGGCAAGGTGCTGGTGCCGGGACAAAGCCTCGAGGTCGACGGCGTGAAGATCTCGGGCGTGCCGGCCTACAACGTCGGCAAGACCTTCCACCCCAAGGCCAACAACTGGCTCGGGGCGGTGATCGAGATGGACGCCGTCAGCGTTTACTACGCCGGCGACACCGACCAGATCAAAGAGATGGAGCAGCTTTCCGGCATCGACGTGGCCCTGCTCCCGGTGGGTGGGACGTACACGCTGAACGCCGCGGAGGCCGCCAAGGTCGCCGACGCCATCGGACCCAAGGCGGCCATACCCTATCACTTCGGGGACATTGTAGGATCGGCCTCAGACGCCGAGAAGTTCGCGGCCGCCGCGGCCTGCAAGGTTCACGTCCTGCGGCCGGGGCAATCCCTGAGCGTTTGAACCCCGGTGGGCGAGGCGACTGCTTCAGGAGGCGACGCTGACAGGATGCTTCTTGCGGGTAGCGCGCTTCCGCTTCCGGCGCCGGCCGGGCTGGGGAAAGTCCGGTTTGGGGATTCGCACCGGATGCTCCTGGACGACCGCCAGGGCCTTCTTGGCGTCGCGAGCGGACAGGTCCGCCCGAATCTCCTCGTCCAGCCCGGTTGCCCGATTGAACACGCCCCCGACAACCAGTATTTGCATCTGCTCGTGGGCGCCAATCTGCCGGATCATGTCAACCAGCCGGCGGACCTCGGGCACGCTGGCCGGCTGTGTGCCATAAACGCACAGCACGTCAGGCTTGACCTTGCTGAGCAGTTCCAGAGTCTCATCGTTGGGTATTCCCGAGCCGGGGAACCACACACTCCAGCCCTCGCCCTCAAACAAGTCCGCCGTCATCTGCGCCCCTAACTCCTCCGTCTCTCCGTTGCCGCAGATCACCACCAGCCGCATTCCGTTCTTCGGACGCCGGGCCAGGACCGCCTGAAGCTGGTCGGCGATCATGCGATTGATCCTCGAGGCCATCCGTTCCTGGACGAGGTTGACCTTCCCGACCCGATACAGCTTCTCGATCTGCTCCATGGCCGGCCAGACGACCGACTGAATCATCCTGCGGGCACAGACCCCCCGGTCCAGCGTCGCCTGGACTAACTCCCGCGCCTCACACCGCTTGCCCGCAAAAACATGCTCCAGGTACTGAGCGAAGACTTCGGCGATTTCCATGGTAGGCTTCTCTCTCTCATCGGTTCCCTGGCCGCCCCTGCCTGTGAATCCGGGTCGAGGCTGCCTATGTTAAGATACACAACCTACACAATACAGATAAGATCGGAGTCGCCCAACGGAATACTTTACCGAAAGTGTTAAACTGCAAAGAATATCTAAAGTACATAGAATAGGTCTGGGCCTGGAGTGCCGCAGGCAAGCTACTTTAAGGGAAGACTTTACATCAAGACGCAGAGGCTGGTGGGCGTCCCCGGCGTTGTGGACGGTCCACAATCGGTCGGAAAAATGAGAAAGGTAGTAGCCGCCTGTCACAGGCCACTGGTGCGGCAGGCAGGCCATTGACGCGGCGGACCGGGGTGCCGAGCGCGCCGCCGGAAGAGTTGTGCAAAACGATACTTACAGCGACTAGCCGGCCTCGGTATCGAGCTTGGCGGCGACTTCGGCCGATATGTCATAATTGGCGAAGACGTTTTGGGCGTCCTCGTCATCCTGCAAGGCCTCCAGGAGATTGAGCGCCTGTTGAGCCTTGTCCTCGCCGAGGGAGACCGTACTGTTCGGGATCATGGTGATCTCGGCCGCTATGGTCTCCACCGCTCTGGCTGCCAGCGCCTCCTTGACGTCGCCGAAGCTGCCCGGCTCGCAGGTCAGTTCAAAGACGTCGCCTTCCTTCTTGACGTCGTCAGCCCCTGCCTCCAGACAGATTTCGATCAGTTGGTCCTCGTCGACCGTGGAAGCCGGAATGGTGAACGTTCCCTTCTGGCCGAACATCCAGGCAACGCAATTGGTCGCGCCAAGCTGCCCCCCGGCCCGCTCGAAGGTCTTGCGTATTGCCGCGGCCGTCCGGTTCCGGTTATCGGTGAGGCATTCGACCATGATCGCCACGCCCCCAGGCCCGTAGCCTTCGTAGATCACCCGCTCATAGTTTTCCGCGCCGAGTTCGCCCGTGCCGCGCTTGATGGCGTTTTCGATCGTGTCCTTGGGCATGTTCGCTTCGCGGGCGTCGTCGATGGCGTAGCGAAGTTGCAGGTTCTCCTCGGGCTTGCCCCCGCCGGTCTTGGCGGCGACGATGATCCGTCGGGCAAGTTTCGACCACAATCGTCCTCTGCGAGCGTCCGTAACGGCCTTCGCCCGCTTAATTCTCGCCCAGTGTGAATGTCCTGACATCGTTCGCCTCGAACTGTTTGGGACCGGCTGGCCGGCTATGGAACCGCCTGGCCTAACGGCGCCAGCTTCGGCTCCTTGCCGCGCCGGGCCTCGGTGATCTTCCGAGCGGTCTCGGTCAGTACCTGTTTTGTCTGCCTGTCCTTGCTCTTTTTGTCCTTGGCCATTTGGACGGCCCGGCGCCAGAGCCGAATTGCCTCTTCGGTCAAACCCAATCGCCAGCAGGTATCCCCGGCGTGGTCCAGGATGATCGGATGCAGCCTGGCCGGGTGGGCCTTGACGGCCTCGTCGAAAATCGTCTTGGCTTCGGAGAATCGCCCTTGCTTGTACAGCACCCAGGCAAGGCTGTCCTTGAAGGCGATCAGCTTGGGACTCTCGGCCAAGGCCTTGCGGATCATGAACTCGGCCTTTTCCAGGTGAATGCCGCGATCC
The DNA here is from genome assembly GCA_964401385.1 of uncultured Planctomycetaceae bacterium. Classification (GTDB taxonomy): domain Bacteria; phylum Planctomycetota; class Phycisphaerae; order SM23-33; family SM23-33; genus CAYNYF01. The sequence goes on along the minus strand of CAYNYF010000023.1, from coordinate 19,157 downwards.
GCCCAGGAGTAACCCAGATCGTTGTTGACCCCGGAATCGTCCGGATCGAGCTTGTGCATCTTTTCCAGGAGCGCAAGTGCCTCCTTTTCCTTCTCCAGCGACGACAGCGCCACATACAGCGGGCGCAGAGCGATAAACTTGTCCGGGGCGGCCTTGGCAAACTCCCGAGCCCGGGAGAGGGCCTTTTTCTTGTGCTCGGCCCGCAAGAGGGCCCCCACAACAGCTTCGCGGGCAGGGAAAACCGTTTCCGTTTTTTTCGGGTCCGAGGCCGCCAGCCTTTCCTGGCGCGCCAGCCACTCCTCCGCAACCTGCAAGGCGGCCTCGTATTTCTCGTGTTCGGACAGGACTCCCATGAGAAAGACGTTGGCGTCCGTGAACTCGGGATCTTCGGCAATCCATTTCCGGCCGAAGCGAAGGAGTCCTTCAAACTTCCCCTCGCGGGCGTAGACGATCAGCTTGCTGAGTTTGAGGGACCGCAGAGCGGCAGCATCCCCTCCCGCGCCGATCCACTCATCCAGCACGAGATGGGCTTTGTCGTAGGCTTTGGCCTCCAGCAGGGCCTGGATCAGCGCGCTTCTGGCGATGCGGCTTGCCGGCTCGTTGCGAAGCCACTTCTTGACGTAGGCGATCGCGTCGTCATAACGCTTGGCCAAGACGTACATCCGCAGCTTCACGCCCCGCAACGACGAAGCGATTGCCTCGGGCCCGTGGGCGATGAGCTGGTCGAGCAGGGAATGGGCCTTGTCGTACTGGCCGGCGGCCTCGTAGATCTGCAATGCCTTGATGCGCAGGCCGTACAGTTCCCGCTTGTCGGCCGGCTCGCCCAGCCACCGCTCGACCAACTTCACGGCCGGGGCGTAACTCTTCAACTCAACCAACTTGTCCAGAAGAAGGATTCGCATCCGGGAGCCGACCACCTTGCCCCGCGCGATGGTTTCAATCGCCTCCGCCGCCTCCCGTTCCGCCTTGCCCATGATCAGGGCGTGCAGGTACTCGGACGTCAAGGCAACGTCGTAGGGGCTGCGTTGGCGCAGCGGCGCCAGAGCCTTCGCCGCCTCCAGGTACTGCTTTTGATTGGCCAATAGGACCGCGCGCAGCCGCCCGGCCGGTATGTTCTGCGGGTCGAGCTGTAGGATGCGCCCCAGCCTCTCAAAGGCCGCCTTGGTCTTCTCGGCGGGGATGGGATCGGTCCCGATGGATCGAGGCAGTTGGAAGCGGAGGTCGAAGAAGGCGACCTCCACGTTGTCGGGGGCCTCGGACAGAAGCGCCTTAAGCTGCTTGCGGGCCGGACCGACCTGGTCGGTCTGGAAATAGTACCGCCCCAGCAATATTCGGCCGGGAATGCTCCCGGGATTGCCCTGAAGGAAGCCCCTGATGAGGCGATTGGCCTCGGTCGCACGCCTGTGCGCCATGAGAAAGTCAAACAGCCCGCGAACGACCTCCACACTGTCGGGAGCCAAGTGCAGGGCGGCTTCCATCCGCTGTTTGGCATCAGAGGACCGGCCCAACTGGTGGTAGGCGCGACCCAGCAGCAACAGTGTGGGCACGTGCCGACCGTTTCGCGCGTGGGCCTGCTCCAACTTGTCCGCGGCCTGTTCGATCTGCCCGCGCTGCAAGCAGATCTTGCCGATCAGATATGGCCCGAAATAGCTCTCGCCGGCAACCTTGCCGACTTGGCGCTGGAGGTCCTCGACGGCATCGAAGTCTGCCTGCGCCGAGTGGAGCCGCTCCAGGGCTTCATACGCGGGCCAGAATCTTGCATCCGCCGCCACGGCCTGCCGGAACAGCTTGATTGCCTTCGGCCGGTCGCCGGTAGCCTCGGCCACCATCCCGGCTACGGTCAGCAGGGCTGGTTTGAGCTTGGCCTCGGCTTGGTCGGCTGAAGCCGCCAGAGACTCAACGAAGCCCTCCTTGGTCCCCTTGTCGACCAGCGCGCGCAGTTCGTCGGGGACTTGGGCGCTTTGGGGGACGTCCATCGCCATCAGCCGAGCCAGTTGGCTCGCCGCGGCCTCCAGATTGCCCGCGCGGATGTAGAGCTTGGCCAATCGCAGAATCACGCGGCCGTTACCGGGCACACTCGGAAGGTGCTTGGCGAGCATGCTCGCCGCCGCGTCCACCCGCCCCATCTCGGCGGCAACCTCCGCCAGAGCGATCACAAACCCCGCGTCCTTGCCACCGCGGTTCAGATACACCGCCAGCAGCCTTGCCGGGGCGTCGGGGTCCTTCCGGGCCCTGCACAATAATACGGCGAGGGAGGTCGCCCGGCGGCGTTGGCCGGGGACGTCGAGCATTTCCATGACAATATTTTCGGCGCGATCGAAGTCGCCCTTGGCCAGAAGGGCCTGTACGGCAAGCCGTCCCGATTCGGGGTGGGTCTTGTCTCGACGGTAGGCCCGTTCCAAGACCACGGCCGCTTCTTCGGCCCTGCGGAGACTCAGCAGCAACCGGCCCTCGGCGGTCATGTACCGTTCCGGGCGTTCGACCAGCTCGGCCAGTTGGGGCCGCTTGACGTACGCCCGGCCATGTGTCGAGATCAGCCGCCCCAGCTTCTGGTAGCACTCCAGAGCTGCGGTCCAATAGCCTTCGCGCTCGAGGGCCGCGCCCAGCCGCAGCCACGCCTCGGCCGTATCCGGGCTGTCGTCTTTGGCATCGCTGCACAACAGGGCCGTACGAAAGTGAATCAGCGCCTGCTGAGATTGGCGCTCTATTGCCGCGTACGTGCCCAGCAGGAGCTGAACGCGAGCGTGGTCGGGCGCCCGAACGGTGGATCGGCGCAAGTTGGCCTTGGCCTTGCCGGAGTCTCCCAGTCCGGCGAAGGAAAGCCCCAGGCCTCGCAGCACACGCGGCGAGCTGGGAGCGAACCCCAGGGCGCGTTCGAACAGTTGCCTGGCCCTGAAATAGTTCTCCTGGGCAAGCTCGGCCTCGGCGTGCTGGACAGAATCGACGGCACGCTCAGGCAGCTTGTCGGCGTCGGGAGCATTCTCAGGGCGAGCCACCGCCGGGGATAGTTCGGCCAGGGCAAGTTTGGCCTTAGCCGGGAGGGGAGCCGGGCCGGTCGTCTCGGGGCCCTCGGCCGGCCCGCTCGGGCGCGCGGGCTGGCAGGCCAAGCCCGCAAACAGGACCGCCCACCAAGCCGGCAAAGCCCATGGTCTGCTCGTCGCCCTCACGGTATCACCTTCTTCAGCGGGTAGGTGAAGATTGCCGACGCCCCGGCCCGCTTTAGCCGGGGCACCAGTTCTCGCTCCACCTGTTCGTCAACGATCACCTCCACCGCAATCCAGTTCGAATCGGCCAGGTCGGAGACGGTGGGGCTTTTTTCGGCGGGCAGGATCTTCGCGATGGCCGCGAGATTCTTGCGCTCCACGTTCATCTTTAGGCCGACCTTTTCACGGGCGGCAATGGCCCCCTGAAGCAACATGGCGATATTCTCAATCTTTTCGCGCTTCCAGGGGTCGGCCCAGGCCTGGTGGCCGGCGATCAGCCGCGGGGTCGAGGTTGCCACCGTGTCGATCGCGCGGAGTTGGTTCGCCTCGAGGCTGGAGCCGGTCTCCGTGACGTCCACGATCGCGTCCACCAGGCGTGCCTTGACCTCGGTGGCGCCCCAACTGAACTCCACCTTGACGTCAATGGACTTGTCGGCGAAGTACTTGCGTGTGGTGTTGACCAGCTCGGTGGCCACGATGCCGCCGGCGAGGTCTTTGAGCTTGTGTACGCGGGATTCGGCCGCCACGGCCAGGACCCAGCGAACCGGAGCCCGCAGCCGCTTGGCGTAGACCAGCTCGGCCGCCTCGACAACGTCGGAGTCGTTTTCGACGATCCAGTCGCTGCCGGTAATGCCCACGTCCACCACCCCATCTTCAACGTAGCGGCTCATTTCCTGGGCGCGGAACATGATGACTCTCATCTGTTGGTCGTCGATTGACGGGAAGTAGCTCCGCCCGGAAACGGACAGGGCGTAACCGGCGCGACGGAACAAGTCGATTGTGCTGTCCTGCAAAGAGCCTTTGGGGATTCCCAAGGTCAGTTTGTTCTCAGATGTCTTCTGCATCACCGGCAACCTCCATGACAGCCGCAGGCTATTTCTTGGGCCGCTTGCCAGCGCTCTTGGGGGCGCCGGCAGCCGGCTTGCTCCGCTTGCTTTTCTCTGCCGCTTTCCTCGAGACGGGCTTGCGGACCTTTTTCGTGGCGGCCTTCCTGACTTTCCTACGGGCCGCCTTCTTCGTGACCGGTTTCCTCTTGCGGGCTTTGGCTTTTGCCTCGGCCTTTGCCTTCGCTTCGGCCTCGGCCTTCTCCTTGGCCTCCTGCTCGGCTTGCGCTCGCGCCGCGGCGGCCGCGGCCCGCTTGGCGCGTCGGGCGAGTTCCTGGGCCACGCGACCGGCGGCCTTGGACGCGTAGGACCGCAGCGCCTCGTGGGTGGAAGGTCCATCCTTGCTGAGTACGATCCGCTCCAGAAAGCCCTGCAAGTCCGCCAGGTCGCTGCCGGGATAGATGTATTTGTCCAGCTTCAGCGCCTCCAGAAGGAGGTTGTCCACCGGCACGGCGTGGCCGTGGAAGGCGTGGAGCGTCAGGAAGCTTTCGGCGTATGGACTTAGCCCCAGTTCCTCTCGCAGCGTCCTGCGCAGGTCGCGCTTGGGCTTCGGCGCCAGATACTCAAGCGAGAGGGAGTTGGTGTGCCCGAAAACAACGTTGAGAGCCCGGGTGACGGCCTCGGCCTTGAGGCGAGCGCCGGGAAATTCCCGGCCCAGACACTCCAGAACGTCCTTGACGGGGCTGACGCGCAGTTCGTTGAAGTCAACGAACTCCTCGACCAGCCTGGCCATGGCCTCGGACGTCTGCTTGTTTGTGACGTTCTCGGAGAGGACGGCCGTCACCAGCAGGGTAATCCCGTCAGCCTGTTCCGGCAGGTGCGTTTTCTTCGAGCCGGACAGAAGTCGTTTGACCTTCCGGGCGTAGTAGGCACTGTTTTTCATGTTTCGTCGCGCCTTCCGACTAATCAAACCGCGTCATCGCCCTTGGGGGCGTCGGCTGCGTCCGTCCCGGCTTGCGCGTCTTCCTTGGTTTGAATCTCGTCCATTGCCTGGCGGATGATTTCCCAGGTTCGCAGTGCCCCCTTGAACTGCTCGTCGGGCAGGAACTCCAACGAGGGCATCTGGCGTAACTGGACCTCTCGCCGCAGAATTGCGTGAATCCTTCCGGCGGCGTGATTCAGCGCCTGGATGCTCAGGCGCTGTTGCACGTCGGTTCCCAGCACCGACACGTACACCTTCGCCCGGAGCAGGTCCTCTTGCACGCGCACGCGCGTGATGGACGTACGGGCGGTGTCGATGCGGGGGTCCGATAGTTCGCTCAACAGAATCCGCCCAATCGTTTGCTGCAAGAGCTTGCCAACGCGTTCGGTTCTTCGACTCATAAACTCCGGCTCAGATCAACTCCACCTCATGGTTGAGCAAGACCCATGCGCGATTGTTCCGGGCGAGGTTGACGATCTGCTCCATTGCCCCCGCCACATAGCGCGAATCATTGCTAACCATTGCCACCGCCAGCACCGCCCGCCGTATGCTGTCGAGATGGCCGACCTCGGCCACTGAGACGTTGCGGCTGTGGCCGAGGCGGTCCTTGAAGCTCTTGATCACACGACGCTTGTCTTTCAGGCTCATGGCGTCGTCGACCAACAAATCAAGGTGCAGCAGGCCTACTTTTGTCGCCATGTCGACGCACCCGGACGGAGCCGGATCATTCAGCTCCCGGCCACTTCCACCGTCTGGTAGGCCTCAATCACGTCGGCGACCTTCACGTCATCAAAACCGGCGATCTTGAGGCCGCATTCCAGCCCGGCTCGAACGTCGCGAACATCGTCCTTGAATCGCTTCAGGCTGTCCAACTGCCGGCCGTCCTCGATAACCACGTTGTCACGAATCAGGCGGACCTTGGCGTTGCGGGGTATCACTCCGTCGGTGACATAGCATCCGGCCACGCTCCCTAACCGCGAGATCCTGAACACTTGCCGCACCTCCGCCCGCCCGGTGATTTCCTCTACCATTTCCGGAGCCGTCATGCCTGCAACCGCCCGCTTGATGTCTTCGAGAACCTCGTAGATCACCCGGTACGTACGTATGTCCACGCCATGAGCTTGGGTAATGGCGCGGGCGCGATGGTCCGCCACGACCCGGAAGCCCAAGACGACCGCCTGAGAGGCCTCGGCCAGAAGGACGTCGCCCTCGGTGATGCCGCCCACGCCCGAGTGAAGCACCTCCACCTTGACCTCGTCCGTTCCCAGCCGGGCGAGGCTGCCCAGCAGCGCCTCCAGCGAGCCCTGTACGTCTGCCTTGACGATCAGGCGCACCACGGACATCTCGCCGGCCTCGATCTGACCCAGCATGCCTTCCAGGCTGGCCTGCGGCGCGGCAACCAGCGTTTTCGCCCGCGCCATTTCGCGGCGCTCATCCGCCACCAGCCTGGCCGTGGACAGATCGTCCACAGCGTAGAAGCGGTCGCCGGCATCCGGCACCTCGTCCACGCCGGTGATCTCCACAGGCGTGGCCGGGCCGGCCTCCGTGACGGACTTGCCCTTGTCGTCGAGAATGGTTCTCACCCGGCCATGCGCCTGACCGCAGAGCACCGCGTCGCCCGCGCGGAGGGTTCCGTCACGCACCAACACGCGAACGAGCACGCCTCTGCTCGGATCGCGCTCGGACTCGATGACATACCCGCTGGCAGGAGCGGTTGGATCGGCGCGCAACTCCAGAAGCTCGGCCTCCAGGCTGAGGGTTTCGACGAGTTCCTCGATGCCGTCGCCGGTGACCGCCGAAGTCTCCACCACCTCCGTCTGCCCGCCCCACTGGCGTGGCTGGAGGCCCTGCTCGGCGAGTTGCCCCAATGCGCGCTGAACGTTGGCGTTGGGCAGGTCGACCTTGTTCAGAGCCACCATGATCGGGACGTTGGCGGCCTTGGCATGATTGACGGCCTCGATGGTCTGCGGCATCACGCCGTCGTCGGCCGCCACCACCAGCACGACCACGTCTGTCATGTTGGCCCCGCGCGCCCGCATCGCCGTGAACGCCTCGTGGCCCGGCGTGTCCAGGAAGACCACGTGCTTGTCGGCGACATCGTACCGATACGCTCCGACGTGCTGGGTAATGCCCCCGTCCTCGCTGTCGACGACGGCGGCGTGGCGAATACGGTCCAACAACGACGTTTTTCCGTGATCGACGTGTCCGAGAAACGTGACGATCGGGGCTCGCGGGTTCTGCTCGCCCGCGGGCCTCTTGGCGAGGTTTTCGGCCAGCAACTCCTCGGCCGTCTTGGCGACCTTGATTCTCAGCTCCATGCCGTAGTCCATGGCCACCGTTTCGGCGATGTCACGGTCGAGGAGCCGGTTGATATTGGCGACCATGCCTTCCTGCATGAGCCGGCGGAGGATGTCTCCGATCTTGATTCCCGTGGCGGCCGAGAGGGTTTTGACCGAAATGGGCTCTTCGATCTCGACTTGACCGGCCCGCCCAGCGGGGGCGGCCTCCTGACGCCCGCGCCCGACGGAAGCACGAGCCCGACGCAGCGCCCCCCCGGAAGCGGCCGCCAGCCGCTCGGATCGTTCCGCCAAATCCACGTCCCGCCATTCGCGGAGCTTCTCGCCGACCTCGGCGCTGCGCCCGCTCTTGCGGCGCGGACTGCGGCGTTTGGGCCGTCGCACTCTTCCTGTGTCTCCGACCGTCCCCCGCCCGATTTTGCCCGGCTCCGTCGCCACGGCCGGGCCAGCTCCGCGGAAGCCGGCAGGGGGCCCCGCGGTCGATGGGCGCCTGGGGGTCGCGACGACATCGCGACCCTCGAAACGGACCACGCGCGGTCCCTGGAGCTTGGCCGGCTTGGGCACCACTTGCGGCCCGGCGGGCTTGATGATTTCGGGCTTGACCGGTTTGTTTGGCACGGCTTGTGCGACCCGAGGCCCTGCGGGCTCTTCCTGTTCCTTCTCGGGAGGAGCTTCCTCCTCGGGCTTTTCCGCCTCGACGGGGACCTCGGCCCCGACAGCCGCCGCCTCAACTGCCTCCGCAGCCGGCGGCGCTTCGACCACAGCAGGACCGGCAGGTGCGACCTCTCCGACCAGCACGGGCTCCGGCGCCTGGGCCGGCTGGATCTCGACTTCGTCCTCAGCAACAGCAACCGGGGCCGCCGGCTCTTCTGCCGGAGCCTCCTCCTCCACTGCCTCGGCCTCCTTGCGCCGGCGGCGCTGGGACGCTGCTCTCTTGCGGGCGGCCTTCAGATCAACGTGGGTAGTCGTCTCAACGGCCGTGTGCATGGCGGCGTCGCCGAACCACTCCCGGATCGTTGCCTCCAAGCCTGCCGACAGCGCCGACATATGGTTCTTCAGCTCGATATCCTCGGCGCGGCACTTCTCCAAAACGGTCTTGGAGGTAACGCCTAGTTCTCTGGCAAGCTCGAATACTCGTTTCGCCAATACAGGCCTCCCGCCGCTCGAGGCGGCGTCTCACATCAGGCAAACACTATCCGTTCCCCTCGCTCGATTCGGATTTACCTTGCTCTTCTTCCGTCAGTTCCGCTGTCTTTTTGCCATTGGTTTCTTCAGCGTCCGGCTTTTCTCCCGCGGCCTCCTGGCCCTGCACCGCGGCGGGCGCCTCTTCGCCGCTCGCGGGCGCCGGTTCATCCGCGGGTGCCTCTTCTGCCCCGCCTCCGTCCTGGGGACCCTCGACCGGCGCCTCCGGCGCCGGTTGCTCCGCATCACCCTGGTCCGCAGGGGTCGGCTCGGGCGATTCGCCCGCCTGTGATTCCTTCTCGGCCGCCTGTTCAGCCTGGGCCTCGGCCGCCTGTTTAGCCTGGGCCTCGGCCGCCTGTTTAGCCTGGGCCTCGGCCACGCGCCGCGCCTCCTCGGCGCAGCGGGTGACAATCCTGTTGGCCAGGTCCGCGTCCAGTTGGAGTTCCTTGATCAGCGGCTCCCGTCCGACCTCTTCAACGTCCAGGACACTGACCATGCCCAGGGCGATGATCTGGCTGATGATCTGCTTGTCCACGCCTTCCACGTCCAGCAGCGCCTTTTCCAGCACGTCCAGGCCGTTGTTGAACTCGGCCGGGGTGAGGATGTCGATGTCCCACTGCGTCAGCCTCGCCGCCAAACGCACGTTCTGGCCGCGCTTGCCGATGGCAAGCGAGAGTTGATCGTCGGTGACGACCACGATAGCCCGGCCCAGCTCGAAGCACAGCGATATGTCGTAGGCCTCGGCGGGCCTCAGGGCATTGGAAATGAGGATCTTCGAGGACTCGTGCCACGGGACGATATCGATTTTTTCGCCCCCCAGCTCCTCGACGATGCTCTTGATGCGGCTGCCGCGAACGCCGACGCAGGCGCCCACGGCATCGACCCTCGAATCCAGGCTGTTGACGGCGACCTTGGTGCGGTATCCCGCCTCGCGCGCCAAGGCGCAGATTTCGATAATCATTTCCCCAACTTCGGGCACTTCCAGTTCAAAAAGTCTCCGGATGAAGTCCGGGTGAGAGCGCGACAGCACGATGCGCACCTGGTTGCCCTGGTCGCGGACATCCAGCACCATTGCCCGGATTCGGTTTTCCGGCATGTGCGTTTCGCCGGGGATTTGCTCGCTCCTGGGCAGGATGGCCTCGACCCGTCCCACTTCGACGATGAGCGTGCTGCCCTCCCGGCGGGAGACGCGGCCTGTAACGATCTGTCCCCTGCGCTCCAGAAACTCTTCGTAGATGCTGCCGCGCTCGGCCTCGCGGATCTTCTGAATCATCACCTGCTTTGCCGTCTGAGCGGCAATTCGTCCCAACTCCCGCACGGAAAGGGGCTTGTCCCCGACGGCGGCGGTGATTTCACCGGTTTCGCGATGGATGCGCGCTTCGATATCCTCGGTCCCGCCGTGGGCCTTGCGAATGGCCGAAACCATGGCCACCTCCAGGTCCTCGAACACGACCTCCTTGTCGATGTTCTTGTCCCTGGCAAGTCCTTCAACAATCCGCAGGAGTTCTTGGTTCATGCCTTTCCTTTTTCGTCAAGGTCGTCTCAGGTCCCGAAAAAAAAGTGGGCGCCCTGACCCACGTTTTAAACCGGAACCGGTACAGTCTGCCTCGGCGTCTTACAAACTCATCCTCCCTCCGGGCCAATACCCTGGCCCGACGCCGCCTTTGAAGGCCCCGGATCCCGAGTCATCGGAGCTAAAACCTTCCGTCGCAGCCGGGCCGAGTCCTCCGACCGGCCGGTGCCGGTCGGGCGAATTCGCCCTACGCTGATGCATAGGCAGAAACTCCGCCCAGACAAAGGTTTACGCCCTCGTCTCCCGGTTCAAAAACGTGGACCTTTTCTACGTCTAAATACATTTTCGCCTGCTGTTGTTCCTTCAGGCCGGCGTGTGCATCCACGCGCGCGACCAAGCGAATATCATCCTGCACGGTCATGTGCACGTCCATCTTGTCGCCTAAGATCTCGACGACGTTGATCGTCACGGGCAGGGAGTTCTCCGCGCCGGCGAACCGCCCCTCGGGCTTGGGCCACATCATTTCCGGCCGGACTCCCATAGCGACTTCCTTGCCAACGTGACCGGCCAGGAGCTCGCCCTGCGCCTCGGAAAGCCGGACGCGCGTGTTCGCCCCTTCCCAGTAGAGATGCCCGTCGGAGGCGGCCAGCCTGCCGTCGATGAAATTCATCGGCGGGGTGCCCACGAAGCCCGCCACAAACCGATTCACCGGCCGCTCGTAGACCTGCAAAGGCGAGTCGCACTGCTGAATCACGCCGTCACGCATCACCACGATCCGGTCGCCCAAGGTCATGGCTTCTTCCTGATCGTGCGTGACGTAGACCGTCGTCGTCTGCAACTGCCGGTGGAGCCGCTTCAGCTCCGCCCGCATCTCCACGCGGAGTTTCGCGTCCAGGTTGCTGAGCGGCTCGTCGAACAGAAACGCCTTCGGATTGCGCACGATCGCCCGACCCACCGCCACCCGCTGACGCTGCCCGCCAGACAAGGCGCTGGGCTTGCGGTCCAACAGCTCCTCGATGCCCAGGACCTTGGCCGCCGCCGACACGCGCTGTCTGATTTCCTTGCTCGGATACTTCCGCAATTTCAGCCCGAAGGCCATGTTCTTGTATACCGTCATGTGCGGATACAGGGCATAGTTCTGGAAGACCATCGCGATGTCACGGTCCTTGGGCGGGACGTCGTTGACGACACGATCCCCGATTCGGATCGTGCCGGCAGATACGTCCTCCAGTCCGGCGATCATCCGCAAGGTGGTCGATTTGCCGCAGCCGCTGGGCCCGACGAGGACGAGGAACTCCTCGTCCTGAACCGTCAAGGTCATCTCCTTGACGGCCTCGACGCCACCCGGATAAACCTTTGTGACATCGTCCAGTATAACTTCCGACATACTGTCTCTCCCATGACCAGGCGCTCCCTGTGGACCCTGGCCAATAGATTGATTATAGACCCGCAGTTGTGGCTGTCAAAGAAAATCCTCGCCACCCCCGGCCCGGGCGAATCGGGCACGGAAAGGGCGGGGGCGGCGTTTTCCTGTTGACCGCTTCCGGCCGGGGCGATATATTCCCGGACGACATGGGGAACAACAACCCAACAGGCTGTCCCGGCGTCGTTGCCGCCTCGCATCCGTCGCGGCGGGGATCTCGTTTCTCCCGGAGGAGGTCCCGAGGCTGAACCGGAAGCTTGCGTGCGAGCGTCAGATAAGCCGATAAAGCCTTGGGGCCGAAGGTTTGTGGTTCCAAGGCTCTTTCATTACCAGAAGTTGAGGCAGCCGCCATGATTGACATCAAGCTGTTGCGGGCCGATGCGGACACGTTCGTCCGTGCCGCCAGGGACAAGAAATTCGACGTCGACATCGCCGCCCTCCTGGCCACCGACCGGCTGCTGCTGTCGGCCCAGAAGGAGCTCCAGCAAATCCGCACCGAGCAGAACCGCCAGGGCAAGCAGATCGCCAGGCTCAAGGGGCCCGAAAAGCAGGCGGCGATCGAGGAGATGTCGCGTGTAAAGGCCCGCGCCAAGGAGCTGACCGATCAGATCGTCCGCCTGAAGCCGAAGTTCGACGAGCTGATGCTGCTGGTGCCGGAGCCGCCCGACCCGGAGGCCCCCGTCGGGGTCGACGAAACCGAAAACGTCGAGATCCGCCGCGAGGGCGGCGTCCGTCAGTTCGACTTTGAGCCCAAGGACCACGTCGAGTTGGGCAAGGCCCTGGACATCATCGACATCCCCCGCGGGGTCAAGCTCGCCGGCACGCGCAATTACGTCCTCAAAGGCGCCGGGGCCATGCTGCACTACGCGATCCTGCAATTTGCCAGGGACGCGATGATGGCCAAGGGCTACGAGCTGGTCAACGTGCCCGTGCTGGTCAACGACGCGATCATGCTCGGCACGGGCTGGTTCCCGACCGGGCGCGACCAGGCGTATCTCGTCGAGCGGGACAAAATGAGCCTGGTCGGCACGGCCGAGGTGCCCGTCACCGCCCTGCACGCCGACGAGATCCTGGATGAGGCCGAGCTGCCCAAGAAGTACTGCGCCTTCTCCACGTGCTTCCGCCGCGAGGCCGGGGCGGCCGGGAAGGATACCTACGGGCTGTACCGCATCCACTTCTTCGACAAGGTCGAGCAGGTGATCATCGGTCCCAACGACAAGGAGCGGTCGCTCGCGCTGCACCGGGAAATCCTGGCCAACGCGGAGGAGGTCATGCGGGCGCTGGAGCTTCCCTACCGCGTGGTGAACGTCTGCACGGGCGACCTGGGCCCCGGACCCGTACAGAAGTTCGACATCGAGACCTGGATGCCCTCGCGCAACGGCTACGGCGAGACGCACTCGGCCAGCCGCTACTACGAGTTCCAGGCGCGGCGGCTGAACATGCGCTACCGCGACGCGGAGGGAAACGTCAAATTCTGCCACACGCTCAACAACACCGTCGTCGCCAGCCCGCGGATCCTGATTCCCATATTGGAGCTGAACCAGAACGCCGACGGCTCCGTCACGGTGCCGAAAGCCCTGCGGCCGTACATGAACGGAATGGAGAAGATCGAGCCGCCGAGGTGATGCCCCATGGTCCGGAAACCAACGGCTCGCGAATCGCTCCATTTCTTCGTCGGACTGGCGATAGCCGGCGGCCTCTGCCTGGGAATCCTGCTCAACTACAGAATTCGGCAAAACGAGAGGCTCGACCGGGCCTTGAACCGAATCGCCGCCCTGGAAGTGAGCGTCGAGGGTCTGGCCGCCATGACCGCCGAACCCCGGCCCGCCGAGCCGAGGGCTGAGCAAATCGTGCAGTCTCTGGCCGAGGCGTTCTCTACTGACGCCGAGGGCATCGCCAAGCTGGCGGCAATAATCAAAGCGGCAGGCAGTTTCGTCCTGACCACAGGCGAGCGGCAAATCACGATCCAGATTGACACCGACCTGGAGGCGCTGGGCGCTGCCTTGGGAATGCCTGACTCGACAGGCGCATTTGCCAGCCGGATTCGTGGGACGCTGAAGCTCCGGCCGGCAACTCAGGCCTCACGGCCGAGCACACGTCCCCGCGACGATGATGGCGGCGAGAACCCAACTGGCCCGTCCGGCGCCAGCGAGTTGATTCGTCGCGGCCAAACGACGCAGCGACTTCGGGAGATCGGCGAGGCCATGAAGGCGTACGTCGGGGAATTTGAGCCTTACCCGGCGTTGTTGCCGACCACGCTTCCGAGCCCGGACTGACGGGCGCCGCCTGGAGCTTGGCCCGGGCCCACTTCGGCACGCGCAGAGTCCCTTCCTCGACGGCCCGGCCGCCGCCGGAGCAGGACCCCTGGTCACTTTGAGATCGGGCGGGTCGCCCTGTCGGGCGCCGGCCGGAGAGACTACAATCCACTCTGCGGATTGGGCTTGGAGCCGGCCACGGCCGGTTCCCGTCCCCAGGGGAGGTTCCTGCCGGGGCGTGTCGCGATCACAGGAAGGCGAAGTGCAGAGCCATGGACCAGGCCGGGCTCGATCAGACACCTGAGCGGCCGGTCGTGCGCCGCGCGCCTTTGGTCGTCGTGGCAGTGGCGATGGCCGCGGGCATTATCGCCGGCCGATACGTGCCGGCGCCGATCGGCGTCTGGGCGGCGCTGGGAATCGCCGGCTTCGCGGCCTCGGTGATTACTCTCCGCCGGCAGCACCTGCTGCCGATCACGAAGGCGGGGCTGGGTCTGGCCATCTTTTGCGCCTCGGCGGCGGCCGGCGCGGTTGCCTACTGCCGCGTCCCGGCAGACCACATCGTCACCTTCTCCAGCAAGGGCTCGGTCCTGGCGACGATCCGGGGCCAAGTCGCATCGACGCCACGAATTCGACGAGCGACCAGCTCCTTCTGGCGACCGCCCAGGACCACGTTCCTGCTTTCGGCCCGTGCGATCCGCCGCCGCGACGGCCGATGGCAGCAAACCCAGGGGCGAGCGCGCGTCACGGTCGACGAGCCCGTCTACGACCTGCCGGCCGGGGCGGAGGTGGAACTCGTCGGAACGCTAAGGCGAATCCGCGGCCCCGGCAACCCCGGACAGTACGACTGGAAGGCGGCGGAAAGATACCGAGGCATCCTCGTCACGTTCGCCGTCCCCGGCGCCGAGGGCGTCCGCCGACTGGGGGCGGGCGGGCACAATCCCCTCGCCGGCATCTGGCGGAGAGCTCAGAACCTGGCGCGCCGTCACGTCGCCGGCTGCGGCGAGCCGGAAGAGGCAACCCTGCTGGAGGCCCTCGTGCTGGGCGAACGAGACCCGGCGCTTCGGACGCTGAACCGGACGATGGCCGAGGCGGGGATCGCCCATTTCCTGAGCATTTCCGGACTGCATCTGGGCATCTTCCTGGGGTTCATCTATTGGCTTTTCCGGCTGCTGATGTTCCCGCCGCGGCGCTCGGCCGGCGCGGTGCTGATCGTGCTGGTCGTGTACGTCCTGCTGGCCGAGCCGCGCGCCCCGCTTCTGCGCGCGGCCGTCATGGCCGCGGCCTTCTGCGTGGCGACGATTTCGGGCCGGTCCATCTCGGTCGCCAACGCTCTGGCCGCGGCCGCAATCCTGCTGCTGGCGACCGCTCCGCTGCAAATATTCGCCCCCGGGTTCCAGTTGAGCTTCGGCATCGTCTGCGGCATCGTCTTGCTGTACCGGCCGGTGAGGCAACTGGTTTTCGGACGGTGGCTGCGAAGACGCGGCCTGATCGTCTTTCGCGACTCGAGGGGCCCGCAGCGGGTGAAGCGTTGGCTGTACTACCGCGGGGCCGACGGGCTGATCCGCCTGGTGATTCTGTCCATCTCGGCCTACGTGGCCGCCGTTCCGCTGATCGCATATCATTTCGGACTGTTCAGCCCGTACGCGCCGCTGCTATCGCTGCTCATGCTGCCGGTAATCACAGCCGTTCTGGTGCCGGCCTATGTCTCGATGGCGCTGGCCTGGCCCATGCCGAACCTGGCCGCGGTCGTGGGCAACCTGGCAGCGGCCGCCGCCGGGGGGATGAGAGAATGCATCCTGTCGCTGCGGCATGTGCCCTGCCTGAGCATTGAGCTGTTCGGCGTGCCCGTCTGGTGGGTGCTGCTGAGCTACGCCGCCATCGCATTGTGGCTGTTGACCGGCAAGGTCCGTCGGGCATTGCCGGCGGCGACGGCGGCGACCATCGCGGCGCTGGTGGTGCTGATCGTGACCCAGCGCCCGGCCCCGGCCCCGGCGGGGGGGCGGCTGCACGTGCTGGACGTGGGCCATGGTTCCATGGTGCTGCTGCACGCATCCGACGGCAAAACCTATCTCTTCGACGCCGGCACGCTGGGCCAGACCAACGCTTATCACCAGATCCTTCGCCCGTTCCTTCGCGCCAAGCGGCTGCCGAGCCCGGAGGTCGTTTTCGTTTCCCACGCCAACGTCGACCACTACAACGCACTTCCGGACTTGCTGGAGCGCCATCCGCCGCGGCGGGTGTACGTGAACGACTTCTTCGGCCGCCGGGGCGATGATCCGCCGATGGTGCGGCAGTTGATGGAGCTGCTGCGAAAGCGAGACGTCGAGATCATTCGCGTGCGCGGCGGCCAGGAGGTGCGGCTGGGGCCGGAGACGCGCGTGCAGGTGCTCTGGCCGCCGCCAGCAGCCAAGGCGACGGATTGGAGCATCAACGACGGTTCTCTCGTCCTTCGGCTGACGTGCGCCAACCGAAGCGTGCTGATGCCCGCCGACATCGGCAGCGCCGTCGAGGAAGAACTATCGAAGCGGCCGGCAGAGCAAATCCGCGCCGACGTGCTGGTGCTGCCGCATCACGGCAGCCTCACGCCGGCGCTCAAATCCTTCATCGACGCGGTCGGGCCGGAGGTCCTTCTTCAGTCAAGCTCTTTTCGCTATGCGCCGGAAGAGGCATTGGCGGCGCTCGGCGGGCGGCCGCGGTACGCCACCTTCCGCCACGGGTGGATCGGTCTGGATCTCGCCGAAGGCCCGCTCCGACCGGAGACGATGCGCCAGGACTGACCGGCCGGCGGCCGCCGGATGGGCGGGCCATTTCAGCTCAGGGCCATGTTGTTGCGGTGGACCACCTCGTCGTACGGGCGATCGCCGAGGACCTTCGCAATCCGGGAGGACTTCAGGCCCTTGATCTGCTCGATCTGTTCGGCCGAGTAGTTCGTCAACCCGCGCGCAATCTGCCCGCCGGCGGGATCGACGATGGCCACGTTTGCGCCCTTGGCGAACTTGCCGGCCACCGCGGTGATGCCGGAGGGCAGCAGGCTCTTGCCGCCTTGGCGCAGCGCCTCGGCCGCCCCGGCGTCGACAAAGATCCTCCCGGCGGTGCGAGCCGCGTGCCCGATCCAACGGCGCCGGGCGGACAATCTGCGCCGCGCCGGCGCGCAGACCGTTCCGATCTTCTCGCCCGCCAGCAGCCGAGCCAGAACGTCGGGCGTGCGGGCGTTGGCGATGATGGCGGCCCCGCCTGCACCGGTGACCGTCGCGGCCGAGGTGAGCTTGCTTCGCATTCCGCCCACGCCCAGCTTGCCGGCGCTGCCGCCGGCGCTGGCCAGCACCGACTCATCGATGCGCCCGATCAGGTCCACCACTTTTCCGGCGCGGACGAACCCGTCCACGTCGGTCAGCAGCACCAGCGCGTCCGCATCGATCATGTTGGCCACCAGGGCGGCGATGACGTCGTTGTCGCCAAAGCGGATCTCGTCCACGCTCACCGTGTCGTTTTCGTTGATGATCGGCAGCGCCCGGCAGTCCGCCAGCGCGGCCACGGTGTTGCGGATGTTGAGGTAGCGGGTGCGATTCTGGAAGTCGTCGCGTGTGACGAGGATCTGGGCAACCCGCACGCCGAACCGGGCAAAGGCGTCGTGAAAGCTCCGGATCAGTTGTCCCTGGCCGACGGCGGCGGTGGCCTGAAGCAGCGGCAGCGTCTTCGGCCGAGCGGGCAGGCCCAGCTCGGCCAGGCCCGCCCCGATCGCCCCGGAACTGACCAGGGCGACGTTCACGCCCCTGCTCATCACGGCGGCGATCTGACCCGACAGATCGCCGATGCACTTCGTATCCAGCCTGCCATTCGCGTTCGTCAACGCGTGCGTGCCGACCTTGAGGACGATCCGCTTGGCCTGGCCGAGCACGTTTTGTCTGATATCCGCGCTGGGCATGCCTTCACCTCGTCTCGCTCAGACGAGCGAACCTCACCGCTCCTCGCACGGCACGCCGCCTCTATCCAATGGCATCCGTGGCGATGCCGCCGGGAGCGAGGGCGGGAACCCGCCCCAATATGCGGCAGATCAACTCAACGTTTCGCTTCGTGGCGCCCGTTTGCGACCTGACGTACTCTTGGGCCCTCCGGCCCATCTCGGCCGCGGCGTCCGGGTCGGAGAGCCACTGGCGAAATGTGCCCGTCAACGCGGCCGCGTCGGCGACCCTTCTGGCACAACCGGCGCGCACCATCGACTCGGCCTGCGGAAAGTTGAACGTGTGCGGCCCAAAGGCAACCGGCTTGGCGAGTGCGGCGGCCTCGATCATGTCCGAGCCGCCCATTGGCACCAGCGACCTGCCCACGAAGACGCCATACGCCAGGGCGTAGAATTTCCGCAGCTCGCCCATGGTATCGCCCAGGATCACCGCATCCGACGGCGGGGTGGCCTGGCCGTCGGGCCTCTGCGACCGTCTGATCACTTTGGCGCCGGCGGCCGCGGTCAGACGGGCGACGGCCTCGAACCGCTCGGGCTTGCGCGGCACCACCGCCAGCCGAAGCCTGCCGCCGGGAGCCTGTTTGCCAAGGTCGAGGAAGGCCTGAAGGATCAGCCCCTCCTCGCCGTCGCCGGTGCCGCCGGCCACCAGCAGCCTCTCGTCCGGGGCGATCCCAACTGCCGCCGCCAGGGCTTCCTGCCCGTCCACGCGATCGACGATCTCGGCCGTGTCGTATTTCATCATGCCCGTGACGTGGAGGTTCTTATCCCGCACGCCCAGCGCCCGGAAAAGATCGGCGTGGGCCTCGTGCTGGACGCCGATGGCAGTCAGGGAATTGAACAGCCTGCCCGCCAGGGGACGGACGAGCTTCCACCGCGGAAAGCCCTTGTGCGGGCCGAGCCGGGCGTTGACCACCACCACTGGAACGTCCCGCCGGTTGCACTGGCTCAGGAAGTTCGGCCAGACGTCGCCTTCCATCAATATCACCAGTGACGGCCGCAGCCGCTTCAGCGCCGCCCGAGCGGCAAAACTGAAATCCATGGGCCAGCGAAACACCACGTGGTCCGGGGCAAAGTTCCGGGCGGCGGCCGACAGGCCCGTGTCCGTGGTGGACGAGACGACCAGGCGGTAGTCCGGCAGTTGCCCGTGCAGCTCGGCCACCAAGCTGCGGGCGGCGTTCACCTCCCCCACGCTGACACCGTGAATCCATATGAGCGGCTGGAGGCCGTAGCGCCGTGGCGCCCGGCCCAGGCGCTGGGACCAGTCACTGCGGTACTTGCCGTGGCGGATCATCCGCACCAGCCAGACCGGGCTGGTGAGCACCAACGCCCCGGCGTAGCCTAGATTCAGCAGCCAGCCTAACACGACCGTAAAGTATGCACTCGCCCGGTTTGGCTGTCGATAGAAAAGGGGATCGAAGGCGGCGCCGAGGCCGGTGCGAGCGGTTCGGCGCCGCAACGGCAGAGTGGTGTAACGAATTGTGTGTAAGTTCGTGTTCGGGCGTTCGTGTCATCCGGCT
>CAYNYF010000022.1:0-52748 GCA_964401385.1 uncultured Planctomycetaceae bacterium | reverse complement strand
CCGCGGTTCTCGCGGATGCGGTCGAAGACGACGATGGTGTCGTTGACGGAGTAGCCGATGATCGTCAGGAACGCCGCCACCATGGCCATGTCGATCTTGAAGGGGAAGATCATCAGCGACCGGCCCAGGGAGGTCTGACCGACGTAGGCGGTGACGGCGACCAGGCCGACGGCGATGACGGTGTCGTGGATGAGGCAGATCACGGCCGCCAGGCCCCAGCGGGCCGAGCCGAACCGAATCCACAGGTACACGATGATCGCCATCCAGCTCAGCACGAAGGCGATGATGGCCAGGTTGCCGGTCTCGGCGGCGATGGCCGGGTTGAACTGGGTCGACTGAATCGAAGGGCTCCGTTCCAGGGCCGCCGTCAGCAGCTTCAGCTCGCCCCGCGCGAACACCTTCCACTGTTCGGGCCGGCCGATGTAATCGACGTTGGGGTTCCGGGTCAGCACCGCCAGCGAGCTGAACCCCTCGCTGTCGCTGCCGGCCTTCAGCCCGATCACCTGCGTCTGGTTGAACTGGGAGCCGGCGAAGTCCGGCTGCAAACGCATGGTGCTGATGCGGCTGGCCAGCTCGGCCTCCGCCAGGGGCGGAGAAATGTCGTGAATGACGAACACCGCGCCGCCGACGAAATTGAGGAACTTGCCCTGGAGTTCCGGGCTGACGCCTTCGGCCAGGCTGGTGGAGATGTGGGTGAGGCCCTTGTTCTTTTCATCCAGGGTGGTGTTCAGCCCCGGCACCGCTCCGGCCGTCTGGAGGGCGAAGGTCACCTCGCCGGGCATGTCCAGGGCCGTCCCAAAGGCCTCGGAAACGACCTTCCGCAGCAGCTTCAGGTCGGCGACGGTGGTGGAGACCTGATACTGGCGTTCGGGCAGGCGGTCGGCCAGCTCGGTCCGGTCCAGCCTGCCGTTGCCGTCGGCGTCGGCGGACGAGAACAGCTCGGGTGGGAGCTTCCCGGCTCGCCACTCGTTCCCGTCGATGGCGCGGTCGGAGTTGGCGTCGAAGCCGGTCAGCCAGTCCTGGGCCTTGTCGACGTCCAACACCGTCTCCACCTTCGCCGTCAGGGCGAGCTTCCTCAGCGCTTCAGCGGCGGCGGCGTGCTCGGCCGCCTGGGGCCCGGTGGCCTTGGCGCGGGCCTCGGCCGCCAGCTCGTCGGCCTTGTCGCGAATGGCCTGCTCGATCCCGCTGCGCTGGGGCAGGGCCTTCTGGCCGTCCGGGCCGGGGATCTTCTCGCCGCGCTTGAAGGTGAAGGTCGCCTGGGTGCCGGAGCTGAACTCCAGGCCCAGGATGTCGTTCCGCTGCCAGGAGAGGGCGGCGATGCCCACTGCCACCAGCGTGATCGACACCATCCAGAACACGCGCCGCTTGGCCATCCAGTTGACCTTCGGGGTGCCGATAATGGATAGCATGCGGACGCGGCCCTTGATCAGGCCGGTCCCCAGCAGCAACTGGAAGATCCACCGGGTCACGATCAGGGCGGTGAACAGGCTGAACATCACCCCCAGGCCCAGCGTGATGGCGAACCCACGAACCTCCTCCGTGCCCACCCAGCCCAGGATCACGCACGTCAGCAGCGTGGTGACGTTGCCGTCGAGGATGGCGCTGGCGGCGTTGGAGTAGGCGTTGCGGATGGCCATCCGCATCGACTGCGTCTTGGCCTGCTCTTCCCGCAGGCGCTCGAAGATGAGCACGTTGGCGTCGACCGCCATGCCGATGGTCAGGATCACCCCGGCGATTCCCGGCAGCGTGAAGACCGCCTCGATGAAGCTCATCGCCCCCAGCACCAACACCAGGTTCAGCAGCAAGGCGACGTTGGCGATCGCCCCGGCGGCGAGGTAGTAGGCTATCATGAACACGGCCACGCCGATCAGGCCCCAGATGGCCGCCCGGATGCCCGCCTGGCGGTTGTCGGCGCCGATGCTGGGGGCGATGGTCTTTTCGCTGATCGGGTTCTCGTTGACCTGACCTTCCAGGGCGCCGGCGTTGAGCACCTGGACCATCTCGGCCACCTGCTGCTGGGTGAAGTCGCCCTCGATGATGCCGTTGCCGTAGATGGCCTCCTTGATGTTCGGGGCCGAGTAGACCTGGTCGTCCAGCAGGACGGCCATCAGCTTGCCTATGTTGCCCCCGGTCAGGGTGCCCATGAGCTTGGCGCCGCGATCATCGAGGGTGAACTGCACGGTCGGTCGGGCTTCCCTATCCAGGCCCGCCGTCGCTTGCAGCTTCCACGAGCGCCTGCCCGTCTCGTGCAGCATCACCAGCTCGGACTCGTTGCAGAGCAGCATGTACCGCTTGT
This sequence comes from uncultured Planctomycetaceae bacterium, assembly GCA_964401385.1. Classification (GTDB taxonomy): domain Bacteria; phylum Planctomycetota; class Phycisphaerae; order SM23-33; family SM23-33; genus CAYNYF01. The sequence continues at coordinate 50,452 of CAYNYF010000022.1, read as the reverse complement.
TGGCGTACTTGCCGATGACGGTGTCGGTGGAGAGCTTCTCGCTCTTGGCGCGGAGTTCGAACCACTGGTACGGCTCGTTGCGGCTCCGCCCGAACATGGGCCCCTGCTCGGTCAACTGATTCTGGTAGTAGAGGTACAGCGGCTCGGTCAGCTTCGGCTCGCGGGCGCTGTTCGGGAGCGTCGCGGCGATGCGGAACTCCAGCACCCCCACCTTCGCCACCAGCCGCTTCAGGTCGGCCGGGTCGTCCAGGCCGATCCGCTTCTCCGCCCAGTCGGTGTAGGCCGATACCACGCGGTCGATCTTCGCCCGCCGGGCGGGGTACCGCCCGCGAAGCTGCTCCAGCCGCTGGTCGAATGCCTTTTGGCGCTCGTCGCGCTCGGCCATGCCGATGGCGCCGGCCTCGCGGGCAGAGACGTACAGCCTGAGCGTGTCCCCGAATTTCTCGGTGTCGAGGTTGCCGGCCAGGGCGTTCTCGACGGCCCGCGTGTATACGTCGAGGGCGTCCAGGTAGACCTTCTCGGCTTCGTTGACCGCCTGGAGCGTGGCGTTCGGGTCCGCCTTGGCCTTCTCCCACGCCGCCCGGGCCGTCGCCATGGCCTCGCTGGTGCGCGCCACCTTGGCCAGGGCCTCCTTGCGCGCGGCGTCGCCCCCGGCGATGCGCTCGATCTCGGCGGCGCGGGCGGCTCCCGTGAGCGTCGCCACTCGCCGCATCTGGCTGCGCTGAATGTTGTCGTCCTGAAGCTCCTGAAAGGCGCGCAGGTACTCCTGCTTGGCGGTGCGGGCGGCGTCGGTGCCCAGCGGCATCCGCACCTCGAAGCGGCTCTGGCCCACCGGCCGCCACTCCAGGGCGTACAGGCCGTTGGGGTCGATCCGGTCCTTCAGCCTGGCGATCACGCGCTCGACCAGGCCCATGTCCTGGCCGGCCCGCGCCAACTGCTCGACCTCTTTGTGGAGGGCTTCCAGGCGCTTGCTGAGTCGCTCGGTCTCCGCCGGCTGCGTGGTGGCGTCGCGTTGTGCTTCAAGCTGCTGGATCTCCTTCTTCAGATCCTCTTCCTGCCGCTTAGCGGTTTGGATCTGGAAGGTCAGGATGTGCCCGCCCTTCAGGTCGATGCCCTGTCTGAGCTCCTTGGCCCAGACGGAGTACAGGCACATCAGCACCAGCAGGCCCACAAACGCGAATTTCCAGCCAAGATGTTTCGGCTGCATGATCTACCTCGACGTATTCACAAAATCCGGAATCAGGGGATTCACACTGACGCAGCGGCGGCCACGGCCGGGCGCTGGCGACGACGGGGGCGCGGCTACGCCGGCGGCGCGCGGATTGCCCGCGCGGACGGTGTGGCGATGCCCGGCAGTTTGGTCACGGCGGCGGCTTGGGCGACGAACCCGACGGCCGGCGAGACTTGATTCGGCTGGCACCGCATCTCGGCCGGCGCCGCCTGGGGGAAGGTCGGCCTGGCCGGGACGCCCTCGGCCGGGGCGGACGAGAGAGCCTGCGGGACCTGCTCGACGTCCGGGGCCAGCTCGACGGCCAGACCGGCCGCCTTCGCCGCACGCCGGAGCTGCCGCAGCGCCTCGCCCAGGTCGCATCCTGCCCCGCCGGCGATCTCCACCCAGCTCGACCGACCGATCTGAAGTACCCGCACCGCCAGGCCGTTGCTGCGCATCCGGGCGCACAGCTCTCCCAGCCGCTCGCCCGGCTTCTCGGAGCCGGCCTGGACCCGCACCCGCAGCGCGCAGCCTGCCAGCACCGGGCGGGCCGGCCAGCCGCCCAGCAGAAGACCGATCAGCATGAGTGATATTGCCCGGTGCCTCATTCGCCTTCCTGCGGTTGCTCCGCTACTCTTCTTCGGCCTCTGCGGACCCATAGGTATACCAAAATCCCCCCGCCCAGCACAACCGGCAGCAGCAAGAGATACCAATGCTCGGCCGGGGACGACGACTTGCCGGCGTCCGTCGCAACGGGACGGCCGGGCTTTACCGGCTCCAGCCACTCCTCGCGGCCGAGGGCCTCCGTCAGCAGGTTCAGCTCGTCGGCCGCGAAACGCCTCCAGGCTTCGGCCTGCCCGGCGTGATCGACGTAGGGATTCCGAACCAGCACGGCCAGCGAAACGAAGCCTTCGCCTTCGCCGCTGGGCGTCAGGCCGACTACGGCCGTGTCGTTGTACCTGCGCTCGGCGAAGTCCGGCTGCCAGCGCATTGCGGCGATCCGGTCCGCCAATTCCGCCTCCGTTAGCGGCGGCTGCACGTCCTCGATCAGGAACATAGCGCCGCCGATGAAATCCAGGAACTGATCCCGCAGCTCCGGGCTGACCCCCTCGGCCAGCTTGAAGGAGATGTGGGTGAGGCCCTTGTCCGCGGGATTCAGCTCGACGTCCAGCGACGGCGCTCGCCCGGAGGTACGAAGCTTGAAGCGGATGCTCGTGCGGCGGACCCGCCCGCTGCCTGCCGCGTGCCGCCCGGGTATCGGGCGAATCCTCGCCGGCAGCGCGCCGGCGTTGAGGAGCTGGACGATCTCGCCCACCTGCTGCTGGGTGAAGTCGCCCTCGATGATGCCGTTGCCGTAGATGGCCTCCTTGATGTTCGGGGCCGAGTAGACCTGGTCGTCCAGCAGGACGGCCATCAGCTTGCCTATGTTGCCCCCGGTCAGGGTGCCCATGAGCTTGGCGCCGCGATCATCGAGGGTGAACTGCACGGTCGGTCGGGCTTCCCTATCCAGGCCCGCCGTCGCTTGCAGCTTCCACGAGCGCCTGCCCGTCTCGTGCAGCATCACCAGCTCGGACTCGTTGCAGAGCAGCATGTACCGCTTGTTGGCGTACTTGCCGATGACGGTGTCGGTGGAGAGCTTCTCGCTCTTGGCGCGGAGTTCGAACCACTGGTACGGCTCGTTGCGGCTCCGCCCGAACATGGGCCCCTGCTCGGTCAACTGATTCTGGTAGTAGAGGTACAGCGGCTCGGTCAGCTTCGGCTCGCGGGCGCTGTTCGGGAGCGTCGCGGCGATGCGGAACTCCAGCACCCCCACCTTCGCCACCAGCCGCTTCAGGTCGGCCGGGTCGTCCAGGCCGATCCGCTTCTCCGCCCAGTCGGTGTAGGCCGATACCACGCGGTCGATCTTCGCCCGCCGGGCGGGGTACCGCCCGCGAAGCTGCTCCAGCCGCTGGTCGAATGCCTTTTGGCGCTCGTCGCGCTCGGCCATGCCGATGGCGCCGGCCTCGCGGGCAGAGACGTACAGCCTGAGCGTGTCCCCGAATTTCTCGGTGTCGAGGTTGCCGGCCAGGGCGTTCTCGACGGCCCGCGTGTATACGTCGAGGGCGTCCAGGTAGACCTTCTCGGCTTCGTTGACCGCCTGGAGCGTGGCGTTCGGGTCCGCCTTGGCCTTCTCCCACGCCGCCCGGGCCGTCGCCATGGCCTCGCTGGTGCGCGCCACCTTGGCCAGGGCCTCCTTGCGCGCGGCGTCGCCCCCGGCGATGCGCTCGATCTCGGCGGCGCGGGCGGCTCCCGTGAGCGTCGCCACCCGCCGCATCTGGCTGCGCTGGATGTTGTCGTCCTGAAGCTCCTGAAAGGCGCGCAGGTACTCCTGCTTGGCCCTGCGGGCGGCGTCCGTGCCCAGCGGCATCCGCACCTCAAAGCGCCTCTTGCCGATCGGCCGCCACTCCAGTGCGTACAGCCCCTTGGGGTCGATCCGGTCCTTCAGCCGCTCGATGACCTGACCGACCAGTTCGCGGTCCTGGCCGTCCGTTTCGATCTCGAAGGTGAGAGTCTCCACTTCCGGCGGGCGGTCGATGCCGGGACGATCTTTGGCGGGCGGCAGATCCCCCGCCCGCCGGCGGGCGGGACGGACCTGCTCTGTGAGGATGAGCGGGCCTATCGGGTCCGGACGCGGACGCTTCGGGGGCATGTCCATCGCCGGACGAGCTTTGAAGGGCTCCCGGTCCCAGCGCGGCCAGCGGCTGGGGTCAGTTTCCTCGAGGGCGGGGGCGGTTTGCGCCTGCCGCTCGCCCGGCTGCCCCGCCTGCAGACCCCAGAGTCCCGCCAGCAGCGCGATCGCCGCCGCTGCCTGTCGACGCCGTTTCATTTGCTTTGGGATTGCTGCTGCTGTCTGGCGGCCTGGGCGGGGTTTTCCGCCTTGGCGACGTCCCCCACGCCCCGAACCGCCCACTTGGCGAAGCGCATCCGCACGTTGGCCGACTCGTCCACCTTGACCATGATCTCGTCCTCGCGGACCTCCATGACCGTGCCGACGATCCCGCCGATGCTGGTGACCTTGTCGCCTTTCTTCAGGTCGGACAGCATCTGCTGCCGCTGCCGTTGCTGCTTCTTCTTGCCTCGTCCCATCCAGATATACAGCAGGAAGAATCCGCCGAGCATCAGCCACAGCAGCCACATGTTGCCGAAGATGCCGCCCCCGCCGCCCTTGCCCTTATCCCCTTCCTGCTCGGCGGCTTGGCCCTGGTCGGTGGCTTTCTCGGCGCCGGTGGTGTCCTTCTTGACCTCGGGGGGCGCGCCCGGCGTTTGCGTGCCGCCCTTCTTCTCGACCTCGGCCGCGTCGCCCTGAGCCCGGGCCACGCCGGCCGTGGCCATCGCCACGGCCAGAATCACTGCGATATACAGAAGCTTGCTCTTTCGCATGAGCGAAATCCTTTCGGGTAATGTTCCTGCTTTCCTTCCCATAGCACAGGGCCGCCATTGTCGCCGCGGGCGGTCCGCAGGTCAACACCCATGCTCGGCGGTCAGCCCCGCCCGGGCGCAGCGGCCGGGTACATCCCCGCCAGCCACTGCTCGGCGCGCCGCTCCAGCTCGCCGAGGGCGATCGCCTCGCGCACGGCCGACATGAAGCGGGCGAAGAACGCCAGGTTGTGGATCGTCGTCAGCACCGGGCCGAGCATCTCCTCGGCCATGAAGTAGTGCCGCAGCGCCGCCCGCGAGAAGCTCCGGCAGGCCTGGCACGCACAGCCCGGCTCGATCGGGCGGCCGTCGCGGGCGAAGGTGGCGTTGCGGAGCCGCAGCCGCCCCGACCAGGTGAACGCCTGGGCGTTCCGGGCGTTCCGCGTCGGCAGCACGCAGTCGAACATGTCCACCCCGCGCAGCACGGCCGCGAGGATGTCCCGCGGCTCGCCCACGCCCCTGAGGTACCGGGGCTTTTCGCGCGGGAGCTGCTCGTCGACGTGGTCGAGCACGGCCACCATGCACTCGCGGCTCTCGCCGACCGAGAGCCCGCCGACGGCGTAGCCGGGCAGGTCCAGCTCGGCGATGGCGGCGGCGCTGCGCCGGCGCAGCTCCGGGTCGGTTCCGCCCTGCTGAATGCCGAAGAGGGCCTGGCGGGCCGTCTGGCCGAGCCGCTCCCATCGTTGCTTGCATCGGTCGGCCCACGCGGCCGAGCGTGCCACGGCCGCGGCCAGCTCGTCTGCGCCCGCGCCGGCCGGGGAGCACTCGTCCAGTTGCATGATGATGTCGGCGCCGAGGGCGGCTTGGACGTCGATGCAGCGCTCGGGCGTCAGCTCCACGGTCGCCCCGTCGACGTGGGATTGGAAGACGACGCCGTCGTCGCCGACCTTCCGCATGTCCGCCAGCGAGAAGACCTGATACCCGCCGCTGTCGGTGAGGATGGGCCCGGCCCAGGCCATGAACTCATGCAGCCCGCCCAGCTCGGCGATGGTCTCGGCGCCCGGACGGAGCATCAGGTGATACGTGTTGGCCAGCAGCATCTGCACGCCGGCCGCGCGGAGCTGATCCGGCGTGACGCCGCGGACGGCCCCGAACGTGCCGCAGGGCATGAACGCGGGCGTCTTCACGTCGCCGTGGCCCGTGCGCAGCCGCCCCGTCCGCGCCTTGCCGCGGGCTTGCTCGATGGTGAATTCGAACATGGAACTCAGAAGATACCCCCTGCCCCCCTCGATTGCCACACCGCCGGCCGGCCTACGAGGGCCGCCGACGGATCAGCCCCGCCGCGGCGGGCAGAAGTAGCGCCAGGATCGCCGGTTCGGGAACGGCGGCCGCCCCGCCGGGGTTATAGTTGTCGGCCCAGATGGTGTAGTCGCCGCCGTCGACGCGCTCGTCTTCGTTGAAGTTCCCGAAGAGCCAGCCGCCCCGCGAGGCCGGCGGCAGGCCGGTAACCGCGTAGTGATCCGCCCAGATGGTGTAATCGGCCCCGTCGACGGTGCCGTCGGCGGTGGCGTCGCCGGGCGGCGGATACTCCCAGCCGATGTCGGCCGTGCCGGCGTAGTCCAGGACGGTGAAGAGCTTGCGGCTGCCCGCCAGCAGGTGCGACGTCATGGCCGCCTCCTGCGGGAGCCCCTGGACGGTGCTCATCGTGAAGTCCTGCCAGTGGGCCGGGTCCTCCAGCGGAACGTTGCCGCCGTGCACGGTCGTGGCCACCGGGCCGGTGAAGTAGGCGCCGATGATATTGTCGAACCACGAGCCGGCCGTGCCGAAGCCCAGCACGTGACCCATCTCGTGAATCGCCACGGAAAGGAAGTCGCTCTCGTCTCCGGGCGGGGGGCTCTGGAGGCCGAAGTGCCACGTCCGGTCGCTGTCGAAGGCGATGGATCCGCCCCACGGCCCGAAGTCGGCGGGCGCGGGCGCCTGCCCGCGATACTGCACCGTGTCCAGCCACCCCTGCGTGCCGGAGGCGGAATAGCCGCCGGGGCCGCCGAAGGCCAGCGACGTGCCGGGCAGCACCCTTCCGCCGACGTAGACGATCAGCGTGTCCGCCGGCAGCACCAGGTTATAGATCGACGCCAGGAAGCCGGTGCCGGGGTGAGCGAACTCGGCCGTCCACTCGTTGAACCCGCCGGGCACGACGGCCGCCAGCTCGTCGGTGAAGCCGGTGAAGAACGCGGCGCCGGCGTTGAGGGCGGCGACCGCCTCGGGGTTGCTCCCGAAGAAGTTGTTGGTGTCGTAGGAGTAGTCGAACTGGATGACGATCGCCCGGGCCGGAACGGCCGGAAGCAGAGAGGCGACCAACGCAATCAGACACAAGCGAGCGCGCGACATACGTATTCACTCCAGCAAAAGTTGAACTTGCAACCTTCGCCCGGCATTGTATGCGAGAATGCCCATATCCCGACCGGGCAATCCGCCTAATTTTTGCCGGCCCCCGGGGCGTAGCTGAAGCCGTTGTGGGCGTTCCAGCGGGCCTTGTACAGGTTCCTGGGCGGCAGGACGATCGGCTCGGCGCCGACGAGGCGGACCTTGTTGGTGAAGATCCGCTCGCCCTGGGTGTAGATGACCTGCCCGCTGACCGGATGGCGGCAGAGGCTCTTGACGTTGGCCACCTCGGCCAGGGCCGGCATGGGCGAGAACGCCTCGGCCTCCGCGTCGAACCGATATACGCCCCCGTTGGCGGTCACGACCAGGTGCGTTTCGTCCAGGGGGTACAGGTCGTGGCCGCCGCGCTTGGGCAGGTCCCACCGCCGCAGGACCTCCGCGGACGGCTCCCGCCCGGCGTGGACCTTCAGCTTGAGCAGCTCCCCGCCGCCGAGGGCCCAGAGCACCTGGCGCTGGCGGTCCCACACCACGCCGTGGGCGCCGGAGAGCTTCATCGTCCAGGCCGACTCGGCGGCCGGCCCGTCGTCCAGGCGGTACAGGCGAAGCTCGTCGCATCGATACGAAAACGCCGCGGCCAGCAGCCCGCCCGGCAGCAGCTCGGCGCTGTGGGCGTTCCGCCCGCCGGCGTAGAAGAGGCACTTCTTGTCGGCCCGGCGGATCAGCGCCACCCCGCCGCCGAGTGAGGAGGCGGCCAGCACCGCCTGTCCGCCCAGCACCGGCTTGCACTCGTCCATGTTCGCGAACCACGGCCGGTGAACCGCACGAATCTCCGCCGAGTCGCTCGCCTGCCACGACCAGAGACGCGCGGCCGGGTCCTTGCGGGCGGCCTCGACGTCGATCAGGAACACGTCGCTCCCGCCGCAGCAGTAGATCTCACCGTCGCCATAGCCCGTGCGATTCATCTGGCATCCCTGCAAAAGGAAAACAAGCGGCAAACATGCTGGAAGAAACCGTAGCTTCATCGGCACCTCTCCGGCTCTCGCGGCCGCAGCCGCCGCCCCTATCGCACGAAGCGCTCCCGCCGGCCGGGGAGGTCCGGGAACTTCGCGTGCGGCTCCCTCTGGTACCACAGGGCCGTGGAGGCGATGTCGTCGGTCAGCGGCTCGTACTTCCCGCCCGGCCACCAGCCCAGAGCCTGGATGGTGACCTTCAGGTCCTTCCGGAAGCGGATCGGGTCCATCACGTGCCAGCGGTACAGCCCGTGCCGCGGCACGCGCCCGTCGGCGGCGTCGCGCAGGGGATAGCCCAGGAAGGCGGTGGTGTAGGTCTCGTCGGCGAAGCACCACGCCCCGCCGAAGTAGTCCTCCGTGCCCGTGCCGCAGATGGTGGGGTTCGCCCCGTCGCCGTCGATGAAGAACTTGATCTCGTTCGCCCCACCAGCCGTTGGACATCTGCGTCCAGGCAAGGTACGTGCCGACGTAATGCCCCTGGCCGGCGACGCCGTCGAGGATCACGTGCTCGGGACGCTCGCGCGTGGTCGTCGCCCGGCGATGCTGGGCGTGGAGGTACCCGGCCTCGGCCGGCACGTCGGTCAGGGCGTAGGTGATCTGGTAGAAGAACCCGCGGATATCCTCGTGGTGCTCGCTGGCGACGGTGATCCGGGCCGATTTGCGGAAAGGCATGGGCCAGTAGGAGTTAAAGCCGCCGGCGGGATTGACCGCCACCGGCAGCGAGGCCACCCGCGTCCGCGTGCCGTGGCCGCAGGCGAAGAAGTCGCCCAGCGGCACCTCGATGGAGGGGGCGTCCTCGCCGTCCCAGTAGAACCGCAGGACGCAGTCGGCGTAGGCCTTCTCCGCGACGGTGATCCAGACGTGCTGGATGACACCGGGGCCTTTCACCTCGGCCAGCGGGGTGGTGCTTCCGGCCGGCAGCGTGATGCACGGGCGGACCTTCCAGCCCACCCCCAGCCACGCGGCCGCGCCTTCGCCCTTGGGGTCGGCCTTCGCCCCGCCGCCTTTCGCCCCGTCGGGGTTCTCGGCACAGATCGAGCGCGTCTCGGCGCCGCTCAGCAGCGGCAGCGACCCCAGTCCGAAATTCAGTCCTTCCGGCAGTGACATTTCAGTTCTCCGTTCCCGCCAGCGGGTCGTGCGGCAGCTTCTCCAGCGGACAGCCTGCGCACTTCGCCGCGGGCCTGCAATAGTTCTTTCCGACGGCCACGAACTGGGCGTGGAAGTCGTTGAACAGCTCCACGTCCTCGGGCAGGTTCGACTCCAGCAGCTCCTTGATCGCCTCGTAGTCGGCCTCGGCGTCGATGAGTTGGTGCCGCAGGAGGATGCGGGCGGTGTACGCGTCGACGACGAACGTCGCCCTGCCGGCCGCGTACAGGACGATCGAGTCGGCCGTCTCGCGCCCGACGCCGCTGATCGAAAGCAGCTCCTCCCGCAGCGTTGCCGTCGGGCGGTCGAGGAACGCCGCGATGTCGTCGCCGCAGGCCTCGTGCACGCGGGCGATGAAGTTCTTCAGCCGCCTGGCCTTGACGTTGTAATACCCGGCCGGGCGGATCAGCTTGGCCAGCTCGGCGTGGGGCGTTTCGTGCAGGGCGCCCACGCTCATGCGCCCGGCCGATCTGAGGTTGGCCAGCGCCTTTTCCACGTTGGACCAGTTCGTGTTCTGCGTCAGGATCGCTCCCGCGCAGATCTCCAGCGCCGCCTCGGCGGGCTTGCCGGGCGAAACTGCCTCGGCCGAGACGGGCTTGCCCGGCGAAGCTGCCTCACCAGCGAAGACGGGCCACCAGCCCTGATGCCCGAACCGCCCCCGCGCCGCCTCGTACATCTCCATCAGCGTTTGACCGGTGCTCGACATGGCTGGACATGATATCCGCCCCGCCGGGCAAGTCCACCCGCGGCGCTTCCCGGCGCCCGCCACTGCCGTTCGCCGCTGATGCGATAGGTCTGCTGATGCCGCTTGCCCGACATCCCTGTGGCCGGTATGATAGAATTGGCAATTGCCGGGGAAAGGCCATGAACTATCTCTTCGGCCGCGCGGGCGCGCGAGAAGAAAGAGTCCCAAGACAAGAGTCAGGAAGACCAGGGCAAGAGAATAGGAAACCGTCCCGGTTGTTCCTTTCATATTCGACAAGAAGATCCTGGGCATCACATTCGGGAGCCATGTGGACATTCCCGATACGAATCCGAGCGTCGCGCAGTTCGAGGGATGTGTCCTTGGTAAGGTTAACCCCAAGGTGAACCCCGCACAGCCACTCTGGGGAACAGTGAAGGTTGACTGCGACAGCTTCGAGAGAATTTGGGCGAGGGTGGAACGTGACAAGAAGAATCCACCAACGTACTGGTGGGGTTATGATTGCTCCACGTGGGCAAACGACATATTGGACTACGCTGAGGAGATTGGCTTTGGGCCAGAATAAGGCCTGCAGCAGCATTCTGAATCACTGGCGTGCCCTCCTCATCGGGCTGGCAGTCGTGGCAATGATGATCATTGCGGCTGTGTGGGTGAGGTGGTCTTGGATTTGCTGGAATAGGAAGGTTGAGATTGAAACGGAGGCCATCGGGCTTACACTGCTCATATTCATAGAAGACCATGGAAGGATGCCCGACGACATGCAGGAGTTATATGCAAAGGGGTATCTTGACCGCGGGCCGGATGGCTTTCCGCGACCTGGGGCCGCGGTCAAGGGGCGAGGCTCGAAGTGGGGCTGGTCACCCAGCGATGTCCACTTTCAGTACCTTGACCACATTGCGATTGGGTTCCGAACTGGCCGCCCTGGGGCCCCTCCCCTGGAGGTCAGGGACAGCGAAGCGGCACAGGCCTGCGCAAGGAGATTTTCCGGGCTGATCCGAGTAACCCTTGAAGAGGCGTCAACCCGACCTGCTCGCGTGCGTCCCGCTACGCCATCGCCCCCGACTGTCCCCGCCACCGCATCGAAGGAATCTCTTCCACACGGGTAGAAGACAAAGGCACACAAAGGAGACAGAGGGATAAGGAGCAAAGGGTGCATTCTGATGCCTCCGCTGACAGATGCCGGCGGTGAGTGTAACACGTTCGCCCACGCCGCGGACGCCCAGGGCATTTGCTGGGGAAACAGGGGGACGTTACCCGTTCTTTGGGGTTGGCGCGCCGGTGGCGGCCGGGCAGGTCGCGCCCGTCCGAATGGGGGAGGGCCAAGGGGCTTGTCCGACGTTTCTCTCGGCGCTAGCATAGGGGCGGCAACTGCCGGGGAAAGCCCATGAACTACCTCTTCGGCCGAGCTGAACGTCTCATGCGAATATGGGTGAACTGGGCCAAGACCGTCCCGGTTGCTCTTTGTGATTGCTCCTGGTGGGTAAACGACATATTGGACTACGCTGAGGACATTGGCTTTGGACCAGAATAGGGCCTGCAGCAGCATTCTGAATCACTGGCGTGCCCTCCTTATCGGGCTGGCAGTCGTGGCAATGATGATCATTGCGACTGTGTGGGTGAGATGGTCTTGGATCTCTTGGAATAGGGAGGTTGAGATTGAAACGAAGGCCATCGCGCTTACTCTCCTGATATTCATAGAAGACCATGGCAGGATGCCCGACGACATGCAGGAGCTATATGCAAAGGGGTATCTTGACTGCGGGCCGGATGGCTCTCCGCGAACTGGGCCCGCGGTTAAGGCCCGAGACTCGGAGTGGCTGTGGTCACCCGGCGAAGTCCACTTTCAGTACCTTGACCACATTGCGATTGGGTTCCGAACTGGCCGCCCTGGGGCCCCTCCCCTGGAGGTCAGGGACAGCGAAGCGGCACAGGCCTGCGCAAGGAGATTTTCCGGGCTGATCCGAGTAACCCTTGAAGAGGCGTCAACCCGACCTGCTCGCGTGCGTCCCGCTACGCCATCGCCCCCGACTGTCCCCGCCACCGCATCGAAGGAATCTCTTCCACACGGGTAGAAGACAAAGGCACACAAAGGACACAGAGGGACAAGGAGCAAAGGGCATATTCTGATGCCTCCGCTGACAGATGCCGCCGGTGAGTCTAACATATCCGCCCCCGCCGCGGACGCCCAGAGCATTTGCCGGGGGATAGGCTATCGCATGATCAACGGCGGGGCTTGTCTGAGGCGGCCCGGATGGCTGGGGCGCACGGCGGGCCGGCTGGGGCCGCGTGACCAGACAAGACGCCGGAAGAGAAGCCTGTGCCCTGGCGCACGTTTTGGACGTGTGCGGAGGCGAACGGGCCAATGCAGTTCGGAGAGAGATGCACGAAGACATCCAGATTTGAGAGGGGCGAGCAGAAATGAGTGAGGCGATGACGAAGCGAAGAGTTGCAGCCCATCTCTTGATGGTCCTATGGCTCCTCCTCATGGTGTGGCGCTGCTGGCCGTGGCGGCGCGTGACCAGCCTCTTTTGGATTGTGTCGTGGCTTGCTCTATTTGGCAATCCGTTGATCTATGCGGCCTGTGGGTGGCACGGTGGTTGTCACAAGTCGTTCGCGTTCGCCGTGGTGTACCCGGTCCTACTGTCGATTCTCCTCATGTTCGGTCCGGCGTTATGCATGGCCGCAGCCTTAGGCCCCCAGGCCGTGCCCCGACTCCTTGTGCGCGTCCCCTTCATCTGGCCCGTGGTTGTCTTCTATGTGGTCTGGCTGCTGCCGTGGCCAATTGCCTGGCTCTATGGACGCCGCAAGAGGCGGTGGCTGGAGGCTGCCCCGGTACCTTCAGACGCGACGAGGGTTGAGCAGAAGTAGGGCGCGGTAGCTTTCCAGGAGACAAGGCGAAGACGAAGGGTTCAGAAGACAAAGGGATCACGTATTTTTCTGGGTCGCGTCTGTGGTACGGGGGGCGATCCTTTCTCGCCCGGTCGCGAGGGCTCGCCGGGCGCGACTCGCCCTTAGCCCGGATCTCCGCACGCACGACACGGCCGGCGGTATCAGCGCAATCACGGGGGCGCTTGTCCGACATCTCCGCGGCCGGTAAGATAGACGCGACAACTGCCGGGGAAGGTGAGCGGCAACCCCTTCGTCCTGACTTACGGCACCGGCGGGACGTACGCCGGCCTCGACCGCTTCGGGCGAATCGTGAAGCAGAAGTGGGAAATCAAGGGCGCCAGCCCCGAGAGCATTCTGGATCGGTACGAGTACGCCTACGACCGGATGAGCAGCCGCAAGTCTCGCGACGTCACGCCCACCAGCCCGCCCTCGGGCAAGGACGAGTACTACGTCTACGACGGCCTCCACCGCCTCGAGAAGTACAACCGCGGCGATCTGGCCGGCGGCGAGATCGAGGACGGGGACGCTGACTTCAACCAGCACTGGTCGGAGCTGGAGAGCCTGGGCAACTGGCGCCAGTTCAAGTGGGACTCCGACGGCGGGGCGGATTCCTGGACCACCCAAAGCCGTAAGCATAACACGGCCAATGAGATAGACAATGACGACAACCACGGCAACGCTCCCGTCGACACCATCACCGGCACGCGCCAGGACGAACTGCCCGTCAGGATGTGGCTGGAGTCGAAACAATAATCACCTACCTGGGCGGTAGCGGCGATGACCGTGGGTACGGCATCGCCGTGGATGGGGGGAAACCCACAAGAGCTGGCACCACGCCTGAAGGCGTGGCCTGCCCGGCATGTGCCGCAATTCGCGCCCGCGTGCTTCCCGCCGAAGGGATATTCCCGGCCGGCGATGGCGGATATAATACGGTGCTGGCGATGGGACGATATTCCGGGGGAGGGAAGCGATGGCCGAGCTGAAGGTCATTTCGGAGATGACGCCGCGCGGCGACCAGCCCCAGGCGGTCGAGCAGCTCACCGCCAAGCTTCGCCGCGGGGACAAGTACAACGTCCTGCTGGGGGTGACCGGCTCCGGCAAGACCTTCACCATGGCCCACGTCATCGCCAACATCGGCAAGCCCGCCCTGATCATCAGCCACAACAAGACCCTGGCCGCACAGCTCTACGAGGAGTTCAAGGAGCTGTTCCCCAACAACGCCGTGGAGTACTTCGTCAGCTACTACGACTACTACCAGCCGGAGGCGTACATCCCGCAGCGCGACATCTACATCGAGAAGGACGCCTCCAAGAACGAAGACCTCGACCGGCTGCGGCTCTCGGCCACCGCCAGCCTGTCGTCCCGGCGGGACGTGGTCATCGTCGCCTCCGTCTCCTGCATCTTCGGCCTGGGAAAGCCGGAAGACTACAAGCGCATGGTCGTTCCCATCCGGCGGGGCGACACCGTCGAGCGCGACGAGCTGCTCCGCCGACTGGTCGGCATCAACTACGAGCGCAACGACGTGGCCTTCAAGCGCGGCAGCTTCCGCGTCCGCGGCGACACCGTCGAGCTGCACCCGGCGTATGAGGAACTGGCCTATCGCGTCGAGTTCTTCGGCGACGCCATCGAGACCGTCGAGCTGATCCACCCGGTCAGCGGCGCGACCCTCAGCAAAGTCGAATCGGCCTTCATCTTCCCGGCCGTGCACTACGTCGCCCCGGAAGACGCCATGGAGCGGGCGGTCGTCGCCATCAAGGAAGAGCTGGAGATGCGGCTGATCGCGCTGCGCAACGCCGGCAAGCTGCTGGAGGCCCAGCGCCTGGCGGCCCGCACGCGCTACGACATCGAGATGATGTCCGAGGTGGGCTACTGCCCCGGCATCGAGAACTACTCCCGGCACATCGACGGCCGGGCCCCGGGCGAGCGGCCGTACACCCTCATCGACTACTTCGGCGACGAGTTCCTGCTGATCATCGACGAGTCGCACGTGAGCATCCCGCAACTACGGGCGATGTACAACGGCGACCGCTCGCGCAAGGAAGTGCTGGTCGAGCACGGCTTCCGGCTGCCGTCGGCGCTGGACAACCGGCCGCTGCGGTTCGAGGAGCTGGAGGGGATGTGGAAGCAGGTGCTGTTCGTCTCGGCCACGCCCGGGCCGCACGAGCTCGAACTGACCGGCGGGGAGGTCGTCCAGCAGATCATCCGCCCCACGGGGCTGGTGGACCCGGCGATCGAGGTCCTCCCTGCCGCCGGGCAGGTGCAGGACCTGCTGGCGCAAATCGCCGGCCGCGTCCAGGCAGGCGAGCGGGCGCTGATCACCACCCTCACCAAGCGCCTGGCCGAGGACCTGGCCGAGTACATCCGCCAGGAGGGGTTCCGCTGCAAGTACCTCCACAGCGAGATCGACACCCTGGAGCGGGTGGACATCCTCCGCGACCTGCGGCTGGGCCAGTTCGACGTGCTGGTGGGGGTGAACCTGCTGCGCGAGGGGCTGGACCTGCCGGAGGTCTCGCTGGTGGCGATCCTGGACGCCGACAAGGAGGGCTTCCTGCGGTCCGAGACGGCGCTGATCCAGACCATCGGCCGCTGCGCCCGCAACGTCAACGCCAAGGTGGTGCTTTACGGCGATATGGTGACCGAGTCGATGCGGCGGGCGATCGCCGAGACGAATCGCCGCCGCGACGCCCAGCTCGCCTTCAACGCCGCCCACGACATCACCCCCGAGACCGTCCGCAAGGCCATCCGCTCGACCCTGTCCGAGCAGGTTTCGGCGCGGCGGGTCGCGCGCGAGGCCATCCGCGCCTCCGAAAGCGAGTACGACCAGGCGGAGCTGCTGGCCGAGCTGGAGGGGGCGATGTTCGCCGCGGCCGAGACCCTGGAGTTCGAACGCGCCGCCCAGCTCCGCGATCGCATCGCCGAACTCAAGGGCGAGGACCCCTCGCGGCCGAAGCCGGCCGGAAGCGACGCCCGGCCGAACGCCCGCGGCCGCTCGAAACCGAAACGCCGCCGCGGCCCGGTGGTGCGCTAGACCGCCCCCGCCCGGAACCTTGCATTTCCCCGAATCGGATAGCCTAATGTTTCCGCCGGTGGAGGAAACTCAGTGGTCGTCAGCGGCAGAGATCGGCGGGTCCTGCGGAATCTGGCCAAGCGCGTGGCCGAGATCGCGGCCGAGCCCGTCCAGGCCGAGCGGGCGCGGCTGTGGAAGGACTTCAACGCCCTCCGCCCGCGGCGGCCGATGGTGCTGGCCTTTCCCGAAGGCGGCTGGCGCGAGCTGATCGACGACTCGCTTCTTCAGTGCGAAGACTCGCTGCTTCGCGGCTGGGAGCTGGGCCTCCGCCGGACGGTCTTCCACGGCGAGCACATCCACGACGACCACCCCATCACGGACTTCTTCAACGTCGGCTGGGTGGTACGGATCGGCGACTACGGGCTGTCCGAGACGATCTTTCGCAGCGAACCGCTGGGGGCGTATCGCTGGGACGCCCCCATCAAGGAGTCGGCGGACCTGAAGAAGCTCCACCCGCGCGCGATCGAGCCGGACCGGGACGCCACCAACCGCAACGTCGAGTTGGCCGAGTCGATTCTGGGCGACGTCCTCCGCGTCCGGCCGCGCCGCCACGTCGGCTGGCCGGCCGTGCTGTCCTGGACGCTGGTGCAGCTCCGCGGGCTCAACCAGGTCATGATCGACGTCTACGACAACCCCCAGCTCCTGCACGAGCTGGTGGCCTTCCTCCGCGACGACAAGATCCGCGAGCTGGAGCTGCTGGAGCGGGAGGGCGTGCTGTCGCTGAACAACGGCCCGGACGACTACGTCGGCTCCGGCGGCATCGGCTGCACCGACGAGCTTCCGGCCGGGGATTTCGCCGGGCGGGCGCGGATGAAGGACCTGTGGGGGTTCGGTGAGAGCCAGGAGTTCGTCCAAGTCGGCCCGGAGCACTGGTACGAGTTCGTGCTGCAATACCAGCTTCCGATCCTGGAGCGGTTCGCCATCAACCACTACGGCTGCTGCGAGCCGCTGCACCAGAAGTTCGAGCTGCTGGTGCGGCACGTTCCCCGGCTGCGGCGGGTGTCGGTCTCGCCCTGGTGGGATCCGGCCGATGCGGCGGCCAAGCTCACCGACAGGTACATCTTCTCCTGGAAGCCCAACCCGGCCATGATCTGCGCGCCGGCGGTGAACTGGGACGCCGTCGAGAAGGCCACCCGCGAAACGCTCGCGGTCGCCAGAGGCTGCTGCGTGGAGATGATCATGAAGGACACGCACACCTTCGCCGGCGACCCCGCCCGGATCGAGCGCTGGAGCCGGATCGCCTCCCGCTGCGCCGCCGAAGCTCTCTGACGACCCCGGCGGGGTGAGCTTGCCGGGAGCTTGCGGGCCGACCTTCCCACGCCGCGCCGCATAGATTATGATTCTCACCAGGTGAGACGAGGATGAATATCCGGCCGAACATACGCGAGCGCGAGAACCTGTGGCAGATTCTGGAGCTGGCCCGGCGCGAGGACCTGGGCAGCGGCGACGTGACCAGCGCGATCCTGCCGGTGGACCTGCAAGCGACGGGGCGGTTCGTCGCCCACCAGCCGATGGTCTTCTGCGGCGGGGAGATGCTGGAGCCGATCGCCGTCAAGTACGACGGCGCCATCCGCAGCGCCGTCCTGGCCGAGGAAGGGGCACGCGTGGGCAAGGGCGAGGTGCTGGCCAAATGGGACGGCCCGGCCCGCGGGATCCTCTCGGCCGAGAGGGTGGCGCTGAACTTCCTCCAGCGGCTCTCCGGCGTGGCCACCACTACCCGGGAGTACGTCGACGCCGTGGCCGGCACCGGAGCGGCGATTTACGACACGCGCAAGACCACCCCCGGCTGGCGCGAGCTGGAGAAGTACGCCGTTCGCGTCGGCGGGGGCCTCAACCACCGCAAGGGCCTCTACGACGCCGTCCTGGTCAAGGACAACCACCTGTCCATCATGGCCCTGGCCGAGGGGCAGAACCCCCTGACCGCCGCCGCCCACGAGCTGGAGCGGATCCGCCCCTACCTGCCAGCCGGGGCGTTCGTCGAACTGGAGGTGGAAAACCTGGAGCAGTTCGCCCACGCCCTGGAGCTGAACATCGACATCATCCTGCTGGACAACATGTCCGTCGAGCAGGTCGCCGAGGGCGTGCGCATCCGCGACCGGGCCGGGGCAAAGGGACGCGTCGAGCTGGAGGCCTCCGGCGGCGTCACCCTGGACAGCGTCCGCCCCATCGCCGAAACCGGCGTGGAACGGATCTCCATCGGCGCCCTGACCCACTCGGCCGGGGCCGTGGATATCTCTCTCGACCTCGAAGTGGACTGAGCAGGCGCAGACTTGAATGCCCGGCCGCGGGGTGCGGCGTTTCGCGCTCAAACGGAGAAACATGGTAGCGAAGGTGCGTCTGCCGAATCGAATCCTGGAGTATCTCTACGACCGCCGGGGCGAGTTCGTCTCGCCGCAGGAGCTGGCGGCGGGCGGGCTGGCCCCCGCCGCCCTTCAGCAGGCCCTCGAGCAGCTCGGCGCGCGGGGCCATCGCTTCGAGCGCTCTGCGGGTCGAGGCGTTCGGCTTCTGCGGCCGACGGCGCTGGACGCGCACCTGATCGAGCGCGACCTCCCGGTCAGGCAAATCGGTCGGCACGTCCTCTGCTTCGACGGGGTGGCCTCCACCAACGACGTGGCGTTCGACTCCGCGGCGAAGGCGGGCGGGCAGTCGCTGACGGTCACGGCCGAGCATCAAACCGCCGGGCGCGGCAGGCTCGGCCGGAGGTGGCAGAGCCGGCCGGGGACGGGCATCCTCGCTTCGGTGCTGCTGCACGAGGCCGGGCGGAAACTTCCCCAGGAGGCCCTGACCATCGCCGCCGGCCTGGCGGTGGCCGAGGGCATCGAGCACGCCACCGGCGTCGCCGCGGCGGTGGAATGGCCCAACGACGTGGTGGTGCGCCCGGCCGGGCTGGCCGGTGCTGACAGATCAAGCCCCTCCCCCTGCAAGCTGGCCGGGGCGATGGTGGAAATCCGGGGCGGGAGCCGCCGGCGGCAGGTCGTCGTCGGCTTCGGGATCAACGTGACGGCCGCCCCGCCGGCAGGGGAGCTCGCCCGGCCCGCCGCCTGCCTGGCGGACGTGGTCGACGACGCGTCCGCGCTGGAGCGGATCGGTATCCTTCGGGCCGTCCTGGTCCGGCTTGACCATTGGGCCGCCGCCGGCCGGACCGAGCAACTCCACCAGAGCTGGCTGCGGCGCTGCGAAATGATCAATACGCGCCAGACGGTGGCCTCCGCCGGGCGGCGCGTGACCGGGCGGATGCTGGACGTCAGCCCGCTGAGCGGTCTGATCCTGCTGACCGACTCCGGCGAGCAGGTGCACCTGCCGGCGGCGACGTCCACGATCGTGAGATGAGCTTCCCATTTTCCATTCTCGGCGCCTCCGGCGGTGGCGGCGGGCTGCCCGGCGGCCGGCGGCGGGCGGGGCCCCGTGCCCGGCCGGGCGGGCGCCGGAAATGGCTGGACCGCTGGACCTTCCTGGCCGGGCTGACGCTGCTGGGGGTCTGGAGCGTGTGCTTGTGGGTGCTCACGGCCGAGGCGCTGGGGGGCGGCTGGGTGGGGATGGTCCAGGCGGCGGCGACGGAGCTGGCAGCGGCCGCGGCGGTGCTGTGTCTGCTCGGGCCGGTCGGCAGGGCCATCTCCTCGCCGGCGGGTCGGTTCGGCTTCGTCCGGGGCGGGGAAGGCCTCTCGAAAGCCCGCCGGGCCGAACTGGAGAGCCGCCGACTGCGCCGCCTGGTGGCGGCGGCGTGCGCGGCCTGCGCCGTCGGCGGCGTGATCAGCGTGGCCTGCATCCCGCTGGCGTCGGCGGCGATGGCCTCACTCGGCCGGATGTTCCTGTTCCCCGAGTGGCTCTGGGCCGTTGTGCGGCTGGTGCCGACGGCGATGGTGATGCTGCCCTTGGGGGCGGCAGCGGCGGCGCTGGCCGCGGCCGGGGCGCTGCTGCGTCGTTACGGCCCGAGCGATCCGTCTCGCCACGTCGACCGCGACCTGGCCTGGGCGGCCTGCGCCGCCCTGACGATCGCGGCCGGGCTTGGCTGGGGGGGGCTGGACTTCCTCGGCGCGGGTCTGGTCTGCGCGGTGCTCTTGGCGGGTCTGGCCGCGGGCATGGCCGCGCCCGCGCCCCCCGGGGCGACGACGGTCCGCCAGGACGCCGGGCCGGCGCCGGGGCAGCCGGCTCGGCGGCGCTTGAACGTGTGCCTCTGGGCGGCGCCGGCGTGGCTGCTCACGGTGCAGTGCTGGGCCCTGCGAAATGCCGCCGGCGCCGGCTGGGCGGCAAGCTTGCTGTGGACGGCGGCGACGGCGGCGATCGCCGCGGCCGTGGCCGCCCGCTACGACCGGCGGGTCCGCGTGGGCGGCGCTTCGGAGGCCTGGGCCGCCGGCATGGGCGGGCTGCTGGTCGCGGCGGTGCAGTTGGCCATGCTGCACCTGGCGGCCGGGCCCGGCCGAGCCAGGTGGCTGTGGATCATCCCGAGCTTTGCCGGCCTGGTGCCTTTTGCCGGGCTTTGGGCGGCGGTGCTGTCGCGGCGGCGGCGGGTCTCGGCCAGGGAAGGCCTGCCCGGCAGGCTGTGGCTGGCGGATATGGGCTTTGGTGCGGCGCTGGGTGCCGTCTCGGCCTCGGCGATGGTGTCGCTGCCCGTTTCGCCGACGCTGCTGGCGGGAACGCTGCTGGTCCTGCTGGCGGCGACCGCGGCGGCGGGAAGAACGTCCCTTCCCGGCGCCGGCGAGCGGAGAGCCGGCCCTGCTCGCAGCCGGGCTCGCTGGATGCTCTTAGGCGCCGCGGCGCTGGCGGCCGTCGCGCTGATGCTGTTCGGGCTGTGAGCCGGCCCCGTCCGCGGGGCGGGCGGCCACGAGGCATTCGTGTTTCCGCTTCCCGCCCGCCGGCCGACCTTACAATATTGAAACTCCCCGACCTTTTGCCCGCCCGCGATCCATATCTTAGATTTCCTGTGTTGCGCCGGTTTTCGTGAACCGGGATCGGGGTCCCTGTAGTCCCCGAAAAGGCAACCCGCCGGCAACGGCGGTGCGCAAAGCGGCGGGTCCCGATGGGTTCGGGAGTTTTCCTCCCCATCGGGATGGCCGAGCTGCCGAAGGGAGCAGAGAGACTGTGTCCGCGATGTTGTGGTTTGGAAGCCTCTCTGCCGGCGGGTTTTGTCAGGTGTTTCTGGCAGGCGCGTCGGCGCCCACATTCCCCTTCTCAGCAGCCTTCCGCATCGGCCCGCATTTTAGTTAAGCCGCCTTGCTTCCAAGACGATAGCAACTGGCCGGAAGAGCAAATAAAGCCCCGCCGGCAATGCTGGAAAAGGATGTTACAGGGGTCGATCGTGGAGGAACGTTACGTGCGTCAGACGCGAAAGGAGGTGGGCCTGCGAGCTGAGGTCAGAGGAAAGCATCCATGGGTAAGGCCTTCCAAGCGCGATGGCGTTCGGGGGCCTCGAACGGCCGAATGGGGGCCAAGACGGCATTCTCACCCATAGGCGGCATGGATCGCCGCAGGCCACGTGAAGTACGTCAACACAATCGCAGAAGCAGGAAAACCGTTGTCTCAGGCTTGATTTTAGGAGGTTGAACCGATGAAGCGGAGTAAGGGTTTCACACTGGTTGAGATTTTGATCGTCGTGATCATCTTGGGCATCTTGGCCGCGATCGTGATTCCGCAGTTTACGGAAGCGTCCAACGATGCGCGCGAGTCTGCCCTGGCGTCGGATCTCCAGACGCTGCGCAGCCAACTGGAGCTGTACAAGGTCCAGCACCTGGAGAAGTATCCTGACCTCAATGGTGCCGGCGCTGCGGACACGGCCAACTTCATCGCCCGGCTGACGGGCAAGACCGACCTGGACGGCACGGTCAATGCCGCGGGCGTCTTCGGGCCCTACCTGCATGCGTTCCCGACCAACCCGTTTGTCTCGGCGAACGCCGACTTGGTGGACTTCGTGGCCCCTGCCGGCGCCGGCAACTTTGGATGGTGCTGGGACAGCGCCACGGGCAAGATGTCGCCGGACGACGATGCCCACAAAGCCATGTAAGTTTCGGACAGGTTTTTCCCCCGAGCGCGGCCCCCGGGCCGCGCTTGGGGGCGGCCGTTTCCGGGAAATGCATGGCTGTGCCGGCAGGCAAGACGGAGGCTTGTCTTGCCCATTTGTTTATAGGCTGTTCTCCTGACGTCCGCCACGGGCCGTGGAACGGCACCGAGCGGAACGCTTCTACCCCCGAGAAGCTCACCAGGCAGAACGAGCCCCAAGCGCCGTGGCAGTATGCCGGAACATACTTGGCGGCTTCGAGCCTGGCCGGTTTATTTCTCCCCCGAGCGCACCTCGGCGGAGAGCCGGCCGGAAAAGGTGAATGCGATGAGGGTTCGGAAGGCGTTCACGCTGATGGAGATCCTGGTCGTGGTGCTAATTCTGGGCATCCTGGCGGCCATCGTGCTGCCGCGGTTCTCCAATGTCTCGGGCCTTGCCCGGGCCAAGATGCTGGCGGACGACTTGCGGGTGATACGCACGCAACTGGTCCTGTACAAATGCCAGCACCTGGAGGTCGGGTCCGGCTACCCCGATGGGGATCCGAGCCAACCGCCCACGGAGGCGGCTTTCGTGCTTCACATGTCGAAGGCCTCCAACCAGGGCGGGGAGACGGCCGAGGCCGGCACCCCGGGATTTCGCTTTGGCCCATACCTGCGAGAGATCCCGACCAACCCCGTCAACGGCAAGAACAGCGTTCAGGTAATCCTGGACAACGAGGTGTTCCCCGCGGCCGCGGACGACAGCCACGGCTGGGTCTATCAGCCGTCCAGGCTGCTTTTCAAGGCCGACTCTCCCGGGGCGGACCAGGACGGAAAGCTGTACTTCAATTACTAGTATTCGGCCAAGTGGGCCTGTGGAAGAAGATTCCGGCGGCCAGCTCTCGAAGGCCGGATGCGCCCTCCGGGAGCCTGATGGCGGACATCCGGACCGCCGGCCCCGCGCGCCATCGCCGTCGTGTCGGCGATGGCGGTTGGGCTTGAGAAAGGTCCGGGCTCCGCTGGCCGATGTACGGACAGTGGAAAGATGATGCCGGAAGAGAAGAAGCTCGCTGTTGCGGCCGCTGAGGGCTTTCGGGCCATTGTGAGCACGGGCGCGGTTCAGATTGGCAAAGGGGCTGCCAGTGCGATCGCGGCAGGCTCGGTCGTGGCCCGTTGGGGCACTGCCACGGTCGGACAAGCCCGTGGTCGGCAGGACGCTCAGCCGAGGACCTCTGCCCGTTGCCCCATGACCGGACGCACCCGAGGGGCCTGCTAAGGAGCATGCGATGCCTCAGAGAAAAGGCCGAAATACGGTTGTTATCGACGGATACACCCGATTCTGCCTGACGGCCATTGTGGCCTTATTGACAGTGCTGATCATCGGACTGTGGGCGACCGGTCCGGCGTCCTTGACCGGGGCGGGAATCGCCGCTGCCGCCCCGCGTGCCGCCGTCCGGGACGTCCTGCCGAATGCGGGGGCCCAGCGCCAGCAGATGCTTCGGGCCATTCAGGCCGGCAACCAGAAGCTGCAGCGGATCGCGGATTTGCTGGCAAGCGGGAAGGTTCGCGTGACGGTGGAGGCCCTCAAGCTGTCACCGGCGCCGCCCCCGGCCCCCAGCAAAGGAGCCGCAGGTGTCAAGGTACTCCCAGTCAGATAAGCGGTTAAACCGCCCCGGCGGGGCTCGATGCGACCACCCAGCCCCTGGCGAGGGTTCGCGACTGGCCGGCGCGTTCACCCTGGCCGAGATGATGGTGGTGCTCATCATCATGGCAATCGCCGCGGCGATCATTATTCCGCAGGCGGTGGGGACGTCGTCCTTGCAGGCCCAGTCAGCCGCCAGGATGGTCATGGCCGACCTGGAGTACGCCCAGAGCCAGGCCATCTTCACGCAGGCGCCGGTGACGGTAACCTTTAATTCTGCCGGTGATTCTTACACCATCTCTAACGCAAGCGGGCCCCTGGTTCATCCGATTACCAAAGAGGAATACGTGATCGATCTTCACAACCAGCGCGGACTGGAAAGCGTGTCGATTGCGGCCGTGAGCTTTCCCGGCTCCGCGGTCACATTCGACGCTTTGGGCGCCCCTGACAGCGGTGGCGGCCTCACCGTCTCGGCCAAGGAGCACGCTTACCAGATCACGGTGGCGCCCATCAGCGGACGAGTGACTGTTACGCGGTTGCCATAGGCAGTTGCCATAGGAAGTAGGGCATGTTGGGTTTGCGGCTGAGAGGCAGGCGAGGCCCCATTGGCTTGGACGTCGGATCCGAAGGCGTCAGGCTGCTCCAGCTATGCCGATCTGGGGGGAAGATATCGGTAGCGGCCGCGGCCCACTCTCGTTTCCCCCAGAACAGCTCCGGCCCCGATTCTGACCCGGCCGCCCGCACCCAACTCGCGACCCAAGCCGTGCGGGACGCGATCGGCCGGGGCGGCTTTCGTGGGCGCAACACGGTTAGCTGCCTCCGCAGCGACGAACTGGCCATCAAAAACGTCCGCCTGCCGCACATGCCCGGTCCCGAATTAACCAAGGCCGTCGCCTGGGAGTGCCAGGAAAGGTTCGGGTTTGAGGTGGCCCCCGACCAGGTCCACTACTTC
Source organism: uncultured Planctomycetaceae bacterium (assembly GCA_964401385.1). Lineage (GTDB taxonomy): Bacteria > Planctomycetota > Phycisphaerae > SM23-33 > SM23-33 > CAYNYF01. Next base: position 26,085 of record CAYNYF010000022.1, on the reverse strand, counting down.
AACGCCGGCGAGGTCCGGCAGGGACCGGAGGTCCGCGACGAAGTGATCATAATGGCCGTCTCCGACGAGGCCATCCAGCGGCACCTGGAGATGCTGGAGCAGATGCAGCTCCGGCCGCTGCACGTGGACGCCGAGCCCAGCGCCCTGTTCCGGACGTATCGAAGATACCTTCGCCGGGCCGAGGACGCCGCGACCGTCAGTATCATTGTCGACATCGGACTGTCCAGCACCAAGGTCATCGTGGCCCGGGGCGGGACGGTGCTCCTGATCCGGTCCTTCGACATAGCCGGCGAGAGCCTCAACCGGAGCGTTGCCAAGGAGCTGGGCCTCAGCTACGGCGAGGCGGTCAATATTCGCGCGCGCCTGCACGAGTCGAAGGCGGACGCGTCGGAGACCCCCGACCAGGTGGAGCTGTCGGTGGTGGACGCCATTCGCGGGCAGGTCGAAGCCCTCGCCCAGGAGATCGGGCTGTGCCTGCGGTACTGCTCGGTGACGTTCCGCGGGCTCCGCCCCGGACAGATCACCCTGACCGGGGGGGAGGCGTACGATTCGGGGCTGATTAAGCTGCTGGCAGAGTGCCTGGACCGCCGGTGCGAGGTGGGCCGGCCACTGCGGGGCGTGCGGCTGGGCGGAGCCGACATAGGCAGCGACCGCCGGGGCGTGTTGACGGAATGGTCGGTGGTTACAGGCCTGGCCCTGCGCGGGCTGGGTGGGCAAGAGGACATTGGGAATGCGGACCGCTCACGAAGTCGACTTTCTGCCTGAGCGCATCCGGCAGCATCGCGCCCGCCGGCGGAGGCTGCTGCGCCAGGGCTACTGCCTGGCCGTGTACGTCGTGGCCATCGGCGCACTGGGCTACACGCGCCAGGCCAGGATCGCCACGGCCAAGGGCGAGCTGGCCCGGCTGGAGGAGCGCGCCGGCCTGACCAAACGGGAGGCGGCGACGATTCCCGAACTGAGATCCCAAATGTCCGATCTGCTGATCAAGAAGCGGATCGACGAGGAGCTGGGCAGCCGGGCCGATTGCACCGCCGTGCTGGCGGAACTGTGCCGGCTGCTGCCGAAGAACATGGCCCTGGTCTCGCTGGAAATGAAACCGGTCGCGCTCCAGGCGGAGGCGTCCGGACTCGTCCGGCAGTCGCCGAACCGCGCCGGCGCTTCCGGGGCGGATGCATCGGGCAACCGGTCGAAGGGGCTAATCCGCCGGGCGCAGGTGGTGCTGGTGGGGCTTGCCCCCAGCGACGTGGACGTCGCCAACTTCATCGGGCGACTGGCCGCCAGTTGCCTGTTCGAAGACGTAAACATGACCTATGCCAAGACGGTGGTCTTTCGGGAGCGGCTGGCCAGGCAATTCCTGGCCACCTGCTATCTGATCAAGTAGGGCCGAGGAGAGAATCGCGCGGATGCGGCTTTCGCGAGACAACTTGATCGTGCTGGGCATCCTGGCGGCCATCACCGTCGGCTACGTGCTGCTGGTGTATCGATCCCAGTCGAGCGCGCTGAAGAAGATCGACGCGGGCACGGCGCAAACGAAGCGCGAATTGGAGCAGAACATGGCGGCGGCCGGACAGGTGCCCCCCCTGCTCCGCCAGATCGGGCAGATGAAGCAGCGGTACAACAAGGATTGGACGCGGCGATTGCCCCAGCGAAAGGAGCTGGCCGGTTTCCTGGGCGAGATCGCCTCGAACCTGGTGCAGGAGAATCTCTCCAACCAGATCATCCAGCCGGGCAGCGCCATCCGCGGCCCACTGTACAACCGCCTGCCCATCAGGATGGAGTTCGAGGGCGAGTTCCTCGCCCTGGCGCGGTTCCTGAAGCGGGTGGACGAGATGACGCGGCTGACGCGCGTTGAGCATTTGCGGATCGAGCCCGCCTCGGACGGGCGCGGGCTGTCGATGGGGCTGGGCATGAACATTTACTTCACCGAGAAGTGAGCGAACGCCGGGCTATGGCCGACCAGACATCGAAAATTTCGGTATGGGCGAGTCGCCTGAAGCGAGAGCTCAAGCGCGACAAGAAGAGAACGGCCGTCATGGCGGTCCTGCTGGTGGTGGGCGGAAGCGTCGGTGGAAGGCTGGTGATTACCCGGGACGTGCCCAAGCGGGTGGGCGCCGCCGAGTCCGCCGAGGCGGCAGCGGCAAGTCGCCAGAAGCCGTCGTCCTGCCAGGGCGCCGGCGCAGCCTCGCCGGAACAGCCCGGACAGGCCCACCGAGAGCAGTACCTCGCTCAGATGGATCGAACCATCACCCGCAAGTTGTTCACGCCCGTGCTGGAGCTGTATCGCCCCGCCGAGGACGGGTCCGCCGGCGCCCATGACGGGCAGGCCCGGAGCGGCTGGTTCGGGCAAGCGCATGAGTGGATCAAGCGCAAGCGCCAGGTCCAGGCGAATCGGCTCTCGCAAATAGCGGGCGTGCGAACGCAGGCCCGGACACTGTCGCTGAAGAGCACGATGCTGGCGGCGTCCCCGACGGCGCTGATCAACGATCGGGTCTTGCGGGTCGGGGAGTCGATCAGCGGCTTTCGCGTCAAGCGCATCGGCGCCGGCTACTGCGTCCTCAGCAAGGACGGCGTCGAGGTGCAGTTGCGGTTGAAAAAGTAGGCGGTTTGCCGACGGCCGCGTTGGGCCGGACGGTTGCACGGTACGGGCCATAAGAGGCACCGATACCGATAAATCATAGGGCTTCAAGGGTCCTCCGACGCGTCGGGAGCACCTTTGGAGGATTGCAGAGCTGCGGAAGCGGGTTCGCCCGGAAGGGCGGATCAGTCCAGTAAGGAGCATAGGTGATGAGCGCTAGACGATCGAGGCGCACGTGGACCAGTGATGCGGGGATCCGGGGCGTTGGCCAGAGGCAACACGCGACCTCGCCGTTCTGGGCGTGGCTAAGGACGTTCGGCGGCCCCGCGGCGGCGGTGGTGTTGATTCTGGCCTTTAGCGCGGCCGGTCTCGCGCAGGAGGCCGCCGCTGTCAAACCGCCCGACACGAGCGCGCCGGCCAAAACCCAGACCGGCGCCAGGCTGAACGTCGATCAGCGCGGCACGGTGGAGCTGCACGTCCAGGGGGCCGACATTCGCCAGGTGCTCAAACTCCTGAGCACCCCGGCCAAGATCAACATCATTGCCACCAAGGAAGTACAGGGGACGGTCACGGCCGATCTGTACGGGGTGACCTTCCAGGAGGCGTTGGAAGCGGTGCTGACCTCGGCCGGCTTCGGGTACGTCCGCAAGGGCAACTTCGTCTACGTATACACCCAGAAGCAATTGGCAGACGTCCGGGCCGCCACGCGGCTGCTGTCGGTGCGAGTCTTCCGGCTGAATTACATCACCGCCGCCGACGCCAAGGCGCTGATCACGCCGGTGATGAGCACGGAGGGGACGGTCTCGCTCACGCCCGCCGCCGACACGGGCATCGCCGCCTCCAGCGCGGACGCCGGCGGAAACGCGCACGCCAACGCGGACCTGATCATCGTCCGCGACTACCCCGAGAACGTGGAAAAGGCCGCCGCCATCCTCCACGACGTGGACGTCCGCCCGCAGCAGGTGCTCATCGAGGCCACCATCCTGCGGGCCACACTGGAGGAAGACAACGCCCTGGGCATCGATTTCAACGCCCTGGCCGGGGTGGACTTCCGCTCCCTGTCCTCCACCAGCACCGGGATAACCAGCGTCGCGCCCGGGGACGTGCCGACGGCCGGGATGGACAACGCCAAGGCCACCTTCCGGACCGACTTCAACTCCAAGATTGACCCCGGCGGGTTGACCATCGGGTTCATCTCCAACCAGGTGGCCTTCTTCGTCCGCGCCCTGGAAGGCGTCGGCGACGTGGCCGTGCTGGCCAACCCGAAGCTGCTGGTGATCAACAAGCAGCGCGGCGAGATCCTGGTCGGCCGGCGCGACGGATACCTGACCACGACCGTTACCGAGACCACCGCCACCCAGACCGTGGAGTTCATCGAGACCGGCACCAAACTGCTGGTCCGCCCGTACATCGCCACCGACGGGCACGTCCGGTTGGAAATCCACCCGGCGGACTCCACCGGCGGTCTCACCACCGACAGCCTGCCGTTCGAGATCACCACCGAGTGCACCTCCAACGTCTTGGTCAAGGATGGGCACACCATCGTCATCGCCGGACTGTTCCGGGAGATGACCGACAACAAGCGGTCGCAGGTCCCCTACCTGGGCAACATCCCCATTGCCGGCAACCTCTTCCGCAGACGCGTCGAAGAGACCAAGCGCGAAGAAGTGATCGTCCTGATCACCCCGCACATCATCAAGCAGGCTGCCGACGAGGTCGTCTCCGAGCAGTTGAAGGAACAGGTGTGGCGGTTCCGCTTTGGCATGCGGCAGGGGCTGATGTGGTTCGGGCGCGAGCGGCTGGCCCAGGCCCACATGCGCTGGGCGCGCCAGCACCTCGCCGGCGGAGACGTCGAGAAGGCCACGTGGGACCTCAACCTGGCCCTGTCGCTGGAGCCGAGGATGGAGCAGGCCATCCGCATGAAGGAGCGCCTGACCAACGAGGCCATCTGGGCCCACGAGTCTCGCTACTCCAGCGCCCACTACATCATCCAGCGGATGATCATGCAGGAGATGGGCCGTCCGGTGGAGGAGGCTATCCCGCCGCTGAAGCCGCGAGACGAGATGAAGCTGCACAAGAAGATTCGCGACGCCTTCGGCATGGGCCCGCGGCTGGAGCTTCCGCTGAATATCCCGGCTAGGCCGCAACGGCCCGCCGGCGGCGCCAAAGCTGTGAAGCCGTCGCCCACGACCCGTCCGCCGCAGGTACCGGTCGAGGTGGTCAAATAGCGGGTGTTTTTTTGGACTAGACTGTCAATCTAGGGAAAGTGCACAGAATAGGGAAAGAGTCTGAAGGAGCGGACCAATGAAGAAACGACTGTTCATCATAGCCCTGCTGCTGGGCTTGGTCGCCGGGTGCAATTTAGAGAACAAAGAGAAGATACTGGCGTACAAGCGGTGGCATCGGGCGCGGGCGCAGATCATTTGCAGCGTGGGGCAGGAGCAATTGAAGGTCGGAGAACTCGAAAAGGCCCTTGCCCGCGCGATGGAGGCGGTCAGCCTGGACCCGGAGTTCGCTGCGGCAAGGGTTCTGCTGGGCAAGGTGCTGCTGGAGAAGTCCCAGTATGCAAAGGCCGCTGAGCAGCTCCTCGAAGCCGAGCGCGCGGCGCCGGCAGACGCCGAGATCGTCTTCCTGCTGGGCGTCTCGCTGGAAAAACGTGGCCGGCATGCCGAGGCGTTGAAGCGCTACGAGCAGGCCAGGGCCATGGATGCGTCCAACGACGGCTACCTGACGGCCTCGGCCGAGGCGCTGGTGGAAATGGGCAAGCCCCAACGGGCACTGGCGCTGCTGGAGGCGAGGCTGGAGCAGTCCGACGACGAGCCGTCGGTGCTGGCGCTGGCGGGCGAGCTGGCCATGATGGAAGGCAAGCCCGCAAAGGCGGTAGACCTGTTCCAGCGATACCTGGACCTCCAGCCCGACAGCGTCTTGATGCAGGAGAACCTCGCCAAGGCTCAGTTCTTTGCCGGGCGTTACGCCGATGCCCTGGCCGTGCTGGAGAAGCTCGCAACAGACCCGCGATATCAGGACAAGGCCGGCTGGCTGTACGTCATGATCGGCGACAGCCACATGGCGCTGGGTCACCCGAACGCGGCCAGGAGCGCCTACGAGACCGCCGCGGTCCTTCAGCCGGAGGCCCCCCCGGTGTGGGTGCGTCTGGCCAAGGCGGCGGTGGCGACGGACAACTGCCCGCGGGCGATTACGGCCGCGCGCCAGGCGCTGGCGATGACCGACCGCTGTCTGGAGGCGACGGCCGTGCTGGGCTACGCCATGCTGCGCCAGGGGCAGATCGATCAGGCCACCGCGCTGCTGGCGTCGGCGGCCAGAGAAAACCCCAGCGACGCCACCATCAACTGCATGCTGGGTCGCTGCTACTGGGCCGCGGGGCAGAAGCAGCAAGCCGTGTCCTGTTACAAGCGGGCCCTGGAATGCGACCCGAACAGTCGTCTGGCCAGGCGTCTGCTGGCGGCAGGAGAGTAGGAGTTACCGATCGCGAAGCGCCTGCCCCCCCACCGGCCGGCAGGTCGCGCCGCCGCTGGGGACGCCGAATGTGGTGTCCCCGGCGTTCTGCGGAAACCCGGAGGACGGGAGAACGTGACTGTTGCGAAACGGCTTGGACTGGCTAGCGTCGCTCTGGTCTCTCTGGGGGCAAGCGCCGCCTACTACGCCGTCACCATGGCCATGCGCGGCCATCGAGTGCAGACGCGCAACCTGAACTACCTGATCCTGGGGCTGGTGGCGGCGTTGACCAGCCTGCTGCTGCTGCTGTTCTGGCGGAGCGTCAACCGCACCGTCGGGAGCATCTCCCGTCAGTTGAATCAGATGGCCCGGTCGAAGCGGCTGGGCCTGGTCATGGTCGAGGGCTGCGACGAGATCGCCCAGGTCACCCAGGCGCTGAACCGGCTGCTGACGTCCCTGCGCGACGAGATGGGCCGACTTCGCGCCGAAGGCCGGGAGCTGCAAATCCAATCGCGCCTCGCCGGCGCCGAGAAGAAGCACGCCGAGGCGGTCATCTTTTCCATCTCCGACGCGGTGGTGGTCACCAACCGCTTCGATGAGCTGCTTCTGGCCAACGACGCCGCCGAAACGCTGCTGGACTTCAAGCTCTCGCACAGCCTGCGGAAGAACATCGATTACATCGTTCACGACGGCGCCCTGGTCCGCCTGATCCGCGAGACCCGCAGCAGCAGGAGCAACTCCGCCCGCAGGGTCGTCGAGCACAGCATCGACCAGAAGGGACGGGCCAGGACCTTCAGCGTGACCCTCTCCTGCGTGAGAACGCCGGGGGGGGAGGTCTCCGGCGTGGTCACGGTGCTGCACGACATCACCCGGGAGAAGGAAATCTCCCAGATGAAGACGGATTTCGTCTCCAGTGTCTCCCACGAGCTGCGCACGCCCCTGGCGTCCATCCAAGCGTACGTGGAGATGCTGGTGGACGGCGAGGCCGAGGACGAGGACACCCGGCGGGAGTTCTACCAGATCATGGCGGGCGAGGCCGATCGGCTCAACCGGCTGATCGAGAACATTCTGAACATCTCCGCGATTGAGTCGGGGGTGGTTCGCATCGTGCGCGAGCCCGTCTGCCTGGCCCAGGCGGCCAAGGACGTTCTGGAAGTGGTGCTGCCGCAGGCCCGGGCAAAGAGCATCGAGCTGATCTCCCGCCTGGGGTCGCCCCGGCGGCAGGTCGTGGCCGACAAGGACATGATCTACCGGGCGATCCTGAACCTGGTGAGCAACGCCCTCAAGTACACTGCCGAGGGAGGCGCGGTTACGGTCTCGACCAACGTGGACGAGCGCCGCGAAGTGGCCGTGTGCGAAGTCTCGGACACGGGCGTGGGCATCGCCCCCGAGGACCTGCCGCACATCTTCGACAAGTTCTACCGCGCTGAAGGCCACGCCAGGATCGCCAAAGGCACCGGTCTGGGGCTGGCCCTGGTCAAGCAGATTATTGAAACGGCGCACGACGGCAAGCTGTCGGTCACCAGCGACGCCGGCAGGGGCAGCACGTTTGCCTTCGAGCTGCCCATACTCCAATAGGAAGACGACAGTGAGCAAAAAGGTACTGGTGGCGGACGACGAGGCGCACATCCTCCACGTCGTGTCCATGAAACTGGCCAACGCCGGCTACGAGGTCATCACGGCGCTGGACGGCGAGGAGGCGTACGAGCTCTGCCTGGCCGAGTCTCCCGACCTGGTCATCACCGACTACCAAATGCCTTACCTGACGGGGCTGGAACTGTGCAAGAGGCTCCGCCGGGACAAGTCGACGATGCAGGCCCCCGTGCTGATGCTCACCGCCCGGGGGTTCGAAATCGAACAGGAAGAGATCATCGCCGCGGGCGTCGCGGCGACGATGACCAAGCCCTTCAGTCCGCGTGAGGTGCTCGCGACGGTCAAGCGACTTCTCGAGACAGACGGCAAAGAAGCAACGAAGAGAAAGGCGACGTGACCGTGCCGTTGGCCGGCAAAATCAGACGCAGCTTCCCCATGGCAAGCTTGCGGGGGCGCCTGGAGGGGCGTCTGCGCGAGCTGGGGCTGACGGTCTCCTTCTGGGACCGCGCCGGCGCGTCGCTGCTGGAGCCGACGTTCCACGGGAGTTTCTGCCGTCAGCTCTGCGGACTGACGCAAGTCCACCGGGAGGCGACGGGACGGCTGGCGCGGAAGGTGGCCGCGGCCGAAAGGGCGGAGATCGGCACGGCCCCGACCGGCTGCTGCATGCTGGGCGTGCCCATCTATCACCGGCGCTGGCTTGTCGGCTCGGCCGTGGCGTGCTTTCCCACCACGCAAATGCTGAAGTCCGAAGAGTTCCGCCGAGCCTGCGACCAAGACTCGCTGGACGCGGAATTCATGTCCGGTCTGTGCCGGCAGCAGCAGGTCCACGACGCCGCCGAGGCCCCCACCCTCTCCCACGTGCTGGAATGGCTCATCCAGGACGAGCAGGCCAAGGAGGTCGCCGCCGGGGAACTGACAAAACTTTCAACCAGCCTGTCTGAGACCTACGAAGAGCTGTCACTGCTGTACCGCATCAGCAGCTCGATGAAGCTGACCGAGGGCACCACCGCGTTCCTGACCAATCTCTGCCGGGAGATCCTGGTGGTGATGGAGCTGGACGGGGCGGCCGCGGTGCTGTGGGCGCGCGAGCCCGGCAGCGGCGCTTCCGAGCAGGTGGTCTCCGCCGGCGAGCTGCCGGTCAGCCAAGAGCAGCTTCTCCACATCGTGAACCTGGGCCTCCGCCCCCGCCTGAGCCGCGGCAAAGGCCCCGTCATTGAAAACCGGTTCTCCCGGGGCACCGCCGAGTCGGGCGGCGCGGCCGCTTCCGGCGTCGACGGCATCGGCACGCTGATCGCCGCGCCCCTGATCATCGGCGACCGCTGCGAGGGCGCCCTGCTGGGCATCAACAAGACCGAGGGCGTGTTCGACACCACTGATCTGAAGCTCATCAGCTCCATCGGCAGCCAGGCCGCAATCGCTCTGGAGAAGCACGAGCTGTACGACGACATGCAAAACCTGCTGATGGGCGTGCTGCACGCTCTCTCGGCCAGCATCGACGCCAAGGATCCGTACACCCGCGGCCACTCGCAACGGGTGGCGATGATCTCGCGCCGGCTGGCGGAAATGTCGGGCCTGGAGCCCGAGCGCGTGGAGAGGGTCTACCTGGCGGGACTGCTGCACGACATCGGCAAGATCGGCGTCTCCGAAGAGGTCCTGCGCAAGGCGGGCAAGCTCACGGAAGACGAGTACGCCCAAATCAAGCGTCACCCCCGGATCGGCGCCAACATCCTGGGCGGCATCCGGCAGATACAGGACCTCCTGCCGGCCATTCTCTACCACCACGAGCGCCTGGACGGGAAAGGATACCCCGAAGGCCTCCGCGGGGCCGGCGACCCGGCCGGAGCGGGCGACGGCAAGGTGCCGTACGAGGCCCTGATCCTGGGACTGGCCGACAGCTTTGACGCCATGACCAGCAGCCGCACATATCGAGACGCGATGCCGCTGGAGGCGGTGATCGACGAGATCCGGCGGTGCAGCGGAACGCAGTTTGACAGCCGACTGGTGGAGCTGTTTCTGTCGATCGACTTGGCGAGTTTCCTGGCCGAGCTGCGGAGTGCCGCGGCCAGTCCGGCGGAGACGGCCGTAAGGAGCTAGGCGATGAAAGTTACCGCGGAAAGCTATGGTCACGCCGTCATCCTCAACTGCAAGGGCGACCTGACGGCCGATTCGCTGGACAGCTTCCGGCAGGTCGTCGAGAGCCAACTGGGCGAAGCCCAGGTGCGGGACCTGATCTTGAACTTTGCGGAGGTGCCCTTTGTGGACTCGGCCGGCCTGGAGTACCTGCTGGACATGCAGGAACGGCTCAACGACAGGCTGGGACAGGTGAAACTGGCTGGTCTGGACGAAAACGTCTCGAAGATCCTGGAGCTGACGCGTCTGGACACCACGTTCGAGCAGATCGAGTCGGTCTCCGAGGCCGTCAAGGCCATGTAAGGCAACGTGATGATTACCATCGGAAAAGATCAGAAGCTTCAGTTGGGGCAGTTGCTGGTCAGCAACGGAGTCGTGACCAAGGAGCAACTGACCGAGGCCCTCAGCATCCAGCAGGCCGAAGGCAACCGGATGCTGCTGGGCGAGGTGCTGATCGACCGCGGCATGTGCACCGAAGAGCAGATCATGGAAGCCCTGGCCAGGGGCTACGGTTTGCCCTACGCCCACATCAACCCCAAGATCGCCGATCCGAAGGTGATGGACGTGCTGGCCCGGGGTTTCATCGAAAAGCATTGCGTGCTGCCCCTGTTCAAGATCCGCGGCAGGCTGACCATGGCCGTGTCCGAGCCGGCCAACGTCTTTCTGCTGGAAGAGATCGCCCGCATGACCGACTGCGAGGTGCAGGTCGTCTGCGCCACCCCCAAGGAGATCAAGACCACCCTGGAGACCCACCTTCCCCGGGCGAACGTCTTCGTCATCGACGACCTCATGGAGGAATACGACGACGGGCAGTTGGCGTTGGTGGAGGAGCAGACCGAGGACGTGGTGGATCTGGAGATGGCCGCCGGCGACTCCCCCGTGATCCGGATGGTCAACTACCTCATCTACAACGCCGTCCGCGAGGGCGCCTCCGATATCCACCTCGAACCGGACGACAACAACCTGCGGGTTCGCTACCGCGTGGACGGGCGGCTGTACGAGAAGATGCGGCTGCCCTTCAAGATGCTGCCGGCGCTGGTCAGCCGGGTGAAGATCATGGCCTCCATGGACATCTCCGAGCGGCGCCTGCCCCAGGACGGCGGCATCCACGTGCTGATGCAGGGCCAGCCCGTCGACCTGCGCGTCTCCACCCTCAACGGCAAGTCCGGCGAGAAGGTCGTGCTGCGCGTTATCGCCGAGCGCGGCGGGCTGGTGAACCTGGAGAAGCTGGGCTTCAGCTACGAGACCCTGCGCCTGTGGCGCAAGATCATTGCCAACCCCAACGGCATCGTGCTGGTGACCGGCCCCACCGGCAGCGGGAAAAACACCACCCTGTACGCCGCCCTGAAGCAGCTCAGCAGCGACGAGATCAACATCTGCACCATCGAAGACCCCGTCGAGTTCAACCTGGAGTGGGTCAACCAGTTCCAGGTGAACGACCGGATCGGCTTCACCTTCGCCGGGGCCTTGCGGGCGCTGCTTCGCCAGGACCCCGACATGATCATGGTCGGCGAGATCCGCGACCCCGAGACCGCCCTCATCGCCCTTCAGGCGGCCCTGACGGGGCACCTGGTATTCTCCACGCTGCACACCAACGACGCCCCGGGGGCGATCACCCGGCTGGTGAACATCGGGGTGGAGCCTTACCTGGTGGCCGCCTCGCTGGTGGGCGTGCTGGGCCAGCGGCTGGTGCGGAAGATCTGCACGAACTGCAAGGAGACGTACGAGCCGCCCGCCAACGTCCGCAAGGCGGTGGAGCGCGCGGGCGGGGAGGTGGAGACCTTCTACCACGGCGTCGGCTGCCCCAAGTGCCGCAACAGCGGATACTCCGGGCGCTCGGGGATCTTCGAGCTGCTCGTCCCCGATGACGACATGCGCGACCGCATCGCCGGCAACCCCGGCATCAGCGAGCTGCGGGCGATGGCCGCCAAGGCGGGCATGGTGAATCTTCGCGAAGACGGCATGGCCAAGATCAAGGCGGGCATCACCACCGTCGAGGAGGTGTTCCGGGTGACTGCCGGAGCGTGAACGGGAGAGCGCAAGTGCTCAAGACGCTAGACGAATTGTTCGAGTTGGTGATTGAACGAAAGGCCAGCGACATCATCCTGCTCGCCGACTCCGCGCCGGCGATATGGGTGGCAGGCGAAATGCAGACGATCGAGCACGAGCCGATCCAGCCCGAACACGTCGACGCCATGCTCACGCCTCTGCTGAACGACGAGGAGAAGGCCGTTCTGGCCGAGACCGGCGATCTGGACTTTTCCGTCGGCAAGCCCGACGTGGGGCGGTTCCGCATCAACCTCCACAAGCAGCGCGGCGGGCTCAGCGCGGCCTTGCGCTTTGTCCCCGACCGGATCCCCACTCTTGAGAACCTGAACCTGCCGCCGCGCCTGTCCGAGTTCGCAAAGCTGCCGCGCGGGATGGTGCTGGTCACCGGCGGGGCCGCCACCGGCAAGAGCACCACGCTGGCGGCCATGATCGACTTCATGAACCGCAACTTCGCCTACCACATCATCACCCTGGAAGACCCCATCGAGTACGCCTTCTCCCACCAGAAGAGCCTGATCGAGCAGCGCGAGATCGGCAAAGACGCCCGCAGCTTTTCCTCCGCCCTGCGGCACGTGGTGCGCCAGCGGCCGGACGTGATCCTGGTCGGGGAGATGCGCGACCTGGAGACGGTCGCCGCCGCCCTGACGGCGGCCGAGATCGGCCACATGGTGCTGGCGACGCTGCACACGAGTTCGGCCGTGCAGACCGTCGACCGGATCATCGACGCCTTTCCGGGTTCGCAGCAGGCGCAGGTGCGCATACAACTGTCGGCCGTGCTCACGGGAGTCGCCTGCCAGATGCTCTTTCCCGACCAGCTCGAGGGCGGCTTGATCCCGGCCGTGGAGATCCTCGTGCCCACGCCGGCGATCCGCAGGGCGGTCCGCGACAACGAGACCCACCTGCTGTCGGGCATGCTGGAGATGGGCAGATCGCTGGGCATGCAGTCGATGGACATGTCGATCTCCACTCTGGTGGCCGAGGGGCGGGTCACGCCGGAGCAGGCCATGGCCAACGCCCACGATCCGGAGAAGATGAAACGCCTGCTGGCGGCGTAGTGGCTCGGGACCGCAACGCGGCGCGGCCGGCGGGCCCCCGCGGGAGAAAACTTGAATGGCGAGATTCATCTACCAGGTTCGAGATGCAAAGGGAGGGGCCGCCACCGGGGCCGTCAACGCCTCGTCCGTGGACGAGGCCTCCCGGATGCTGCGCGGCGACGGCAACATCATCATCGACGTGCACGAGCAGGTCGCCGTCGGCGGCACTGCCGGACGGGCCAAGCAGCGCAAGAGAGTCCGGGCCAAGCGCGACGACGTGATCTTCTTCGCCAACCAGTTGGCGGTGATGGTCGAGACGGGCATCTCCCTGCCGGACGCGCTGGACAGCATTGCCGAACAGACCACCGAGGAGCGGTTCCGCCGCGTGCTGACGGAGATGTCCGACCGGGTCAAGGGGGGCACGGAGTTCTCGACCGCCCTGGCCGAGTACCCGAAGGTCTTCAACAACCTGTTCGTCTCCCTGGTGAAGGCTTCCGAGGCCAGCGGCACCATGGGCAAGATGCTTCAGCGCGTGGCGAAGTACCTGTACAACGAGCATCAGGCGCGCAGGCGCGTCAAGGGGGCGGCGGCCTACCCGGTGGGGATGCTTGGCTTCTGCGTGCTGGTGGTCACGGGCATGCTGATCTTCATCATTCCGCGGTTTGCGAAGATCTACTCCACCCGGTCGGTGGCGCTGCCGCTGCCGACGCGGATGCTGATGGGCTTTTCCTCCGGCCTGATCAGCTACCTGCCGTACATCCTCGTCAGCGTGTTCGGCCTGGGCGTCGGGTTGTATCTGTTCTTCCGCAGGCCGCAGGGCCAAGTCCTGTTGGACAAGGCCCGCATCGAGGTGCCCCTGCTGGGCAAGATGTTCCGCCGGGCGTCCCTGGCACGCAGCCTGCGGACGCTGGCGACCATGGTCAGCAGTGGGGTCGGCCTGCTGGAAGGGCTGGAGATCACCGCCCGGGTCGCGGGAAACGCCTTCTACCGGCGGATCTGGCTGGAGCTGGCCCAGGGACTGAGGGAAGGGTCGCCGCTGTCGGATCAAATGTACGCTTTCGACCTCATCCCTCGCAGCATCTCGCAGATGATCGCCGCCGGCGAGCGGACCGGCAAGCTGGGGCCGGTCCTGGACCGCGTGGCCACGTTCTGCGAGGAGGACATGGACGTTGCGATCCGGACCGTCACCAGCTTCATCGAGCCGGTCATGATCGTGATGATGGGCGCCATCGTCGGCGGCATTGCCCTGGCGATGTTGCTTCCGGTCTTCAGCATCTCCAAGGTGGTGTCCAAAGGCGGTGGCTGAGCGCTGGCTCGACAGGGCTGCCCGCGGAAAGTCGGGCCCGAAGGCCGGCGGGCGGAATTGAATGCACGGAACAGGCGGAGGGAACGCTCCTTGCTGGACGAGGTTGAGGCTCAGGCCGCCGAGGCCTTGCTTCGGCCGCGGCGCCTGTTGCCAAACGCAACTGGCCGCGTTTGGCGACCTCAGTTCGGCCCCGGTTAACGGGGCCGGGACCTCTGCTTGGGGCGGGCCGGACGCGCTCGGACGGCTCGCCCCCCTTTTTTTGCGCCGATTTTCTATCCGCGCCCGGCCGGGCGGGGGGAAGTTTCGGGACTACCCATGCCAGCGGGCGGGGTTTATCATTACACGGCCGTTTCAGCCGGCGTGGAAGGAGAGATTGTGGTGAGAACCTCACACTTGTTTGTCCCGTGCGCGGTGATGTCGATCTTCGCGGTGGTGTTGTCTCTGCCGGCCGGGGCGGCCGCTCAGGCCCGCCCGGACGATTCGCCGGCCGAGTGGCTCTCGGCAGCCGGCAAGAGCGCCGGCTGGACCAAGGCCACCGCCAACTGCCGGGAGCTGCTGGGCAAGCTCAAGCTCGACGATCCCGTCGTCAAGGCCGCCCTCCCCCGCCTGAAGGCCAGGTGCCTGACCATGAGGAAGGTCGGTCAGCCCAAGGGATGGTATGAGGCGGTGCCCTTCAGTTTCCTGGAGGCGATGCTGGAGGACCTGGCAAAGGGCGTCGAGCCGGCGAAACGCTACGCCGGCAAGGGGGTGGGCTTTCCCTATTGGTCCGAGAAGACCAACCGCATGGAGTCCATCTGGGTGCATGTCCCGCCGGGCTTCGAGCCGGGCAGGAAGTACCAGATGTTCCTGTATTACAAGTGCGGCGGGGGCATTCACTACAAGGACGGCAAGGCCGCCGGCGGCTACCGGCCGACGGTGGCGGTGGCCAACCAGACCGATACCTTCCACGTCTGGTCCAGCCTGTCCACCCAGGTCAAGGGGCGCATGGGCGCGGTTCACGAGCTGGCCCAGTCGGTGCCCGCCCTGGCGCGGGACTTCTCCGTCGACCCGGACCGCGTGTTCCTGACCGGCTGGTCGGACGGCGGCTTCACCGCCATCTGGCTGGCCTCGCGCCACCCGCACCTGGTGGCGGGCATCGCCCCCAACTGCGCCAACTGGCAGTACTCCAACGTCAACCAGGTCGGCCTGTTCAACGTGCCCATGCTGGCGGTGGACGGCTGGACCGACGGCGGCTACAACCGCGGGCAGTTCGTCCGCTGGCACACGCTGCACACCATGGGCTACGAGGTCGCCGGCCTCTGGGGCCACCACGGCCACTCCTACCAGCCTTACGAGGACGTAACCGAGTTCAAGCAGATCCTCGACTGGGCCAAGACCAAGCGCCGGGACCTCTGGCCGAAGAGAGTTCGCTACGCCACCTGGAACCTTTGCTGGCACCGGGCGTACTGGCTCTCCATCGAGCGGATGGGACAGCCGTGGCTTGCCGCTCAGGTCGACGCCGAGGTCAAAGACGGCAACCGCATCGAGGTAAAGGCCTGGAACGTCGCGGCTTACAAGCTTTCCCTGAGCGGCAAGCTGCTGGATGCGGAAAAGCCCGTGACCGTTATCACCAACGGCAGGCAATCCTATTCCGGGCCGTTCAAAAAGGAATTGGCAATCGAGCTGGTCGAGCCGGGCGCCGGGAAGTTCCTCAAGAGCGCGGCCGCCCCCGGCGGGATCAGCACCCAGATCGATCGCAGCACGTACGGCATGAGGCGGGACGGCGGCCTCAAGATCGCCGACCGCAGGTGGATGTGGGTCCGCCCCACCGGCGGCGAGGAGAAAACGCGGAAGCTGCTGAGCGGGTGGTCTCCCAACAGGGCCAAGGACGACGCCGAGGTCACCGAAAGCGACCTCGCCGGCCACAACCTCTTTGTCTTCGGCGGGCCGGAGATCAACAAGCTCACCGCCCGCATCGCCGGTGAGCTGCCCGTGAAGTTCGCCCGGGGCAGCTTCACCATCGGCCGGAAGGTGTATGACGCGCCGACGAACTGCGTCAAGTTCATTCACCCCAACCCGCTGAACCCGAAAAAGTACGTGATCGTCTACGCCTTCAACGACGCGGCCAGCTTCGCCCGAAACGGTTTCTTCGGCACCAAGAGCGAGAGCGCGTGGACCTTCCGCAGCGGCGATTGCGTGGTCATGGGCGTGCCCGGCGAGGAAAGGAAATGGGGCGTGGCGGTGTCCGCGCCCGCATTCGAGACGGACCGACATATTTTTGACGGCAACTGGCGCCCGGCCGGAGCCGAGCCCGTGGGGAAGCTGGAAACGGCGTTCGACTACACGCAGATTCTTCGACTGCGGGCCGACGCCGCCCGCGAGGCCACCGCGGCCGACGCCGCCGTCATCAGCTCCTACCCGCCGGGCTGGAACCGGTGGAAGCTTCGCCTGCCGGCCGGGCCGGTGACCGTGCACGACATTGCCGCCAGCAGCATGTTCCCCGAGTACATCTCACTCTGCGAGGTAACCGGCGCGGGGCTGAAGGCATTGGCGGCGCGTGCGCCGGCCTCGACCATCCTGCCGGACAAGCGCCACCCGTCCTACGATCCCAAGGCACACCTGCTGGCCTCCGAGATCGACCCGAAGAAGACCTACCGGGTGGCGATGGGCTATTACGGCCTGCCCGCCTACGGCGTCAACTACCGGAAGATGCCGAAGACCTTCTTCTTCAACAGCCCCGAGGAGTTCCTCGCCTCCGGTCATACCTCCTTGCCGGTACGGAACTTGCGCCAAGCGCTGGTGACGATGGCCGAGGCGGTGGCCCGATACGTCGGCAAGCGCGGCAAGCTCTCCCCGCGAAAGGCTTGCTTCGACCTGACCCAGTACCTGATGAACCCGCAGGCCAACGAGTTCGGCGCCTGCGACTGGCTGCACCTGGGCGTGAACGTGACCTGGACCGACCCGCGCAACGCCCGTCCGATGCGGCATCGGTACACGCTGAACCTGGCCCTGGCCGGCGAGGGCGACCCGGCGACGGCGCCTCCCAGGAAGAACTCGAAGAAGTTCGTGGAGGTGGACGTTGCCGCCGGCAAGCCGGTCCGCTTCGACTTTGCCTCGCTGGACAGGAAGCTGCCCGCCGTGGCCACGGCCGCCTGCCGGAGGTTCGCCATCGTCGCCGGCAAGGACGGCAAGACCTTCAAGCTGGCTTCGCCGGACGCGGCCGAGGGCGTCATCGGCCGGGCCGTGCTGATGGACGTCCGACTGGCCAACAAGGCAAAGCATGCCCTGGCCGGGCTGACGGCCTTGGCGCCCACGACGATGCAGCGGATTCACGGCAGCGTCTGGCCCGACCCGCGGAAAAAGGAAGGACCCAAACCGTACTACACCGGCTACTACCAGGCCGTCGGGCCGCGGCGAAAGCCGCCGGTGCACGAGAACGCCGCCCTGCTCGTCTTCGATGACGGGCCGGCCCGGGTGAGCAAGCTGACGGCCAACGGCGTCGGATACAATTTCGGCCTGGTGGCCATCTACCGCCGATTCACCGTGCCGCCCGGGGGCGCCGCTTCCATCCCGCTGCTGCTGGTGGGGCTGGACCGGCCGGCCAAACAGCCGGAGGTCGGCCTGGCGACCGTCCTGGACGCACTGAAGGAAGCGATCGCGGGCAAGTTGCCGCCCGCCGGCGCAGCGCCCGAGTAGTGCACGACATCCTGCTTGCCTGCGGGGCGGAATCCGTCCCGTCTGCGCGCAAAAAAGCGGCAGCCGCCTGGGCCGCCGCTGCTTTGCCGGTATCACTTCGGCGCCGGTCGGCGCCTATTCCCCTTCCTTTTCTTTTTCCTTCCTCGGCTTGAGCACGTTCATGTCGCACTCGGCCGCCAGCTCGAGGAACTCCTGCTTCTGGAGGTCCTCCAGCCGCTGCCCGCGGTTCTTGAGTTTCTCGCTGAACTTGATGCACTTCTCCTGCATCGACTGGTGCGTCTCGTGGCTGCCGCCGATGATCTGGAAGATCTCGCCGCGCGTGGCCCGGATGTGGCCATCGTCGTTGTCCAGGCCCAGGCCCAGCAGCATGGCCTTCTCTGTCGGTTTTGGTGCTTCCACGGAATGCCTCCGCGACAACGGCTGTGTCTGGCTGCCGGTTATTGTATCGGCCCGGCCGGGGGATTGCCAGTATCCGAATTGACTCCGGCCAGGCCGATCTGCCCGGCCACCTGGCGCATGCCGGCGATGACGTCGGTGATCATCTCCGAAAGCTCCATTCCCAGCATCTGCGCCCCTTTTTGGATGATTTCGCGACTGACGCCGGCGGCGAAGCGCTTGTCCTTCCACTTCTTCCTGACGGACTTGGCCGTGAGGTCCGTCAGCGACTTCGACGGCCGGACCAGGGCCGTCGCCGCCACCAGCCCGGTCAGCTCATCCACGGCGAACAGGACCTTTTCCATCTCGCTTTGCGGCTCGACGTCCGAGCAGATTCCCCAGCCGTGGGAGACGGCCGCCCGGACCAGCTCGTCCGGCCAGCCCTCGGCCTCCAGCAGCTCCTTGGTCTTGGCGCAGTGCTGGTCGGGGAACTGTTCATAGTCCAAGTCGTGGATGAGCCCGACGAGACCCCACTTGGCCTGGTCCTGGCCGCGCTTGCCGGCGAAGTGGCGCATGACCGCCTCCACGGCCAGGGCGTGCTTGAGCGCCTTCTCGCTGCGGTTGTGGCGGGTCAGCAGGGCCCAGGCCTGCTCGCGGCTGGGTAGTTGCGACTGCATCTGCGCACTCCTTCGGCCGGCGGGAGGCTCTCCCGGCCGGGGCGTACTGTAGACAATCCGCCCGCGGATGCAAAGGGCTCGCCGCCCGCCGGCGGGCTCGTTCATCGCCGCCGGCGGCGGATTGCCCGCCGCACGCACGCACGATACAATCAACCCCGACCCGCATGCGGTAACGCAACGGGCAAACAAAGAGGGCGAGACCATGCTGGGAATGTGGGACTGGAAAAGGATCGGCATCTTCCTGATTCCCTTTGTGCTGATCCTCATCGCCGTGATCGTGTGGCTGTTCATGCGCAAGACCCTGCGCACGCGGCTGAGGATGGAACGCCAGCTCCGCCAGGACCCGGACATCAACGAGTGGCTGGTGGTGTTCGGCTGGAGCCGGAAGGTGTTGTACATGCCCACCATCCTGATCTCCGCCGTCGCCTGCATCCTGATGTATCTCCAGACCGGCGGCGTGTGGGAGTCGCTGAACGTGAACATCGTCGGGGGAATCTGGCTGGGGGTGTTCTTCCTGAACTTCCTCGTGGACGAGTACGAGATGTCCATCAAGCTGCTGCTGATCGTCGTGCTCTGCCTGGTGATCCTGGGGCTGTGGCTGGCCGCGCTGGACTGGTTCGTGCCCTTCCTGCGATTCTTCAAGAAGCTCCGGGTGGCGATCAGCCCGCAGGGGTATCTGGTGCTGGCGGCGCTGTTCCTCCTGGCGGTGGGCGTCGCCTACCTGAAGGGCCTGTTCTACTACGTGGCCATCACCCCCAACTATCTCAACATCCAGGTCGGCCCCACCGAGACCGGCGAGCAGGTCTCGCGCGAGGAGTACAGCACCCGCGTCGACACGGGAGACTTTCTGGAGCGGGTGCTGGGCTTCGGGCGGATCATCGTGACCTTCGCCGACCAGCGCCGCCAGCCGCTGATGCTGCTGGTCGGGCGAATCGGCAAGAAGGCCGCCAAGTTGGAGAGCATCCGCGGAAAGCTGGCCGTCGACCGGTATCAGCCGCACAGGGAAGACGGAACCTGACCGCCGGAAGCGGGTTCGCATGATACGTGAACGCGTTGGCAGGTGCATGAAAGGAGCGTTCCGCCCATGATGCTCAGAACGACGACGCTGCTGCTGGTTTGGTGCCTGCTGTCCGTCGGCTGCGCCGCTGGCGTGGCCGGGGAGGCGGACCTGGCGACGATTGAGAAGGAATTCGGCCCGCCGGCGATGCACGTGCCCGCCCCGGCCGCCCCGCCGGTGATCGACGGCAAGCTGGACGACGCGGCCTGGAAGCAGGCCAAGCCGGTGGCGTTGAGATTCCTCACCGGCCGCTGGGAAGAGCCGACCGAAAAAACCGAGGCCCGCGTGCTGGCCGACGAGACGTGCATCTACTTCGCCGTCCGCTGCCACGAGTCCCAGCCGGACAAGATCATCGCCGCCGGCAACGGCCGCGACGGGGACCTGTGGGGCGGCGACACGGTCGAGGTGTTCCTCGACCCCGGACACGGCCAGCGGCGGGAGAGATACTACCACGTCATCATCAACCCCAAGGGCCTGATCTACGACGGCAGGGGCAAAGACGCAAAAGCTTGGAACGCAAAGATTTCCGCCAAGGCCGGCAAATTCGCCGGCGGCTGGACCGTCGAGGTCGCCGTGCCCATGAGCGATCTCGGCGTGGCCGGGGAAATCCCCACGGTCTGGGGCCTGAACATCAACCGCCAGCGCCCGGAGCTGGGCGAGGTCGCCCCGGTGAGGGGAATCACCTCCACGGCCGTGCGGCTGAAGGAGCCGGAAAAGTACCGCGAGGGCGAGGACACCGCCTGGTCGCCAACCTATTGCCGGTCCAGCCACATGTGCCAGCGCTTCGGCCACGCCGTCCTCGCGGTCGGCACCAAGGACGTCGAGCCGCCCCAGCAGCTCTTCGAGCTGATCTACAAGTCCGACTTCGACGACGGCAAGGCCGCCGGCTGGACCGGGGTGAAGGCCGTCGATGAGAATTTCCGCGGCCCGGGAAAGTGCATCACCCCCAAGGACGGCAGCGGCGCCATCCACTTCGGCCGCCCGCTGCGGAACCTCGACGACGTGACGCTGATCCTGTGCGCCAAGATGCCCCGCGACGGCCGGCTGTACTATTACGGCCGGGCGCCGGACGGCGAGCAGTGCGAGGCCGACCGCCACGAGATCTTCATGACCGGAGAGGCCGCCGACGCCCGCAGCTTCCCCCACCTGCACGATTACGACACCCACGGCAGCATGATGGCGTGGAAGAGCCACGGCCGCAGGCGAAAGGCGCCGGGGCCGTGGGCGATGATGACCGGGCATTTCTCCGAGCCCTCCATCGGCTCGGTGATGTCTCCCGGCACCGACTGGGTCATCCTGCGGACGCGGCTGGGGATGATGCGCCGCCAGCGGAGCCAGGGCCTGGTGCCGGCCTCGCAGAACTACCCGCGCGGGCTGACCTTCGCCTCCGGCAACCCCTACCTCATCGACCAGGTGGTCGTCTTCCGCGGGATGGACCTCCAGCCGCCCCAGCGCGTCGGCGGCATTCAGCTCAAGCGCGACGGCGACGCCGTCATCGTCTCCTGGTCCCGCGCCGCCGACAACACCATCACCGCCTACTACGCCGTCTATGCCGACGGCGAGCCCGTGGCCGAGACGCACCAGCTATCGGCTCGGCTGCCGGGCGGCAAGGTCAAAGGCAAGGCCATAACCATCCGCGCGTTCGACCTTTACGGCAACGCCTCCGACCACTCCAAGCCGCACCCAGTGCAGTAGCGACCGCGGGAGGCTCAGCCCTTAGGGCACGCAGCTCGGCTGCGTGCGGGTTCGGCTGCGTGCGGGTTCGCTGCGTGCGGGTTCGCTGCGTGCGGGTTCGCTCGCCCTACGACTTCGCAAGCCACGCCACCGGGGCGGCGCGTTTCACCGGTAGGCTTCGGGATTTTCCCGGGCGTGGCGGTCGATGCCGTCCATGATCGCCCGGCAGCTATGCTGCCAGCGATGCGGCGGCATGTCCTCGGTAATGCCGATGAGCAGCCCGTCCGGGCCGGCCTGGTCGATGAGATCCACCGTCACCGCCTCCACCGCCGCGTCCGCCCGCAGGTGCACCGAGGAGGGGAAGTTGATCCACAGCACCTTGCCGGCCCAGGCGGCGCGGGCCTCGGCGAGCGTCATGTCCGAGTCCGGCGCGGGCGTGAACGCCTCGATGTAGTCCAGGTCGGTCTCGGCGATGGCGCCCGCGAGGATGCGGCAGTTGGCGTCGAAGTGGCAGCCGATGAGCTTTCCCCCGCGGTGCAGCGCCTCGGCCGCCTCCTGGTAGTGCGGCAGGTAGTACTGGCGGAAGACCTCCGGGCCGATGATCTCGGGCACGACGTTGCCGCCGTAGTTGGCGTGGCTGGCAGGCGCCTCGGCCACCATCGGGTAGACCTTCCGCCGGTTCTCCACGATGGCGCCGTACAGCTTGAGGACCTCGTCGCGGCGGTCCATCCACTCGATGCAGAAGTCCTGCATGCCCATGATCTCGCCGGAGATCAGCGCCTGGAGCGGCTCGGAGCCGATGCCCGCGCGGTAGATCGCGTCCGGGCCGAAGTCCCCCTCGGCCTCGACGAAGTCCGCGTAGCTTGGCTCGTGCTGCTCGTCCCGGATCATGAACAGGATGGTCTTGTAGTCGTCGGGTCCCTTGAACATCTTTTCCGGCCGCCAGGTAGTGAAGCCGTCCCACTCCCGCAGCGTGGAGACGGTTCCGACCGGCGTTTCGTACACGCTCCGGGTGAAGGTCCGATCGTCCCGCCACCAGGTCTGCTGGGTAGCCTTGACGTTGGGCCGGTGCGTCTTGCACACCGCCCCGCCGCGGACGATGCACAGGCCGCGGTCGCGCAGCTCCCGCTCGGCCGTGCACCGCTGGATCAGCCCGTCGTAGCAGGTAAACGGAACCTTCTCCGCGTGCCCGCCGCGCAGGGCTTTTTCCACTCGCTCTCTGGGTGTCATGTTCTCTCCGAAAATCGAATTTGCGGCGTATTCGCGGGCATATCTTACCGGCCCCCGGCCCGGCGGCAAAGGGCCCGCCCCCGGCGCTGCCGGCCGGGGGCACTGACGGGCCGGCCAGATTGGGCGTGCGAGGAGATAAGGATGCCGGGCCGGGCGGCCGATACAATGTCGGTAGGCGAGATGGACGCTTTCGAGGATGAATCAGGGTGAAACTTAGACATTTCCTCATCATCGGGGTTGTCGCTATGGCGGCCCTGGTCGTGCGACAGATCGGCTGCAAGGGGCCCGCCCGCGGCGAGGCGTCGGTCCTGCTGAACCCCGGCGGCTGGGTCAGCGGCGACCAGATCAAGACCCCCTTGCAGGCCGGCCTCGAGGTGCAGCAGCGGGGGCGAACGGTCCTCTTCCTGCTGCGGCTGCGCGACGCCGCGGGCACGCAGATCCGCGGAATCCGCGTTGCCGGCGGCCTGCCGAAAGCGCCCACCGTCACCGTCTTTAACGCCGCCGGCGATCGCGTCTACAACTGCCGGCTGAAGTATGGGTGAGGCTTCTCCTGTTCGCACTCGTGGCGAGTGCCCGGAAATCTGGCAGGAACCTTCACGGCCAAGCTGGACTACAAGACCGATCGCCTGCCGATTACGCTGGACGAGGTAACCTTCACCATTCGCTGAGGCCGCGCGGGCCAGCGGAGCGCCGAGCCTTCAGCGTGCTTTCCTCAACTTCAGCAATTCGTCGAGGAGCCGGTTTCGCCAGACGTCAAGCTTGGCCACCTCCCGGGGCGAGCTGTAGAAATCGTTGACCGTGTCCCTCCCGCCCCTGGCGCGGCCGGTGACGGCCTCGGCGAGGATCGACTCTAGGAGATTCTCGGCGTCGGCGTTGCCCTTGAACTCCTTTCGGCACGTCTCGATCAGCCGCCGATCGTCGAGCCCCTCTCTCATCCCCTCGTAGGCCGGCGAGGTGATCGTCCCGAACGGCGTGTACCACGAATACGCCCACCACTGCGAACCGCTCAGATCGAACCCACGCGACCAGTTCATGGCCCAGGTCACCCCGCCGGTGCTCCGGAAGGCCCCGAAGTAGAACCCGTAGGTGTACCGCGGGATCGCCGGCGGCTGGGTGGCGTTGCACCCGGAGTACTGCCAGAAGATCTTGCCGGCCGCCCTCACCTTGTCGCCCAGCTTCAGGTCTTCGTGGATGGCGTTGGTGGAGACGAGATCGACGTCCTGCAGGAACGGCATGCCCGGCTTGGCGTGGTGGATGGTCGCGCTGACGAGGGCGTCCTTCGTGGCATCGCGCATGAGCTTGGCCGCATCCTTGAAGTGAAACTTGATCCACTCCCCGCTGCCGATGCAGCCCTCGGGGGACGTATCAAAGACGAAGACATGCACCCACTTCGCCGGCTCGTCAAAGGGCTCCACGACCAGTTGCGGCCAGCTCTTCTCCTTGGCGTGCTCGACCATTGCCCGTGTCCATTGCGCGTACAAATCGCGGATCTCCGGCAGGACGCCGGCCGTCTCGGGCTTGTCGCGAAACGCCTTGTGCCGCTCGATGAACTTCTCTTGTGCGTCCGGCCCGGCGTGGACCTTAGTGAAGAGGGCCTTCTCGCCGGTCATCGTGCTGGGGAACCCGTAGGGATTCCCCCCCATCAGGTACCGGAAGAAGGCCAGGCGCTTGCTCTTGGCCATTTCCATCCACTCGTCCAGGTAGCCGAAGTCGATGTCCAGCCGGCCGTCCGTCACGGAGAACGCCAGGTTGGTCGAGTGAAACCGCGACTGCGCCGTCCGCAGGTTATAGTCCTGGAACGTCTGCATCTCCTGTTCGGGAGGCAGGGCATTGATGCACGCGCCCATGGCGACCCCCGCCTCGTCCACGGTCAGCAGGCGGAGAGGCAGCACCTCGACCTCCACCGACAGCTCGGCCGAACCGTCGCCGCTCGTAATCGATACCTTGCCCTGATACGTGCCCGGCTGGCTCTTTCCATCCTGTGTTCGGATCGTCAGCCAGAACCCGTGGGACCGCCCGGGCGGGATGTCGACCGCAAACGCCGGCCACAGGCGCAGCGGGGCGCGCCTGGCCCTCCTCCGGCCGCCGAGCAGGGCGTATTCGATCGTCTTCAGGTCGGCCTGGCATTCGAGTGTTCCCGCCGGGCCCGTCAGCGCCGACATCCGGCAGGTGACGTTCTTCAGATCGCGGCCGTTGGCGTATATGCCAAAACTCGCTGATTCCAGCTCGTCCAACGTCATCCGCATCTTGATGGGCGACCCGGCCTCTCCTTCCGCCGGCGCGGAGTTCTCGCGGATGAAGACGCAGTAATTCCTCACGAACGGCACGATGGCCTTCGCGGCCAAGGCCTCCGGGAGCACGGGCTCTTGCGCGGTGGCCGGCCGAACGTCGGGAAACCGAGCCGCGTGCAGCCTCTCTATCCACTCCCGCGTCTCCCGGAAGTAGCGTTCGGCATCCCCCGGCCGGGCCAGTCGCACCGTCACCTTTCCCAGGGGCAGGTCTTCCTTTTCCGTCCTGACGGAAAAGGCCGTGTTGTTCCCTCCCCGGATCCTGCACACCAGGTCCCACGACACGGGCGCTTCGGCCACTTTCCACTTCCCATCCGCCAGCCCGCCGAAGCGATACACCTCCGAATGCCGCCAGTAGGGCGCCAGGCCCGCGTGGGCCAACAGCACGGCCGGCACCGAGATCACGTCCTTGTACCGAATGCCCAGCACGTAGACGGCTCCCGTGGGCGGCCGGAACGAATCACCCCACCAGACCGGGACCTGCCAGACGCCCGTCCTGCCCGCCTTCACGACGCGGCAGGCCTCCGTGCCGTCCACCGTCGGCGGACCCCATCGGGCGGCGTCGAGCCCCTCCATCTTCGACAGGTCCCATTGGGGAAGATCCGCTGCCTCCGCCGAGCCGCTCAGTGCAGGTATCAATGCCGCCATAATCAGCCCTCTCCAGAACGAGTGAGGTTCTCTGGTCCGCATCACGGCGCTCCCTATGACTGTTCCCGAGGTCGTCTCTCGCCGGCAGCGCCCGCGCCTGCCTGGCGCAGCTATCCGGGGTTTCCGAGGTGGGCTCGCTCCCAAGACGACCGCCGGCATCTCGGCGATTCTATCACGGTCCGGCAGACAGGCAAATCCCTTTCCGGCTCCAGCAGGCGGAGACCGGCCCAAGTGAAACCTGACCCGGCTATATCAGCCCAATCAAGTGGTGTAACTAATTGTGTGTAAGTTCGTGTTCGGGTGTTCGTGTCATCCGGC
>CAYNYF010000021.1:1810-53078 GCA_964401385.1 uncultured Planctomycetaceae bacterium | reverse complement strand
GCGGGACTGGCGGCGGCACAGCAGCTCGCCCGCGCCGGCCACGAGGTGACTCTCTTCGAGAAAGAAGCCAGCCTCGGCGGGCTGCTGCGATACGGCGTGCCGCACTGGCGGATGGACAAGTCCCTGCTGGACCGCCGGCTGGAGCAGTTGGCGGCCGAGGGCGTGACCTTCCGGACCGGCACCGAGGTCGGCAGGGACATCCCCGCGAAGGAGCTGACTGAGCAGTTCGACGCGGTGCTGCTGTCGCTGGGCGCCGCCCGCCCGCGCGACCTGGACGTTCCCGGCCGACAGCAGGAAGGCGTCGTTTTCGCGCTGGACTACCTCCGGCAGCCGAGTGTCGCCGAGGCGGCCTCGCCGGGCCTGCCCGATCCCGGCGCGCCGGGACAGGCGGGGGCGGAGGCGGCGGCCATCTCGGCCAGGGACAAGGTGGTGGCCGTTATCGGCAGCGGCGAAACCGGCAACGACTGTGTCGAGACCGCCCTGATCCAGAGAGCCAAAAAGGTCTACCAGTTGGAAATCCTGCCGAACGGCAGCGACTGGCTGGTCGGCCGTGGCCGGGCCGCGGGCACCTTGGCGGCCAGGTCCGCCCCCCACGACGGCGTCGAGAGGCGCTGGTGCGTCTCCACCAAGCGGTTCAACGGCGACGGCAGGCGCATCACCGAGCTGGAAGCCGTCCGGGTCGACTGGGTGGAGTCGGCCGACGGGCCGGTCATGCGCGAAATCGCCGGCAGCGAGTTTCGAATACCCGTCGACCTGGCGCTGCTGTCGATGGGTTACGACGCCGCGGTCGACCCGCAACTCACCCGGCAGCTCGGCCTGGACGCCGACGCCGACGGCAGGATCCTCCTGAGGGATTGCGCCGCCAGCGCTGCCGGCGTCTTCGCCGCCGGCGACCTCGTCGACGGTGCCTCCCTGGCGGCAGGGGCCATCGCCTCCGGCCGCAAGGCCGCCGACCGCATCAATCGCTACCTCGCCAGGAGCTGAGCGGACCGCAACACCGATCGACGGACGCATCAAGCTGGCTTTGCCGGACCGGCGGGGGCATAATGTCGCCGCCCGGGCCGGTGGACGCCCACCCGGAGCGCGACCTTTGTCTTTGGTTCGGGGTACGCCATGGTATTGAGAATTGTCTACGTGATCTGCAACGCCTTCTTTTTCCTACCCGCGAGCGTCTGGCTGGGCGGGCTGGTCATGCTGGTGATCACCACGCACGTGATCGGTAAGACCCTGGAAAAGCGCCGCACCGAGGGCTGGCAGATCGTCGGGAAGCTTCGCGGGCTGTTCCATTGGATCGAGCTGATCGCCGTGGCCACGACCTGGGCCGCCCTCATTGCCCTGTTCGTTCTGGAGAAGATCTTCGGCGGCGACTTTCCGGGGACGTTCGATCCGGTGGACACAATGCGGATGGGGCTGCTGGTGGTTCCCACCATCACCGCCCTGTACTCGAGGTTCCACCTGACTCGCTCCATCCGGCGGCGGGAGGCCCATCTCGGCAGCTACGCCGATCGCAACGAGCAGGTCCGGGTCCGCAAGAACATCGCCGTCCTGCACGCCCAGGCGCGGGCGCTCGTCTACCTGAACGCGGTGTTCCTGGCGGCCCTGGTGGTCGTCGGCGTGGTGGCGATGGATTAGGCCGGCCTGCTTTCGGAGCCTCGCCATGCCAAGAGAAAGCAAGCAGGCGGCGAGGAAGCGCACCGCGCGGATCGTCCGGATCCTGCGGAAGCGCTACCCCGGCGCGCGGACCGCGCTGAATTACACCAACCCGCTGGAGCTGCTGGTGGCGACGATCCTGTCGGCCCAGTGCACCGACGAGCGCGTCAACATCGTCACCCGGGGCTTGTTCGCCAGGTACCGCACGGCCGCCGACTACGCCCGGGCGCCGCAGGCCGCCCTGGAGAAGGTAATCAAGTCCGCCGGCTTCTTTCGCAACAAGGCCAGGAGCATCCGGGGGGCGTGCGCGATGATCGCCGAGGAGTTCGGCGGCGAGGTTCCCGAGAGCATGGAGGATTTGCTGAAGCTGCCCGGCGTGGCCCGCAAGACGGCCAACGTCGTCCTGGGCAGCGCCTTCGGCCGGAACGAGGGCATCGCCGTCGACACGCACGTGATGCGGCTGGCCGGGCGGCTGAAGCTCACGCCCCACAAGAACAACCAGGGCGACCGGATCGAGAAGGACCTGATGAAGCTGGTTGAGCGGAAGGACTGGACGCTTTTCGCCCACCTGCTGATCCTCCACGGCCGGCAGACCTGCACCGCCCGCAAGCCCGATTGCCCCGCCTGCGAAATCAGCAAGCTCTGCCCCTCGGCCTTCAAGGCCTGCCCACCTGGCGCCCGCCTGTCCGGGCGCGCCTCGGCTCGGCGCCTTGGGCGGCGAGGGTCTGCTGAAGGGCGGCGACGTCGAGCTTCCGCGGGCTGATCCTTTCCCGGCCGGGTGCCATGCTTCTGCTTGCAGAAGCATGCCGCCACTCTACGTCCCGCCGGCCGGCGGGACCGTTAGCGGCGCGGGATGGACGGGACGTGCATTTCGATGGTGTGTGCGGCCGGGGCCGCCCCGCATCGGACCACGTACTCGTCGGTGCCGCCGGCGTTTTTCGAAAAGGTTCGCTCGGCGCCGCCTTCGCGCCAGCGGTGGGTGATTTGCAGCGCTTCGGCGGGCGGGGCCTGCTGGTCCAGGTGCCCGTTGAACTCGACGCCGCTGATGGCCGTCCGGCTGGTGAGGCGGAGATAAACGCTCTCGACGGCGGCGGGGAAGACGACCTCCCCGTCGATGCTGCAATCCCACTGCCTGGGCGTGTTGGAGATCTCGATCTCCGCCAGGTCGTGCCAGCTCTTTCCGTCGTCGCTCCATTCCAGCGTCGCCCGGCCGGGGGGCTTGTCGACCGGGCCTTCGCGGAGACCGGCGTGGGCGTAGGCCCAGGCGAACTTTCCGCCGGCGGGGGCGGCGAAGGGAAAGACCACGCGGACATCTCCCCGCCCGGCGGGGCTGATCATCTGCCAGCCGTCCGCGTACGGCCGCGGCTCGGCGTTGTCGGCCTCGACCCACTGGGCCGGCAGGTCCGCGCCCTGGCGGAAGTCGATCGGCTCCGCCCACGGAACGGTGCACAGGCCGTGCTTGTCGCGACAGCGAAGCTGCATCGGATTGTCGCCTTCGACCAGCCGCGGGATCGACAGCGGGGCGGTCATGAGAAAGCCCTCGAAGCCGAATCGCCCCAGCCTCGCCCGCTTCCCCAGCGTCAGCCGGATGAGGCAGCCGTAGCGTGACGACAGCAGTTGCGTGATGTCGATTCGGCGGTCGAAGTCTCCCTCGGCCGAGATGACCTTCACCCACCGGCCCTCGGGGTCGGTGAGCTCGGCCCGGACGGGCCCGCTGCCGGCGAGAGTCAGCCACGCGCCGTCGGAGTAGGTGACCTTTTCGCCGCTCCAGTCGGGGACGCCGCAGAAGGGATACGGCGAGGCGATCCGCCAGGTGGCGCTGCCGGGGCCGAGCAGCCCGGCGGCGTCCTGGCGGACGTCGCTTACCTCCCACAGGCCCGCCCGGAAGTCGCCGCTGCCGTCCGTCAGGTCCGGCTGGTAGATCCACCGGCCGTTGCCGAAGGTGCGGAACGGCTCGTACCGCTCGCGCGGGTGGCAGTTCCACTCCCTCTTGTATTTGGCCTTGGACTGCAACCACTCCTGCGGCATGTGGAACCGGCCGCAGCTTTCCTGCGAGCGGATCAGCGTCTCGCCCGGGCGCAGGCGGAAGTCCATGCCGTGGGCGCGGATGCCCCAGGGCGGGCAGACGCCCTCCACGTGCCCGTCGACGGTCTTGGTCTTGGCGTACATCTCGGCGTAGTCTTCCAGCTTGCGGTCGGGCAGGTCGCAGGGGTTCGACTTATCGGCGTTTCGCAGGATCAGCTCTTCGGGGCTCTCGGCCAGCTCGGCCGCGGAGGCGATGTGACCCTCGCCGTTGCGGAACCAGGTCCACATGTCCACGTCGAGGATGTGCCAGCCGCCATCGTAGTAGACCTCGCAGAGGGAATGCCCCGGCAGGCCGATGTGCCGCGGCAGGAGGCCGCCGGCGCGGTACAGGCCGTAGAGCATGTGCGCCGCCTGGCCGCAGATCGTCCAGCCGTAGGCGTTGAGCAGCTTGACCGGGTCGTAGACGCTGCGGCGGACGCGCGGGTTGCCCTCTCTCTCCCCCGACGGCCAGAAGTGGTAGGTGCCGTCGACGCGGCTGGTGAAATAGTCGTAGATCGCCAGTGCCAGGTCCTCGCCTCTCTTTCCCGCGAACTGGGGCGATGCGAGGATGCTCTCCAGGCAGTGGAAGTCCGGCCGGTGGGCCCCGACGACGCGGGGCGAAAACGTCACGCTCATCTTCGATCCTTCCTTTTGCGGATATGCCGGAGGGTTGTACATCCTCCACCGGCCGCGGACAAGCCCGGAATCTGTGCCCGCCGCGGCCAGATACGCCTCGGTGAAGTTGCGCTTCATCGCGCCGAGCCGACGTGAAAAGTCCGCATCTCCGTCCCGGAGCCGCCAGATCATGGCCAGGTGGTCGGGCAAGAGGACCGTTGCCAACTGTTGGCCGGGCCGCCCGACAATGTCACCGTCCAGCCTGGAATCCTCCGGGAGATTCCCCTATTCTACCGCTGATGTGATACTGGCCGTGTTGCACCAAAACCCCCTCCGAACCTAACTTGGAGATCGCACAATGGCGGATAAGAAGGCGGACCTGGCTGGCCCCGGCATCGGCGACTATGACGAACTGGCGAAAGAGCTGCCGGACGACTACAGCTCCCTGCTTACCCCGAAGGAGACGCAGCAAGCCGTCCTCGCCGTCAAGACCTATATCGAGGAGAACCTGTGCAAGGAGCTCAACCTGATGATGGTCACGGTGCCTCTGATCGTGGACGTCGAAAGCGGCGTCAACGACTACCTCGACCGTGACGGCTCCCGCACCCCCATCGGGTTCCACATCTCCAACGATTACGACAAGAACCCCGTCGACGCCGAGATCGTCCAGGCCGCCACCAAGTGGAAGCGAATGGCGCTCAAGCAGTTCGACATGAAGGTCGGCGAGGGACTGAATACCGACATGCGGGCCGTGCGGAAGGACTACTTCCTCGATCACGACCACAGCGCCTACGTGGACCAGTGGGACTGGGAGTTGGCGATCAGGCCCGAGCAGCGAAACCTGCAATTCCTCAAGCAGGTCGTCGAGAAGATCTGGAAGGTCATCAAGGGCGCCGAGACGCACGTCCGGGAACTCTTTCCTCAACTGAAGACGGACAAGTACCCGGACCTGCCGGAGAAGCTGACGTTCATCCACGCCGAGGACATCCTGGCGAAGTACCCCGACCTGCCGCGGAAGCAGCGGGAGACGCAGATCGCGCAAGACGGTTCGGCGATCTTCATCTACGGCATCGGCTGGGTGCTGGCCGACGGCTACCCCCACGAAATGCGGGCGGCGGACTACGACGACTGGGTGACGGAGACGACCTCCGAGGACGGCCGGCCGATGCACGGCCTGAACGGCGACATCCTCGTCTGGAACCCGGTAACGAAGCGCCGCCACGAGCTGACCTCGATGGGCATCCGGGTCGACGCCGGAAGCCTGAAGAAGCAGCTCGAGATCAGCGGCCAGCTCGACTTCCTCAAATTGCCGTACCATCAGGCGATTATCAACAACGAGATCCCGCTCAGCATCGGCGGCGGCATTGGCCAATCCCGCACCCAGATGCTCTTGCTGAGGAAGGCGCACCTCGGCGAGGTCACTGTGTCGGTATGGCCCAAGCGGCTCAAGGACATCTGCGCAGACAGGAACATCCACGTACTGGAGTAAAGTCGGGCCCCGGCCGGGCCTAATGGCAGCAATCCCGGCCGCGTTTCTCGAGGTATCGCTGGTGATACTCCTCGGCCGGGTGGAAGGTGGCCGCCGGCGTGATCTCGGTGACGATGGGGCGGGAGAGCTGCCGCTGGCGCGCCTGCATGGAGGCCCGCGCGGCCGATTCCTGTGCGGGGCCGTGGTAGAAGATGGCCGAGCGGTACTGGCTACCGACGTCGGGCCCCTGGCGGTTGGGCGTGGTCGGGTCGTGGCAGGACCAGAATACCTCCAGCAGTTGCTCGTAGCTGACCTTGCCGGGGTGGTAGAGAACCCTGACGGCCTCGGCGTGGCCGGTGCGGCCGGTGCAGACCTGCTGGTAGGTGGGATTGGCGGTGTGCCCGCCGGTGTAGCCGACGGCCGTGTCGACCACGCCGGCGACTTTGCGGAAGGTCGCCTCGACGCCCCAGAAACACCCGGCCGCGAACGTGGCCTTCTCGTACTCGACGGCCTCCACCGGTTGCGTATCGCTCACCTTCTCACGCTCCTCCCGGCCGGAGCAGCCGCCAACGGCCGCGGCCAGGGCCAGCACGCATACGATCATAACCGCTTTCAACCAGTCCGTCGCCGGTTCCATCATTGCCTCAATCCATCCTAGGCGGCGCCCGGGGCGGCCGGCCAGTCAAGCGGCGGACGCCGCGCGCGGATTTTGTTCTTGACAGGCATCCGTTAGTCTGTTATATGCCCACATAACGCCGCTGGGGCGCCGCTGTACGACATTGGCAAGTGAATAGGCCTGAGACCGTGGAATAGGGACTCGGGACTTGGGACCAGGCTTCGCCACGGCAAAGCCGGGCTTCGCCCGGGCGACGCCAGGGATTAGGGAACAGCCCCGTGGGACCGGAGACCGTGGGACCGGGAAGGGCATAGGGACCAGGGACCAGGGACCAGGGAACGGCAACGCTAACAGATAGGGACTTGGGACTGGGGCCTGGGGACTGAGGACTTGGGCAAAATGGGCAAACTGGGAAAGCACGTGCACAAACAGATCCTAGTTATCGGACGTGCAAATCCGGAAGGCACTGCACGCCAAGGACTTCGGGCTTTTCAAACCGTTCCCAATGGTACTCAATGGTACTCAATGGTACTCAATGGTATCGAATGGTACTCAATGGTACTCAATGGTATCGAATGGTTGCGAATGGTACAGGTGGACCGGAACCCGCAGCCGGGAACCAGGAACCCGGGAACGGCAAAGGGACTGGGCCTGCCTGCCTACCAGCTACCGGCAGGTAGGCAGGGACTTGGGACCAGGGGCTTGGGACTTGGGAGCGGGCCACTGGCGACGGGCTACTGGCTACTGGGGACTGGAAGCGGGGACCGTGAGACCTGCCCGCCCACGGCCGGCAGGGAGGTGCCGGCTCAAGCGGTCTTGCCGCAGAGGCGGGCGAGCCGGTCGAGGTAAAAGCAGAAGTTGGCGAAGGATATGTCCGGCGGGCAGGAGTGATCGGTATGTGGAATGTAGCCGCCGGCCTCGACGAGGGGCTTGATCCGGGTCAGCTCGGCCTCGATGGCCGCCGGCCCCCGGGCCAGGGCGCGCTTGTCCACGCCGCCCCATATGCGAAGCTCCCGCCCGTACTTGCGCCGGACGGCCAGGACGTCCATGCCGGCCTGAACCTCGAAGGGGTACAGGAAGTTCAGCCCCGCATCCATCCACACCGGGATCAGCAGGTCGATCTGCCCGTCGCTGTCGAGGCCGACGTACCTGACCCCGCGCCCGCGGAGGAACTCGGTCACCCGACGGTACCGCGGCAGCATGAACCGCCGGGCCATCTCCGGCGAGAGCAGCGGGGCGTGCTTGTAGGCCATGTCCTCCCAGAAGCTGAACGCGTCGATCTCGATGACCTCCAGCACCTGGGACATCATTTCGATGATGAAGTCGGCCTCGGCCTCCATCATCTCCTCGACGAAGGCGGGATCGTCGTAGAAGAGCGTGCACAGCCGCTCGATGCCGACGAGGTTCCGCAGCGGGCCGAAGAATCCGCCCCAGCGGTCGGAGATGACGATCAGCGGCCGCGGCTCGGCCCGAAGGGCGCGAAGCTGCCCGACCCAGTCGGGTCCGATTCGCCGCGAAAGGTCCGGCCGCATGCGCTTGGCCCAGAACCGGCGGAACTCGTCGCGGCTGGCGACGGGAAACTTGAGGAACTGCGGCATGGAGCTGTATGGGTTGTCCTTCAGCTCCCTCATGAGGATGCCTTCGTGATTGACGTAGACGACGTGGCCGGCGTCCTCCTCGACGACCGTGCGCTCGAAGGGCGGGTTGGGCAGGAACCAATGGCCCAGCCAGTTCCGCTTGTCGGCGACGTCGGCCGGCTCGAACCTGTCGGGGTCGTAGCCCTCGTTCTTCCAGCGCTGGATCGTTTCCGGCCAGCCGCCCCAGACCCAGAAGGGGGCGCGGTCCACCGGCCGGTATTCCATGCAGGCGTGAAAGCGTTGCAGGTCGGTCATGTCGGGCATGAACGTGCCTCCGAACTCGCGGCCGCATGCTATCTGTGGACGCGGGCGCGGTCAACGGTCGGCCGCCCGGGCGCGGGGCTGCCGCGGCTTGATCGTGGGCTTTCCGCCGCGGTGAGTGTAAGATACCCGGCACTCCGCCGGCCGGGCGGGATCAAACGGCCGGCCAAGCCGGAAAGGATGAGGGATGTCGAAGCCGACCTTGCATGCCGTTGGGGCAGTCCTGCTGCTGGCGACGGTATCATCCGCCGTCGCGACCGGGCCGGAGAAGGCCTACGGGAGGATCGAGCTGATCCGCGACCGATGGGGCATCCCGCACGTGTTCGCCGACACCGACGCCGGGGCCATGTACGGCCTGGGCTACGCCGCCGCGGCCGAGCGCGGCTTTCAGATGTACTACTCGCTGCGGATCATTCAAGGCCGGCTGGCCGAGGTGGTCGGGGACGCAAAGAAGGTGCGGCGCAGGGAGACCGCCGTCCACAACGACAGGAAGATGCGGACGTTCGGCTTCTACCGCGCCGCCCAGCGCGTTGCCGGGCGGCTCGACGCGGACACGCTGGCGCTGCTGAAGGCCTACTGCCAGGGGGTCAACGACTACGTCTGGGCCCACCGCGACAGGCTGCACCCGCTGCTGTTCAAGCTGGGGCTGGAGCTCGAGCCGTGGACGCCGGCCGACTGTATCGCCTCGTGGTGGCACCTGGCCCAGTTCTTCGCGACCGACGGGACGCGGGACCTGCTGTCGTATCGGAACCTGCGAGGGGGCGGACGTCCCGGCCGGCCCAGGCCGCCAGAGCCGGGGCGGCTGTGGCGAGACGATACCGCCGCCGTGGTGCAACGGGGGGACGTTTCGGCGGCGTGGGTCCGGCGGACAGAGGAGTTTCTCCGCCGGCACGGGTTGCCGGCCGCGTCGCAGCCGCGGTCCCGCCCGGCCGGGCCGAAGTTCAGCCACGCCTGGGTGGTCGGCGGCAAGAAGACGACCACCGGCTCGGCCGTGCTGGTCAGCGACCCGCAGACGCCCGTGCGGAATCCGTCGATATGGCACGAGTTCCACGTCTGCGGGAAGACGTTCAACGCCCGCGGCGTGGGCGTGCCGGGCCATCCGGGGATCCTGATCGGATGGAACCAGCACGTCGCCTGGGGCGCCACCGCCCTCGGGGCCGACCAGGCGGACCTGTTCCGGCTGAAAACCGACGCCGAGCACCCGAACCAGTACTTCTTCGACGGCAGATGGCGGGACATGAAGGTCATCCGGGAGACGGTTCGCGTCAGGGGCGGGCGGGCGGTGCGGCTCGCCGTCCGCCAGACGCACCTCGGGCCGGTGGTCACGCCGTTCGCCTTCGCCCGCCGTGGCTCGCCGCAGGTCGCCCTGAAACGGGTGCCCCTGTGCGAGACCGACCGGGAAACCGCGCAGGCATTGTTCGCAATGCTGCGGGCGCGGAACGCCCGTGAGCTGCTGGAGGCACTGGCCGGGTGGCGGTTCCCCAGCGCCAACATCGTCTTCGGCGACCGCGGCGGCAACATCGGCTACTCCGTCGTGGCTGCGATCCCGATCCGCTCAGCGCACGAGGTGCGGGGCGGGCGGGCGGCGATGGACGGAACCGCCTCGAAGTACGACTGGCAGGGCTTCGTCCCGCATGAGCTGCTGCCGCAGGTGATCAATCCCCGCCGCGGGTGGATCGCCAGCGGCAACCACCGCCCGATCGCCTCGTTCTACCGCATCCCCATCGGCATCAGCACCGGCTCGATGGGCCATTCGGTTCGGTCCTGGCGACTGTACGAGCGGCTGGGGGCCAAGGACCGGTTCCGGCCCGCCGACGTGCTCGATATCCACTTTGACACGGTCAACCCCGCCCGGCGGGACCTGGTTGCCCTCGGCTACCACCTGCGCGACGTGCTGAAGCGGGAGCTGTCGCCCGAGGCGCAGCGGGCGCTGAAGCACCTGGAGGCCTGGCACAAGCGCGGCGGCCCGTCGGACCTGACCGTGCCGGGCGCGCCGCTGGCCATGGGCGTCAGCACCTTTTTCCGCTTCGTGGCCACGCCGCTGGCGGGCAGCTACGGCGGCGGGGAGTCGGGGCTGTGCCGCTTCCTTCGAGGCGCCCGCGCCCGGATCGCGCGGGATGCTGACGCCCAGCTTACCGAGGCCGAGGAGGAGTTCGTGGACAACGCGCTGGCGGCCGCCTGGAAGGCCACCCAACGGACGCTCGGCCCCGATACGTCGCAGTGGCCGGACAAGGCCAGGGCGCAGCTCCGCCGGAGAAAGCTGGGCTACTACGAAAGCCTGGACGGGTTCGGCTCGCTCGAACCGGCCGGCGACCTGAGCTATCCGGCGCTGCGGTGCGTGGACGGCGGGACGATCCAGTCGCAGGCCGCCCAGTCGTACACGCAGTACGTCCCGCTGCACGACGTGGACTCGGCTATGAGCATCCTCCCGGTCGGCCACGGCGAGAGGATCGACGACCCGCTTCGGTCCAGCACGCTGGGACTCTGGCGAGACGGCAAGCTGCACCCGGCGCCGCTGTCGCGAGAGGCGGTGGAGAAGATCGCTGTCAGCCGGCGGCTGCTGTCGAAGTAAAGCGCCGCCAGGGAGGGCTTCGTTGGGGCCACGGTGATGCCGCCGCCCCCGGATTTGGAGATTGCCTGATGACGGACAAGGTCAGAATCGGTTTCGTTGGCGTCGGCGGCATGGGCCAGATGGCCCACTTGAGAAACTACGTCGACATTGAAGAGTGCGAGGTGGTCGCCCTGGCCGAGTTGCGGCGCCGGACGGGCAAGCTGGTGGCTACCCGGTACGGCATTCCGAAGGCCTACGGCGACCATCGGGAGATGCTGGCGGCCGAGAAGCTCGACGGCATCGTGGCCATCCAGCAGTTCGCTCACCACGCGGCGCTGCTGCCCGATCTGTACCAGGCAGTGAAGTACCTGTTCACCGAGAAGCCGCTGGCGGTTTCGGTAGAGGCCGGCGAGAAGCTGGCCTCGGCCGCGGCGGCCGCCGGCTGCGTGCACATGGTCGGCTACAACAAGCGCAGCGACCCGGCGACGCTCGCCGCCCGCGAGGTCATCGCCGGGTGGAAGGCCACGGGCGAGATGGGTCCGCTGAAGTACGTTCGCATCCTCATGCCGGCCGGAGACTGGGTGGCCGGCGGCTTCACCGGCCTGCTGGACGCCGGCGACGAGCGGGCGAAACTGCCGGCCGAGCCCCGGCCGCCGGACATGGACAAGCCCACCCACGACGCGTACGTCAGCTTCGTGAACTACTACATCCACCAGGTCAACCTGATGCGATACCTGCTGGGCGAGCCGTACCGGGTGAGCTACGCCGAGAAGACGGGCGTGCTGCTGGCGGCTACCAGCGAAAGCGGCATACCCGGCGTGATCGAGATGACGCCGTACCAGACGACGGTGGCGTGGGAGGAGTCGGCCCTGATCGCGTTCGAGAAGGGCTACGTGAAGCTGCATCTGCCGGCCCCGCTGGCGACGCACCGGGCGGGGACGATCGAGATTTACCGGGACGGCGGCGGCCGGCCCGAGCGGACCGTCCCCGCCATGCCGTGGGTCCACAGCATGCGCCAGCAGGCGATCCACTTCGTGAAGGTCTGCAAAGGCGAGATGCCCCCGCCGTGCGACGCGGCCGAGGCGGTGGAGGACTTGCGCGTCGCGCGGGAATACATTCGGATGAAGTACGGGCAGTAGAAGCTCCAAATCGCAAATGACAAATCACAAACAATACTCAATGACGAAATCTCCAAATCTTGAATGCCGCGGCCCGTTTGGTCCTGTTTCTTGTTTGGTCTTTTGAGATTTGGAGCTTGTTTGTGGTTTGGTTATTGAGATTTGGAGCTTGTTTGAAGTTTGGTGATTGAGATTTGGAATTTTCCTTGCGAGGATCGACCATGCCTCCAATTCGTTTCGAAAAGATCCTGATCGCGGATGAGCGGTACGAGTCGGCCGGCGTGTTCGACGTGAACAACGACGGCGTGCCCGACATCGTCAGCGGCGGCTACTGGTACCCCGGCCCCCGGTTCGATCGCAAGTGCAAGATCGGCGAGGTCCAGGCCGTCGGGGAGTACTACGACGACTTCGCCACCATCCCCATGGACGTCAACGGCGACGGCTACCTGGACTTCATCACCGGCGGCTGGTGGGGCGACACCATCCGCTGGCGGGAGAATCCCAGGGGCGACCCCGGCAAGGAATGGCCCGAGCACGTCATCGCCGCCACCGGCAACGTCGAGAGCATCCGGGCATGGGACGTCGACGGCGACGGGCGGGTCGAGATCGTGCCCAACACCCCCGGCGGGCCGCTGGTCGTCTACAAGCTGATCACCGACGCCGCCGGCCGCGGCACCGGCGAGTTCTCCGCCCACAAGATCTGGGACGGACCGCAAGGCCACGGCCTCGGGTTCGGCGACGTTTCCGGCAACGGCCGGGGCGACTTCGTCCTCGCCGGGGGATGGCTGGAGGCGCCGCCCGATCCGCTGGCGGGAAAATGGAAGTGGCACGACGAGTTCGACTTGGGCTCGGCCAGCGTGCCGATCCTGGTGGTCGACCTCAACGGCGACGGGGTCAACGAGCTGATCGTCGGCCAGTCGCACGCCTACGGGCTTCACTGGTGGCAGCAGCGGCGAGAGGGCAACGCCCGCAAATGGATCCGGCATCCGATCGACCCGTTCAACAGCCAGTACCACGACCTCATCTGGGCCGACATCGACGGCGACGGGGCCTGCGAGCTGATCACCGGCAAGCGGTATCGGGCCCACTGCGGAAAAGATCCCGGCGCGTACGACCCCGTCGGCATTTACTATTTCAAGTGGACCGGCGAGGGCTTCGCCAAGCAGGTGATCGACTACGGCCGGGCGCGCGTCGCCACCGGCTGCGGCATCTTTTTCCAGGTGGCGGATATGACCGGCGACGGCCGGGGGGACATCGTCGCCCCCGGCAAGGACGGGCTGTACCTGTTCAGGAATCTTGGCTTCGCCCAGAGCATGGGCGATTAGGCCAGCGGCGATTGCCGGCCCAGGAGGGCGGAAGTCGCGGGGCCCGAAGAAGGAAACGGAGATGCCTGAATTCGCGGCAGAAGCGGAAATCCCGGCGTTTTCCTTTCGCTACGGCGGCAACAGTTCAGCGGAACTGCTGGGACAGTGGAAGAAAGAGGTTTCGACGGAAGCAGCCGCCGGCGGGAAGATCACCCACGTCGCCTACGCCGATCCCGTCACGGGGCTTTGCGCGACCCTCCACGTTCGCAGGTTCGACGATTTTTCGGCGGTGGATTGGTTGGTGGAGTTTGAGAACCGCGGTCCGGCCGACACACCGATCCTGGAAGACATCCTCCCGATCGACGTCCGCGTGCCCATGTCCCCGACGGAGCGGCTGCGGCTCCACCACGCCAACGGCAGCAGTTGCCGGGCGGATGACTTTCTGCCCCAGGTGAGCGAGCTTCCGCCGGGCGCCCGGAAAGCGCTGGCCCCGCAGGGCGGCAGGTCGTCCAACGGGACGCTGCCGTTCATGAACCTCCAGCGCCGCGGGTGCGGAATGGTCCTGGCCATCGGCTGGTCGGGGCAGTGGTCGGCCGGCTTCGACCGCGACCGGCAGCGACTGCGAGTCTCCGCCGGCATGGAGCGGACGCATCTGCTGCTGCATCCCGCCGAAAAGATCCGGACGCCGAGAATTCTGGTCATGGACTGGGAGGGCGAAGACGACTCCGTGGGCAACAACCTGCTCCGGCGGCTCTTGCTCGCGCACTACCTGCCGCGGATTGACGGGGAACTGGTCATGCCGCCCACGGCCCAGTGCCTTCAGGGCCACTTCTACCTCACCGGCGAGGCCGGCGAGCAACTGGAGATGACGGCGCTGCCAAAGGTCGCCTCGCTGGGGACCGAGGCGTACTGGATCGACGCCTGCTGGTACGGCCGGGGCCGCGAGTGGTGGCAGGAGGTGGGAAGCTGGGTGGTTAACCGGGAGAGGTTCCCGCGCGGCCTCAAGCCCATCGCAGACGCGGCCCACAAGGCGGGCATGAAGTTCGTCCTGTGGTTCGAGCCCGAACGGGTCCGGCCGGGGTCGCTGCTCGAAAAGGAGCATCCCGAATTCCTCCTGGCCAGCGAGAAGGACGGCGACAACCTGCTGCTGAACCTGGGTCTGCCCGAGGCGCGAACGTACATCACCGAGCTTCTCTCCCGGCTCATCGCGGACAATGGCGTGGACATCTACCGGCAGGACTTCAACTTCGACCCGCTGCGCTACTGGCAGTCGGCCGACGCGCCCGACCGGGTCGGCATGACCGAGATCCGATACGTCGAGGGGCACTACCAGCTCTGGGACGAGCTGCGCCGCCGTCACCGGAAGCTGTGGATCGACAACTGCGCCAGCGGCGGCAGGAGGATCGACCTGGAGACCTTGTCACGGTCGCTGCCGCTTTGGGCCAGCGACTTCTTCGACGTGATCGGCCTGGCGTTCGGCATGGGGCTGCACGTGGGCGACCAGAGCATCAAGGCCGGCCTGGCGCGGTGGGTGCCGCTGTTCGGCGGGGGGGTGTGGAACTTCACGCCCTACGGTACCCGCGGCCAGATCATCGGCGGGTTCACGTTCGGCTTCCATATCCCGCACGAGGACTACGCCGCGGACGACCGCGACGCCATCGTCGACTTCAAGGAGGTGCTGGCCAGGGGCAAGACGCTGCTGGGAGACGAATTCCCCCTCGCCGAGGCCCGGGCGGCCATCGCCGAGTGGAAGAGCCTCCGGCCGTTCTTCCTGGGCGACTTCCACCTGCTGCTCCCTTTGACCGTTTCCGATCACGACTGGTGCTGCTACCAGTTCCACCGCCAGGACCTGAAGGGCGGGTTTGCGATGTTCCTCCGCCGCCACCGCAGCCCTTTCCCCACGATGGCGGTGGAACTGAAGTGCGTCGACGCGAGCGTGCAGTATGAAGTAAGCCTCAGCAGCGGCTACCAGGAAGCGCCGCGCAAGCGAATGAGCGGCGGCCAGCTTCGCCGGCTGACGGTCACGATTCCGGAAATGCCGGGCAGCCTGCTGCTGCGGTATTCGCAGGCGGAATGAGACGGCGTTCGTCGAGCATAGGGCCAAACATGTAGGTGGACCAGAGCGAAATACAGAAAAGCATCGCCTGGCTGCTGGGCCGCGGAAGCAATAGGAGAAATGACCATGCCGAAGAAGATCGC
This sequence comes from uncultured Planctomycetaceae bacterium, assembly GCA_964401385.1. Taxonomy (GTDB): domain Bacteria; phylum Planctomycetota; class Phycisphaerae; order SM23-33; family SM23-33; genus CAYNYF01. Next base: position 37,595 of record CAYNYF010000021.1, on the reverse strand, counting down.
GATGATCGGGGCCGGGAGCGTCGTCTTCTGCAAGACGCTCATGAGCGACATCATGGCCACGCCGGCGCTGGCCGACAGCGAGTTCGCCCTGATGGCGCCGACGGAGAGAAGGCTGCGGCGGATGGAGGCGTTCGGCAAGCGCATGGCCGCCGAAAACTCCCTGAAGGCGAAGGTCTGGGCGACCACCAACCGCCAGGAAGCCATTCAGGGCGCCGACTTCGTGGTGGTGATGATCCAGGTCGGCGGCTTGGAGGCCTTCGGCGTCGACTATGAGATCCCCCTCAAGTACGGGGTGGACCAGTGCATCGGCGACTCGCTCGGCCCGGGCGGGGTCTTCCGGGGGCTGCGGACCATCCCCGTGCTGGTGGACATCGCCCGCGACATGAACGAGCTGGCCAAGCCCGGGGCGATCATGCTCCAGTACGCCAACCCCATGGCCGGGACCTGCCTGGCCCTGGGCAAGGCCACCGACGTGGCGTTCGTGGGCCTCTGCCACGGCGTGCAGACCACACTGGACCTCATCGCCGGCTACTGCGGCGTGCCCAAGGAGGAAATCTCCTACACCTGCGGCGGCATCAACCACATGGACTGGTTCCTCACGCTGACCCACAAGGGGCGCGACCTCTACCCCAAGCTGCGCGAGGTCTTCGAGAAGCCCGAGTACTACAAGAACGAGAAGGTCCGCGGCGAGGTCTTCCGCCACTTCGGCTACTTCATGACCGAGAGCACCGGCCACCTGAGCGAGTACGTGCCCTGGTTCCGCAAGAACGCCAAGGCGCTGGAGCTGTACTGCGACGAGCCCGGCTTCGGCGGCGCCAGCGGGGCGTACTACAAGTACTCCAAGGCCCTGGCCGCCAAGTACGCCGAGCACGACCCGCTGGAGTATGAGACCGCCAGGATCGAAAGCCGGTCCGTGGAGTACTGCTCCTACATCCTGGAGGCCGTCACGACCGGCAGGCCGTTCCGCTTCATGGGCAACGTCCGCAACGACGGCTACATCTCCAACCTGCCGGACGGCTGCTGCGTGGAGGTGCCCACGTTCGCCGACGACACCGGGCTGCACCCCACGCGGATCGGGGCCCTGCCGCCGCAGTGTGCGGCCGCGTGCATGACCAACGTCAACGTCCAGATCCTCGCCGGCGAGGCCGCCCTGGCCGGCGACACGGAAAGCATCGTCCACGCCGTGGCCATGGACCCGCTGACCTCGGCGGTCTGCACCCTCAAGGAAATCCGGGAAATGTGCGCGGAGATGCTGGAGGCCCATCGCAAGTGGCTGCCGCAGTTTGAGAAAAAGACCATCCGGGCGACGCCCACGATCAGCATCCCCAAGGACTGCAAGCCGGTCGAGGTGCCGCTGGACCCGGCCCTGGCGATCAACAAGCGCTTCGCCACGCTGATCGAGCAGAAAACGGATTAGTCCACGAATTACGGCGAGAAGAAGAAGCAGACGGAGTCCACGAATTACACGAATTACGCGAACGAAGATAAGAAGCAACGACGCGTTCGGGCAGGACGGGAAACACACGCAGCGGAAGAGAATTGGATGAACGATCGAGAGCGATTCGTGGCGTGCGTACTGGGCGAGCCGGTGGACCGGCCGCCGTACTGGCTTTTTTGGGGCCCATGGGACAACGCCTGGCGGCGGTGGCAGAATGAGGGCATGCCCGCGAGCTTCGAGAGTTTCCAGGACGTGCGCGAGCACTTCGGGGGTGAGTCTAGCCCGGCGGTCGTGCCGGTCAACTACGGCCCGTGCCCCCGGCGCGAGCGGAAAACATTGGAAGAGACCGACGAGTTCTACGTCTGGACGGACGGCTGGGGCATCAAGCGCAGGAACCCCAAGGACCACGAGTCCATGTCGGAGTTCATCGAGTTCCCCGTCAAGGACCGGCGCGACTGGCAGGAATACCGGGATCGCTGGCTCGACCCCGACCACCCGCAGCGCCTCGCCGGCAACTGGCGCGAAAGCTGCGCCGAATGGACCGCCCGGTCAGTGCCGATCCAGATCGGCCATTACCCCGACGTGGGCATCTTCGGCAGCGTGCGCTGGCTGCTGGGCGACGAGGAGTGCCTGCTGGCGTTCTACACGATGCCCGATCTGGTCCACGAGATCATGGACCACGTGACGTCGCTGTACCTGAGCGTGTTCGAGAAGGTCGCCTCGGAGGTTCGCGTGGACGTGATCCACATCTGGGAGGACATGTGCGGCCGGCAGGGGCCGCTGATCTCGCCGAAGCACTGGGAGGAGTTCATGGGCCCGTGCTACCGGCGGATCAAGCAGTTCGCCGACGCCCGCGGCATTCCGATCATCTCCGTCGACACCGACGGCCAGCCGGAGCGGATCATCCCGGTGATGACGGCCGCCGGGGTGAACTACCTGTGGCCGATGGAGGTGGCCGCCGGCTGCGACGTGAACGTCATGCGGAAGAAGTTCCCCTCCCTGGCCCTGATGGGCGGCATCGACAAGCGCGCCCTGGCCCTCGGGCCGGAGGCCATCGACCGGGAGCTGGAGCGCGTCCGCCCGGCCGTGGAAAGCGGAAGATACGTCCCGGAGCTGGACCACGCCGTCCCGCCCGACGTGTCGTGGGAAAACTACTGTCACTACGTCGGAAAGCTGAGAGAATTGGTGGACAAGAGCTGATCGCGCCCGTCTGATACGGCCGCCTCAAGCGAATACTTGCAGTAAAACCAAGGAGCAAGCAATGGCAGGACTGAAATTGAAGGAACTCGACCAAGTCAAGACCTGGAGGCTGGAAAACGGCGACGCCTGGATGGACGTCGAGCGCGAAACCGGTTTCATCCGCTCGCTGTACTGGAAGAAGGCCAAGGTCGACCTGTTCGCCCAGGTTCGCGGCGGCATCCCCGGCTACATCGGCGGGCTGCGGATCTACGACGAGCACGCCGACCGCTGGTACGACGACCTGCGGACGGGGTTTGTCCTCTCGGCCGCCTCCAAGCGCGGCAACACCGTCCGCTTCAGACGGCAATACAAAGGCGCCCCGTTCACGGTGCAGGTGACGATGCGGATGGAGAAGGACGCCTTTCACTGGGAGGTCACGGCCAGGAAGAAGAACGCGAAGGTCAAGGACCGCTCCCTGCGGGTGTATTTCATGCTCCCGCTGATCGCCGGCTGGGACGTCTGGGCCCCGTGCAAGTTCGGCGAGGTCGGCTTCGACGGCATGACGCCGTTCGAGTTCATGTACACCCAGATCCCCTACGTGTCTGACCAGGAGATCATCCTGCCCATGGTCAGCCACTACAACCGCGCCTTGAACGTGGGCTACTCCATGGTCGAGCCCATCGACGCCAACGTCCCGGCCGCCAAGTTCATCTTCAACAACGGCGAGAAGTGCTTCAACTGGGGCTCCATGCGCAAGGACGTCCGCACGGTGCCGGTGCTGGAGGCGGTGAATTACTACATCGGCCTGGTGGGCAAGCGGGCGATGAACACCAAGATCATGCTCTTCTTCCACGAGGGCGACTGGCGCTGCGGGCTGGGGGCGGTCTACCGGCGCTGGCGGGAATACTTCGACCCGTTCAACCCGACCATCTACCAGCAGGAAGGCTGCTACATCGGCGGCAGCGTCCACAGCTCCGATCAGGCCGAGAGGCTCGTGGCGATGGGCGGCAAGTACATGGAGGTGCACGGCCACTTCCAGGATTACTGCGACTACTACCAGGACGGCAAGGACCGCTGGTACCGCATCGGCGTCAAGGAGGGCGTCCGCCGGAAACTGCTGGAGGCCCAGGGCAAGCCCACGCGCAGCCAGAGAGGCGGGGTGGCGGTTCCGGGCGAGCGCATGGCCGAGCAGATCGAGCGCTACCTTTCCGAGCACACCGACCGGGAGGTCGCCGAGCTGCTGGGGGTCAAGGTGAAGGACCTCTACCACACCCGCGACGACGTCAAGCGCCGGCTGCAAATCCTCGCCGACGCCGGCATCTCCTGCCAGTGGTACTTCAACTACACCGACGGCTATCGCCCGCGGGTGGAGGCCGAATGGCCCGACGCCATCGTCAAGGACGAGGACGGCGAGTACGTCCCCAGCGGCTGGTACATGTGCCACAACCTGAACGCCGACCCGCGCTTCTCCTTCGGAAAGTTCTGCTACGAATCGGCCAGGAAGATCTTCCAGGAGTACCCCATGCTGGACGGGTTTTTCCTGGACTGCTTCCGCCACTACGAGATCGACTTCGCCCACGACGACGGCGTCACCGTGGTCAACGGCAAGCCCTGCTACAGCATCAACCACTCCTACGACGACGTCGAGCGGCGGATCAAGACGGAGATCATGAAGCCGCGCGACCTGACCTCCTTCGCCAACAAGCCGATGAGCATCCGCTCGATGCGGTACGTGGACGGCCAGTTGCTGGAGGGCGACGGCGACATGTACGAGGAGAAGTTCTACTGGGCGTCGATCGCCAGCCCGCTGTTCTACCTGTGGGGCGACCGCAACCGCACGACGGACGAGTTCCTGCGGCGGTCGATCGTCAACGGGGCCTGGCCGAAGCTGGTCGAGGCTACCGATGAGAACATCGCCCTGTATCGGAAGTACCTGCCGCTGTTCGATCAATTCCGCCGGCGGGTGCTGTGCTTCGAGCCCGACCCGATGCGCGTGCCGAGGAGCTCGCGCGGCAAGTGCTACACCGTCGGCGGCGACTACGTCGCCGGCATTGTGAACGAGCACATCGACGCCGGCGACGAGGTCAAGTGGGCCAGGACGCCGTACGCCCTGTTTCGCCTGAAGCGCGGCCACGACGTCGGCAGGGCCGGCGTGATGTACCCCGGCGATAAGGAAATGCGCGACGTGAAGTTCAAGTTCGACGGCACCTTCATCGCCGTGCCGCTGGTGGAGTATGCCAACTGCGCGGTCGTGAAACTCTTCGTGACCGGAAGCACCGGCAAGAAGATCGGCACCGACATCTTCGAGATGCGCGGGCGCATGTGCGCCGACCCGGACTCGGCCTTCGAGGACATCTCCGAGCGATAGGACAACATGGCCCGGCCGGCGAGCGCCCGCGCCCCGCCCGCGGGCGCGGCTGGTGCGGCTACTTGATCTCCTTGTGGTAGTCCTGGAGGGACTTCACCGGGGGCCACTGTCCCGGCGAGCCGGGCTTGCGGCAAGCGGCGATGCCCTCGGCGGCGGCGTTGGCGGCGCTGAGCGTGGTGATGTACGGCACCCTGTACTTGATCGCCGACTTGCGAATGTAGGAGTCGTCGTACTGGCTGAGCTTGCCGACGGGGGTGTTGATGACGAGTTGAATCTCCCCGTTCATGATGGCGTCGGTAATGTTGGGCCGGCCTTCGTGGAGCTTCTGGATCGGCTCGGCCTTGATCCCTTGAGAGGCGAGGAACGCCTGGGTGCCGGCGGTGGCGACGATCCGGAAGCCGAGGTCGTCGAATCGGCGCGCGGGCTCCAGCACCGCCGGCCGCTCCCGCTGCGAAACGGAGATCAGCACCGTCCCCTCGGTCGGCAGCAACTGCTTGGCGCCCTCCTCCGCCTTGAAGAACGCCAGCCCGAAAGAATCGGCCAGGCCGAGTACCTCGCCGGTGGAGCGCATCTCCGGCCCGAGGATGGGGTCGACCTCCGGGAACATCGGAAACGGGAAGACCGCCTCCTTGACGCCGTAGTGCGGGATGGGGCGGTCCTTCAGCCCCAGGTCGGCCAGCTTTCTGCCCAGCATCAGTTGCGTGGCGCAGCGGGCCATGGAGACGTTGCACACTTTCGAGACCAGCGGCACGGTGCGCGAGGCGCGGGGATTGGCCTCCAGCACGTACACGATTCCGTCGGCGATGGCGTACTGCATGTTCATCAGCCCGACGACGTTGAGTTCGCGGCCGATCTTGCGGGTGTACTCGCGGATGGTCTGGAGGTGCTCGGCGGGAATGCTGGTGGGGGGAATGACGCAGGCCGAGTCGCCGGAGTGGATGCCGGCCTGCTCGATGTGCTCCATGACGGCCGGGACGAAGGCGTCGGCGCCGTCGGCGATGGCGTCGGCCTCGGCCTCGGTGGCGTTCTCCAGGAACTTGTCGATGAGGATGGGCCGCTCGGGCGTGACGTCCACGGCCGCGGCCACGTATTGCCGCAGCATCTCCTCGTCGTGGACCACTTCCATGCCGCGGCCGCCGAGGACGTACGACGGCCGGACCATCAGCGGATAGCCGATGCGCGCGGCGATCTTCAAGGCCTCTTTCAGCGTGCTGGCCATGCCGGACTCGGGCATGGGAATATTGAGCTTGCTCATCATCTTTCGGAAGCGGTCCCGGTCCTCGGCCAGGTCGATGGTGTCGGGGCTGGTGCCGAGGATCTTGACGCCCTCGGCCGCCAGTTCCTGGGCGATGTTCAGCGGCGTCTGCCCGCCGAACTGGACGATCACCCCCAGCGGCTTTTCCTTCTGATAGATGCTGAGCACGTCCTCGACGGTGAGCGGCTCGAAGTAGAGCTTGTCGGAGGTGTCGTAGTCGGTGGAGACGGTCTCGGGGTTGCAGTTGACCATGATGGTCTCGTAGCCTTCTTCGTGGAGGGCGAAGGCGGCGTGGACGCAGCAGTAATCGAACTCGATTCCCTGGCCGATGCGATTGGGCCCGCCGCCCAGGACCATGACCTTCGGCCGGTCGCTGGTGGTGACGACGTCCGGGGCGTTGTAGGTGGAGAAGTAGTAGGCGGCGTTTTCCACGCCGCTGACCGGCACCGCGTGCCAGCCCTCGACCACGCCGAGGGCCGTCCGCTGGTCGCGGATCTCCTTCTCGGGCGCGCCCAGCAATTGCGAGAGATACTTGTCTGAGAAGCCGTCCTTCTTCGCCTGGGTCAGCAGCTCGTCCGGGAGGGATTTGCCCTTGAAGCGGAGGATTTCCTCCTCCCGCTCGACCAGCTCCTTCATCTGCCGGAGGAACCACGGCTTGATGTACGTCAGCTCGTAGAGCTGCTCCACGCCGGCGCCCTTGCGCAGGGCCTCGTACATGATGAACTGCCGCTCGCTGCTCGGCTCGCGGAGCATGTCCAGCAGCTCCGCCAGCGGCCGCCGGTTGAAATCCTTGGCGAAGCCCAGCCCGTATCGCCCGTTCTCCAGGGAGCGGATGGACTTCTGGAGGGCCTCCTTGTAGGTCTTGCCGATGCTCATGACCTCGCCGACGGCCCGCATCTGCGTGCCCAGCTTGTCTTCGGCGTCGCGGAACTTCTCGAAGGCCCAGCGGGCGAACTTGACGACCACGTAGTCGCCGGAGGGGGTGTACTTCTCCAGTGTGCCGTCGCGCCAGTAGGGGATCTCGTCCAGCGTCAGCCCGGCGGCCAGCTTGGCGGAGACCAGGGCGATGGGAAAGCCCGTGGCCTTGGACGCCAGGGCCGAGGAGCGCGACGTCCGCGGGTTGATTTCGATGACCACCACCCTCCCGGTCTTGGGGTCGTGGGCGAACTGGATGTTGGTGCCGCCGATGACCTGGATCGCCTCGACGATGTCGTAGGAGTGCTTCTGGAGGCGCTGCTGGAGCTGCTCCGAGATCGTCAGCATGGGGGCGGTGCAGTAGGAATCCCCCGTGTGGACCCCCATGGCGTCCACGTTCTCGATGAAGCAGACGGTGATCATCTGGTTCTTGGCGTCGCGGACGACCTCCAGCTCCAGCTCCTCCCAGCCGAGGACGGACTCTTCCACCAGGATCTGCCCGACCAGACTGGCGGCGATGCCGCGGCTGGCGACGACGCGGAGTTCCTCGACGTTGTAGACCAGCCCGCCGCCGGTCCCGCCCAGGGTGTAGGCGGGGCGAATGACCACCGGATAGCCCAGGTCGGCGGCGATCTTCTCGGCCTCTTCCACGGTGTAGGCGATCTCGCTGCTGGGCATGTCGATGCCCAGGCGGTTCATGGTCTCCTTGAAGGCCAGCCGGTCCTCCCCGCGCTCGATGGCGTCGGCCTGCACGCCGATGATCCGCACGCCGTAGCGGTCCAGCACGCCGGCCTTGTGCAGCTCGGAGGCCAGGTTCAGACCCGACTGCCCGCCGAGGTTCGGCAGCAGCGCGTCGGGCCGCTCCTTCTCGATGATGGCCGTCATCGCCGCCAGTGTGAGCGGCTCGATGTAGGTCACGTCGGCCGTGCCGGGGTCGGTCATGATGGTGGCCGGGTTGGAGTTGACCAGCACGATCTCATAGCCCAGCGAGCGAAGGGCCTTGCACGCCTGCGTGCCCGAATAGTCGAACTCGCACGCCTGGCCGATCACGATCGGACCGGAGCCGATAATCATCACCTTGTGAACGTCATCGCGCTTCGGCATAAGGGACCATTCCTTTTCCCTGGTGCCCCGCGCGTGGTTCAGACCGCAGACTGCCGCTTCTGGAACTTTCTCGCCGGGGCAAGACTACCGAGTATGTTCGCCTGCGCGGAGCAGTTCCCGCTCCAGGCGACATGAGATTTGAGCGGACAGTCTAGCGACTTCGCCCGGGCCGGACAACAAGAAAACGGCCGACTCCGCGGAAAAATCAGTTGCCGATCGAATTCGCCGCCTGCGGCGCGTCCGGGCGTGCAAAATGCCGTCTCTGCCTGTAAGCTGATGCGGGTTCGGCCTGTATCGGCCTACCCAAAGATCAGGAGCAAGGCGTGGAAAAGCCGATTCCCGACGTGAGAGATATGCCCTACGGGCCTCACCCCCGCAACGTGCTGGACTTCTGGCGAGCCGAATCCCGCCGGCCGGCGCCGCTGTGGGTGTGGATACACGGCGGGGGGTTCTATGGCGGGGACAAGTCCGGCGTCTCCGGCGAGCTGGTCGCCGCGGCCCTGTCGGCGGGCATTTCGGTCGCCAGCATCAACTACCGGCTGAGCCAGCAGGCGCCGTTCCCGGCGCCGATGCACGACGCCGCCCGGGCGGTCCAGTTCCTCCGCTTCCGCGGACGGCACGGCTGGAACGTGGACCCGGGGCGGATCGCGGCCGGCGGCGGCTCCGCCGGCGGAGGCATTTCCCTGTGGCTGGGGTTTCACGAGGACCTAACCGACGCCAACAGCGACGACCCCATCGCCCGGGAATCATCCCGGCCGAACTGCATGGCCTGCACCGCCACGCAGAGTTCCTACGACCCCAATTTCATCCGTTCGATCATCCCCGGCCCGGCCGCGGACCACGAGGCGATGCAGCTCCTCTTCCGCGTCAAGCCGGCCGACAACGGCTCCGCCCGGGCACGCAAGGTCTTCGCCGCCGGCTCTCCCATCACCCACGTGACCGCGGACGCCCCGCCGGTGTTCCTGTTCTACCCCCAGCCGAATCTGCCGCTGATGAGCGAGCTCAACGCCGGCGAGGGGATTCACCATCCCAGGTTCGGCGAGGTGCTCAAGGACAAGCTCGACCCGCTCGGCGTCGAATGCGTGCTGCGCTACCGGGAGGACTTCCCCGACTGTCCCGTCGGCTGCCCGGACGAGGCCGTCCACAAGGTCTTTGCCCGCGAGGCCGCAGAGTTCCTGAAACGCCAGTTCGGTCTGAAGTAGGCGGTCTTCGGGCGCCCCGAGCAGGTCAGCCGGGGACGAGAGAAGCGCTCTGGTGGAGGTCCCGTCCTTTCAGCGTCTCCACGCTGCGGAGTCACACCGCCTCGATGCAGGAGGGCGGCTTGGCCGTGACGTTGTAGGTGACGCTGACGACGCCGGGAACCTCGCCGCTGATCCGCTCGGCGAGTTTCCTCAGCGTCGCGAAGGGCAGCTCGGTCGGCTCGCCCGTCACGGCGTCGGTCGACTCCCAGCAGCGGACCTCGATCTGGTGGCCGTAGTCCCGCTTGCCGTCGCGGATGCCGGTGACCTTGTCGCGGTGGAGGATGGCCATGTACTGGAACGCCCCGCTGCCGGCCAGCTCGGCCTCCACGATGGCGGTCGCCGCCCGCACCAGCGCCACCCGCTCCGGCGTGACCTCGCCGATGACCCGCGCGCACAGCGCCGGCCCGGGGAACGGCGGGCGGGCGTAGATCTCCTCCGGCAGGCCCAGCACCTTGCCCACTTCCCGCACGGCCGGCTTGCGCAGCTCGATGATCGGCTCGATCACCTTGTAGCCGAAGGCCTTCTCCGTGTCGATGCCGAGCTGGGCGAGGATGTTGTGCTGCCGCTTGACGCCGGCGAGCGTCTCCTCCACGTCGGTGTAGTTGGTTCCCTGGAGCAGGAACTTGGCGCCGCTGTCCTTGACGAGCTTGCCGAAGACGTCCTTGTAGAAGACCTGGGTGATGCCCTTTTCGCGTTTTTCCTCCGGGTCGGTCAGGCCCTTCAGGGCGTTGAAGAACTTCTTCCTGGCGTCGACGATCTCCACGGGTACGCCGAGCGCGGCGAAGATCTCGACGACGCGCTGGGGCTCGCCTTCGCGCATCAGGCCGTTCTCAATGAAGTAGGTCTTCAGCCGCTCGCCCAAAGCCCTGTGGGCCAGCATCGTGACCACGGAAGAATCGACGCCGCCGGAGAGGGCGTTGACGGCTTGGCCATCGGCGACCATGCCGGCGATCTCCTCGGTCTTGTCCTTGATGAACGCCTGGGCGTCCAGCTCCCGTAATTGAATCTCCTGGATCTCCATTGTCCTCACTCCTTTGTGCAGTTGGCCGCCCCTGTCCGGCCGTCAGGTGGGCTGCCCGCCGATGGTGGACAACCCGGCTCGTCCGGACGCGAAGAGCCGCCGGAGTCGTGCCCGGCAAGCTCCATCAGGCTCGAGATCATGTGGACGAGGCGCGACGGATGCAAGCGATATTATTCGGGCACCGGCACGTGGGCGAGCCGACGACCTCATCGGCGCCGCGCTACAGGCCTTCCCGGGCCACCTCATACATGGCCACCAGGTTCTCCGGCTTGCAGCTATTGTCGGCCTCGGTCGTCGAGCCCATCAGGTAGCCCGGGCAGGCGTCGCGGATGGCCTGGCGGCAGACTCCCTTGACCTGCTCGGGCGTGCCGCGCGAGAGCAGTTGGCTCATGTCGATCCCGCCGGCCAGGAAGATCTTCGGATATTTCCGGCGGACCTCCCGCAGATCCATGCCGGCCACGGTCTCGATGGGGTTCAGCCCGTCGATGCCGGCCGCCACCAGGTCGTCCATCACCTCCATGAGATAGCCATCGGAGTGGAACAGGCACTTCAGGCCGTGCTCGTGCCAGGCGTCGTTGAGCCGCTTCAGTTGCGGGAACAGGTGGCCCCGGAGGTACTCGGGCGAGTGGATCAGCCTGCCCTTGTAGGCGATGTCGCAGTAGGTCAGCACGGCCGGCGACAGCGCCGGATCGGCGATGGCGTGACAGTGGGCGAGGTTCCGAACGGTCCACGCCTCGCAGGCCTCGTCGATGATGCCCGGATCGTCGGCGGCCAGGTAGGAGAAGATCTCCAGACCGAGCTTGGCGCGAATGTCGTCCAGCCCGGTGCCCTGCTCGGCCAGCAGGTGGACGGTGCTGCCGATGCGCTCCTGCATCGGCCGCCACCGGGAGAGGAACTGCTCGCGACGGGTCCGCGGGTTGGCGTTGATCCCGCGGGTTTCCCGAGCGAGGCTGTCGACGAGCTTCTTGAGGTACTCGGCCGCTCCGGCCTCGTCATCGAAGGGGCGCTGGACGATCCAGGAGGTCTTTTCCCATGCGTCATCGTGGATGTGGAAGCCGAACTCGTCGACGTAATCCCGCTCGCCCAGGGTGCCGAAGCCGGAGACGCGGGTCGCGTCCAGCATCCTGTCGATGGCCTCCCCGGCGATCCGGTCCACCTCCGCCCGCGTGCGGTCGTCGCGCACCAGCGGCGGAAGCTTCTCGCCGCTGAAGTGCTGGATGGCGGCGTCGCAGATGAGAATGTCGTACAGCGGCACGCGGTCGGTCTGCTGGCAGTCCATCGCCCGCTCCACGCGCTGCCGCTTGCTCATCTCCGCCGCCATGGTGCGCCTCCCGGCCGGCCCCGGTCAGCCCCGGATCAGCTTTCGCTTCAAGTCCATGTAGTACATGAAGTTGTCGTACGATATCTCGGGCGAGAAGGTGTGGTCCAAGTGGGGGATGTATCCCCCCTGCTCCAGCAGCGGCGGGATCTTCGCGCGGAGTTCCTTTTCGATCGCCTTGGGGCCCTTGGCGATTTCCATCTTGTCCAGCCCGCCGGCCAGCGCCAGCTTGCCGCCGAACTTCTTGCGCAGCCGCAGCGGGTCCATGCCGGCGGCCTGCTCCAGCGGCCACAGGCAGTTAACGCCCGCCTCCATCCACAGCGGGATCAGCGCCTCCATGTCGCCGTCGCTGTCCACCCAGAAGCTCCGCGTGCCCGCCCGGCGAGAATCCTGCGCAGGTACTGCCGGTGGGTCATGTGCCACTCCAGCTCATGGCCGGCGTGAATGGACGTGCAGCCTTCTCGTCGCCAGCGCGGTCAGTCGGATTTGCTCGATCCCTCGGCCGGCTGTGTCGTGGGCGCCGCGGCCCGCTTCGTGAGCATCTCCCTTTCGCGCCGGAGCTGTGCGGCCTGGCGGGCGTCGCGGACGCGCTCGTATTCGCGCTTGGGCACGATCCGCTTGATGTCCACGATCAGCCCGGCCAGCTCGCGCCGCGTCTTCAGCAGCAGCTCGCCGTCCTGCGACCAGACGGTGACGCTCTTGACCACCTCGTCGGGCACGTCCAGCATCTCGCGGGCGCGGGTGAGCACGCAGTCACCCGTGGCGCCGGCGTTTTCATTTGCGGCCAGGGCGTCGGCGTAATCCCGGAGCATGTAGAAACTCTCCCAGTCCTCGATGCCGTCGCGGATGTTCTCCAGGCGGATCGACGGGCAGGGCGTGCCCTTCGGGCCGGGATAGAACAGCATGCCGTCGCAGTTGTACATGGAGTTGCGGCTGACGAACGCGCGGGCGTCCCAGGGGACCTCCGGCCAGCGCTTCTCGCCCTTGAAGTTGTACTTCCAGATGTTGTAGCAGTAGTACTCAAAGCCCGTGGCCCGGTACTTCCAGCTCATCCAGATGTAGGACCGGGCGCCGATGAGGGGGTACTCCAACTGGACGTTGGGATACGGCGCGGTCGGCCCGGCGGCGACGTACCAGAAGAACTTCTCCCCGCGCCCCTGGCATTCCTGGACCACCTTTCGGGCCTGGGCGGCGGTCAGCTTGGTCCCCGGCCAGACGTCGATCTCCGGGTCCCAGACGTCGACGTAGCCGATGCCCTCCGGGTTGGGGGCGCCGCCCCCGACCATCATCATCGCCTCGGGGGCGACCTTGCGGACGTTCAGCGACAGGTGCTTGCGCATGGCGTGGCGGTGGCCTTCGTCCTCGACGTAGAGGACGGCCTTGTCGATGACGCCCATGGCCTTGAGCTTCTCGTGCCGCTGGCGGATCGTCTCCAGGTTGCTGTTGCGCTTGAAGCTGCCGTGCAGGTAGATTACGTTCATCCCGCGCCCGATGCAGTGGCCAATGCGCTCGACGGGGGGCGTCAGGGCCGAGCTGTACTGCCCGACCGGGGCGAGGTGGTGGTCCAGCAGGAAGTCGTACCAGCGGTCCATCCACTCGGCCTTGTAGTCCTTGCCGTAGAACTTGGGGATGCCGCCGGTGCCGAAGCTGCCGACCACGCAGAAGCTCCACTTGGTCGGGATCTCGTAGTCCCACACGCGGACGGTGAGTTTGAGCTGGATGGGCTCGCACCCCTCGGCCGTCATGGCGATCGCCGTCTGATAGTCGCCGGCGGGCGTGCCGGCCGGGGCGTGCACCGTGAACCAGAAGGGCGTCGCCTGCTGGCGGCGGACGGTCTTCCAGCCGGCCGGAGAAAGCTCCGCCGGAACCAGCGGGTCGGGAACCCAGTACCGCTTGCCGCCGAAGTACTTGTCGCGAACCAGCCAGCTCGTGACCATCTGGACCGTGTCCTGGCAGTACCAGGTCATCCGCCCGGCCGGGAGCTTCCTGCCGGTCTTCCGATCCACCAGGTCGGACCAGGTGAACTTCACGCCCTTCAGGTCGCTCATCCAGGGGTAGACGACCACCTGGAAGCCCTCGTACTCGTTGGCGGCCATCTCCAGCAGGTACTCGCGCTTGTACTCGCCGCGGTACTTGTACCGGTAGGACCAGGGGTTGACCTTGCGCATGGCGTGGGTCATTCCCACGCTGACCCGCTCGTCCGGCGGGGCGAATTCCAGCTCCAGCTTCGGGCGGAGCCCGGCATCGGCGTGGGTCTGGGAGGGGATGTCGATCTCCCAGGCGTTGGGCATGCGCTTGTCTTCGATGCGGACGGGCATGAGCATGACGCCGTGATTGGCGGCCGGGTCGGCCAGCCACTTCTCCGCCAGCGCGGTGACGTTGAAGCTGACCCACATGCCGCCGGCGGGCACGCTCACGGGCAGCCAGTCCATCGGGTTGTACCAGTGATTGTGGTTCTTGGCGTACAGCTCGACGGAGTCGGCCACGCCGGGCGGGCGGCCGTTGCGGTAGGGCGTGCGGTTGTCGAAGTCCCCGCCCGCGGATGGCCACTTGCTCGAGGCGGTGGCGTTGGTCCAGGTGGCGCTGCCGTCCCACTCGCCCGCCACGCCGGTGCACATGATCTCGCAGTAGCGGTTTTCCTTCCTGGCCGAAGGCAGGAACACCCACAGCCGGGCGCGGGCGAGCCTCTTGCCCTTCAGGTTGGCCGGGATTGCGAACTTCAGCAGCATGCGGTTCTGCTCGCCGCGGAGGTAGAGCGTCTTGTCGCCCGCGGCCGGGGCCTGGGCGGGCGGCTTCGGCCAGAGCGTGGCGGTCCGGCAGCCGGCGTAACCGGCGGCCGGGGCGACGCCCTGCTGGAGGATGACTGTGTTGTCCGCGGCCGGCAGCGAACACGCCAGAGAGCCAATGACGATGCAGATCGGAATCGCGAGTTTCATGATCGGCCTTCCAAAGTGAGGTTGACTTCCGCCATACGGGTCCTTCAGGTCGGGGCTAGGTATATCGTCGTCCGGGCCGCGTGGCAAGGCCGCTGGCCGGACCCACTCGGCGGCGCCGGCGGCAAAAACGCACGGAACTCCTTGACAAGGCTTCTGTTCTCGGTTATAAATGAAGGTTGTGAAGCATCCATCTGGACTGCGAGGAGGTATGTTGGGGCTGGCCACTGTGTGACCTCGCAAAGGCGTTTCCGGCGCGGCGGCGGTTGCGCCGAACGGGCCTCGCAATCCAGAGCGGGTGATCGGGACGAACGGAGTCCACGCGTCACATGGGCCTGCCCCAACCTGGGAAAGGACCATCTGGAGGTAAGGAAATGAAAAGGACATTGGTGATTGCGCTGTTGTTGGGCATGGCCGCGCCGGCCTACGCCGCCATTGGTGACTATGCAGAGTTCATCCCCGACAGGGACTGGAGCAATGCGGCCGGCAGCGGCGACCTGGCTAACGGCGGGGCGTATGAGTGCTGCCGCGCCTACAAGTGGCGCTGGCAGGAAGGCCTCCTGATGGACTGGGACACCCAGGCGATGCTGGACTGGATGGGCGCAAACCCCCCGGGCGAGGGCGAAAAGTACAAGTTCACCTTGGACCTGTGCGCGGTCAGCTACAGCAACTGGATGATCGCCAACAGGTCCAACCCCGGCCAACCGGTGCGGCTGGAAGTCCGCACGCTGAACCTGGGCAATGGCACCAACTGGGCCGAGGGCGACGCAACCGGGCCCGGCTGCGCCCCCGGTGGCGGGAATTTGCAGTGGAGCCCCGGCACGATGGCCGCCTGCAACGCCTACGCCCAGTTGTCGTGGACAATGGTGGGCTATTTGCCGACGCCGGACGTCGACAACGCCGTCCCCTGGACCGCCCACGAGGGAACGGTTTTCACCAGCTTTCAGAATTCCGATCCGCTGATGTTCCGCAACATCAACGGCCTCTACGACAAGAACCAGAATGGTTCGATCGACCCCGACGAGCAAGCCGCCAAGGAAAACTTCTACATGGTGATCCCCACCGACGAGCCGCTCTTCGCCGAGGCAACCCACGTGACGGCGGAACTCCAGTACGATCCGGATCACCCCTCGAGCTGGTATCCCTGCCCGGTCGTCAACGACCTGCTGTACAACGCCGACAACCAAGGGCTCATCATGGGACAGATGCAAGCGTGGCAGCAGAACCGTGACACTGGCGAGTGGTATTGGGAAAGGGGGTATTGGTCTGAGAACCCCCTAAATCCAGGCGAGTGGATCTGGGGCTGGTATGCGGAGGAGCCGGTCGGCAGCGGCAACTGGGTCGCCTATCCCCAGACCGGGCCTTTCGAGTGGGGTCAGAACGGCTGCTTTGTCACCAAGGACAAGGACAACGAAGTTCAGAAGCCGCGGATCATCATCGAGATCGCAGCCGCGGACGAACCGCTGCCGTGGCCGGGCGACGCCCAGCCCGATGGCAAGGTGGACGGCGGCGACTACACCATCTGGGCCGACAACTACGGCAAGACCGACGCCCCGGTGTGGTCCGCGGGCGGCTGGACGGTCGGCAACTTCACCGAGGATGCCAACGTCGATGGCGGCGACTACACCGTCTGGGCCGACAACTACGGCTACGGCACCGGCGGCGCGCCGGTCCCTGAGCCGGCCACGCTGCTGGCCCTGGCCGCGGGCGCGGCGGCGGTGATTTGCCGCAGACGCCGAAGCTGAGCGGCGACTGATTCACCGGTCAACAACGGGCGAATCGACTCGCGTGTCGATTCGCCCGTTTTGTTTCCGCACCCCCGAGAAGCCGGAAGCGCGCCGGCGCGGCCACCGGCGTGCGGTCTGCCCGGCGACGGCCCGCCCGTCCGGCAAGCCGGGAATTCCTTGCGATGGTTGCGGCCCCATGCGGCTCGGATGGGGTTAGCAGATAAGTAAACTCTACTTCATGCGCCGGCATGCCGCCGAGGCATGGCTGGCGCGCTGTAAAGGGCCGGTCCGCCGCGGGCAAGTCGAGCCGTCGGCGGCATCCAGGGTGGTGTATTGCATCAGCCGGCCGTCGCCGGTGACGAACTCGCGTCCGCGGCGGAGCAGCCAAGGACCGTCGTCGAAGTCCGGCCCCTTCCAGTCGGCCGGCGGAGCCGCACAGAACTCGGCCGCGTACAGGCTGTCCGCCGTCTGCTTCCTGGCGGGCGCGGGGTTCGTGGCGGCGGGCTGGGTCGAGGCGAACTTCGGCGGAAAGAAGGTGTAATGCTTCCGCCAGTAGTGCCGTTCGCTGAGCACTGTCGCACCGGCGGCTTGGCCGGCGGCGTCCCCGGCCGTCGCACGCGTCGAAAGGCACGCCGCCATCGCAACGGATGCGGCCAAGAGCCTGGACCACTTCACTTTCACCATGACCTCCTCTCCAAAGCTTCCTCCGGCGTTTTCCTCAGGATACAACCACCCGGGCGGCGTTTGGTGTCGGCATTGCCGCCGAAAGCGAAATCTCCCCAGGCCCGCTCGGGCGCCGGCGGTCCCGGCGGCGCTGCATTAGTTCCGATGTAACCGGCGCTTGCGGCTGCCGCTTGGGAGCATGCCCGGCGGTGAGGCCGCTGGCGGCGCCCATGCGACCGCGCCGGGACCCAAAACCCACGGCCAACTCCTTGACAGGTTTCCTGTTCTCGCTTATAAATGGAGGTTGCGAAGCATCTATCTGGACTGCGAGGAGGTATGTTGGGGCCGGCCACTGTGTGACCTCGCAAAGACGTTTCCGGCGCGGCGGCGGTTGCGCCGAACGGGCCTCGCAATCCAGAGTCGGCGATCGGGACGAACGGAGTCCACGCGTCACATGCGCCTGCCCCAACCTGGGAAAGGACCATCTGGAGGTAGGGAAATGAAAAGGACATTGCTGATTGCGCTGTTGTTGGGCGTGGCCGCGCCGGCCTACGCCGCCATAGGGGACTATGCAGAGTTCATCCCCGACAGGGACTGGAGCAATGCGGGTGCCAGCGGCGATATGAGTAACGGCGGGATGAATGAGTGCTCCCGCGCCTACAAGTGGCGCTGGCAGGAAGGCCTGCTGATGGACTGGGACACCCAGGCGATGCTGAACTGGATGGACGCCAACCCCCCGGGCGAGGGCGAAAAGTACAAGTTCACCTTGGACCTGTGCGCGGTGGGCTATCACGATGATACGTACCTGAGTGGCTGGATTGACCGCAACCCGGCCTACCTGGGGGACCCGCTGCGGCTGGAGATCCGCACGCTGAACATGGGCAACGGCGCCGACTGGGCCGAGGGAGACGCCACCGCGCCCGGCTGCGCCCCCGGCGGCGGGAATCTGAACTGGACCCCGGGCACGATGGCCGCCTGCAACGCCTACGCCCAGTTGACGTGGTCAATGGTGGGCTATTTGCCGACGGCGGACATCGACAACGCCGTCCCCTGGACCGCCTACGACGGGACGGTGTTCACCACCTTTATGAATTCCGACCTGCCCGCTCCGGGCATGTTCCGCAACATCAACGGCGTCTACGACAAGAACCAGAATGGTTCGATCGACCCGGACGAGCAGGCCGCCAAGGAAGCTTTCTACATGGTGATCCCCACCGACGACCCGCTCTTCGCCGAGGCAAGCCATGTGACGGCCGAACTCCAGTTCGATCCGGACCACCCCAACGACGTGTACCCGGTGCCGGCCGCGAATGACCTGCTGTACAACGCCGACAACCAAGGGCTCATCATGGGCAAGATCGAGTACTGGAACCGCGACACCGGGCGGTGGGAAGGCGGCGACACGGGATACGGCGAGCCCGAGATCGGCACGAACGGCTCCTTTGTCACCAGGGACAAGACCAACGAAGGTCAGAAGCCGCGGATCATCATCTCGATCGCCGAGGCGGCCGCACCGCCGCCGTGGCCGGGCGACGCCCAGCCCGACGGTAAGGTGGACGGCGGCGACTACACCATCTGGGCCGACAACTACGGCAAGACCGACGCCCCGGTGTGGTCCGCGGGCGGCTGGACGGTCGGCAACTTCACCGAGGATGCCAACGTCGATGGCGGCGACTACACCGTTTGGGCCGACAACTACGGCCACGGCACCGGCGGCGCGCCGGTCCCTGAACCGGCCACGCTGTTGGTGTTGGCCGTCGGCGCCGCCGCGGGCCTGATTCGACGCAGGCGATAGTTACCCAGCCGGCTAGACAGACGGCCCAATCACAAATGCTTGCGAGAAACGACGGCCCCGGCCGGACGATGCGTCCGGCCGGGGCCCGGGCCAAGGGCCAAACCACCTGTGCGAAAGTTCCCCACCGGGCTTGCCTATCCCTCGCCCTGCCCAACTCACCCCCAAACCTTCACTTCCATGCCCACGCAACGCCCCCAGCGCCCCAAGTTGGGAACCGCTGCCGCCGAGGTCGGCGTCTTGACGAGGCCGGCGCGGGCAGATAGCCTGCGGGCGTCATGGAGCCCAAGGTCGCCGTGGTCATCCCGTGCTTCAACGAGGAGCTCACCATCGGCAAGGTCGTGGACGATTTCCGCCGCGCGCTGCCGGAGGCGGGGGTCTACGTCTTCGACAACATGTCCGCCGACCGCAGCGCCGAGATCGCCGCCGAACACGGGGCGGCGGTCCGTCGGGTGAAGATGCGGGGCAAGGGGCAGGTGGTGGCGCAGGTGATGGCATCGGTCCCGGCCGACGTCCTGGTCGTGGTCGACGGCGACGACACCTACCCGGCCGAGGCCGTCGGTGAGCTGCTGGCGCCGGTCCTGGCCGATGAAGCCGACATGGTCGTGGGCACGCGCATGCAGACCTACTCCGACAAGGCCTTCCGCCCCCTGCACGTCATGGGCAACCGCCTGGTGCGCGGGCTTATCAACCTCATCTTCCGCAGCAAGCTGACCGACATCATGAGCGGCTACCGGGCGTTCACCGCCGAGCTGGCCCGCAACGTGCCCATCACCGCCGTGGGCTTTGAGGTCGAGACCGAGCTGACGCTCCAGGCACTGTACAACGGCTTCGTCATCAAGGAGGTGCCGATCGAATACCGCGAGCGTCCGGCCGGGTCCAACTCGAAGCTGCGGACCTTCCGCGACGGCGCCCGCGTGCTCTGGACCATCTTCAACATCGCTCGCTCGGCCAAGCCGCTGACGTTCTTCGGGGCCGCCGCCATCCTGCTGCTGGCGCTGGGAATCCTCGCGGCCGTGCCCGCAATCACCCAGTATCTCGGCCACGGCACGGTGGAGAGCTTCCCCCTGCTGTTGGTGGGGGTGGGGCTGGTGGTGCTGTCGTTCCAGTGTGTGGGGCTGGGCATGGTGCTGCACGCGCTGAACGTCCGCCTCAAAGAGATCGCCTCGCTGGTGCGCAAGGCCGGCGGGCCGCCCGGGCGGCCTTGAGGCAGGCCGCCACCGCCGCCGGCTGAATCTCGTGACAGTCTCCCAGTTGAGGGCTACCCTGTGGCCGCGATGTCCGGCAACGCCCAGCGGCCCATCCGGTTCAGTGAGTCCACCCGCCGCATCACGGCCAACCTGCTGATGGTGGCCACGGTCAACGGGGCGGCCGGGGCGCCGCTGGTGGGGGCGCTGCGCGAGCAGGCGCAGGAGGCCTTCGGCCTGTCGCGCCGGGCCGTCGGCGCCGGCGTGGCTGCCCTGGGCCTGGCGGCCGGGGTCGGCGGACTGATCCTGATCAGTTGCCTGCCCCGGGCCAAGCGGCTTCAGCTCTTCCGGGCGGGGCTGCTGGTGGCGCTGGCGGGCTTCGGCAGCTACTGCTTTCTGCCTCCCCCGGGCCCGGGCGCCATCGCCGTCCTGTGCGCCGGCTGGTTCGTGCTGACCTTCGGGCGGGGGCTGACGGTGGTCTCCAACGCGGTCTTCACCGACCTGTGGCATCATTCCCCGCACACCGGCGTGATCCTGCTGCACGCGACCAACTCCCTGGGCAAGCTGCTGGCGCCGGCGTTGGCGTTGCTGCTGACCGCGGCCGTCACCCGCAACGCCGTCGTGTACACGGTCATCCTGGCGGTGCTGGCTTTGGACGCCCTGAGCTGGCCCCGTCCCGCCGTCGCCGGCCTCGCGCGGGCCGAGCAGGAGCAGACCGCCGCCAGGCCGCGCGGCCGCTCGGTGCTGCGACGGCCGCTGTTCTGGCTGATCTGCGTGGAGTTTTTCTTCATCGCCGGCAGCGAGGCCGGCGTGGCCAGCATTCTGCCGTCGTACGTCGAAAACCACCGCCCCGGCGCCGCCGGCCTGTCGTCGCGGGCCTTCTCGGAGGTCGTGCTGGCGGTGATGGTGCTGGGCATCGTGGCCGGACGCTTTGCCGGCGTGCTCGCCAGTCGGCGGCTGGGCGAGCGGGCCATCATCGCCGGTTGCCTGCTGTGCACGCTGGCGGTGATCCCGGCGGTGGCGTCGGCCCGCCCGGGGGTGTACCTGCCCTGCTTCTTCGTGCTGGGGGTCGCCTTCTCGGCGACCTGGCCGGCGAACTTCGCCCTGGCGGCCAGGAGCTTCCCCCACGACAAGACGATCCTGAGCATGGGCGCGTCCCTGGGCACGCTGGCCGGGGTCAACGGCTTCGTGCTGCTGGCCAGCCTGATCGGCAACCGCCCGGAGCATCTGCCGCTGGCGGTGCTGGTCTCGGCCGGCAGCATGGCCGTCTTCGCCGCGACCTTCCTTGCCCGGGCGGCCTTCGCCCGGCAGGAGTAGGCGGGCGCCGGCGCAGCGGGCCCTTGGCTTGGGCGGGCGGGGCGGTTATCATGGGCCGCAGCATTTCGAAAGGGTCGGACATGGCGATATCTCAGGAAGATCAAAAGCTCCTGCTGCAACTGGCGCGGGAGTCGGTGGCGGCGACGGTCGCCGGCGCCCCCAAATCGACCGCGGCGACCGGGCAAGGGATTCTGGGGCAGCGCCGCGGCTGCTTCGTCACCCTGACCAACAAGGGCAGGCTGCGCGGCTGCATCGGCACGTTTCAGCCGACCCTGCCGCTAGGCCGGCAGCTCGTCGAGATGGCGGCGGCGGCGGCTCGCGACCCGCGATTCGTCTTTGAGCCGATCCTGACCGACGAGCTGGAGAACCTCACCGTCCAGGTCTCCGTCCTCAGCGAGTTGCAGCCCATCGAGGACCCCCTCGACATCGAGCTGGGCGTCCACGGCATCTACCTCGTCAGCGGCGCCGCCTCCGGATGCTTCCTGCCGGAGGTGGCGACCGACACCGGCTGGAGCAAGGAGGAGTTCTTCCGGCAATGCTGCGTGAGCAAGGCCGGCCTGCCCCCCGACTCCTGGCGCGACGGCACCGCAAAGGTGTACGTCTTCACCAGCGAGAAATTCGACGACAAAGGCGGCTGACCGCCTGGCCGGGCGGGCCGGTACGTATTGGCGGGTCCGGGCCCCGGCTCGCGGCTCCTGGTTCCCGGCTACTTCTTTCCCATCTCTCGCCGGCGGCGGAAGAACTCCGTGAGCAGGCGGCCGCAATCCTCGGCCAGGACGCCGGCAACGACCTCGACGCGGTGGTTCAGGCGGCCGTCGGTGCAGATTCGGTAGAGGGTGTCGACGGCCCCGGCCTTGGCATCGGCCGCGCCGTAGACGAGACGATCGATCCTGGCCAGGACGATCGCCCCGGCGCACATGGGGCACGGCTCGAGCGTCACCGCCATGGTGCAGCCGGTCAGCCGCCAGTCGGCGAGGGCCTCGGCCGCGGCGCGGATGGCGAGCATCTCGGCGTGAGCGGTCGGGTCGGCGTCGACGATCCGCCGGTTGTGCGCCCGGGCGACGATCCGGCCTTCGCGGGCGATCACCGCGCCGATGGGCACGTCGCCGGCCGCCTCGGCCAGGTGCGCCTGGTCGATGGCCGCCCGCATCAGCGTTTCAGGCTCCATGCTCATCCAGCGGAATCTTCCGATCGACGGCGAACGCGTCGTCCGGCGCCTGGCCGCGACGGTCAGTCCGTCTCCGGCCGGCAGGCGATGGGCAGCCGCCGCCCGCTGCCGAAGGCCCGCCCGGTCACTTTCAGGACGGGGGCGGCCTGGCGGCGCTTGTACTCGGCCGCGGCCACCATGGCCGCGACGCGCCGGACCACGCCGGCGTCGAAGCCCTCGGAGACGATCTGCTCGACGTTCCGTTCCCGCTCCACGTAGCGCAGCAGAATCTTATCCAGCAGGTCGTACGCCGGCAGCGTGTCCTGATCCGTCTGGTTCGGCTTCAGCTCGGCGCTGGGCGGCTTGCCGAGGATGCTCTCGGGAATCCGCCCGCCGCCGGCCTGGTTGAGGTGCCTGGCCAGGGCGTAAACGGTCGTCTTGAGCACGTCGCCGATGACGGCCAGGCCCCCGTTCATGTCGCCGTA
This sequence comes from uncultured Planctomycetaceae bacterium, assembly GCA_964401385.1. GTDB lineage: Bacteria > Planctomycetota > Phycisphaerae > SM23-33 > SM23-33 > CAYNYF01. The sequence continues at coordinate 14,505 of CAYNYF010000021.1, read as the reverse complement.
CAGCGTGCAGTAGCCGGTGGCCAGCTCGCTCTTGTTGCCGGTCGCCAGCGGCAGCCGGCCGGTGGCGTTGGAGAAGGCCATCACCAGGTTGCCGCGGATCCGCGCCTGGATGTTCTCGTCGGTGGTCGCCGGCCTGTCGGCGGGCAGGTGCTCGGCGAAGATTCGCTCGTAGGTCTTGTGGACGGCGTCGATGGGCACCTCGACCAGGCCGATGCCCAGGTTCGCCGCCAGCCGGCGGGCGTCGGCGAGGCTCTCTGGGCTGCTGTAGCGCGAGGGCATCGCCACGCCCAGGACGTTCTCGCAGCCCAGGGCGTCGGCGGCCAGTGCGGCCACGACGGCCGAGTCGATCCCGCCGGATAGCCCCAACACGACGGAACTGAAGCCGCACTTGCGAACGTAGTCGCGCAGACCCAGCTTCAACGCCCCCGCCAGTTGCGCCATCTCTGACAGCACCTGCTCGCGCCGGGCGAGCCCGCCGCCCGTCTCGACCACCAGAAGGTCCTCCTCGAACGCCTTGCACCGGGCGAGCACTTCTCCGTCGGCGCCGACGGCCATGCTGACGCCGTCGAAGACCAGCTCGTCGTTGCCGCCGACCTGGTTGACGTACACGATCGGACAGGTCGTCCTCGCCGCCTGCCGCCGCAGCAGGTCCTCTCGCCGGGCGAGCCCGCCCGACCGGAACGGGCTGGCGGACATGTTGATGATGATTTCCGCGCCGGCGTCCTTGAGGCCGGCGATCGGGTCGGCGGCGTACAGCGCCCCGCCCAGGGCGGCGGGGTCCCACAGGTCCTCGCAGATGCTCACGCCCAGGGCGCGGCCGTTGAGCGGCGAGGGCGCCGCCGATTGGCCGGGGCGGAAGTACCGCGCCTCGTCGAAGACGTCGTACGTGGGCAGCAGCCTCTTGACGTGCACGGCCGCGATCTCGCCGTCGGCCAGCAGGGCCGCGGCGTTCTCCAGCGGCTTTCCCGGGGTCTCCGGCGCCGGGCGGACGAACCCCACCAGGGCCGCGACCGACCGGCAGCGCCCGGCCAGCGCCTCCACCGCCCGCACCGACGCGGCCACGAGGCCCGGCCGGCTCAGCAGGTCCCGCGGGGGATAGCCGGTCACGGACAGCTCGCCGAAGACGACCAGCTCGGCTCCCTCGCCGGCGGCCCGCTCGATGCGGGCCTGAATCTTCCGGCTGTTGCCGGCAACGTCGCCCACTGTCGGGTTGATCTGGGCCAGGGCAATCTTCATCTGAGCACTCGTCCCGTCCGGTCCTTCCAGAGACTGTGGCGGCGCCGGCGCCGCGCCCGTCGCCCGCGGGCGGGCCTTACCGCCGGCCGCCGCCCCGCCGGTGGCGCTTGGGGTCGATCCGGAGCCTCTCGACCTTGTACCGGAGGATCCGCGCCGTGGTCAACAGGTCGCGCGCGGCCTCGGCCATGTTGCCGTTGGCTCGCTTCAGGGCGTCTACGATAATGTCTCGCTCGAAAACAGCAACCCGCCCCTGGAGGGTTCCCTGCCCGACGGTGTCGGAGGCGTCGGAGGTCTGAAGCGTCGGCGGCAGGTGATGCCCGTGGATCACCCCGTCGCTGCTGAGCAGCACCGCCCGCTCGATGCAGTTCTCCAGCTCGCGGACGTTGCCGGGCCAGTGGTAAGCCACCATCATGTTGATCGCCGGCGTGGTGATTCGCCGCACGTCCTTGCCCATCTGCCGGGAGTACTTCTCCACGAAGGTGTCCGCCAGCAGCAGGATGTCGTCCCTCCGCTGCCGCAGCGGCGGCAGGAAGATGGGAAAGACGTTGACGCGGTAGTACAGGTCCTGGCGGAACTCGCCGGCCTCGACGGCCTGCTCCAGGTCGCGGTTGGTGGCGGTGATGACGCGGACGTTGGCCCGGCGGGTGTCGTTGCTGCCGACGCGCTCGTACTCGCGCTCCTGGAGCACGCGCAGCAGCCTCACCTGCGTGGCCGGCGAGAAGTCGCCGATCTCGTCCAGGAACAGGGTGCCGCCCTCGGCCTGCTCGATGCGGCCCTTGCGCGACTGGATGGCGCCGGTGAAGGCGCCCTTTTCGTGACCGAACAGCTCGCTTTCCAGCAGGTTCTCGCTGAGGGCGGCGCAGTTGACTTTTACGAACGGCCCCTTGGCCCGCGGGCTGGAGTAGTGGATGGCGTGGGCGACCAGCTCCTTGCCCGTGCCCGATTCGCCGCGGACGAGCACCGTCGTGTCGCTGCCGGCGACCTGCTGGATGGCCCGGTAGACTTCGCGCATCGCCCCGGAGTTGCCCACGATGTTCTCCGGGCGGAAGCGGTCCTCCAGCTCGGTTCGCAGCCGGATGTTCTCTTGCTCCAGGCGTTGGCGGTCGGCGGCGGCCTCGCGGCGGGACTGAACGTCGTATGCGATCATGCTGGCGACAATGCTCAGCAGCCGCGCGTATTCATCCAGCGCGGCCGATTCGTCAAAGACTCGGTCGGCCGACAGCGCCCCGACCACGTCCGAGCCGATGGCAATCGGCACGCACAGGAAGCTCAGCTCCTCCGTGGAGCTCTGGCGGCGGTTGTGCAGCCGATCGAGGAACTGCGGCTCTTCGGAGATCTTCGGCACGATGGCCGGCTTGCCGCTGGCGACCACGCCGCCGATGATGCCCTCGCCCACGCGGTAGCGAACGGCCCGCCGCCGCGTCTCCGGCAGGGCGTGGCCGGCCTCGGCGCGGAGCTCGCTGCCGTCGGCGCTCAGCAGCACCACGGTGCCGTGCCTCATGCCCAGCTCGGCGTCCAGGGCGTCCATCACGTCGGCAAGCATCTGCCGCTGGCGGACGCCCGAGGCGAGGATCTGGCTGATCCTGTACAGTGCGGCCAGCTCGCCGGCGTGCCGCCTGGCATGATCGAGACGCCGTTCGATGTCCATCGCCCTACCCGCCATATCCTGTCAAATCGTGCCGAACGCCGTACAAGATGAGAGTACGAAATCGTAGCTTGACTGTCAAGCCATAACAAAAATGTTCTCCATTCGCGGATGAGGGCCTGTCCACAGGTGCCATGTGGGGGCCAAAAGTTACAAGATGATGCATAACGGCGACCTGAAGTAACAATTATGTCGTTTCGGAGCATAGGTCCGGGATCGTTCCTGTATCTGCAAAAGCATTAGCTAAAGTTATTTACGATTTTCTTCCCGTTTGGTACAACTGCTGCACATCGCGAAGGGTGAACGGCGCGCCGGGTAGGGCGCCGGCTCGGTTCCGCGTTGGCAGACGGGCTCGATCGGCCGTTGGAGGCGTCGGGCTTCTCGTAAGGAGCGTTTTGATGTCAGTGAAGGAATTCTTCGAGTTCGCCAGGAAGCACAACGCCGAGATGGTGGATCTGAAGTTCACGGACTTTCTGGGGACCTGGCAGCACTGCTCGTTCCCCATCGAGACCTGGAGCGAGGAGACGTTCACCGACGGGGTGGGGTTCGACGGCTCGTCCATCCGCGGCTGGCAGGGCATTCACGTTTCCGACATGCTGGCGGTGCCGGAGGCGGCCACGGCCTGCCTGGACCCGTTCTTCGACAAGCCGACCGTCAGCGTCATCGCCGACATCGTCGATCCGCTCACGCGCGCCAACTATAGCCGCGACCCGAGGCACGTGGCCCGCAAGGGCCAGGCGTACCTGAAGGAAACGGGCATCGCCGACACCTGCCTGATCGGGCCGGAGCCGGAGTTCTTCATCTTCGACGAGGTCCGCTACGAGCAGAACCAGCACACCGGCATGTACCGGATCGACTCCATCGAGGGCGCCTGGAACACCGCCCGCTTTGAAGAGCCGAACCTGGGCTACAAGCCCAGCTTCAAGGGCGGCTACTTCCCGGTCAGCCCCACCGACACCTATCAGAACCTGCGCGGGGAGATGGTCTACGAACTGCGCAAGCTGGGGATCATGGTGGAGGCCCATCACCACGAGGTGGCCACGGCCGGGCAGTCCGAGATCGACATGCAGTACGCCCCACTGCTGAAGATGGGCGATCAGTTCATGTGGTACAAGTACGTCATCAAGAACGTCGGACGGCGGGCGGGCAAGACCGTCACCTTCATGCCCAAGCCGGTCTTCGAGGACAACGGCAGCGGCATGCACACGCACATGTCGCTGTGGAAGGGCGGCAAGCCGCTGTTCGCCGGCGACGGCTACGCCGGCCTGAGCGAGATCGGCCTCTGGTCCATCGGCGGCATCCTGAAGCACGCCCCGGCCATGCTGGCCTTCGCCGCCCCGACGACGAACTCCTACCGCCGGCTGGTGCCCGGCTTCGAGGCGCCGGTGAACCTGGTGATGTCGGCCAGGAACCGCTCGGCCGCGGTGCGCATCCCCATGTACTCCGACAAGCCCAAGTCCAAGCGGCTGGAGTTTCGCTGCCCCGACCCCACCTGCAACGGCTACCTGGCCTGGACGGCGATGCTGCTGGCCGCCATCGACGGCATCCAGAACCGCATCGACCCCGGCGAGCCGCTGGACCGCAACATCTACGAGATGACGGCCGAAGAGCTGGCCGCCTACCCCAAGACCCCCGGCTCGCTGGAGGAGGCCATCGACGCCCTGGCCGGCGACCACCAGTTCCTCCGGGCCGGCGAGGTCTTCAGCGAGGACTGCATCCAAGGCTGGATCGCGTGGAAGCGGGAAAGGGAGGTGGAGGAGATGCGCATCCGGCCGCACCCGTACGAGTTCCACCTGTACTACGACAGTTGATCGGCCGGGCCGGAGCCGCCGGGCACCGCGGCAGCGCCAGCAGCGCGGGCGGCGGCGGCGACTGCCGCGAGTTGCCGCGGATGGCGATCCCCCGGCTTCTCACATATATTCTGGCGGCATCCGTGGAAGCGTGGAAGCCGCCCGGCCAAGGCAAAGGAGAATCAGATGAGCCCGGAGAAGCGCTCCAGGATCAAGATCATCCTGGACACCGACATTGCCGACGACATCGACGACGCCATCGCCCTGTGCTTTGCCCTGGGCTCGGAGGAGTTTGAGCTGCTGGGGGTGACGGTCGTCTACGGCGACGTGGAAACCCGCGCCCGCGTCGCCCGGAAGCTGCTGCGGGCCTGGGGCCGCGGCGAGGTGCCGGTCGTGGCCGGCTACGAGCGGCCGCTGGGCTTCCAGTGGCATCCCGGCACGGTCCCGGAGGAATGCTCCCAGCGGGCGGCCGTCGCCGACGAGGCCGAGCCGATCAGCCGGAGACCCGCCGCCGATCAGTTCATCGCCGAGACGGCCAGGCGATATCCCGGCGAGGTGTACGTCCTGACGATCGGGGCGATGACCAACGTGGGCGCGGCCGTCTGCGCCGAGCCGGCCCTGGCCGGGAAGATCGCCGGCGTGGTCTCGCTGGCCGGCTACGTCCCGCCGCGGGAAAAGATTCCCGAATGGAACGTCCGCTACGACCCCGTCGCCGCCGGGAGCGTGGCCCGATCGGGCGTGGCGTGGACGGCCATCGGCGCCGACGTCCAGGGCGACAGCGGCCTGACGCGGACAGAGCTGGATGCGATCGCCGCCAGCGCCGCCCCGGCCTGCAAGCTGCTGACGGAGCTGATCGTCCTGATGAAGCACAACAAGGGCGCGGGCAACCCCGCCGTCAGGGGCATTCAGGACGTCCAGCGCTGCCACGTGGCCGACGTGATGTCGCTGGCGTCGTTCCTGGTGGGCGATCAGATGGACCTCCGGCGCGGGCGGATTGAGGTGGACGCCGACGGCGCCCTGGGCTTCACGGCCGAGGCCGCCGGGCCGCACCGACTTGCCCTGGCGAAACTGAAAGGTCCCGCGTACCGCGCGGAAATCCTACGACGGATCCTCTCCGCCCCGCTGAAGCCGTGATCAATCGACCCAGCGCCCGGACCGGGATTGGCGCCGGTGGATCAAGCCGCTAAATCCAAAGCGCCGCGTACTCCAAGAGGCCCTTTGGATCGAGCTTAGGGTCCGGCGACTACCAGCGCCGGCCGCCGCCGCCGCCACCGCCACCGCCGCGGTTGCCGCCGCCGCCACGTCCCCCGCGTCCGCCGCCGCCCCCGCGCCGCTCTTCTCTGGGCCTGGCGACGCTGACGGTGATGACGCGTCCGCCCAGGTCCGTGCCGTTGAGGGCGTCAATGGCGGCCTGGCCTTCCTGATCGTTCTGCATCTCGATGAACCCAAAGCCGCGCGACTCGCCCGTAGCCCGATCCGTAATGATCGAAACGCTCTCCACTTGGCCGTGGGCCGCAAAGGCCGCCTCGAGCTGCTCTCTGGTTAGGTCCCGGGGAAGATTCCCTACGTAGATGTTCATTGCCAACGCTCCAAAACGGCTTGACGGTAGCGGCGAGGCTGTGCCCTGCGGTTAAGCAGCCCATGCACAATCGACAACTACGTCAAGCGATCCAAGGTTTGAACGGCTGCACCAACAACAACTTGGTACGGACACGGGCACCGTAGCATCTATACGCTCACCATAGGTAATCTTAGCGCGCTCAGAAAACAAATAAAATCCGCCAAAAATCCGAGGGCGATTCGATCCCGGCAGTGGCTTGCGGCGTGAGCGGAGCCGTTCGGCGTCCGCGGCCAGCGTCTCTCGGCGCTCACCGGGCGGCGAAATCGAGGCTTGGGCGGGCGCCGGAAAAGGCTGCCCTGCCGGCCCGGCGCGCCGGGGCGTCGGCCAGCGGCGAAGCCACGGCCAGCGGCCGGAGTCAGTGGTCCGCCTGCGGAGGCTTCTGCCTGGCGAACAGCAGGGGGAAAACGATGTCACTGGTGCAGCAGGGAACCCAAACGGCGACGAACAGGAAAACCGGGACGAGGACGAGCGTGACGACGCCCGGCGGCTGGCCGTGCTGCATGGCCATGACCATGTGGAACAGCGACGCCCACGTGCTCAGCAACACGTGCCCGGTGTGGGGGACCACCGTGTTCGGCCGCAGCATGGCGATGCCGATGCCCGCCAGCGCCAGCGGATTCACCAGCCACCACTTCTCGATAAAGCCCAGGTGAACGTGCTTCTCAGGCAGATTCAGCAGGACCTCGCCCACGTACGGAATGAGCGAATCGCTGAGCGTGGCGATGCCGACGGACCCGAGGTATCCGATCAGCAGCGTGGCCAGGAGGTTCCGCCCCCCGTGCAGCCTGTACATGGCCGTGGTGGCCAGGGCGCTCAGCACCACGTGAAGTGGATGCAGCGACCAGAAGAGATGATAGGAAAGCCTGCGCGGCATCGGAGCGTACACGAACACCAGCATCAGCGCCGCCCCGGTGACCACCCCAATAGAGGTAAAGGGCATGTGGTGCTTGAGTTCGTGGGTGATGTCTCTAAACGTGGCCATCGCTGAAGTGCCCTTTATTGGGGTGCGTTTTACCAGCCAGACGCGCCGGCACCCGGAAAGGCCCGGCCCACGAGACCCGAGCGGCGCCGGCGCCGAGAGGCCGCCAATGCCCGCGGCGCCGCCGGCCGAGACTGTCAGACCCGTTGCCTTGCAGGCAACCTTCCGTGAGTCTTGACTTTACTCGTTACGATGTCGGCGTCAAAAAGTTCTCTGAAGGCGCCGCCCCGGAAATGTCTCGGGTCGGATCGTCCGCGAAGGCCGCGGGCGCCCGTTGGCGGAGGCTTGCCCCGACGCCCGCGCGCCCCTACCATCGGCTCCGGCTTCGGCTTGGACGTGCCTGAGCAAAGGAGAGCACATGCCCCCGAGCAAGCGCAGCGGCGGCTGGGACGGGACGTATCGGCGGATTGACGTGCACACCCACAGCGCGACGTTCGGCGCGATCACCTACCGGGGCTCGCCGGCGGCCTACGTCAAGCGCATCCGCGGGCAGGGGATCGACGCCATCGGCCTGCTGGGCCCCGGCGAGATGTGCCGCAAGGCCGTTCGCAGGTTCGGCCGCGACTTCATCATCCCCGTGCCGATGTACTACCTGCGGGAGCTTCCGCGGCGCGACCTGGGCGGGGACATGGCGCGGTGGCTGGACTGGGGCTGCAAGGCCATCAAGTTCATCGCCCCGCTGCATCCGTACAGCGATGAGCGGTACTGGCCGCTGTACCAGCTCCTCGCCGACCGCGGCGGATTGGCGGTCTTCCACACCGGCTATCTGGGCTTCTCCGGCGACGCCCCGGAGATCCCGCCCGTGCGCATGAGCGACATGCGGGCGGCCCACGTGGACACGGTCGGGCGGCGCTTCCCGAAGCTGAAGATCCTCATGTCGCACTTCTCCAACCCGTGGTGGGAGGAGGCGTGGAAGGTGTCGTGGTCGCGGCCGAACGTCTACGCCGACCTTTCCGGCCTGACGGCCGCGCGGCGCTCGCTGAACATGTGGGCCGAGACCTTCGCCCCCAACGGCAGGCTGATGCCCGAGAGCCTCGGCAAGCTCTGCTTCGCCAGCGACGTGACGTACCTCCACAACGGCCGGCACGAGTTCGCCCCCTACGTCGAGTTCTACCAGAAGCTGCTGGACCGCGTCAGCGCCCCCCAGCGGCTCCGCCAGAAGATCTGGGCCGGCAACGCCAAGAGGCTCTTCGGCATCCGCTGACCGCCTCGCCCGCGTGGGCCCGCGCCGCCACCGCGCCGGGCACGATGCCGCCGCGGGGCCTCGGCGGAGGGCTTACGGCTTTTTCAGGATCAGCTCGGCCAGCTTCCGGCGGAGTTCGGAAAGCTGCCAGGCCTTCAGCTTACCGAAGGTGAGGGCGTCGGCGTTGTCGGCGCTGGCGCCGGCGCGGGTGCCGGCCGTCAGGTTCAGGGCCGTCTGCACCATGGCCCGGAGCTGCTCGTGGTTTAGGCCGTAGCGCTTGCGGACGATCTCGAGGTACTCCGCGATCTGCTCGGCGTCGCGGAATGCCTTAAGTCGCATGTCGGCCACGGCCGAGACGCCGAAGCGCCCGCCCGGGGCCAGCAGGGCGTTGCCGCCGACGCTGGAGTCGTTGACGTCCAGGCTCTTGTCGTTGCCCAGCGTCTGCCACGGCAGGCCGGCCGAGGCGCCGTTGAGGTAGGCGTGCAGGATCCACACCACCGAGCCGAGGTTGGAGGCGCTGTCGCGGTTGGCCCCGCCGTAGACCCGCAGGGTGAGCGGGGCCTGGCGGGCGAGCGTCCGGCAGCGGCGCGTCATCGGCGGCGAGCCGAACGCGCCGCCGAAATACACGGTGTCGACCGCCCCGTCCAGCACGCGCCCCTGCCACTGCGGCCGGGAAATGTCCGCCCGGCAGACCCACTGCTTTCCCTCGCCGCCGCGCAGCCCTTGCTTCCAGAGCCTGCCGTACCACTGAAGCGCCAGCCAGTCGTCCCAGTGGTACGGCTCGTCGGTGGTCCACCACATGTTCACGCCGAACTTGATGCGGTGGGTGTTCTTGCTGACGAAGACGGCCTGCATCTCCGTGTCCTTCCAGCCCTTTTCGCGGAAATGCTCGATGAACTGCCGCTCGGCCGCGTGCCACGCGTCGAGGTAATCCTTGCTGAACGCCTCGCCGATGTAGGGCGCCTTCATGTAGTGGGCGACGATGTGATCGGCGGAGTCGCCCTTGCCCGGCCAGTAGCCCTGGTAGTTGTAGTTGGCCTTGGTCATCTCCGTGGGCCAGCTCTCGACGAACGGAAGGGCCACGGCCTCGATCGGCACGCCCGCGCGGCGGCAGCCGGCGAACGCCTCGCCGGAAAGCAGCGGGCCGACGTTCTTGTCGTATTCGTCCCAGATGAGCCGCAGATTCTTGCCGGCGCCTTCGACCTTCGGCCGCCAGTAGCGGAAGTAGAAGACGCAGCGGTGATTGTGGGCCAGGCGGTAATAGTCGTGCACGCCCTCGGGCGCCTGGTAGGCGTTGAGCTGCGGCCAGAAGACGAGCCGCTCCGGCAGGGAGAAGTCCAGCACCTCCAGCCGAACCGGAATCACTTGCCCGGAGCCGCCCACTTCCACCGTCAGCAGCCCGTCGTACCTGCCCGGCTTTGCGTCTTTGGGAATGTGGATGTCCACGTAGAAGGACTGGTTTTTCTGGTCTGCCATCTTGCGGGCCGGGTCGGGAACCTCCACGCCTTGGCCTAGCTTCATCGGCACGCAATAGGCCGGCTGCCACTGCTTGTTGGCGTTCCGCGCGTACCAGTTCTTGTACAGCTCGATCTGGCCGCGGGCGATGGTTGCGCCGGGGCGGACCAGCGGACTTGGCAGAACCTTTAGGTCCTTCAACGGCTTGTCTCCGCGGTTCTCGACGATGACCTGGTAGGAGACATATTCGCCGCGGGCGCCGAAGAGGCGGACGTGGCTGTAATCCCGGATGGCATTAGACCTTCGCCAGTCCCCCTTGTCGCCGGCGTCGTTGAACATCACCTTGCCCGTTTCCGGGCTGATCTTGACCAGGGGAGGGCACACCCAGGCGACGAACGGCCTCGCGCCCCGCGTTGCGGCCTGCCCGGGCTGGGTGTCCGGCTTGGGGGCGCTGGGGCCGCGGTATGTGGGCGGGTTGAACTTGCCCAGCTCCGGCGGCGCCGGCAGCGCCGGCGAGGCGGTCACGGAGGCCTTGGTCGGGGCGGAGGCCTTTCCGCCCGGCGAGACGGCCACCAGCTCCAGCTCGCACTTCCGCGCCGGCGCCAGGTCCTCCAGGTAGAAGGTCGTCGGGCCCTTCCGGGCCGGATGGGCGACCTTCCAGCGCGGCACGGGCTTACCGTCCAGCGCCACCCGCCAGCAGACCACGCCGGGCGCCGGCGCCACCGTCAGCTTGATCGCCCCGGTCGTCAGGTGGGCCCTCTGCGGGTCGGGCGACGCCTGGAAGCTCGGCCGCGGCGGGGCGGCCTGAATGGGCTCGCCTAGCTCCACCTCGACCCGCGGCGGGAACTTCGACTGGACCGAGTGGATGAAGTTGTTGAAGAACTTGGGCGTGCCGCCTTCCATCAGGGCCAGCCCGTCGCTGTCGCCGGCGACCAGGGCGTAGACCAGCTCCGGCGTCAGCTCGACGCTGATCCAGCCGTCCTCGAGCTGCTTGCGCTCGGCCCAGGTGGTCAGGGTGTTGCCCGCGCCCATGATCACGTCGCACAGTTGCGAGCCCGCCCAGGCCCAGGGACGCTTGGCCTTGCCGTCGGCGTGGTTGAAGGTGGCCCCGTCTCCGGCGGTCAGGCGGGCGGCGTTGGTGCCCTCGACCCAGTCGCCGCTGACGGTGGAGACGCGGACGTAGCGGAGCATGTGCTCGCCGTCGGGGTGCAGCAGCAGCCGCGCCGACCGGATAGTCCGCCCGGCCGCGGGCGCCGCGTCGAACCGCACCACCGCCATTTCCTGGATACTCTTGAGCTTGAAGGACTTGTACTTGCCGGCGCTGTGGTCGGCCTCGCCGCGGAAGGCGGAGACCCAGATGTCGGCCGTGGCCTTCAGCCGGACCGTCTCGCCGGCGCAGCAGGCCGTGCCCAGCGCAAGCACCAAAACGGAAAATGCCGCGGCGTGCCTGGTTGTCCTAATCACGGTTGGTTCCTTTCCGTCACCGGCGGCGGATCATCTCCTGCCGGTCTTGAGGTAGCGCAGCAGTCCGGACCGCCTCATCCCGGCGATGCCGAGCTTCCGCAGGTTCAGACCCTCTTTGGCGTAGTCGGTCTGGCAAACCAGGTTGGCCACGTCCACGATCATTCCGAACGCGGGCGTGGGAACCTTCAGCAGCCTGCCCAGCTCCACGATGGGCGGCAGCCCGTAGGCCAGGTCCTGATGGAACACAGCGAACTCGCAGATGCTGGGCATGGGGAAGACGTCCTTGGCGTAGGCCAGGTTCGTCCGCAGGCACTCATCGATAGTGCTTCCCCTGACCTTGTAGTCGGTGTAGTAGCGCTTGGTGGCGGTGACGCAGTCGGTCAGCTTGACGCCGAGTTTGGCCCCGACGGCGATGCGCTCGGCGTCCATGGCGTGGATGATCCGGCCGATGCCGGGCGAGACGCCGTCGCGGTAAAAGACGTAGTTGCCCTTGGTGTTCTCGCTGGCGGCCAGGTTGAACAGCACGATGGGGGCGTGGAACAGCAGGTTCATGCTGCTCAGGGAAACCTCCAGGGTGTGCTTGCGCGGGAAGAAGCGCAGGAGTCTGGTTTTTCTGAGCAGCCGGACCGCTTTCGGCGTGTCGGCGGCGGGCATGGCGGCCACGCCGAGCTCCTTCTTGATGCCGTCGATGCGGACGCTGTGCGGGCCGGTCCGCAGGCACAGGTACGGCAGGATGTCCGTCTCGGCCAGGATGACGTGCCGCCGCAGCCGACTGAACTTCCGATGGAAGCGCAGACCCGCGTAATAGCCGGTGTTGAAGGCCATCAGCGAGCCGTCCTTCATGTGCCGCAGCAGGCTGGCGACGATGGCCTCGTGGCCCATGGCCATGGCGGCCACCATGACCACGTCCGCGTCGCCGGCCGCTTCCTTGGCGTCCGTGGTCATGGCCGCCGGGCGGAAGAAGCCCTTGACCTCGCCGCTGCACTGAATGCCGCCGCGTTTGATGAACGGCCGGATCTTGTGGGCGAAGGCCGGAAGCTCGTACAGCTTTACCTCAAAGCCCAGCGACATCAGGTGCGCGGCCATGGACGGGCCGGCCTTGCCGGCGCCGGCGACTGTAATGCTCAAACTCTTGCCCAAGACTGATCTCCTTGTTCGACCAAGTGAGTGTGCGCGTGTCCGCGCCGTGCGGGCACGGACGGAGAGTATTCTACCAGCCTCAGGGAGGCTGGAAATCTCAAATCACAAACCTCAAGCTCCAAACAAATCTCAAATCGCAAATTCCAAACTTCAAACAAACCTTAAAACGCAAACCTCAAACT
>CAYNYF010000021.1:0-1710 GCA_964401385.1 uncultured Planctomycetaceae bacterium | reverse complement strand
CGGTCCGCCCGCGCCAGTGGCGCTATTCCTCCGGCCAGTAGCGCTCGGTGACGATCCGCTCGTCGGTGAAGAACCGAACCGCCGATCCGGCCTGGGTCTTGATGTCCGCGAACAGCGACGACTTCATCCCGCCGAACGGCAGGTACGCGGCCGGGGCGGGGATGCCCACGTTGACGCCGATCATGCCCGCCTCCACCTCCAGCTTGAACCGGCGGGCGTAGTGGCCGTTCTGGGTGTAGATGGACGCCCCGTTGCCGTACTGGTGATCGTTGATGATGCCGATGGCCTCGTCCAGCGAGCCGGCCTTCAGGATGACCACCACCGGGCCGAAGATCTCGGTGCGGTGAACCTTCATGCCCGCTTGGACGTCGACGAACACCGTCGGGCCGATGAAGTAGCCCTTCTCCCGCCCGGGCACGACGAGGCCGCGCCCGTCCAGGGCCAGCGTGGCTCCCTCGGCGAGGCCCTCGGCGATCAGCGCGTGAATCCGCTCCCTGGCGGCGGCCGATATCACCGGGCCGATCAGCACGTCTCTGTCGGCGTGGGCCGCGTCCAGCGGGTCGCCCACGGGCACCTCCCGGGCGGCGGCGACGAACCGCTCGACCACCTGCCGGTGGGTCCGCTCGCCCACGCAGACGATGGCCGAGGCCGCCATGCACCGCTGGCCGGCGCAGCCGAAGCAGGAAGTGATCATGTTGCGGACCACGTGGTCGATCTTGGCGTCGGGCATCACCACCAGGTGGTTCTTGGCGCTGCCCATCGCCTGGAAGCGCTTGTTCGTCCGGGCGCACTTCTCGGCGACCAGCCGGCAGACCGCCGTCGAGCCGACCATGGAGACGCCGCTGACGGCCGGAGAGTCCATCAACGCGTTGGCGACGGCCTTGTCGCCGTTGACCAAGTTGAACACGCCCGCCGGCAGGCCCGCCCGGTCGATGAACTCGGCGATCAGCGCCATCGTGCACGGCACCCGCTCGGACGGCTTCAGCACGAAGGTGTTGCCGGTAGCGATGGCGTACGGCAGGAACCAGAACGGCACCATCGCCGGGAAGTTGAACGGGGCGATCATGGCGAACACGCCCAGCGGCACGCGCAGCACCTCTCCGTCGATGCCCTCGGAGACCCCGGCGAGCTTATCGCCCTGCTGGAGGATGGGCATGCCGCAGGCGACCTGGCAGTTCTCGATCGCCCGCTTCAGCTCGGCCCGGGCGTCCGGCAGCGACTTGCCCATCTCCTCCACCAGTGTCCTGTTGATGCTCTCGGCGTTGTCGCGCAGCAGCGATACGAGCCGGTAGAGCGGCTCGCAGCGTTTGGCGACGGGCGTGGCCGACCAGGCGGGGAAGGCCCCCGCGGCCGCGGCGACCGCGCGATCCGCCTCGGTCGGCGTGGAAAGAGGAGTCTCGGCGATCACCTCGCCGGTGCTGGGGTTGTGCACCGCCAGGTAGTCGGTGGCGTCGGCGTCGGCCCAGCGGCCGCCCATGTAGTTCCTGATCCGTCGACCGGACATGCCCGCATTCTCCACTTCAAGACGCACGCGGCGCCCAGCAAGCCGCGCTCTTTTCCATTACCGCCGCAGCCGGGACATCATCATGCCGGCGGGCGGCGGGTTGTGCAAGCGGCGCCTGGGCTGACTTATCCCCAGTTCCATGGGTAGCCCCGGCAGGGGCGCCTTTCTTAGCCCAGGGCGCGAGCCCTGGGAGGTGGAGGGCTTCG
>CAYNYF010000020.1:0-53583 GCA_964401385.1 uncultured Planctomycetaceae bacterium | reverse complement strand
TCGGTCGTGGGCATGATCCGACCATAGTTTAATCGGTTCGCTCCCGCCTGCCTAGGGGCCTCGTCGGCCTGCGATCCGCCCGGGATTGGCAAGCGGGTGGGTGAAGTCCGGAAGGAGGACGGGTGGATCGAAAGAGCTGCCGAACGCGAACGCGCGGAATATCGTTGCCAAGTAGCCGCCTCTTGGCGCTTCTGGTTGGATCCGGCCGGCGATTACGCCTTTTTCTGCGGAGCGGGGATTTCCACGCGAAGGCGCGTGATCTTTCGGGCCTCGGCGGCCAGGACGGTGAAGGTCGCGCCGTAGGCGTTGAGAGTTTCGCCCACTGGCGGGATGAAGCCCAGTTCGGAGAAAACGAAACCGGCGAGGGTGTCGTAGTCCTCGTCTTCCGGCAACTCCAACCCGGTGGCGTCGTTGAGGTCGTCGATGTACATTCGCCCGTCGACCTCGAGGGTGCGCGCGTCGATCCGCTTTATCAGGGCCGATTCGGGTAGGTCATGCTCGTCGGAGATGTCGCCAACGATCTCTTCGATCAGGTCCTCGACGGTCACCAGACCGGCGGTGCCGCCGTATTCGTCCAATACGATGGCCATGTGGCTCTTACGAGCCTTGAACTCGCGCAGCATCTCATCCAGGCGCTTGGTCTCCGGGACGAAGAAGGGCTTTCGCATGATCTGCCGGAGGTCGACTCGCTGGGGTTGCTCGATGCGCAGCAAGTCTTTGGCGTGGAGGATGCCGACGATGTTATCAATGTCGCCGTCGTAGATGGGGATTCGGGTATGCCCGGCCTGATTGACGGTTTGTCGGATCTGATCGGGGGTCGCGTCGATGGGCAGGGCGACGATGTCGGTTCTGGGAGTAATGATCTCCCCGGCCTGCTGGTCGCTGAACTCGATGACGGATTCGAGCATTTCCATCTCTTCGTCGTCGACGGCGCCCTCGGCCTGTCCCTCGGACGCAACCTGAAGGATCTCGGCCTTGACGGCGGTCTCCAGGCGGGATTGATCGTTGTGGGAGTTTCCGTTGCTGTCTGTGCTCGAAACGGGGTCGGGCACGCCGCTGAGGCGGCGGACGGGCACGTTGAAGGCTCGCATCACCGCCACAACCGGCCAGAGCGCCCAGCGCAGTGCCAGCAGGACCGGCGCGGTGGTGGCCAGAATCTTCGCCGCGGAGTAGTTCGCCCAGGCGTGCGGAATGGCGATGACGAGGATGCTGATAATGACCGCTGCCACCGCCACCGCGGAGATGATTCGGACAAGGCTGTCCCCGGCGGTCTCGAACAGCCCCAGCAGCGCCACCAGCAGCATCAGGTTGAACACGGCTCGCAGCAGAGCGCAAACCATCTCCAACTGCGGCAGGTACTTTCGGACTGGCCCCAGAAAGCGACTGGGTTGGTCCTCAAAGGTCGCCTCGAGGTCGCGGCGGGAAACATTGCGTAGCGCGTAACCGTTGAGTGAAAAAAAGCCTGATAGGGTGGCCGACCCAACGACCACCCATAGTAGCGGATCATCCACGCCTGGAATCGCTCCGATTTCAGGCTCCCCTCACGATCCATCGTGAGGAAACCCTGGCAGCGTCCGCTTTCGACTCATCGCGCGGGACGCTCAGCACGTGGGGACGAGCCCCATCTTCCGATAATCATCATATAACACACAGACCGAATCTGCAAGGGACGTCTACTGCCCGTAGGCCGGGCCTTCCCCGAACTCCGTCAGCAGTTGGTCCTCGCGAGCGTGCATTCGAGCGGCCCCGCGGCCGGTTGCGTGTTTGTAGCCCATCAGATGCAGCAGCCCGTGGACGACGTACAGCATCAGTTCCCGTCGGGCTGAGTGGCGGCGAAGGCGCGCCTCGCGAGCGGCCAGGTCGCCGCAGGCGACGATCTGGGCGAAGATGGGCTGGCGGGCTCTCGTGCTCGGGCGGCGGCGATCAGACAGGTCGAAGCTGAGGACGTCCGTAACCCCGGCCTGGCCGAGATAACGGCCGGCAAGGGTTCTCATCTCCGCTTGGTCGACGACGGCCAGATCGACCGCGGCGATGGGTCTATCTTCGGCATCGCAGACGAACTCGATCAGACGGCGCAGTCGCTGCTGGGAGACGCGTACGGCCTTGGTTCGTTTGGAGATCGTGATCTCCGGTTTCCCGGGGCGTCGCCGGGCTGGCCGGGGCCGTCGGCGGCGGGCAACCGCGGCTGTGGCCTTCTTTCTCCTTGCCATGTCCACAAGATAGTCCGGCCCTACGAGGTTGTCGAGCGGCCGCTAATCCGGTATGAGTTGAGGTCAATGAGTCCCCAGCGAGAAACTGCGCCTGTGTGTCCTTATGTCGTTGAGCTTCCGCCGGCGTCGTCTCGATGGCACAAGCCCGCGCGGTGGGCGCGGGCAAGCGGGTACGTTCTGTTCTTTGCGGTCCTGACAACGGTGTGCGTGCAGTTGCACGTCCAGACGTCCAAGAAGCAAGAGCATGGGAGGAAGGCGGACCGGCTCTATCGCGAGGCAGCGACCGCGTACGAGGAGAATCCCACTGAGGCCAATCGCCAGGCGGCCGCCGTGGCCGCGGCAAGGGTTACTGAAAAACGCACCAAAGGGGCGATCGGACGGTGGCGCAAGGCCGTCCGTCAGTTCTGGGCCGGCAGGAACATCTACCAGCCTGTCCGCGGCGCCGGCGCCGGCGATCCCCTGACCGGCGAGCTGCTTCCGGGCGCCAGCGTTCCGCCGGTCCCGCCCCCGCGACTGGGGGCGCCGGCCAGCGAGATCGTCGACAACGACGCTTGGTTGCATCCGAACATGCCCTTCGTGGTGATTCTGTTGACGCCGATTGCGTCTCTGCCGCCGCAGGCGGCCGTGGCCGCGTGGAACGTATTGAAGGTGCTGGCGCTACTGGCGGCGATCTTCGCCGTCGCATCCGTGGCCAATCACGGACAGCACCGGATGGGGGAGTGGGTGGCAGGTCTGGCGGTGCTTCTGGCGATGCCGCTTGTCATCAGCGACGTTCAGCACGGCAACAGCAACGTTTTCGTTCTGGCCGCCATCGCCGGACACCTGTGGCTGTATCGCCGCGGGCGCGACGGGTTGGCGGGGATCGTCCTGGCGCTGGCAATCTGCCTGAAGATGACGCCCGCATTGTTTATCGCCTACTGGCTGTATCAGCGGAACTGGCGGCTTCTGGCGGCGACGCTGGAGGCCCTGGCGGTTATGGCCGTGCTACTGCCCCTGGCGGTTCTGGGCCTGGCCCAATACAACCTGCTGATGGGAAGCTGGTTGGGGAACCTGATCGTTCCCGGACTGCTCAAAGGCGCGCCGTACCCGATTCACATAAACCAGTCGCTGTCGGGTGTCTTCAGCCGGTTGTTGATGCGGGGGAACATCTACTTCAACCCCGACGACATGACCGTTGCCGAGAAGTTCGGCTATGTGAATATACTGTCGATTCCTCAGGAGATCGGGCGGTATGTCCTGCTGGCTGTCAAGCTGGCCATCGTGGGGGCGGTGGCTTGGTCAATCGGCTGGCGGAAGTTGCCGCGAA
The DNA here is from genome assembly GCA_964401385.1 of uncultured Planctomycetaceae bacterium. GTDB lineage: Bacteria > Planctomycetota > Phycisphaerae > SM23-33 > SM23-33 > CAYNYF01. The sequence goes on along the minus strand of CAYNYF010000020.1, from coordinate 50,067 downwards.
ACGATGGGCGACGGGGGCTCCACTACGCACTGGTGGTCACGGCCATTCTCATCCTCAATCAGCGGACCTGGGACCATCATGCCGTCATTCTGCTGGTCGCCTACATGCCGCTGTGGTATGCCGTTGCCTACGGTCGGTTCGGCCGGGGGCGTCGAATCGTCTCTCTGGCAGGGATGGTGCTGGCGGCCATGCTGGTATGGGGCATGAGCGGCAGCTTGTATCCTGGGTGGTTGGCGGATGTTATCGAGGCCTACGGTCCGACGTTCGCCCATTTCGTGGTCCTGCTCGTTGTTTGCCTGGTCTTGCTCGGCGCCCTGAGAAAGGCGGAGGAAGACGGCCGGGAACCGTACGCTCCCTACAGGCAGAGACTTTGATGGCCTGGGGGGCTTTGGGAATGGCTGGCACAGCGCCGTGCGGCTTCGTGCCAGCCGGGGCCGCTAACAGGTCTATTGTGCCTGCTTCTGCAGCCGCTGGCGCAGGGCGGCGTCTATGAACGGCTGCACGTTGCCGTCCAGGACGGCCTGAGTGTTACCGACTTTGAGGTCCGTTCGCTCATCTCGGACGAGCTGGTAGGGATACAGCACGTACGAGCGGATCTGATATCCAAAGGCGATCTCGCCTTTGGCCCCGTACATCTTCGCCAGCTCTGCGTCGCGCTTGGCCTGTTCATGCTGGTAGAGTCTGGCGATTAGCATCTTCCGCGCCTGGGCGCGGTTCTGGTGCTGGGAGCGCTCGTTCTGGCACTGGACGACGATCCCGGTCGGCAGGTACGTCAGTCGGACGGCGGAGGAGACCTTGTTGACGTGCTGCCCGCCGGCGCCGCCGGCTCGGAAGGCTTCGTCGCGGACGTCCTTTTCCCAATCGATTTCGATTTCGATCTCCTCCAGCTCGGGCAAGACGTCCACGGAGGCAAAGCTGGTGTGCCGCCGCTTGCTCGCGTCGAACGGGCTGATCCGCACCAGCCGGTGCACCCCGCGCTCGCAGGAAAGGTACCCGTAGGCGTATGCGCCTTTCACGTGCAGCGTCACCGAGCGGATGCCTGCCTCCTCGCCGTCGAGCCGGTCGATCTGGTCGGCCTGGTAATCATTCCGCTCGAAGTATCGCAGGTACATCCGCAGCAGCATTTCGGCCCAGTCGCAGCTTTCGGTGCCGCCGGCGCCGGCGTGGATGGACAAGTAACAGTTGCCCCCGTCGTTTGGCCCGGACAGCAGCGTCCGCAGCTCCACGCGCTCCAGCTCTGCCGAGAGCGCTTCGGCTTCCTCGGCCGCCTCGCGAAGCGTTGCCTCGTCATCGGCCTCGGCGCCCAGCTCGTGCAGCGCCTGGAGGTCCTCGATCTTCCGCAAGAGACCAACTACCGGCTCGACCGTCGCCTTGAGCGTCTTGAGTCGGGCGACGACCTTTTGCGCGGCCTCGGGGTTGTCCCAGAAATTCGGGGCCGACATCCGCCGCTCTACGGCTGACATCTCTTGTTGGCGCGCGGGCAGGTCAAAGAGAGTCCCGGATGGCTACGATCCGGGACCCAAGAGATTCGATCACCTCTGGCAGGTTGGCTGAGTCAATCACGATCTTATCCTCTGAGGTTAGATTGTAGCATACTCGATCCCGCCGGTGCTAACAACCCTTCCAACGCACCCGAGGGCGTGATATAAAGCCCCCGGAAAGGACCCCACCTTGCCCGAACACTTTGCCGACAGGCTGCTGGCGGCGATACAGTCAAAGGGCTCGCCCGTGTGCGTTGGCATCGACCCGGCCTACGATCGGCTGCCGGACGAACTGAAGGGCCCGGACGAGGCGGGCGCGATCGAGGCGTTCGCCCTGGCGGTGGTCGAGGCCGTGGCGGCGGAGGTCCCGGCCGTCAAGCCGCAGATCGCCTACTTCGAGCGGTACGGTTCGGCCGGCGTGGGCGCGTACGAACGGGTCGTCGCGGCAGCGCGGCAAGCCGGCCTGATCGTCATCGGCGACGTCAAACGGGGCGACATCGGCTCGACCGCCGCCCAGTACGCCGCCTGGCACCTGGGGCCCGACGCACCCGACGCGATCACCATCAACGGCTATTTCGGCGCCGACGGGCTGGCGCCCTTCGTCGAAGTGGCCCGCGAAGCCGGCAAGGGCCTGTTTGTGCTGGTGCGGACGTCCAACCCCTCGGCCGCAGCGATTCAGGACTTTTCCGACTCGGTCGGCAAGAGGTTCTACGAGCACATCGCCGAGCAGGTCGCGAGCCTCGGCTCCGGCGAGGGCCTTCTGGGTCGGTGCGGCTACAGTTGCGTCGGCGCGGTGGTCGCCGCGACGTATCCGGAAGAGGCCCGGCGACTGCGGGCGGTCATGCCGCGGCAGATCTTCCTGGTTCCCGGCTACGGCGCCCAGGGTGCCTCGGCCGAAGACTGCGCCGCGGCGTTCAGGCCCGACGGCACGGGCGCGATCGTCAACGCCAGCCGCTCCGTCATCTACGCCTACCACAGGCCGGAGTTCGCCGGGACGGACTGGCGGGCGGCGATTGCCCGAGCGGCCGGGACCTTCGCCGCTGACATACGCCAGGCCATCGCGAAGCCCGGCTGACCGTGCTGTCCTGCCGGCCGCGGTGATGGAATGCCCAGAAGAGGTGACAACACGCAGTTGTTCGCGCTGTCGCGGCCACCCGAAGCCGAGATCGCCATCGGCGGCGCCGGTTACCGGCTGGTGCGAGTCTTCAAGCATGACTTTTTTGCTGCCACCTCGCTATACGAAGCCGTTGCCCCGGCGGACATCGCGAGAATCGTGGTGAAGTTCTACCGCACCCGCCCGTTCTGCGGACTGCCGGCGGGCTGGCTGGGTCGGCTCAGCCGGGATCACGAGCGGGCGATGTACGCCACGCTTGCCAACGTGGAAGGCGTCCCGCGGTGGGTGGCGTCGGTCGGTCGCGCCGGCTGCGCAATCGAATACGTCGAGGCGACCCCGCTCGACCGCGACGTCGCCGTCCCGCCGGGCTATTTCGACCGGCTGGGCGAAATCCTCACCGTGATACACGCGCGCGGCGTCGCCTACGTGGACGCGAACAAGCGCTCCAACATCCTCATCGGCCCCGGCGGCCGGCCGTACCTGGTCGACTTCCAGATCGCCGTCCGCCGTCGCGAAGACTGGCCTTGGCCGCTGCGGGCCATCGCCCGCCGCATTGTCCGATACTTGCAGGGCAGGGACGTCTACCACTTCTGTAAACACAAGCGGCGGATGGCCCCCGGAGAGCTGACATCCGAAGAAGCCGAACTCTCTTGCCGACCGAGCGGTTGGCACTGGTTGCACCGCAAGCTCGCCAAGCCATACCGAGCCGTCCGCCGGCGATTTCTCCACCACCAGTACCGCAAAGACCGGCTTGTCAGCCCCACGGCCGATATGGAAGGTCATTGCCCCCCGGAGCAGCAGACCTGGAAGAAGCCCTGAGGTAGCCGGCGCATGAAAGCCATGGTGCTCGAAAGCTACGGGCGGATTGAGGATTCGCCGCTTCTGCTGCGCGAGCTACCGGACCCGATGCCCACTGAGGGCGAAGTTCGCGTGAAGGTGAGTGTCTGCGCAATCTGCCGGACCGAGCTGCACGTGATCGAGAAGGAGCTTGCCCCGGCCAAGCTGCCGGTGGTCCCGGGGCATCAGATCGTGGGCGTGGTGGACGCTCTGGGCCCGGGGTGCAAGCGGCTCCGGATCGGCCAGCGGGTGGGCATCGCTTGGCTGCGGCAAACCTGCGGGCGGTGCGTCTTCTGCCGGTCCGGCAGGGAGAACCTCTGCGAAAGCTCGCGCTTTACCGGCTATCACGCCGACGGCGGATACGCCGAATACGCCGTCGTGGGCGAGGAGTTCGCCTATGAAATCCCCGAAGCCTTCACCGACGTCGACGCCGCCCCGCTGTTGTGCGCGGGCATCATCGGCTACCGGGCCCTGCGGCGGAGCCAACTGGCGGACGGCGGCCGGCTCGGCATCTACGGCTTCGGCTCCAGCGCCCACGTGGTCATGCAGATCGCCCTGCATCGTGGCTGCGAGGTCTACGTTGTCACCCGCGGCGAATCCCATCGGCAGCTCGCCCGGCAAATGGGAGCCGCCTGGGTGGGCGCCCGACCGGAGGAAATGCCCGAGCTCGTCGACAGCGCCATCATCTTCGCACCGGCCGGAGATCTGGTCCCCGGGGCCTTGACCAAGCTCCAAAAGGGAGGCACCCTCGCCCTGGCCGGCATTTACATGACCCCCATACCGCGAATGGATTACCAACGGTGCCTCTTCCATGAGCGGAACATCCATTCCGTCACTGCCAACACGCGTGCCGACGGCCGGAACCTGCTGGCTGAGTCGGCCGAGATCCCCATCCGTCCGCACACGACCACCTATACACTGACCGAAGCGAACCGAGCCCTGAAGGACTTGAAGGCCGGCAAGATCAACGGAACCGGCGTCCTGATCGTGGCCTGATTGCCTCGCCCGGGCGTGCTCGGCTCGGGCCCGTTTCGGCGCGTTTCGCACCGGCCTCCGGCTTGAGCTGCTACTCGTCGTCCTCGTAGTAGATGCGGACCTGAATGGTCTGGGCCTTGCATTCGCGGACCCACTTGTCCTTGTCGTCCTCGTGCTCCGCCAGGGCGTCGAAGGCCTCCTTGTCGCCGTGGAGTTGCATGGCCTCGACGACGGTCAGGCGGACGATCGGGTCGGAGTGGGTCAAATGCGGGAGCAGTTCCTTCATGGCCCCGATTCGCTCCAGCGCCTTTGCCGCGGCCCGTCGTTGTGCGGGGTCTTTGTCGGTGAGACGTTTGACGAGTTCCGGCTTGGCTTGTTTGCATCGCCACCACGCGGCCAGGCGGATCGCCCGCAGCCGCTTGGCCTCATTGCCGGACTTCAGGCCCGCGAGGATCTCCTTGACGACCGCCTCGGGCGCCTTGCCGGGCTGGATCCCCCGCATGTGGCGGAGGAAGAAATCGGTCACGTAGTTGCGGGCATTGACGGGCTCGTTTTCCTTCCACTTGTGGGTGATCGCCTCGACGGCTTCGGGCCGACCGTAGAGCTTCCAGACGGGGCGGATGCACTCATGCAGTTCCTGGTTGTTCTGGATGCCCAGGTACGGCCGGGGCGCGATTAGGGCCAGGAACTCCTGCGTCAGGAACGGCAGCGTCCCGCGGACATCGATAGGCCGGTTCCCGGACATCATCATCGGCTGAACGCGAGCCACGCAGCCCAGCCCCGACGATCGGCCGGTCCACGGCGGGAAGTGATACTCCTGCGGCAGCGCCACGTTGCCCGAGCAGGAGGACACGCACGCGGCGATTCGCTCTTCCATGGCCGCGGCGAACGGGGACAGCTCCCCGCCGTAGGTATGCCCGAAAACGCCGATTTGCTTGGGATCGACAAGCTTAGGTTGGGTCAGCAGATATTGAAGGGCGCGAGTGGCCATGTGGGTGGAAGCCCCGAGCGGTGCGAGCGTATCGCTCTTGCCGTAGCGGTCGTACCAGTGGTTCAGGCCCACCACGACAAAGCCGCACCGGGCCAGGTGAGCCCCGAAAGACCGTGAGTAGACGCCCTTGAAGAGCCGGTCGATCCCGCCGCCGAAGCCGTCGTAGATGATGACCGCCGGTGCCGGGGTGGGAATACCTTTGGGGATCAGCAGCCCGATCTTGCCGCGGTGCTCGGCGTTGAACGCAACGCTGACGAGCCGGTAGCGCAAGTCCGCCCAATCCTCTTCGGCCTCGACCTTGACGTCAAGCGGCAGCTTCGCAGACGGTACTTGGCCGAAATATCCCAGTACGCGCTTGCGGATGTCGGCCCGAGCCTTTTCCCACTTTGCGACCGTGTCGATGTCCCGCGGGGCGTACTCGTGCGTGAGCTTCAGCGGCGAGCGCCCTGCGTCGACTTGGGCCCCGACGCCGGGCGGGACGATTTGGAGGAGATTGGTCTTGATCCCAATTCCCCAGCCGGTGAATCTGCCACTGCGGTCCTTGACCTCTACGGCCCCGTCCGGCTTCTGTGGCGGCGCCGCATCGGCCGCCGCGCTGATCGAAAGGGACAGCCCCGCCGCCACGCACAAGACTATTCTGCTCATGGCTGCCTCCTAGCTTTCCACTTGGAAATAAACACGCCATCGGCGCCCGGGTGTCGCTGTAAGGTTCGTGCCGCCGCGCTGCTGAGGGGCGACTGCGATGAGCCGGCCCGGGAAGGCAATTCCTCAGTGCACCTGCACAATCCCCCTCCGGATGGCATACTTGACCAGGGAGGTCTGATCGTGAATGTCGAGCTTCCGCATCAGGTGGGCTCGATGCGTGTCCACGGTCTTGACCGACAGCTTGAGGATCTTGGCGCATTCACGGCTGGTCTTGCCTTCGGCGATCAGTTGCAGGACCTGGCGCTCACGAGCCGTCAACCGGTCGTACGGGTCGGTGCCCGCTCCGCCGGTGAGCCGGGACAGCACCCCGCGCGGCACGCCCGGACCGAGGTAGAGATCGCCGCGGGCGACGGTGCGCACTGCCTCGGCGAGCTGGTCGGCGGCGGCCTCCTTGATGAGGTAGCCGGAGGCGCCGTTTTCCAATGCCCGAACGATGAACTCTTCCTCGGCGTGCATGGTCACGACGAGAATGGCGGCGTTTCGTGCTTTGCGGGACAGTTGCCGGCAAACATCCAGCCCGTTCAGCCCCGGCATCGTCAGGTCGAGTATGACGACGTCGGGCTTGGCCCGCAGCACCTGCGCGACCACGCTCAGTCCATCCCCGCATTCGCCCACCACCCGCATGTCCGCCGTCTGAGCTACCAGAGCTGCTATACCTTGACGGACCAGCGTGTGATCGTCAGCCAGAAACAGCTTTATCGCCTTACTTGCTTTCATTAGCGGCCCCCACCACCATCTTTATCGTAGGCCATCTGACAGGTCGCCGCAAGCCGTTGAATCGAAGGAATACCATGGGTCTATTCCTGGCGCAGCCGGCTGACTGTCGCCGGTGAGCCATCCGCCCTCGAAGCCTCGACTTATGCCAGCCGGCTGCGAGTTCCAGGTCGCTAATCTCAGTGGCGATGTCTTGGAGTGTTTTTAGCGGCGTCCCCGGGGACCCTCGAACAGTCCCGACAATGCGGTCCTCACCGGGCGGGCGATCCGGCTCGCAGCAAGAAAACCGACCCGCTCCCGCAAGCCAGGACAGCGGCGCCGGCCGTGCGGCCTGGGTGGATCCCGTCATGGCCCGACTCTTTCAGAAAGATCTGCGTCAAACCAAATGGGTCTGGGTGGGTAACACGCGCAACCGACCCCCGGCCGCCGGCACGAATTTGCGCAAACCAAACAGAATATAGTGATGCGAAGGACGCAGGTCCAGGGCAAAAGAGAATTCGTTCACTTTTCTTGTCGCCGACCGACCAGGTCTGCCAGCGTAACATTTTTGAGGGCGTCCTGGGTCTGTTGCTGGAGGCTGGCGACACTCTTGGCAATGGCCTGGTCGTGCCCGGGCCCCAGGGACAAAACAGCCTGCTGGGGGGCCCCTGCCGCCATCGATTCCACGGGCACCGTGCCGGGCATGAGGAACTGGAAAACGGGGATCTTCTCGGCCGGGCGCGCCAGGACGTATCCGCCGGCTTGCGTCGACTTGACCGGGTAGATCACGCCCGCAGCGGTCAGTCGGTCCAGAAGCTGCTGGACCGAGGCATCGGGAAGGCGCAGGCGATCGGCGACTTGCTTGAGGCCTATCGGCCCCGAGCCTTGGAGGTAGGACTGGGCGACGGCCACCGCGGCGGCAAGCAGCTCCCACGGCCCCAGCGCAGTCCTTTCGGCCAGTTCGTCCGACCGCATTTGTCCGAGGTTCGCGGCCGTGTGGGCCAACTGCGCCCCGAAGAGAAAGATCAGCCAGGAGAAGTTCAGCCACAGCAGGAACAGCGGCGCCAATCCCAACGCCCCGTAGATGGACGGTTGGCCGATCAGGGCGCGGACGTACAGGCCGAAGGCCCACTTGGCCACGAGCCACAGCGGCACCGCCACCAGCGCCCCGCCGATAGCCAACCGAAAGCTTACGTTCGTGTTCGGCAAGAACTTGTACAAGGCCGCCACGAAAAGAATCCCCAGGATGACGGGTCCCGCCCACCCCACGCCGGCGAGCATCCAGGACACGCCCGGGACATTCGCGAAGGCCTCGGTAGCTCTTCCTCCCAGGTAGACTGCTGCGGCCAAGACCACTGTCCCAAGCGTCAATGCCGACCAGTACAGCAACACCCGCCGGATCGGCGGACGGCCGCGCGGAGCCCCGAAGATCCGATTCAGCGACCGTTCCAGCGTCGTCGCGAGCGTCATCGCCGACCATATCAGAAGCGCGATGCCCACCGGCCCGACGGTCCCGAATGTGAGCTTTTTTTCGGCCCCTTCGATCGTTCGCTCGATTCTGTCGGCCAGGTTTACGACCTTGACCGGTCGGCTGGTGGGCTCGGAGGCCGGCCGGGTCGTCGCGGCCGGATCGACTCGCGTGATGTGTGCGAACCCCTTGTCGATGACGTACTGCCTGAGCTTGCCTTTGGCCTGCTCCAGGGCGCCGCCGGTCTTCAAGACCAGACCGGCCAGCACGAGAATGGGCACCATCGCGAACACGGTTCGAAACGACAGGGCGGCACTCATGGCCGTGGCGTTAACCTCGTGCAGTCGCCGAGCGCAAAACTTCCACAGTTGAAACTGGAATCGAACGAGCCTAGCCCAACGGCCGAGTTCCTCACCCGGTGCGGACAGGAGACGCTCCATGCGCCGTCTGAGCTGGTCGATGAGCTTCATCTCTTCCCGTATTCGCTAGTCCTGTTTACGGTCCTTAAGTCGGTCTTGCAGCATATCGAAGATCGACTCGATCAACTGCTGCTCAGGGGATGTTGGCGCGGGTTTTGTTGTCGGCTGCCTTGGGCGGGTGGTCGGTCGTTTCGGTTTGAGGACCTCGGCGGCGCGCTTGGCGGCCTCCTCGGCCAGGAAGGCGCGGATCGCCCGCTGGATGAGTGGGCGGATGTCCACCTTGGAAAGGTCCAGTCGGGGTTTCAGCCTCGTACCGACAATGGGTATCTTCACCCGGATACCCTCAAAGAAGCGAACGTACTGGGTCCCACTGACTTTGAAGCGCTCAAGCAAAGCGGTCCGCACGGGGATGGAAACGCCCATGTCCAGCGTGTCGTCGAAGCCCACAGAGCCATAGAACTGGAGGTCCAGCGTATCGACGAAGGTCATCGTAAAGTTGTCGTATTCAAGCCGGCCGTCCTTGATCATGAAGTCCACGCCGCTGACCTTGACGGGCTGGGCCTTCTCCGGGTCGACCTCGACCAACTCCAGCAGCGTCGCCAGCAGCCCGCGGGGGACGATCTTCATGTCCGTAAGGTCCAGGTGTCCTTTCCCGCCAGCGCGGTTCAGCAGTTCCTTCTTCACCGGGAAGCGAAGGTCGTCCACCAGCAGGGAGATCTTTCCCTCGGCCTGGCCCATTTCCAGCTCGGAGAAGATCGGATTGATTCGGCTCAGCAGGTCCTTGCCGAGTTCGGCCGTGATGGGCACGCCCTCGAGGACCTGCGTTTTGCCCGGCATCCGCAGCATCGGCTCTGTCGGCTGGAAATCAACCAGGCAGCCCAGTCGCACCTTGCCCTCGCCGGCGGTGATCGTGGCGACGGGAACGTTGAGCTGCCCATCGTGCAGTGACGGCGACAACAGCGCCTTTCCCAGCTTCAGGCCATAGGCTTGGCCCCCGTCCCATCCCACGTTCAGGCCGGCGTCCAGGCCTCGATACACAGGGCGGACCTGCGGACGATTTGCCGGGCCGGTGATACGGATCTCGCTCGCAGGCCGGCCGGAAAACGCGACCTTCTGGGCGACGTCAGGAGCGAATTGCCGAAGCAGCGGCATGAGATCATCCCACGATGCGGTGTACCGGCCGGTCAGGTCGAGGTCGCGTGTTGTCCGGAATTTCCTGACGACCCCCTGGACGCTGGCGAACAGCGGCTTGGAGTTGATCTCGAACTTGTCCAAGGTAAAGTCTTCCGTCCGCCAGTCCACTTTACCGTCCTGGTCGAAGGTCACCCGCTCTTGCCGGACGGTTTGCCGGCCGGTGCCGTACTGGAGATTCTCGATGCGGCCTCTGCCGGTAAACGTGGTGACGCGCTCCGTTGTGCGCGCGCTTCCGGACCATTTCAGCGTGCCGGCGACCTGGGGCGGCTGCTTCCACTTGGCAAGACTATCCGCAATTTCCAGGCATTTGCCCAGGTCGGCGGACAGTTCCTCGACCTGCCCGTCCAGGGCGAAGTCTTCGCCGAACTGGCAGCGGATGTCCTTTGCCGAGAAGCCGACGGGTGCGCTTCCCAGTTTCGCCTGCGCCACCGTCAACAGCTCATGCGTTTGATCGAAGCGAGCGCCTGTCCAATCGAACCGGATCGCGTCCTTGCCGCTGACCGGCTTGCCGTCAACCCGCGCGTCGGCGATCGAGACGCCGCCGGCGAGGAGGATGGGTCCTTCAGGCGAGGCCCGATCGGCGCTGACGTTCAGCTCAAGCGTGCCGGCGCATTCGGGCACTTTCTCAAAGTGTGGCCGTAGCTGGCGGGTCAGATAGCCCACCTCTGCCGGTTTGACGTCGAGCTTGCCGTGAAAGGTGCGGCCCTGCGGCTCATACCAGCCCGAGCCTTCGACGGTGACCACACGCACTGGGTCGGACCGGGTCTCGTCGATGCGGCCGTTGGCCTGGAACGCGATCCTGTCGTCCTGCGTACGGCAACTTAGCGAGCAGGTCAATCGGCCCTCCGGGGCGGGGAGCTTCTCCAGCCGGGCAATTCTCCCGGCCGCGGAAACGCAGCGCTTCAGGTCCGCGGTGAGTTGGGAGATTTCCCCGCTCACGCTTAAAGTCTGGCCATACCCGTAGCGGATGTCTTTGGCCGAGAAGGCGAGAAAGGGGCTGTCCAGCTTGGCCCCGGCCACGTCGAGAGAGTGTTCCTTCGGCGCGAGCCGAACGTTCGACCAACTGAAACTGGCGGTCTCGGCCAGCAGCTCCCCGTCGACGCCGAGCTTGTCCACTTCGATACGTCCGCCGGCCAGACTGATCGGGCCGTCCGGCGTGGCCCGGGTGACCTGCGTCCGTGGAATTTTCAGGGTGCCGGCGTGTCGGGCAAGTTCTCCGTGGCCCAGGCCCTTTGCCAGTCGCCCGAGGTAGGCCAGATCGGCCCGGTCGACGTCGATCTCGGCGGAGAAGGTCTTGCGATTCGGCTTCAGCCAGCCCGAGCCGCCGGCCACGACGGCCCCGTCCAGGTCCACCGATGCGCTGTTGATGACGAGCTTGTCCACGCCGCGCTCGCCCAGGATCATGTCGCCGGCAAAGTCGACGCGAGCCCGCTCGAGTTGCAGCTTTCGTTCGCCCGCGGAGTAGGCAAACGATCTGGCGTCCACGCCGAATTTCGCGGCGATCAGGCCCTTCTCCCTGGGTTTCAGCGTCAGCGTTCCCTTGAGCGTTCCCGCCAGCGTGAACGAACCCAGATCGATGATTTGTGAAGCCTGCTGATGCAGCTTGGCCAGATCGGCGTTGAAGCTTCCATCAAGCTTGCGCGGCGTGCCTTTGGCCTGGAAGGCGGCGACCTCCGGCCAGCGCAGGTCCGCGCGTCGAACTTGCAGTCCTTCCCCTTCCTGGATGAACACGTCGAAGTCGGCGCCGATCGGCTTCCAGTCTATTTCCTGCCGGCCGCGGCTCGCCTTCAGGCCGGCCAGCTCGATCTTGCCTTTGGCGGCCGGCCGGCCCCCGCCGGTGACGATGATGTCTTCCAAGAGCATCTGACCGTCGGTGATCTCCACGTCGCGACGGATCTTCATCAGCGCCGGCACCGAGCGCCCCAGCGCCGCCAGGTCCACGCTTCCGGAAATGGTGAGCTTGAAGTCGGGCAGAGCCAGGGACTTGCCGGCCACGACCGCCGCCACAACGTCGTCCCAGCGGATCTTCGCTTGTTGATCTGCGGGTCTGTGGAAGAATCCCACGTGGAGATCGCCGGCCTGACCGGTCAGGTCTGTCCGCCCTTCGATGCGTTCGGGCGTGCCGACGAACTGGCCAGCCAAGGCCAGATCAATCGGCCGGACACGGTCCGCCTTCAGGTGCGGGGCACTGAGGTCCTTGACGCCCGTCTTAAAGACCCCTTCCAGCTTGCCGTCGTCGAATTTGAGCATCGCGTCCACATCCGCCAGTCCGCTCATGCCGGCCCGGGCGAAACCGAATTCGCCCAGCCGACCAACGTCCACATCGGCGGCAACGATTTTCGCCTCGCCAGTCGCTTCGGTCAGGGCGATCTTCCCGCCCGAGACGAGCTGGCGGAGGTTGACCTCGCCGCGGATCCGTCCTCGCCCCGCCAAGCTCAGCGACAGCTCGCCCGACAACGCCGCCAGTGTATTCAGGTCGAATTCGGCGTCGACGTCTTTGATTTCATACGCCCGGCCGTCGGCGTGCTCCAGGCGGACGAATCCTCGGTGGACGGAGATGGTCCCCTTCGGCTCCGGCAACGGCTCGCCGGGGCGCTTGGGGCGAGGCTTCCGCAGGCTCAGGGCCCGGAGGAGGGAAGTATCCCCGCCCGGGTCCACGTACAGCCACGCCCGCGGCGAGTCGATACTGGCCCGCCCGAAGTCCTCTGCGGACCTCAGTCCCCTCAAAACGCCGCCCGCGTAGACGATCTCCTCGACATCGAGCACGGTCCTTCCGTCCGTGTCCGTCACGGCCAACTGCCGCACTTTGCACGGGCCGAACCACGACAGCGAAATGCTCTTCATGCTGATACTGCCGTGGATCTGACCGTTGACCACACCGGCGACGATGCGCACGCCCAATCCTGTCGACAGAATGTACGGCGCCGACAGGATCAGAAGAATAATGACGATCAGCGCCCCTACGAGCCAGCGGAGCCAGCGTCGCTTCCGCCGGCGAGGGCGCTTCTTGGCATCTTCGGACCCTGGCCCGGCGCCGGAGTTCACCGGCTCAGCCTCGGCTCGGTCGTCCTGTCTGCTTGTGGCCATGAGGCTCCTCCAGGTTAGAATTCCGGCCCGCCTACGCTCAAGCCCGCCGTCTGGGGCCGCAAACCGCGTTGTCACCGCAATGCCGGCACGACCTGTAGAGAGGTCCCAAACGCAATAGACCACGTGCAGGTGTGTGGCTTGTATTCATTGTATCCCTGTCAATGTGTGCGCACCAGGAAGGCCGGGCAGCAGATGGATGGCGCTTTGCATCTCCAGGGGTCGCAGGCCCCGCGCGAAACTCCGATCGTTCTCTGCAACGACCCGCTCGCCTCCGGGCTTCATTGTCATTGGCCAACATGCGAGCAAGCGAATACAATCGCCCGCCCATGGAAGCCCCCGTGTCCATCGCGATCGAAACCTCCTGTCGCCGCGGCGGAGTGGCTCTCGGAGCGGCGGACCGACTACTGGAGACCGCACGTTTCCGGGCCGATTCCAGGCAGTCGGTGCAACTGATCGCCCGGCTGGATGAGCTGCTCGCCCGCCACGGGCTGCGGGCGAGGGAGGTGGACGAGGCGTATGTTTCCATTGGCCCGGGCAGCTTCACGGGGCTGCGGGTCGGCATCGCCGCAGCGAGGGTGCTGGGCCAGGTCGTTGAGAAGTTGCGATGCGTCGGCGTGCCGACCGTCGAGGCCGTGGCCGAGAATGCCGCCGCGCTGGAGTTCGAACACCTCGCGGTCGTCATGGACGCCAAGGAGCAGACCGTTTATATCGCGACTTTCGCCCGGCAGGCGGGCGGGCTGGTCCCGGAAGGTCCGCCACGGCTGATCGCAGCGGACGAATTTCAGGCCGAAACGCCTAAGCCTCTCCTGGTTATCGGCGAGGGGCTGTGGTACCAACCTCTTTCCGGAGAGGGAATTACGATCGGCGACGAGGAGTTCTGGCTGCCCACCGTAGAGGGGGTCTGGCGCGTGGGGCGGCGGATGGCCAAGGACGGACAGTTTGAGGATTGCCACCATCTCCGCCCCCTCTACCTCCGGGAGCCCGAGGCCGTCCGACTCTGGGAAAAACGCGCCCGCGGTGGCAAAAATAATTGAAAAATCTTTCTCGCGTCGAGCGGAAATCGTCGCATAACACCTTGTAATAGTGAACTTTATTGAAACTTGCAGGTCTGGCGCAGAAGCCTTGACTAAAGTGCAGATTTGTGAGATACTACAAGGTTAGATGTACTGAGTCGAGGCCGCGGGAAGCGGCCTTTTCCATGCGCGGATTCTCGCAAGTGTTTTCGTGCGCGTGGCTTATGCCAACTCGCCCAGCCGGCTCCGGGGAGCATCTGGCTACGGTCGGGCAGATTGGGCCCCTGATTGCCCCACCCAGGTGGGAGCTACGCCGATCCGGCCAATGGAAAAGCAACTCTGCCGGGCCGTCCCGGCCGGCAGGCGGTTGCCCTCGTGATCGTGGTTGCCCTGACTGCGTGCCCAACTATAATCGGCGTGCGTCCTTTCCGGTAAGTAAGGGAGAATGTCATGGCAGGAGTCTGGCAGAGCGATCTTCTACGCACTCTGATCGGGGGCGAAGACCTTTCCATGGATGCCACGCGCGATCTGTTCAACAGCATCATGGATGGTAAGTTGACTGAACCTCAGATCGCGGCGGTGCTGGTGGCGCTGGCGGCCAAGGGCGAGGTCGTCGATGAGATCGCGGGTGCGGCGACGGCCATGCGGGCGCACGCCAAGAAGATCGACCCCGGCGGGCGCGATGTCATCGATACCTGCGGCACGGGCGGCACCGGGCTCAAGACGCTCAACATCTCCACGGCCGCGGGACTGGTGGCGGCCGGGGCAGGCGCTTGCGTGGCGAAGCACGGCAATCGGAGCAACACCCGCCCCAGTGGCTCGGCCGAGGTGCTGGCGGCGTTGGGCGTCAACATCGAGGCCGATCTTGACGTTGTGACCCGCTGCCTGGCCGAGGCCAACATATGCTTCTGCTTTGCCATCCTGCATCACCCGGCCATGCGGTATGCCGCGCCCGTCCGCAAGGGACTGGGCGTGCGGACGATCTTCAACGTGCTCGGACCCCTGACGAACCCGGCGGGGGCGAAACGACAGTTGATGGGCGTCTTCGAAGACGAACTGGTCGAGACGATTGCCGCCGTTCTGGGCAGACTGGGCTCGGAGCGGGCAATGGTCGTGCACGCCGAAGACGGGCTGGATGAGATTTCGATCTCCTCGCCGACGCACCTCGCCGAGCTGCGGGACGGCAAAGTGAAATCCCGGCGCGTTCAGCCCGAGGATTTCGGTTTCCGGCGGGCCAGCCTGGAGGATTTGGCAGTCGAATCCGCAGAAGAATCCGCGCAGCGGGTCCGGGCGGTGCTGGCCGGCGAGCGCGGACCAGACCGCGATGTCGTCCTGCTCAACGCGGCCGCAGCACTAGCGGTGGCGGACAAGGCCAAGGACATTAAAGGAGGTCTGGTGCTGGCGGAAAAGTCCATAGACTCCGGGGCGGCATCGGCGGCGATGGACAAGCTCATCGAGATTTCCAACTCGGCTTAGTTTTCAATCTCCTCCACGCCCGGCTGGAGGGTGGCCAGCTCCTCGCCCGGCAGGACGACGTGCGATGTTGCCGGCCCGCACGAGGCCAAGCCGCCGTCGCACGGGGCAACGTGGGACTCCAATACGGTGAAGTCCTCGAAACTGCGGACCTCCGCGATCAGATCCCCCTTCCTGACCAGTTGGCCGGGTCGGCAATATGTCACGGCAAAGCCGAGCTGCCCGGCGGTGAAATTGGTCTGCTCGGACGTCCGGTGAAAGACGACCTGCCGTGCAGGAAGCTCCGGCGTGCCGGCCAGCATGCCCAGGTGCTTCATCACGTTCAGCACGCCGCGGCGGGCCTGTTGCATCGCCTCCCAGCTCACTCGGGCGCTGGTGGGCGACATCTCCACGAGGATCGCCGGCACTCCCAGTTCGATCGGCACCCGCTGGTGCAATTGTCCCGGGAAATAGCCCTCCTCGGGCACCTCGTCGACGGCCTCGAAGCCGAACGCCAGGGCGAGCTGGCGGCTCGGCTGGCTGGAGACGACGTAGGAGGCGAAGTTCGGGTCGCAGATGCGGCAACTGTGGAAGTCGATCACGCCGTCGGCCCTGGCGAAGACCTCATGGCTGAGCAGCCACGCCAGCCGCTCGACCCAGGTGCCATCCTTGACGCCGCACCAGACGCGGTTGATGTTGGACCGGGGCGTTCCCAGCGCTGGCTTGATCGAGTCGATCTGGCGCTGATACTTCTCCGGCAGGCGCGTCCGCAGGATCTGGGGGACGTTCGCCAGCGGAAGGATCACCAGCACGCCGCGCATCGTCTCCAGGTCGAGTTCCCTCAGCAGTTGCCCGATCATGGCCGAGCCGCTGTACTCGGTCTGATGCTGGGCGCAGTGGACCACCAGCACCGGCCCGTCCTGCCGCCCGGCGACCAGGATGATTGGAATTCGCACCCCGTCCAGCTCCAGCGAGCCGTGGACGACACTCCCGGCGACTGCTATTGTTCCGACAATGCCAAGCTCCATCCACTTCTCCCGGTTCTCGGCAAGTTTGCTCCTGTTTCACACAGCTAGTGATGTGCTGAGGATATCGACATAAGGTTGATAGCAGAACACACGGTCTCGCTTGCGTCCGGTTATCTCCCGCAGTAGTCCGCGTTCCTGAAAATCTCTTACCAGATTGTTGGCTGTCATTGGGGTCACATTGAGCCTTTCGGCTATCGCTGCCACGGTTTGGACAGGGCGTTCGTAGAGGAGGTCCAGCAACACCAAAGCGTTCATACGCCGCCGCCCCTTTTGTCGGAGGAGAGCTTGGTGTTTTTCGCGCAGGTTTACAATCCGGCGGGCGGTTTCGGTGGCTTGCTGAGATACTTCGTAAACCCCACGAAGGAAGAATTGAAGCCATTGCTCCCAGTTACCTTCGTCGCGAACTCGTTGCAGGCGGGCATAGTATTCGTCCTGATGCTCCCTGAAGTGGAGGCTGAGGTAGAGGAGCGGCCTAGCCAGGACTCGCGCGTGACAGAGCATAAACGTGATCAGGAGTCGCCCGATGCGCCCGTTCCCGTCTAGGAAAGGGTGAATCGTTTCGAATTGGGCATGGACCAGCCCGCACTTGATCAATAGCGGCACTGGGAGTTCCGAATGTAGGAACATCTCTAGGTCCGCCATGGCCTTCAGGACCTCGTTAGGCGGCGGCGGCACGAAGGTGGCCTCTTCTATAGTGCAGCCCGGCGGGCCGATCCAGTTCTGGGACTGGCGAAATTCGCCGGGGCTACGCTCCTGTCCGCGAACGCCACGGAGAAGATATCGGTGAATCTCACGGATCAAGCGCAAAGAAAGAGGTATCTTGCTCAGCCGAGCCAACCCGTGGTTCATGGCGCGTACGTAGTTGACTACCTCCCCTACGTCGGAAGGGACCTCTCGTCTCGTAGCTCGAGTTTCGAATTCCAAGAGGTCGCCCAGCGATGACTGAGTTCCTTCGATCTGAGAGCTTAGAACCGCTTCCTTCCGCACGTACATCGCCACAAAGAGATCTGGGTCAGGCAGCATGTCCGCGAGCCCGTCCAGTCGCCCAAGAGCCCGATCCGCGTCTGACAACACCTGCCAGAGGGCGGGGACCATGTCAACGCCCGGCTTGGGCGGGATGGGCTGGGGGACGAAGGCGGCATATCCTTCCCGGTGCTTCACGTATCTCCCTGCTCGCAAGGGTTGTCTTCGTGTTGGCACGGATTGGCGCTCCTTCCATCCTGGGATCACGATAGCCAGCCGCATACTATTATAGTTTGTTTGTCAAAACTATAATAACGATTCTCTTACTAAACTTTTCTAAAAGAGGACTGGTACTACAAGATAGTGGGTCCTGCAAACGCTGATACCTCACATATAGGGCATCTTGCCACCGTTTGAGGACCGGTTGCGCGTGTGTGCGTCGTCTGGGCGCTCAGTCTATGGACCCCCGCTCGGGCGAGGGGTCACCTGGGGGCCTGTAGCTTCCGAGGTGCCCACAGTTGCGCCCCCCAGAGCGTTCTATCTTGACAACAAGGCACGCTTTGCACTCCTCTCCCCGCCGCTGATGAGGTGCAGCAACGGTTGCGGCCGGTCCACACCGGGCACGGAGGCCGGCTTCTCGGCCCACGGGGCGACGGAAAGCACGTTGGTCAGGTCCATCCAGTACTGCAAGCGGGCCGGCTTGAGATTCCACGTCATGTGGAAGTGGTTGGCCGGGGCGTACTGTTTGTACTCGGCCATGGTGGCGTAGCCGGGCACGACGAACGTGTGCGGCCAGGTGGGCGTGGAGGTGTTGGCGACCGCCTGGGCGAGCTTGGACGGCATCTCGGTGGTGACGGCCTGGTCCCAGACCATCGAGAACATGCCGTTCAGCGAGCTGTATGCCATGCGAGCGGCCAGTCCGGCGATGCCGCCGGGACTCATGAAGCTGACGCTGTTTCCGCCGCCGGGGAAATAGAACTCATCGGCCAGCGGCATGGACACGCCCTTCATGCAGGTCGCGGCCGGGGCTCCGGGCCTGGCCGCCCAGTTGAAACTGGCCGAGCCGGAGTTATTTCCGTCCACGAAGCCGCCGGTCGCCCATAGATCCTTCGCGCCGAACCGCAGGTTCAGCTTCTTGGCCAGGGCCTGAATCTCCCACGCTTCCCATACCTTGCGGAAGTCCATGAACAGCGGCGGATTCCCCCCGGAAAGCCACGTCATGAACAGCATCGTCAGCAGCCCCTGCACGTCGGCCTCGGTGGCGTACGGCAGGGCGGGCTTGTTGCCGTTGTGGTCGAAGGTGGAGTTGAACAGGCTTTCCATGACGTCCGCTACCGGCAGCGGCAGCCCGCGCGGGTCCGATCCCCACTCCAGTTGACTCATGAAGCCCCCGCCGATGGCGTTCAGGTCGGCCATCACGTCGCGGACGATCAGGTACATCGCCAGCGACTGGTTGAAGCGGTCGCCGTCGGCCTGGTCGCGCAGCTCAAGCCGTTTGCCGACGTGCCGGTCGATCCAGGCCCGCAGCCGGGCCAGCTCCTTGGCGTCGTAGGCCCCCTTGGCGAGCATGTCGGCCAGCAGCTTCATGTCCAGCCGGGTGATCTCCAGCCCGAAGGTCCGCCGCGTCGGGATCACGTGGGCAAGTGCCGTCTCCATGCCCATCGAGTCGTGCCCGAAGATCACAACCCGCCGGCCGCGAAGGCCTGCGAAAGTCAGCGCCGCGTAGCACCAGTCGATCAGGGCCTCGGCCGTGGGGTCGGTCATCTTCGGCCTGGCGCCCGTGTCCGGCCAGGTGCCGACGTTCAGATGGGCAAGCACCCCGCTCTGGGCCAGGGCGCCGTTGAGGGCGTGGGCGTAGACGACGCCGGGCCTGGGCCCGCTGTTGCCGCAGGTGATGTTCAGGGGCGTCCCCGCCGGCATGTGCGAAAGCAGCGAGATCGTCGTCAGTTGCGGGAAGGCCCACGTGTCCGGGGCGCAGACCAGCGCATCGACCCCGGCCGCCAGGAACTGCCGGGCGACGACGTCGGCCTGCTTCTCCCCGTCCACCAGCACCGGCGACCAGACGACGCTGACCGGCGTGCCGTCGGGGAGGGCCGCGCCCTTGGCGATCGCCTCCGCCACCATCTCCACGATGTTGGCCGCTCGGTCGCGGGATGCCTTGTCGATCCGCGGGTCGCAGGGGGCGAAAACTCCGAACGTGGGCACCTTGGGTGTGGAATTCGTCGAGGCCGGAAGCCTCCTCGCGTTGGCCATGACACCAGCTCCCTTCCCGTGAGCGATCAGTGCGTTATCATCCAGACCAGCCCGGCGCCGGCCACGGGGAACCCGACTGCCATCTTCGTGGCGAAGGGGATCTTGCCGCGGCTCTTCAGCAGCAGCCCGCTGGCGTCGGGCTGGAAGACCGCGATCTCCGGGCCCAGCATGCGGACCATCTTGTTGGTCGAAGGCAGCGAGGCGAGGGGGAATTCCTCGCCGGCGCCCTCGACGGTTTGCATCAGCATGGGCCAGATCAGCTTGGCAAGGCCGGCCAAGTCCATCGCGAAAATGGCCGAGCCATCGCCGGCCAGTTGCGCCAGCCGCACGCCCTTGCTGCCCGGCTCGAAGCCGCCGGTCTTGTCCAGTGCGGTGTCGATGGCTGCCTTGAGGGCAGGGTCGCCCAGAGCGACGACCACGCGGTCCTTCAAGATGGCGAGTCGCACCTTCTCACCGGCGTAGCGGATGGGCATATTCCTGTACTGCTTCGGGCGCGGCGGGGCGGTGTCCTCGTCGTCGGGCAGCGCCCCCTGCGTCCCGGAGAGCTTGACCAATTCCTCGATTGCCTTGGTCGCCTTGGCCGGGTCCTTCAGATCCAGCACGCCCCCGACCGGCGCGCCGCCGGCGCCAAACATCCCCATGGCCATCGCCTGCAAGTCGGTTACGAAGACAGCCGCGTTCCCGTCGGAGGCCTCGGCCAGCAGGTCCAGTTGCTTCAGGATTCGGGCGGCGCGCTCCGGAAGCTGTTGCACCGGTCGGGTCGCGCCCGTCGGGCGGGTCTGCGCCGGTGGGGCCTCCTCGACCAGGATCTCCCGCACCATCTTCAGCAGGACCTTCGTGTCCAAATGCCCGGCCAGACAGAACGTTGCGTCGGACGGCACCATGGAGAAGGCCCGCTTGTAGGAGCCTCCCTTCTTGAGGATCCCTAACAGCCCGCCGGCGGCCTTGGGTGCATCCACATAAGTCATCCGCGTATAGACGTTGTCGGCGTAGCCGCCCGTTCCCCCGACGCCGCGAATTCTGTCCAGCCCCATGGCCGTGACCGGCGCGGGCAGGCCCTCGTCCGACAGCTTCGCCCGGAGCATGCGCATCAGCGCCTCGACGTCGAGGTGCCAGCGGAACGCCCAGTCCTTAAGCGCCGTTTTCTGCATTACCGCTTTCAGGCTGGGGCTGTCGGCCTTGGTCTTGATCCGGCTGCTCATCACCGATTCCATCGCGTCGGCCGCCGACAAATCGGTGGCGATCAGCAGCATCGGGACCGTCCAGTTGACCATGAACAGAGATCGCTGTTTCAGGTCCTCCAGCCTCTTGTCCGGGTCCTCGGGAAGCTTGAACGCTGAGGAACTCTTGGCGACCCCGCGCCAGATGAGCGTGCCGCTCTTGTACGTGAAGGCCTGGCGCGTTCCCGGCTGGCCCTTGGGGGGCAGCCCCACCTTCATCAGGGCGTCCAACGCGTCGCTGCACTCCTTGCGGTATTTGTCGCCGGGCAGGCAGATGAACCCCAGTCCGGGCTCCGACCCCAGCATCTCCTCCACCGTCACGTACATCGCGCACCGGTTGTACCAGAAGGGCTTGAGCACTTGGTGAAGCAGCTTCTGATGCCGGGCGATCTCGTCGTCGTCGGTCAGATCGAACATCTGCTTGACGATCATGCGCCCGATCCTGACGCGCGATTCATGGACGAACTGCTTGATCGCCTCGTCCTGGGCCATCTTCCCCAGGTTGGAGGCGAGGAAAGCCTGGCGGACGGCCTCGTGGCCGCGGCGCTCCAGAAAGAAGACCGCCTCCGCCGGGATGAGCGATACCAGCTCATCCTCCCTTGCGGGGGGGATTCTCTGGGCCCGCGCGACCTCGGCCGTCAGACAAATTGCGATGCACCCGACTAGCAGAACACCGGCGTTCCTGGGCTTCCCGAACATGTCTCTTTCCCCTTTCCAGTCGCCGCCGGCGCCGGCATCGTCCAACAGCCGCCGACCTCGGCAAGCAACCACATGATCCCGGTACATCCGCCCGCTCGTCTGGAGCAAGAGTGTAGCCTGCCGGGGGTTCATCAACAAGCCTGCCAAGGCGGGCGCTTCCGGCGGGCGCTCGCCCCTCGGCCGCGAGGCATTTCCTTGCAGAGCTATGGCATGCCGCCGGCGCCCACATATAATGGCCAACGGAACCACTTGTCAGATCAGCCACGAGAGGACAGCACCATGGCCTTTACGCTACAGATCGGAGAATCGGCACCGCAGTTCACCAACCTGCCGGGCGTGGACGGGAAGGACTACTCGCTGGCCGACGTCGCCGATGCGAACATCCTGATCGTTGTATTTAGCTGCAACCACTGCCCTTACGTGGTCGGCTCGGAGGACCGCATGAACGCCCTCTACGCCGACTACAAGCCCAAGGGCGTGGCGATGATCGCAATCAACTCCAACGAGACCGACAACCACCCCACCGATTCCTTCGACCACATGGTCGTCCGGGCGAAGGAAAAAGGCTTTCAGTTCCCGTATGTCCGCGACGAATCGCAAGAGGTAGCCACCGCCTACGGGGCGCTCCGCACGCCGCACTTCTACGTTTTCGACATCAAGAGGAAGCTCCGCTACACCGGACGCATGGACGACGACCCGCGCCAGTCGGGCAAGGAGACCACCCACGAACTCCGCGACGCCCTCGACGCCCTCCTGGACGGGCGCGAGCCGCCCGTGCCGGTAACCAATCCCATCGGCTGCAACGTCAAGTGGCAGGGCAAGGACGCGCACTGGATGCCGCCGGAGGCCTGCGACCTGGTGTAGAGCGCCGCTTTTGCGCTTGCCTTTCCGCCAACCGTCTTGGATAATCACGCATGTTGGATCGTCGGCAGGTGCTGCCTTCGAGGCCAACGTTATATGCCTTAATGGAAAGGAAAGTGCCATGTCAGATTCCCCTTCCGCATCGAATGACGTTCGTTCCGCGCCCCAAAAGGGCGAGCTGCCGCCGGACTGTAAGACTGAGACGCTGGGCGTGGCCTTCTTCGATCTGTCCCGCATGGCCGAGTGGGCGTCTTCCGATCAGGATGCCACCGTCGCCAGCTTCTTTCAGGAGTTCTACGCCCTGGCGGCGAGCCACATCGGCCCGGCCGGCGGGCGGACCGTCAAATTCATGGGCGACGCCGGGCTGGCGGTCTTCCCCGTCGACTCGGCCGAGCAGGTGATCTTCGCATTGTGCGCCTTCGCACGGGACGCCCGCTCGCGGGCCCGCGACTTCGGCTTGGATGCCTATTTGAACGTGAACGTTCACGTCGGGCCGGCGTTGACGGGCGGCTTCGGCCCGCCGGGCGCCGAGCGCTTCGACGTCATCGGCAAGACGGTGAACATCGCCGCCCGGCTGGGGCGGCGCGGCGTGACGCTGTCGGCTCAGGCGTTCCGATGCCTCAGCCCCGAGGCGCGCAAGCGCTTCGAGAAAATCATGCCACCCGTCACCTATCGTTTCCGTTCGTAGCCGCCTAGGGCATTGGGAGATTGGCGGAATGATCGCGTACCACGGCACCACGGCTCGCCGGGCCCGGCGGATCTGCGTGGAGGGGTTTCTGCCGAGAAAACCCTCCCGTCGTGTCTGGTTCGCCGAGAGCAAGGCCTACGCCGAGGGGCGGGCCAGAACGCAGGCCCGTCGCGCGCACGACCGGCCGGCGGTGCTGACCTGCAACATCGACCTCCATCAGATCCGCGCCCGCCTGGGGGCAAAGCGGGTCTTTCGCCGCGGTGGCTGTTTTGCCGTCGACGGGCCGGTCCCGGCGACCATCCTGCGCTCGTTTCCGGGACAGGACGCGCCGACCACGCCCGAGCAGATGGCCGCGTGGGTCAACCACGTGCTGGGCCTGAAGCCGCATAAGGGCGTCGGCCGGCGGCACCCGGGCGTGGACCGGCTGAGCCGCTGGGCCGTCCGCCGGCTGACCCACCAGCCGGACAGCCACATCGAGTCAGCGGAGCTGCTGCACATGGCCCGGCAGTGGCTGCCGGAGTATTTTGAGGGTGTTGAGATCGACCCGGAGACGCTCCACCTCCGGCGCAGATTGCAGACGATCGAACTGGAGGTCGAGCCGCCGGGGCCTGAGATCGATCCGCGGGAGGAAGAGGCCTTGGAGTGTCTGGAGGCCGCCAATCCCCGAAGGCGGGCGCGAGGGCTGGCTATCCTGGCCGAGATCGCAGACCCGGACCTGTTCGACTGGTGCGTGATGTTTATCGACGACGCGTCGGCGGAGATGCGACTGGCGGCGCTGCAGGGGATCATTCGCTGCCGGGACGGTGACCCGGAGGTGCTGCTGCCGTTTTCGGACAGCGAGGACAATCGCATCCGCGCGGCCGCTATCGCCGCCCTTGCTAAACATTCCGGCAAGGACGCGCCGCGCTGGTTCGAGCGCGGGCTGAAGGACCCCAGCCCGCACGTGCGCCGGCAGATGGCGGCCCTGCTTCCGGATCTGGACCCGACTGAAAACCGGTCCGTCTTCGAACTAGCGCTGCACGACCCGAACCCCGACGTTGCCCACATGGCCGAGAAACTCACGGCGGGAAAGGGCTACGCCAGACACACCTTCCGGCACGACATTCACTGAAATGCCGGCCGGCCCGTCTTGCGGTATTCAGGTGTGCTCCACGCGCGGCAGCGGCGACGCGTCAAGGGAGGCGGTGTCCGTCTGGGAAGCCCGGTATGCCGGGGGCGCAGGGGCGGCCAAAGGCGGGCGATGAGCGCGCGCGGCCAGTCAGTTGACACCTCCGGCACCGGCCGGTAGTTTCGCTGGCATGACGACCGAGCGGGTCGCAACGAAGTTCCAGCAGGTTTTCGGCCGCCTGCCCGCAGGCGCCGTCCGCGCGCCCGGACGGGTCAACCTGATCGGCGAGCACACCGACTACAACGACGGGTTCGTCCTGCCCATTGCCATCGAGCGCGAAGCCGTGGCCGCCTACGCCGGCCGCGACGACGGGCAGCTCCGCGTTCACTCGGCCCAAATGGACTCCACGGTCGCCGTCAGTCTCGAGGAAGAGCCTGCTCCGCGTCTCGGCTGCTGGAGCAACTACCCGGTCGGCGTGGCCGTGGAACTCCTGCGCGCCGGCGTCAAGCTTGGCGGGGCGGACCTGATGTTCGATTCGACGGTGCCGGTGGGCGGCGGGCTGTCCAGCTCCGCTGCATTGGAGGTCGCCGCGGCATTGGCGCTGATGGCCGCGGCGGGAGCGCCCCGGGCGATCGACGGCCGGCGGCTGGCGCTCTTGTGCCAGCGGGCCGAAAACCATTTTGCCGGAGCCCCCTGCGGGATCATGGACCAGTCCATCGCCGTAATGGGTCGGGCGGGCAAAGCCATGCTGCTGGACTGCCGCACCGGCGAGATCCGCCACGTGGCTTTCGACGACCCGGGCGCGGTGTTGCTGGTGGCGGACACGCAGGTCAAGCACGACATCGGCGAGGGCGGCTATCCCTTGCGTCGGCGGCAGTGCCACGAAGCGGCCGAGCAGCTCGGCGTGGCCGCACTCCGGGACGTCTCCCTCGAGCGGGCCGAGCGGGCTATCGCCGAGGGCTCTCTGGGACCGGACCACGCCAAGCGTCTCCGCCACGTGGTCGGCGAGATTGCCCGCGCGCTGGAGGCCGTCGACGCCCTCGCCGCCGGCGACCACGGGCGGTTCGGCCGGCTGATGTACGCTTCACACGCTTCATTGCGGGACGACTTCGAGGTCAGTTGCGACGAACTCGATGCGATCGTGGCCGCCGCCGCCGATTGCGACGGCGTCTATGGGGCTCGGATGACAGGCGGAGGCTTCGGCGGTTGTGCGATCGTGCTGGTGCGAACCGACGCGGCCGAAGCCGCTGCGGAAAAGATCGCGGGCGCGTTCGAGTCTCGTTTCGGCCGGCGCTGCCCGATCTTCGCCACCCGCGCCGCTGCCGGGGCGGGAGAACTGCAATAAATCGCCTGGACGCCGTCGACGCCGATACCGCTATTTGCGTCAGCCAATGCTCTCTGCAAGGCGCGGGCCCGGCGGCCTGTTTGCCGGGGCGCGGGGTCCGCGAAGATGTGTTTGATCCCCTCGGCGGCGACAATCTGGAGGCCTGAATCTTCGCGAGGCGATGCTTGGGGCGTGGCGGAGGCCGAAGTGCGGAAGAAGATCTTGATCACGGGCCGGCCGGGTGTCGGAAAGACGACGGTTATCCGCAAATTCCTGGCCGGGGCAAGCTCGATCGCAGGCGGGTTCCTGACGGCGGAGATTCGTCAGTCCGGCCGCCGCGTCGGCTTTCGTGTCGAGGACGTTCACGACGGTACCGAGGGCATCCTGGCGCACGCCGATTATGGCTCCGGACCGCGAGTGGGCAAGTACCGGGTGGACGTGGCTGCGTTCGAACGCCTCGGGGTCAAGGCCCTGTCCGAAGCGCTCCGCCGTCGTGGAACCGTGATCATTGACGAGATCGGGAAGATGGAGCTGTGCTCGGAGGCCTTTCAGCAAGCCGTCACGGAGGTCATGGGTTCCGACCATCCCATACTGGCCACGATACCCACCCACCGGCATCCGTTTCTGGAGAAGTTGCGCCGAAGAGGCGACGTTACCTTGATCGAACTTACGACGGCCAACCGCGACGAACTGCCGCTGCGGTTGCCGGAGTTGCTCGACGCGTAGACGATCGAGGCGGGTCGACGCAAGCCCCCTCGCGCTGAAAAGGCAAAGCGCGAAGGCTCAACTCCTGGCCGCCGCGGACGAAACTCCGCCGGCGCGAGCGCGTGACGCTTCGCCGCGATCCCAACTGTGGGCCCGCCCGTGCTCTGCAACGAAATCAGCCGACCTTCAGATCTTCCAGGTAGCCGGAAAGCTCCTTCTGCTGGTCGTCGATCTGCTTTCGCAGCTCCTGGATCTGCTTTTCCAGGGCTTCGATCTGATCCTCTTCCTCGTTGAGCTTTTTCAGGTACCGGATCCCGAGGGTGGAGTCCTTGCCGACGGTGGCAATGTTCCGCCGCAGCCGGTCCTGCCCGCGCTCGATGGTCTGCAACTGGCTGGTCACCTTGCTCAGCCGGGACTGCAACTCGCTTAGCTTTCTCTTCATCGCCAGCGCCTTGGCCAGGGCGTCGCGGACCTCCTTGGGAATCTCCCCGCTCGTGGCGTACCACTGCAACGTGCCCTCGCGCGTCGGGAGGATGCCCATGCTCTCGGCCGCCACGCGCTCCTCGGCGACCGCGAACGTCTGCGTCTTGCCGGCGGGTACCTCGAGCTCGAAGCGATACACGGCCGCGGTCTTTTCCGCCGGCTTTTCCGGCTTGAGGAGCTTGCGGTTGGCCACCAGCGGATGCTCAATCACCAGCGTGCGCTGCTTGTCGGCCTTGTTCTTGGCGGTGTACTTCCGCGTGTAGGTGTACTTGCGGGTATAGTGCAGCGTGCCCCGGTCGATCCGTGCCGAGATGATTCTCTGCGAGGAAGTGTCCGAGGAGTCGACCGTCATGTTCAGGTCGATGGCATAGCTGAGCAGCCGCTTGTCCTCGGCCGAGAGGTTTCCGATGCGGGCGTCGCCGCCGTAGGTGCCCTCGTCAAAGACGGTCACCGGCCCGGCCAGCAGGCTCAATCCCGTGTCATTGATCAGCCACACCCCGTTGAGGGGTAGCTTGGGAAGGACGGAGGCGTTGTAGATGCTGACCTTGCGGGCCTGGATGGGCTGGTTGACGATCGGCAGCATGGCCGACTTGCGCCGGGGCAGGGACACCGGCGTCTTGATGGGATAGGAGAACAGCTCCCCGACGGCCTTGGCGGCGGCCACCGAACGCACGCCCTGCTGGAGTGCCTCCGCGGCCTCTTTCTCGGCCTTGGCCCGGTCAGCCAGGTAGGCGCGTCGTGGGGCTTGGGGTCTTGCCGCCGCTGCCGGGGCCGCTCGACCGGCGCGCCGGCGTAGCTGGGCGAGATTCCCCTTGGCCTCGGCGAGCTTCTTGGCGCTTTCGAAAACCAGGCCCTCTTCGTATTCCTGCGGGCGCAGCGAGGCGTACAGCTCCGGCCGGACCACCGGGCGAGGCACATACAGCGGCGTGTATAGGTCCTGGACGAACGAGATCGGCCGGCCGGAGACCAGCGTCAACTCCACCTTCTCCCAGTCGAAATCGCTGGTGTTCTCCACGATCGCCCAGCCCTGTAGGGTCGCCTGGTCCTTCTTGTCACCGAGCACCAGCCGGTAGGAGGTCTTCCAGATCGGCGCCTCGGCGATGTAGCCGATCCGCACCGCCCGCTCGCCTTTGCCGGTGAACTTGATCTGCACCGGCTTGCGGTTGGTGTCGCGGCTCTCCACCAGCAGCGCCAGCGCCTTGTTCAGCTCTTCGTTGAGCTTCTTGTCGGCCAGCGTGATGCTGGCGACGGTGTCCAGCGGGATGGCCTTGATCCCCCCGTCGGTCAGCAGGTTCAGCACCTCCTGGCTGATCAGCGTGTTGGAAGGCAGGATTCGCCTGGTCCTGGTCTCCACGCCCAGGATCTTGCCCTGGACCTTCTCCGGGGCGGCCAGGATGACCTCCGAGCCGCGAATCTGCTTGAGCAACTGCCCCAGCGTCGGCTCGGCGGAGATGTCCACACCGAAGCTCTTCAGCGCCCTGGTCAGCGGGTCGCGCGAGCCGTAGTTGACGCCAGTGACGTCGCCGCCGCCGAAGTCCATCACGACCAGAGACTTGAGGATGTCATTGATCTGCTCGGTCTTGAACTTTAACAGCACGGTCGCCTCGTCGGCGACCTTGCCGTTGTGCTCGAAGTAGGCGACTCCTGAACTGAAGGCCGTGATCTTGGTTACGGGCAAGGCGACCTCGGCCGGCAGCGCCGGCGACGTCAACGCCAAACCCACACTGCCGACCAACGCCACAAGCAGTCCGATGGGCCTCATGGCAGACTCTCCTTTCTCAGGCGGTACCGTTCCGTCGTCAGCAACACGCTGGACATTTTATCTCCGCCGGGGACCGATGTCAGAAGCTTCTGGAAGGGCCCGCACGGGCGGTTGTCCTTGGCCTTAGACGTGGAGGGCATGAAAGAGATCCAGCGCCGGTAAGATTCTCAAGAGGCGCTCTCGCCAGCCGCCCGCGGTCTCTCGAACTCGGCCGGGCGTTCCCCCGCTCGCGGCAACCCATGAAGCGCCCGCAAATGGGAAGACTTTACGATCGTGGCCTCGCGCTGGTTGGACGCTCAGGCCGCAACTTCCTCCAGAGCCTCTCGCAGCTTCGTCAGTGCCTCGTTCTGGACCTGACGAACCCTCTCCTTCGACAGTCCGACCAGTCGCCCGACTTGCTCCAGAGTCAGGACTTCCGGGTGCCCTGCGACCGCGAACCGCGCCGAGACCACCTGCTGCTGTACGTCCGTCAACTGGGCGACATTACTCGCGAGGACGCGCTGGATGTCCTCAATGGCCAGTTCTCGCTGATAGCTGTGCCGGCGTTCCACTTCGTCGCTCTGCTCCATGCACGGATCGAACTCGGCCGGGAAGTGCTGTCGGTAGTTGCCGGCCTTGGTCGCCACCCGGCTGAAGGCTTTCAAGATCGCCCGGCAGGCGTAGGTCGAGAACTTGAAGCCCCTTGCCACGTCAAACTTGTCCACTGCCCGCAGCAAGGCCATGTTGCCCTCGCTGACCAGCTCGCTGAACTCGACGGCGTTGATCCTTGTGCGCTTGGCCATTGCCACCACCAGCGCCATGTTGGCGTTGGTCAGGGCCGCCCGGATTTCCAACACACGCCGGTACCATTGGACTATCTCGGGAACTCTGCTGCGGGCGAAGCGGCGTCGTTGGGCGATCATGAGTTTGTCCAGCCGGCGCCGGGCACAGTTATATCGCAGGAAGAGCAGGGACTCCTGCTCCTGCGTCAGCAGCTTGCGGGTCTTCGGCGCCCGCTGGGGCAGCTCCTGGATCTCCGGGTACTGCCTCCAATTGGGGACGGGCACGTCCTCGGCCTCCGGTCCGAAGAGCCGCCGCTCCGTTGCCGGCCGACGTAAGGAGGGATGGTCAACATAGCCCACGCTTTCCGGAATGGACTCGTAAAGCTTGCGATCCTCCGTGCAAAGCTTTTCCACGGTCCGCCGGGGATTCCGCTTCGGCTTGCTTGCTACTGCTGTCATCATCGTTCCGCTACCTTCCTGGGGTCGGTCCCGTCCTGCTGTTTCCTTCACGCGGTTCGGTTTTGACCGGTCCGTCTTTACTAGGGAAGCATCTTGTCTCTTATATTGTATATAAGAAGTACCAGTTGTCAAGTATGGAACCAAAAAATCTTACATAAAAGAGACTGCTTACACATCTATACGTAAGGTCCCCTTGTTGATAGCTTTAGGAATATGGCTTTCAATCACGCTGCCTTCCCTTGCTGGGGATCCTTGGCGCGGCAGGTGGCAGCCAAGGCGGATTGGCAGTTCGGGCCCGACTTTGACCGGTTCAGGCAGGGCTGCGGCGGCGGGGAGATCCTACCGCTTCAGGTACGCCTGCTCGACCTTGGCCAGGGCGGCCAGGGTGTCCCGGACCTCATGGGCGCCCCAGTTTTCGTGAGTGGAAATGAGGAAGTTGGACGCGACCACTACCTGGCAGTTGGGCAGCTCGTATTTCGCGTCGCCCGGGCCGGCGTAGTGCGGGCAGGTCCACGGGCAGCCGCTCCGCCCGTACGTGCGCCTCAGCCGAAACCACACGTGGCCGCTGGGCGCGTGGCCGTAGGAGGCCATCAGCGGGATGCCCTCGGCCTCGACGGCCTTGGCGAAGGTGTCCTTGTCGACCGTCAGCTTCGCTGCATCGACGGTGATGCGCATGAACCAGTAGCTGACCTCGGCCTGCTCCACCACCCGCCCAGGGCGGACCGACTTGAGCGACTTCATCCCCTCGCCGATTGCGGCCGCAACCTCACGGCGCCGCTTCACGATCTCCGGCAGCTTCCGCAGTTGCACCCGGGCGATCGCGGCCGCCAGTTCGTTGCTGTTCAGGTTCAGGCCCATCACCACGTTGGTCTTCTCGTCCAGCCCGAACGGCTTGCCGCGATCCATAAACCGCCGGGCCTTCCAGAACAGCTCCTCATTGCGGGTGAACACCACTCCGCCCTGTGCCCCGCTGGCGTAGTGCTTGCCGGACATGGTTGAAAAGACGGCGATGTCACCCCAGGTGCCGACCTTCCTGCCGCGATAGGTCGCCCCGTGCGCCTGGGCGCAATCCTCGATGACCGGCAGGCCGTGGCGGCGGGCCAGTTCCATGACCGGCGCCATGTCGACCGGCTCGCCCATGATGTGGGCGACGGTAATGGCCCGCGTGCGTTCGCTGATGGCGGCCTGGATCTGCTCCGGACCGGCGTTGAAAGAGAACCCGTTCGTGTCGGCCGGCACGGGCACGCAGTTCATCATCGCCACCGGCATCACGCCGCCGGGGTCGGTGATCGGCGGGCAAACGACCTCGCTGCCCGGCTCCAGCTCCAGCGCCGCCACCGCCGCCAGCACGGCCGAGGTGCCGGAATTGACACCCTTGGCCAGCCCGCCGCCCATGGACTCGGCAAACTCGGCCTCATAGGCCTTTTCCCTGGGCCCGCCGTAGCCGAATGCATGTCCGCTTTCGATGGCTTCGTCGAAGACCGCCACGGCCGCGGCCTTCTCGGCCTGACCGAACAGCCGCCGCGGGGGAAACGGCTTTGCCCGCACCGGCTTTCCGCCTTCGATCGCCAGCTCTTTGACAGGTGGTTTCTTCATCGCTTGTGTCCTGATCGTTCGGGACAAGCTCTCGCGGGACTCGCCTCCACCGGGCCGGCCCGGCCGCCAACAGCCGGCTCGATTATCGCCGCCAGCCATGCGCATTGCCAGTTCCGGCCCGG
Organism: uncultured Planctomycetaceae bacterium; assembly: GCA_964401385.1. GTDB lineage: Bacteria > Planctomycetota > Phycisphaerae > SM23-33 > SM23-33 > CAYNYF01. The sequence goes on along the minus strand of CAYNYF010000020.1, from coordinate 18,606 downwards.
GCCGACGCAGGGGTCCGGGGTGGCGGTGCGGCCCGCGCCACTGTACAATCCATGCATCCTGGTGGAACCGCCCGGGGCGATGGCGGGATAGCTTCGAACGGACCGGGTGACAAGGGGCAGGAACGATGCGATCCGGATCTGTACGTAGCGGCAGCTTCCCTCCACGGTTGCTGATCCTCGGCACGATCCTTGGCGCGGCCTGCGCCGCCGGCGCCGCGGAAGGCGACAAGCCGCCCGACGTCGATTCGCCCGAGGTGAAGTGGACGGTCCTCGCCCAGCTTCGCGAGCCCACCAAGGCCGAGATGGCGGAGTTCGAGCGGATGCTGCGCACCATCGCCGACGAGGACGCAGGAAAGCGCGACAAGGCGCTGCGGCAGTTCCTGGCCGACCCCTCGCCCTACCTGATGTGGCTGAGACGCATAGGCCGCTTGTCCTTCGGGCGGGAAGAGCAGAAACGCCTCGAAGAGCTGATGTCGAGCAACGCCGAGTTCCGGAAGGCAGGTGAAAGGTGGGAGGACGCCGGGAGGACCGCTCGGGCCGAGAATCTGAGCGATCGGCCGGACTACCTGATCCCACTGCTCAGGCAGACCAAGGGCGTGAACCGGGACGCCGTCGTGCGGAGGTTGGGGAAAGTGACCCGGCAGAGCTTCGCCAAGGACGTCGGCGCTTGGGAAAAGTGGTGGGCAAAACAGAAGGTCTGGGGCCGGTTCGGCCAGTTCGCCCCGCAGGTGGGTGATCTGATCCCGTTGACGCTCCTCGACGGCGCCCTCCGGCTAGACCGCGACCACTGGGCCCAGGTCGCTGCCGGAATCGACAGGGAGGAGCTGCGCAAGCAGTTCGAAGAACTCTGCCTGAGGGGGCACCTTGGCAAGCATTGGGCGCTCAGGGCCGCCAAGGATGCTGCGACCGGGGAGGACTACAGGCTGGTATTCGCGCGGCTCCAACTCGCGACCGAGACGACTTCCGGGCGAGAAAGCTCCTCCCACGGAGGCCGCATTCTCCTGACGGCGAGTGTGGGCGGCTTTCGGGCCGAGCTGACGCATCTGGACGACCGGTTCCGGATCGTTCTGGAGGAAAGCTTCGGCCCACGGCGGCGGCTGGAGCTGTGGGACAATGCCCGGGGCGGGCTGCTGCTGACGCTGATAGATGGCAGCGAGGGGTCGGCGCTGATCCTTCGCCAGCGCGAGGACGGACGCGTTGTCGTCGGCCACGTTGACCGGGGGCAGGCGACGTGTTTCAGCGATCGTTCCTTCCTGGCCTTCTGCCGGGCACACTCTGGCTACGCCGAGAAAGAGGTCTTCGCCAGGCTGCGTCGCGTGGGCGTGAGCGCTCGGAACCTGCCGAAGATTGCCGCCGCGCCTGCACCGGAAAGCAGACCCGCACCGCCCCTGCCTCCGGAACAGGTGGGCCAGGCCCAGTGGAAGAAGGGACTCCTCCAGGAGATCCCCGAGGACGTCGGCAGGGTCATCGGCCTGACCGTTGGGCGCGACGGCCTGTGCGTGGACCGCCGGCACTGGCAGCGGCGCGTTGAGCGGAGCGATCCTGTGCGAATCGGGAAGGCCAAGAAGGAGTTGACCTATTACTTCTCGCCCGAGAGCAGGCTGTTCAAAGACTTGCCTCCACAGCGCGCGGATATGTTGAAAAACGCCGCCCTGGCGATGACGCTACTTGAGCGCGGGTGCAGGGACCGCTGGCCCGGCGGGAGCAGCGGCACCCGCGTTCGCATGGGGGGGCGCACGATGGAGAGACACTTCAGCGTGTCCGGGGCGATAGGTGCGAGCTTGAAGATCTCCACCAGCGCGATCGAGATCTCGCTGACAGAGCTACAAAATCCCGAGCGGGAGATTGAGATTCTCGACGACGGGCAGGGGGGCCTCCGCATTCTGGTCAACAGGTCCGCAGACGGGGCGTTCCTGATGATATTGCAGGGTCCGAACGGGCGCTTCGCCGTCGCGGAGGCCAAAGGGGAAGTCTTCTTCACGGCCGCTGGAACCTCCTTCTTCGAATTCTATCGAAAGCACAGGAAATACGTGGAGGAGCGTCTGTTTGGGTATCTCCGGCACCTGGGAGTGGCAGTGCCCCCGCGCCTCTACGGCCAGGATGTCAAGGACGCAGTGCTGTTTAAGCTCACCGGCCCGTCAAAGGTAGAGCTTCTCCGGGCCACGCAACTGATCGTTCAGCTCGATCATCCCGAGTTCCGCAAGCGCGACGAGGCCACGAGGCTGCTGACGGCCGGATTCGGGCGGTATCGCGAGGCACTGGGCGAGGCTCGCCGAGACGATTCCCTGTCGGCCGAGGCGAAAAGGCGTCTGGAGACAATCTTCCGCGACAGGCCTGAAGTCGAGAAGATCGAGCAGATTATCTCCGACGTGGGCCTGCTGGAGGGTGCCGGATATCTGATCGAGCTGCTGGCGGGCACCAAGGGCGCCGACCGACAGGCCGTCGCCGCCCGTCTGAAGAAGCTCACCGGCCGGGACCTGGGCAACGACCCAAAGGCCTGGGAGGAATGGTTGTCCCGGCGTCGGCCTCGGTGAGCTGGTTCGGCGCGTGATTGGCGCGCGCATTTGCTTTCCCATCCCCCGGGGATACTAAAGTTTCTTGAGATTTCTTACTCCTTGCCGGCGGGGAGCTTCCGGCCAGCGGCGCGCTTTTGGGAAAGCGTTTGCGCGCGCATCTACGAACGCAACCTGTAAGTACGGAGGGCGCGCTGCACGTGCGCGCCGACGCTCTTTGAAAAGTGCAGAGGACAGGGACTTGGGACTTGGGACTGGGGACCAGGGAACAGGGAGCGGCTCCGTGGGACCGGATACCGGAATACCGTGAGGCCGGAGACCGGAAGACCGCCAGATCGGACGTGGACGAGAAAACCTTAGTTATCGGACGTGCAAATCTGCAAGGCATTGCCGCCCAGGTACTTGCGGATTTCAGGTCCGTTCCGAACGGTTCCCAATGGTACTCAATGGTTCAGAACGGTACAGAATGGTACTCAATGGTACCGAATGGTTGCGAATGGTTCCCAACGGTTCCGAGTCGTGCGCGTCCGTACCGCATCCGCGTTGGCGCACCGGGCGGTCTGATCGGGCACGTGTCGAGTGGAGCGAAGTGCTGTGCCTAGGATCGGCGAGGCCGCTTGAGGAGCTTGCGGAGCAGTTCTTCCTCGCCGGAGCGATTTCCCTCGACGACGTGGCCGAGCAGTTGAAGGGCATAGCTGCCCAGCAGCATCCCGACCGCCAGGAACCAGTACCCCATCAGGGCCGCCGGAATGGCGAGGATCATCATGGGCACGCCCGCCGCGTGCAGGAGGAAATTGGTCGGGTTGCGATGCCGGGAGAGCCAGTTGCGTAGCAACGTCCGGTCTCCTACACGATCGGCGGGACACCCCACATCAGCGTGTAGATCGTGTTGAGTAATACGCCCAGGAAGAAGTCCAACGCCAGGATGGCCATGCACGACTCCACAAAGCTTTCGGTGCAGGCCCTCCCGACGCCGGCGGCGCCTGGGCGACAGCGAAAGCCGCGGTAACAGGAGATCAGGCTCATCACCCCGCCGAAGAAGAGGCTTTTGAGCAGCCCCGAGAAGATGTCGAACATTTCGACCGTGCGGGCGGCGTTTTCCCAAAATTCCGCGGCGTTGATTCCATAGACGTACACCCCGATGGCGTAGCCCCCGAGGATGCCGGTCAGATCGGCGTACAGGCACAACAGAGGCATCAGCAGCAGGCAGGCGAGGAACCGCGGCACGACCAGCACGCGTATGGGATCGGCCCCCATGGCCCGCAGGGCGTCGATCTGCTCGGTGACGCGCATGGTTCCCAGCTCGGCCGCCAGGGCCCCGCCGACGCGCCCGGCCAGCATGATGCCGGCCAGCACCGGACCCAGTTCGCGGACGACCGAGAGGTTTACGATTGCCCCCAGCTTGGCTTCGAGTCCGACGGCCTTGAACTGTAGCACCGATTGGGCGGCCAGCACCATTCCCACGAAGGCGCCGGTGATCATCACCACCGGGACCGAGCGGGTGCCAACCTCGTACATCTGCCCCAGCAGCAGGCGGGTGTCTCGCCGCCGCCCTGCACTGGTGACGGCCCAATTGAGGGTCCTCCCACAGAAGCGGCAGAAGTCGCCAAAGACGGTGACCGCCGTCACTGTTCGCCCGCCGACACGTGCGATCACGCTCATAGGTAAGCTTTTACCCTTCCCGGCGTCGTCCGGTCAAGCAGCCCGAACGCCGGCGATTGATTTGGCCGGTTCAAAGGCAGGCCAGCGTGCCTGCCCAACCGATGTTTTCCAGCTTGTTCCAGGAAGTAGGTATCGACACGAACGCAACCTGAATCGAAATGAAAACGATCGCGGACGGCTTCTATGGTTCGATCCGCCCGACCTTGCCGGGATAGTAGATCCTGCGTTTGGGAATCAGCACTTGGCACTGCCGCGCCGGGGCAACGACGGCGTATCCGAGCGACTCATCCAGGCGGCGTCGGGCGGCTCGGCCCAGATGTGGTCGAATCGCCGTGATCAAGCTGACGCTACGCGGGCCGTACTTCTGCTGGTACTGCTGTACGATCAGTTCCCTACAGGCCCATAGCATGTGCGGGACACGGACCTGCCTGTCTTCGACTGACAGGACGAATCGCCGTTCGTCCAGCACGAGCGAATCCAGCGCCTCATCCAATCGCGCCTCGAAGTCCGCGGCTGAATAAGGCTTTCTCGGCAGAGGCGCGTAACCGGCACAGACGCCTGGGGCGCAGCATGCAAGATGGAAATCGCCGGTTCGCTTGGTCTCGGCGAAGAGGATCTGGTCGATTTGCTCGAGCCACATTGTCCGTCCATCGAGCTGGAACGGTCGGGCACGTATGGCCCGAGGGCGGGGGTACACGTGGAAGCCAGACAGTGCGGCAAGCTTTATGGACCAGGCCGCCCGGGCATTATACCAATATGCCCACCGGGACGAATCCGTAGGGTAGAGCTCCGGGGTGGCCGTCGGGCCCGCCAGCGCAAATTTCCGCAGCTGGGAATCCAGCCGATCGCTGAGCCGTTGGACATCCGCCGGCTTGACCCGACCGTCCTCGGTTACCGCCTCGGACAGTACTGCCGCCAGGTCGGAAACGTCAGACGTTGGCTGCACGCCGGCAAGGTCCAGGCGGACCGGCACCAGGTCGTTGCCGCAGCCTGCCACGATCATGGAGAACGCAAAAAACAATCCGGACTTGTCAAACCTGCGAAGCATCACAAAGATTGTAAGGACCCTGAGGCGGAAGTGACAACGTGTATGAGTGACAAGCCTCGAAGATTTCGTGGACTCGTGTTTCGAGTGGCGCTCGTCGCAGCGGTCCTCCTCGCCTTGGCAGCGACGGCAATCAAGTTTCATATTGCCCCTTATCTGGTGCGCGTTTCTGTTCAGCGTGCCCTTGGAGCCGTGTGGGAGGGCACCGTGCAGCTTGAGAAGGCGGAATTCGATTTCGCCGGCGTCGTACGGTTGTACGGTCTGGAGCTGAAAGATCGCAACGGGCTCAGTTGGTTCCGCGTCGGGCTCGCCAGGGTCTCGGCCGGAGGCTGGATTGGCAAGCACCCGGTGCTCCGCGGTGTTGAGCTGGTCGGCGTCGAGTGTGACCTGCACTTTACAGGCGGGCAATGCAGGCTGCCTTTCAGACGGCCGCCGACGGCGGGTCCGGGAGAGCCGGACCTGAGAAAACTGGTGGCTCGGCGAGTCGCCCTCCGAATCATGCAGGCTGATCGGCCGAGTACGGCCGTTGTCTACAAAGACATAGAAGTCAGTCTCATCAATGAGCAAGGGCGCTATCGGTTTCACGTTGCCAGGGGGGCCGACGAGGTCGGCAACAGATGCAGCGCCGCCGGCACGTACGATCCGCGTTGCCGGACTCTGGACGTACAGGTAGCCTTGAAGCACACCGCCGACGTGGCCGAGACTAGCGCCATTCTTCGCGCTCTCGACTGGCGGCATGTGGCGGCGGCCACTGGTGAGCTAACGGTCAATGGGAGCCTTCGTGGGCCGATTGGCTGCTTGGCTGATTGCGAGCATTCCGCCTCAATCACCTTGAAGAACCTACGGATCGACGCCCCCAATGGCCCGATCGCTGACGACATCGATCTGGTGCTGGAAGCGGCCAATGGCGAGGGGAAAATCGCTTTGCTGAGTGTTGCGAGCCCCGCGGGAGTACTGAGAGTGGATGGCTTGCCGCTTGAGTATGCATTGGACAGTGGAAAAGTCTCCCTTCAGAACTTGGGCGGGACCGTGACCTTCGATGGCCGCGAGCGTTGCAGTCGCTTTTGGGATGGCCTTCTCCGGGGCGCCGTCTTCGAAGGAAAGGTAAGTTTCGCCGGATCACTGGACTATGACAGGAGCCGGCGCAGCCCACTTCTGGGGAGCATACGCTTTCGTCCAGCGGGGCTCAAGGCAACGCTTGCGGGTCCGCTCGTCTTGGACGAGTTGAGCTGGCAAAGCGCCCTGGTCACACCGCAGCGGCTGGAACTGGCGGGATTGTCGGCCCAAACGGCCGGGGGCAGCGTTGACTTCGACTTGGGCGTTGGGAACTGGGCCCGCCTGGACGAACGGACGTTCCGATCTGTCGTCAAGGCCTCTGACATCGACCTGGTTCAGTTGTGTCGATCGCTGGATCCGGCCGGGTCGAACAGAATGTCAGGAAAGATGGATTTGTACCTGGACCTGACTGGAAGTCGATTCGGCTGGCAGGGATTGAAGGGCCGCGGAAAGGTTTCGATCCGAGACGGTGACTTTTGGTCGATGCCTCTGGTGGCGGATCTTTTCAGCCAGTTAAAGCTCGTGAAGAATCCCGGCACTATCTCGGAGGCCCGCGCCGTCTTCACTGTCGCCGGGGCCGTCCTCCACATTCGCCGCGGTGCGATCACCAATCAGTTGGCAGGTATTGAATGCACGGATGGCACCGTCAACCTGCGGACGCGAGAAGTGGACGCGCGCGTGGTCGGCGGGACGTTCTTGACGATGAACCCGGTCGGAAAGGCGGTGATAGGCGATATCAAGAACAAACTCTTGGCCCGAAGGGTCCGGGGCAAGTGGGACGAGCTGATGCCGGACAGCTACGCTCCCTTGCCGATAGGCCAGATCGCCGACAGCTCAGTTGCTTTCCTGGCAAGTCTGGCTCGGAACGGCGGGAAATTCGGACCGAGCATGGTGAAGGTTTTCGAGAGGCTCTTCGAGAGGCTGAAGCTCGGCCGTGCAGCCGCGTCGGACAAATGATTTCGATCATCTTGGGGGGCTACTTGGATTCTCTCTCCTGCTGCAAGATTAGCTCAAGGCATTTCGCGCACTCATGGTGCCCGCGTTCTGCTGATTCTGCCGAAGGTGTCCCGGCCTCGAGCCACACGCGCGTCAGCTATGCAAGGAATGCGGTATCAACACGGCTTAATATGCTTGACTGCCAGCCGAATCTGAGCAGAATGGCGATAAGTTCGGGGCTACTCAAGTGGAGAAATAAGATGGCGAAGGTGAAATGCAAGAAGTGCGGAAAGGAATTCGGCACCGAGCATGCCTTGAAAGTCCACATGGGGCTGCAACACGGTGCCAAGCGGAAGGCTGGGCGTCGAGGAGCGAAGGCGAGGCGGCAAAGCAAGGTCGCTAAGGGCCCGCGCAAAGGAAAGTTCGTTTGCCCGACTTGCGGTCGTTCGTTCAAGATGGCGCCGCATCTGGCCCGACACCAGGCAGCCATGCATGGGATCCGGCGGAGGACCAAGAAGGCGGTCGGCGGCCGCGCCCGTGGCGTTGTCAGGGCGAGAGCCTCCAGCGGCATTGAGGTCGATGCTCTTCCCGTTGACCAGTTGCTGGCGCTGAAGCGGGAAGTAGACGCGCGATTGACCGAAATTGTGCAGCAGATGCGCCGGGCCAGGGTGAAGGTCTAAAGGCGATTCGCCCCGGTGGGCTCTACAATCAACGTAGCGGGTCTGCGCAAGTGTGCCTCCGGCAGCTCTTGCTCCGTCGCCGATAGCACCTCTTATTCCTGCTGCGATATCGAGCGTGTGGGCGGGTTCATCACGTTTATCTGAGTTGACCCGGCCAGAACGTGTGGATCTGCGCGCATTGACCGGGAGGAGTACGCCCGTCATATGGCGCAACGGGTCTCTGAACGAAGGTTCCATCGCGCTGATGACGAAGCCTCCTCCTCCGCCACCCGAGCCCTTCGGAGAATCCGCTAGACTATGACACAGTCGACAGAGGACAAGTGGCGGGATCAGCGCGTTACCGTGATGGGACTGGGCCGGTTCGGGGGCGGAATCGGTGTGACGCGCTGGTTGGCCCGCCAGGGGGCTGCCGTAACGGTCTCCGATCAGGCGGGTCGGGAAGAACTGGTGGAGTCGATTTCCGCGTTGGACGGCCTGGACGTAAGGCTTCACTTGGGAGGACACCACGAGAGCGACATGACCGGTTGCGACCTGCTGGTGGTTAACCCAGCAGTGCCGTTGGACTCAGCCTATCTGGTCGCTGCCCGGAAGGCAGGGGTCGAACTCACAACGGAGATCAATCTGTTTCTTGGCCGCTGCCGCGCCCCTGTCGTCGCCATTACCGGCAGCGCGGGCAAGTCCACCACCGCCGCTATGACCGGCGCGATACTGGCCAGCCAAAGACCGACGCACGTCGGCGGAAACATCGGTGTCAGCCTTCTGGAGCAACTCGAGGAGATCGCGCCAGATCATATTGTTGTACTGGAGCTTTCGAGCTTTCAGCTGTCGTACCTGCCGCTGTTGGGGCGCAGCCCGCACATGGCTGTCGTGACTAACCTTTACGCCAACCATCTCGATCGCCACGGCAGCATGGCCGAGTACGCCGACGCAAAGAAAAACATCTTCCGCTTTCAGGGCGCCGATGACGTCTTGGTCCTGAACCGGAACGACGCTATTACGGCAAGCTGGCAAGGACAGGCACGGGGAAAGGTTCGCTTCTTTAGCGCTGACGAGAAGTGTTTTCAGTTGAAGCTACCGGGCATGTACAACCAGGCCAACGCGCAGGCCGCTTGGGTCGCCGCCAGGCAATTCGGGGTAGAGCGCGCCGCGGCGGCTGAGGCCCTGGCAGGTTTCGCGGGCCTGCCGCATCGGCTCCAGTTGGTTTGCGAACGGAGCGGGGTGCGCTACTTCAACGATTCAAAGAGCACGGCTCCGGCCGAGGCAATTGTTGCTCTAAATGGTTTTCCTCCCCGCAGCGTGATCGCAATTGTTGGCGGCTACGACAAAGGAGTGGGATTTGGGGATTTATGCTTGGTCATGGCTGCCCGCGCCAAGGCAGTTGTCACGATGGGTCAAACGGGTGAGGAGATCGCCCGCGGAGTGGGAGCTGTCCGCCTCGAGGGGCAAGCGCCGAAGGTGGTCAAGGCGTTGGCCCTTGCGGCCGCCGTGAGGGATGCACGTAATTTGGCGGTTCCCGGCGATGTCGTCCTGCTGTCGCCCGCGTGCGCCAGCCTCGACCAGTTCAAGAACTACGAGGAGCGAGGTGAGACCTTTGTGCGACTCGTCGGGGAGCTCTAAGGAGGCTGGCCACCATCGGGAGCTGGAAGATTCCGCGTTAGCTCTGATGTCTTAGGGTTTGGATTCCCAGGTGGCTGATCAGACGTTCAGCTCGGCGGCGGCCCCAATTCTGTCGGCGTAGCGTCTACGGACCGGCTCAACCTGTTCGGCCAGAAACTCATCAACGTGCTGCGGTGCGCGCCCGATGAACGCGGACGGATTCAGCAACGAGTCAAGATTCACCCTGGCAAAGGCCGGGTCCTTCCTGACACGTTCGATCAGATCATTCGGCCGGCCGTGGACTTTGACCTGCTCTGCCGCCGCCAGCGAATGTTGCCGGAGTCGTTCGTGGAGGTCCTGGCGGTCGCCTCCGGATTTCACGGCCGCTATCAAGATCTCCTCGGTGGCCATGAACGGCAGTTCCGCCCGGACATGCGCTGCAATGCCCTCCTCGTACACCACAAGACCCCTGGCAACATTCAGGACAATCCGCAATGCGGCGTCCGCTGCCAGGAATGACTCCGGGATGCCCAGCCGTCTGTTGGACGAATCGTCCAGGGTGCGCTCCAGCCACTGTTCAGCGGCGGTATGCAACAGCGAGCCGGATATGTCCATCAGAAATCGCGCCAGCCCCGTGGCTCGCTCGCAGCGCATTGGGTTGCGTTTGTACGGCATAGCACTGGAACCCACCTGGGATGCCTCGAAAGGTTCCTCGATTTCCTTCATCCCGGCCAGCAGGCGCACGTCATTGCAGAACTTGTGAACGGATGCGCCAATACCCGCCAAGGCGGCGGCGATCTGGGCGTCGACCTTCCGGCTATAGGTCTGGCCGGTCACGGGGTAGACCCGCTCGAAGCCCATCTCCTTGGCCACCATCTTCTCCAGCGCCTGAACCTTCTTGTGATCTCCTTCGAATAGGGCCAGAAAACTGGCCTGGGTGCCCGTCGTGCCTTTTGCGGAACGGAACGCCAAGTTCGCCAATCGGCCTTCCAGCTCGACCAGGTCCATTAGAAAATCGCTGCACCACAGCGTTGCCCTTTTCCCCACCGTGGTCAATTGAGCGGGCTGAAAGTGGGTGAAGGCCAAGCAGGGCAGGTCGCGCCGCCCTGCCGCAAAGCTTCCCAAGGCATCGATGATATTGGCCAGGTATCCGGCCAGGATATCCATCGCTTCGCGCATCAGCAGCAGGTCAGTGTTGCACCCGACGAACTGACTGGTGGCACCGAGGTGGATGATAGGACGAGCCGACGGGGCCGCGTCGCCAAAGGCATGGATGTGAGCGATGACGTCGTGCCGGAACGTGCGCTCGTACTCGGCCGCCGCAGCGAAATCGATGTCTTCGAGGTGATCGGCCATTTCCTTTAGCTGCTGATCGGAAATGTCCAGCCCGAGTTCCTGCTGTGCCTTAGCCAGTGCCAGCCACAGCCTTCGCCAAGTGGAAAACTTGCGCTGCGGGCTAAACAGCGTTCGCATGGCCCGGCTGGCGTAGCGTCCCGCAAGGGAACTCTCGTATTCGGTCTGCGCTGCTTTCATAGCTCAAGTAAGTCTACCAGCTTTTCTGGTCGCTGTCACCGCTCAACGCCCAACGGACCGGAAGATCCGTTGGCCCCCCTGATGGACGGCCGGGCGGGCATGCGAAAGCGTTTGCGCGCGCAAACGTGAACGTTCAAATCGGCCCCACAAAGAAATTGAAGAATTCTTTTCTCCTTACAGGTCAGTCATTTGGGCGCCGGGGGGCGGTTTTGGGAAAGCGTTTGCGCGCGCAAACGTGAACGCGCGGGGAGAGGGTGAGGAGAGAGCAAATGGGATTTGATTTCGGCAACTTCAACGACCCAACGCTAGATCCCGACTACGTGAGTTACCTCGTCGAGCAGGAAGCCGTCGACGCGCACCTGCACTTCTCTCGCCTGTGGGACTATTTTCGCAACCCCATGGCTCCTGCGGCGGGTATCGCTGCCGAGGCGCTCAACATCAATAGTCGCCCCTATTTCCAGGCCCAGGAGATCGGACTGCCGGCGAGGATAACGGGCGTAAGCAGGCTCGGTGTCGGGGGGGAGCACGTCACGAACATCTCCCGTAAAGAGGTGGTCGTCGAGAACGACATCGCCTGGCGCGTGCATACGATGGTCGATTTTCTGTTCGGAAAGCCCGTCAGCATCCGCAGTCTCGCCCGCGATCCGTCCCTGGCTGCGGACATCGAGGCCATCATCAAGAATGTCATCGAGGCAAACGGGGGGCAGACGTTCTTCCACGAACTGGCCTTGATGGGCTCAGTTTTCGGATTCGTGGACGTCGTCGTCCGAACTCCATACAACTGGCTTGCCTCCGCATCGCGACCCACCCCCTTCATCCCTCCGAGCCAGCCGGCAGGGAAGGGTCTTCTCCCCGACACGTCGGGGAGGGGGTCCTCCCTGCCGGTCTCGCCTTCAGCTGGGCCGTCTAAGGCGGACCGGGGCGGAAAGACCCTTGATGCGCCGGGCGGCGCGCGGGCTCGATTGGAGTCGTCAGTGGAGCGAGCCAAACGGCTGGCGCGTTCATTGACGCTTGAGATCATTGAGGCCGCCCGGATCCTCCCCATCCTCGATGAGAATGACTACCGCACGTTGCGTTACTGGATTCAGTGCTTTCGCAAGCAGGTCTCGCAGTTGGATACCCGCTCGACGGCGCTGATGAGTTTCGGATGGGGCGGCCGTCGCACGATGCAGCCCAAGACCACGGAAGTGGTAGAGATCCTCGGGCCGCATTGGTGGCAGCGATACGAGGATCGGGTACTGGTGACTGAAGGGTCCAGCAATCTGGGACGCCTGCCTGTCGCACACATCCAGAATATCTCCTTGCCCGGCAGCTATGAGGGCCTCAGCGACGTCGAGCCGATGCTGCCGCTTCAGGATGAGCTGAACACTCGCCTCAGCGATCGCGCGTCACGAGTGACCTACCAGTCTTTCAAGATGTACCTGGGCAAAGGCATCGATGACTTCCTCGAACGCCCGGTCGGCCCGGGGCAGATGTGGTCGACTCATAATCCCGACGCATCCGTGCAAGAGTTTGGCCACGATTCGGGATCTCCCAGCGAAGACGTCCACATTGAGCACATCCGCCAGGCAATGGACAAGATTTCCGGTGTAACCGGTCTGGCTGCCGGTTTGGTTCGCGGGCACGTGGGCAACCTGACCAGCGCGACCGCCCTGAAAGTTCTCCTCAGCGGGCTACTGTCACGGACGGAGCGGAAACGCCTCACCTATGGCCGGGGGCTGGCGGAAGTTGTCGGCCTGGTGCTGGGCCTGCTGGATAAGGCGAACGTTTTCCGGACCAACACGGATGACCGCCGGGTGGAGATTCACTGGCCCAGCCCCCTGCCAGAAGACGAATCGCAGCGCCTTGCCAACGCCCAAGTGAAAGTCTCCTTGGGAGTGCCGGGCGAGCGCGTCCTGAGCGAGCTTGGCTACGACAGAGACAGCTTGGAGACCGGGCGTACTCGTAAATCTTGACTGTAACTTCGACTACAGAAATTCGGACGTATCAGGAAAAGGGTTAAGAAGATGTCGGATGCAACACAGGAGCGACAACAGGAGGCCCTCGTTGAGGTCAATGAAAATGGGGGCTCTCAACCTGCCGTTGGGGACGCCGACAGGAACGTTCAAAGGCCCGAGGCCGGACTGTCAGCTAAGTTCGTTCCGGTCAACGAAGCCATAAAGTATCGCCGGCGCGCCCAACAGGCTGAGTCCAGGCTCCAGCGGCATGAGCAGCAGCTCAAAGATGTGCAGGCACAGCTTGAGGATCGGTTGGAGCAACTGGCGGCGGCCGAAGCTCAGCGCGACGAACTCCAGCATCAGTTTGAAACCTCTCGCTTCCGCGGGTCTGCGGAGCGGATGCTGTACGCCGCGGGTGTAGCTGACGTCGAAACGGCGATGGCGCTGCTGGAGAGGCGGAAGAGCTTCTCGGACGAACTCGGCACTGAGCAGCTCCAACTGGCCGTCGACCAGCTCCTGCAAGACAAGCCCTTCCTGCTGGCCGCGCCGCCGGCTCTTCCGGACAAGACGGCATCGCGTCGTCTTGAAAATGTCGGCGCAAGTGCGCGCCTGACCCAAGCGGCCACAAGGGCGGCCGCCAGTGGCAACCGCCGTGACGTGACCGAATACCTGCGCCTGCGACGACAAGCAGACACTGCGTACTAGGTGAACATCAGAAGAATTGCCCTGCTTCGCGGGGCGTTCAGCATTCATGAAGAAGGAGAAGCACAATGGCATTCACGGGCAAAGCAACCTATTCAGCCGGCAGCACATTGCCGGAAATGGCCGAAGACGTCAGCGACATCGTCAGTATCGTTAGCCCCTATGAGACGCCGTTGCTGGACCTCATTGGCGATCCGGACCGGCCGGCCATGAGCACGTACCACGAGTGGCTGGAAGATGAGCTACTGCCGAACACCGATGCGATCAACGACGCAGAATGGACCGACCCGGCCGCCGACACGACCTTCGGCGTCGACAACGCCGATCGGTTCCAGGTCGGGGATCAGGTTCGCGCGGACGGCTCGTCCGAGCTGCTGCTTGTGACAACGGTCGACACCGGAAGCGGCGCCATCACTGTGGTCCGCGGCTACGGCGGGACCACGCCGGAGAGTCTCTCTGACAACCAGGTGCTGCATATTCTGGGCAACGCCGCCCTGGAGGGTGATGAATCTCCCTCGGCGCGATTCACCAATCGCACGCGCAAGGGCAACTGGACGCAGATCTTCACCGCGGCAGTAAGGGCCAGCGGCTCCGATCTGGCTGCGAGGAAGCTCTCCGCCGTCGACGAACTGGACTATCAGAAGCAGGAAAGGCTGCGCGAACTGCTGCGCGACCTGGAGGCGACCGTCCTCAACGGCATCTCACCGTCACAGGACCCGCAGGGCTCTTCCACGGTGCGGCGCACGATGAAGGGCATTATCCCGTTTCTAAGCACGAACGTTCTTGAGCCAGGCCAAGGGGGCTTCCCCGCTGACACCGATCTAACCGAGGCCCAGTTGAACCTGGCCCTTCGTCTGATCTGGGAGCAGACCTCCAGCCGCGTCGACACCATCGTCGTCAACGGCTACCAGAAACGTCGGATCAACGGCTTCATCACGTCCGCACGGTCTTACGGGCCCAACGACGTGGCTTACCGGGAGCTGGTCAGTGTGTACGAGTCCGACTTCGGTGTTTGCCGGGTAATCCTGTGTCGGGCCGTCCCGGCCGACACGGTGCTCCTGCTGGACTCCTCACGCGTCCAGGTGCTGCCCTTGGCCGGCAGAAGCTTCCACTACAAGCCTCTGGCCGCGACCGGAGACTTCGATGCCGGCGAGGTCATAGGCGAGTACACGCTGGAGCTGCGCAACGAGAACGCTCACGGGACGATCCGCGGGCTGGACACCGCCTAGTGCCACTTTCTTCCGGCGCTGTCTCCGGGGGCCTGGGGCTTTTGACGGCCCGGGCCCCCGGAGGAGGCGGGACCTGACGGGACGAGGACGAAGAAATGACCAATGACTGCAAAGACCGGGACCTGCTCCCAATCGAGCCCTGTATCTTCACGGGCGGCGGGTTCGAATCCCAGCAACTGGCCGCCGGCTTGGATGGGGTAATGAGCGGGACGCTTTTCTCCAGCGGCTCGGCCGATTTCTCAGCCGCAGGCGTTCAGCCTGGAATGGTCCTGTGTATCTATTCGAGCGTTCCTGCCGAAGCCCGTGCGTATGAGATCCTCTCGGCCAACTCCGGTACAAGTCTGACTGTCTCGATACTTAGGTCCGACCGTGATGGCCCAGCCGTAGCCCCTCCCACCGGCTCAAGCCTGAAGTACTACATCAACACCTTCGCACCCCAGATCTCTGCTGCGCAGTCGACGCTGCTGGAGAAACTTCGCCGGATCAGCGAAGCCAGTGGCGTTGCTGCCGCCAGTTTCGTTGATTCGGCGCAATTGCTGCAGGCAGTTGCACTTGCGGTGTTGTCCGACATATTCACGGCGCGCGCCTCAAACGCCTTTGCCGACGATGCCAACTGGGTTAAGGCCGAGTTCTACCGCCGTCAGCACGTATCCGCCGTTTCGGCTCTTCGCCTTGCCAAGGACATCGACGGTGATGGCTTTGCCGAGCAGACTCGCACGCTCGGGAACGTATCGCTACGGAGGATCTGATCTTGACCAGCACTGCCGGTGAAATCTTGAGCGACATTCGCGATACGATCAGCGGCACCGGCGCTTTTGCGGAGGTCACGCTCGGGGCCCACAAAGACTCGGTCAGTTGGCCTCGGGCGGAGGTGTTGTTGGCCTCGCTCGACCAGGCGCAAGCTGACGACACCCCCGGCAGCCATTGGTTGACCCTCGAGGCCAAGGTCTGCCTGTACGTTCACTCTACCGCCGAACGAAAGGCCTTGGACCGAGCCCTGGATTTGGCGCAGACCGCCCAAGAAGCGCTGCTGGCAGATCGCTTCCGCGGTCAGCGATGCCGGGATTTGCCTGTCGGGAAAGCAACCGAGCTTGGACTGACAAAGGTCGAGCGCGGCACGAGATCGCCCTACCTGTCGTTGGTCTTCGAAGTTGCCTGCCACTTTGAATCTGAAGGGGTAGGATGATGGAAAGGTATGGTGCCGTCGCGAGCGCAGCTTTTGATGGAACTTCCCTGCCGCTGCCGATGTCCGTCCGGCTTTCTCGTCTGGCCAAGCCGTTGCCGGCGGCCGCTGACAGCGACGCATTCTTCACCAGCATCCAAATCGACCGTCCCCTGATCCGCATCGAAGTGCACATACGCGATACGGGCGTTGCGGAAAGCTTGTCCCTCGGCCAAAGCGGCGTGCTGTCTGTCCAGCTCTTGCCTACGCGAAGCGGCCAAACCGGCCGGGACATTGCCATAGGCGACGCCGTCCTGGTGGGGATCGAACTTCAGTACCAGCAGGCGGCTCCCGCCAGCGCCAAACTCGATTTCTTCGCCGAGGCAAGTGAGGGCAACACAGATCCGCTTGCATCGCAGGAGTGGCAACAATGAGTTCCTATGCGGGAGAAAACCTGTTCCATTCGGGCCCGCATGCCTTTCGCTTCGAGCCATGGCAGCGAAGCATGCAGCGGCGCGGTTTTGCCGGCGCTGATGGCGAAGTGGTTCTAGACCTGGGGCTCAGGTCCAGAAAGATAGTCCAGACCGGACGTCTTCAAGCTGTTTCCGCGGATGCTCTGCATGCACTTCTGGATGCCATCAACGCGCGCGGCGATGGGGCCGTGCATGACCTCGTGGACAACTACGGGCGATCGTACTCACAGGTGATTCTCGAGCGCTGCGAGCCGACCACTCCTGTACGGTGCAGCCGGGGATTCTACTGTGACTACCAGATTGAGTATCGACAGCTTCCATGACCGCTACCTTGATTACAGCAGGAATTGACCAAGTTGTCGCCGAGCCAGGCCCCGGCAGCGGTTGGATGGTCCGGTTTCGCTCGGCCAACGCCGGCCTGCACCATCAGCTTTACGTCAACGGCCGGCTAGCCGACTGGACCGACACGCCCGAGCAACGGCGATTCCTTCTGGAAGATCCCGTCGCACTGCTGGCGGTTCGTGTCGCGAGCGTGCCGGCCGGCCTCGAGGCCACGGATTTGGGAGAGCAGCTATCGCCCGGCGATTACAGCCCCTCCTGGATTCATCGCATACGGGTCGTTCGTTCCATCTCCAACAGCGTGGGCGATGTTGTGCAAATCCTCGGCGACCATGCCACCGGTGAACTCTCGGAGACTCCCCTGGCTTCGGCCGAGATCTGGCCGACTTGGCTACTCCGATGGGGATTCGGAGAGGACGGTTTTGGTGAGGGGGGATTCGGCTATGACGGCACCAAAGCTCCGGGAATGGGAGCGGGAGCATTCGGGGCAGGCGCCTTCGGAATGGACACGGACCTGATCGACCTGGACGTCTGCCTACAGGAGGAAGGAACCCACAAGATCGTGGTGAGGACGCGCAGCCGCGACGGTCAGGTCACGGACGCTCCGGTTCAATATGTCAGCAGCGCTCTGCCTCCCGTCTTGGCGACGGGCCTGGCCGCTAGCGCATACAACTCGCAGACCAAGCAACTGACACTACAGATCAGCTAGGGGAAAGACATGGCAGAATCGTATCCCTCTGAAACTGAATTGGCCGCCCTGAGCGGGACGATCGATGCCGAGCAGGAAGTACCGTTCGTGCCAATCGGCGAGTCACCGTACTACTTGAGCTTCTATAGGATGCTGTATCGGCTGCTAGACGTCTCGAGACGAGCTGGTGATTTGCGGGTCTACAAGGACGGCGACCTGACCTTCGGCGTCCGCCCGGGCAGGTTCATGGACGGTTCGACCGCTCGCAACTACGCCGGCGCGGCCGCCCAGGCCCTGACCAACAACCAGACCAACTACATCTACCTGACGGCCGCCGCCACGCTGACCGTCAACACCACCGGCTTTCCCGACCCCGCCGCCACGCCTCACGTGCCCCTGGCGACGATCTCTGCGGCCGCGGGAGTGTACGGCTTCGACGACATGACCGACTATCGCGGGAGGGCCGTCTTCTGCCCGCTGGATGGGCTGAGCCCGGCCGGCCGGCAGGACCTGATGCCCAACCTCAACCTCACCGCCGCCGCCGAGGCCGCCGACAAGCGGACCGTCACCATCCAGGCCCGCGACGCCGGCGACAACGACCTCGCCGAGCGGGTCCTGGTGCGGCTGTGGATCGCCACTACCGATTACGGCAGCCCCAACGCCACCGGCAACACGGTGGCGGTGGAGACGGGCACGGAGATCGAGGAGGTCCTGGCCAACGCCCACTACATGATCGAATCCGACGCCGGCGGGACCGTGGCCGTCGGGATCACCATCTCCGGCGCCGCCTCCCGTTACGTCATGGCCGAGATCGACGGCCGCGTGTACTCCAGCGGCGAGATCACCTGGGCGGCGTAGGGCGGGGCTACTGCCCCGCCAAGGGACTTGGGACCAGGGACCAGGGACCAGGGACCAGGGACTAGGGACTTGGGATTTGGGATTTGGAGCTTGTTTGTGATTTGCCATTTGGACTTTGGGATTTGAGGCCATGGGCCTGATTCACTACATCGACAACGAAGTGCCCTGGGACGGCGGCTACGGCGAGTGGGACAGCC
>CAYNYF010000019.1:0-53803 GCA_964401385.1 uncultured Planctomycetaceae bacterium | reverse complement strand
AGCCGCCGAAGATGGAGCCGTACTGGGACGAGATCAACATGTACTGGGGCGACGGGCACGGCGACGACGTGCCGCGGTTGATTCCCGACTCCATACGGCTGTGCAACTTCACCGGCCGGCACGCCTACGGCGACCTATACATCAAGGACCGCTACCATAACGTCTGGGCCCTCGACGGGCGGACGTTCCGGGTGCTGTGGCACCACCGCTGCAACACCGGCCACTACCCCTTTACCTGCGACCTCAACGGCGACGGCCGCGATGAGGCGCTCCTGGGCTACTCGCGCGTGGACAGCAAAGGCAGGCTGATCGGGCGGCTGTACCTGGGCGATCATCCCGACGGCTGCTTCAGCTACGTCGATGGCCGCGGCGTCCGGCACAACCTCCACCCCTGCGGCGAGGCCGGCTTCATCGACGAGTGCAGCGACGGGCGGGTGGAAGAGGTCCACCTCGGGCACGTGCAGCACCTTTCGGTGGCCAACTTCGTTCCCGGCCGGCCGGGCCTGGAGCGCATCGTCGTGACCTATCACGGCAACCAGGGGATCATCGTCATGCTGGACGCCGACGACCGCATCCTGCGGAAGGTCGAGGCCTACGGGGCGGCGTCGGTCTGCCAGCCGGTCAACTGGACCGGCGACGGGCGCGAGCTGATCGCCTTCTCCCCGCGGCACGGCGACGGCGGGCTGTGGGACGAGCACTTCGACCTGGTGGTGCCGCTGCCCGGCGGCGACCGCCCCGGAAAGTACATGGAGGTCCACGACGTGCTCGGCCTGGGCGTGGATCAGCTTATCGTCTGGGACGAGCAGCGCCTGCACGTGTACGCCCCGAACCAGCGCCCGAAAAAGCGCGGAAAACGGTATGACCCCCTCCGCCACTGGCCGAACCTGTCCAACTACCAAGTGAACTTCTCCCTGCCGCGGTGGCGGTGACGGCGCCGGCCGGACGACTTGTCGCACACGTGCGGGTCGTGTTCCCGCCGCCCAGGAGTCAGCATGAAGATCCAGAGCATTGAGACGTTCACGAAGGGGCAGGTGAGCATCGTCCGGGTCGAGACGGACGACGGGGCCGAGGGCTACGGCCAGGTCGCCCCTTTCAACGCCGACATCACCGCGACGGTGCTGCACCGCCAGATCGCCCCGCTCGTGCTGGGGGCGGACCCGCGCGAGATCGACCAAATCGCCGACCGCTGCGTCGAGGCCAACTACAAGTTCCCCTGGTCGTACGTCTGCCGGGCCCTGGCGGGGGTGGACACGGCCCTGTGGGACCTCCGCGGCAAGCGGGAAGGCAAGAGCGTCTGTGAGCTTCTGGGCGGCAGCCCGCGGCCGATCACCGTTTACGGCTCCAGCATGCGGCGGGACATCAAGCCGGGCGACGAGGCCGAGCGGCTGGCGCGGCTTCGAGACGAGCGCGGCTTCCGGGCCTTCAAGATCCGCATCGGCAAGGTCTGCGGCCACGATGAGGACCAGTGGCCCGGCCGGACCGAGTCGCTCGTGCCGGCGGTGCGCAAGGCCGTCGGCGGGGACGTTTCCCTGCTGGTGGACGCCAATAGCTGCTACACGCCCGCCAAGGCCATCGAGGTCGGCCGGATGCTCGAGGACAACGCCGTCTGCCACTTCGAGGAGCCCTGCCCGTACTGGGAGCTGGAGTGGACGGCCGAGGCGGCGGCGGCCCTGGACGTGCCCGTCGCCGGCGGCGAGCAGGACAACGACCTGGCCCAGTGGCGGCGGATGATCGCCATGCACGCCGTCGACATCGTTCAGCCGGACGTCTGCTACGTCGGCGGGCTCACCCGGGCCCTGCGCGTCGCGGCCATGGCGGCCGAGGCGAATATCCCCTGCGTGCCCCACTCGGCCAACGTTTCAATGGTCACCGTCTTTACGCTGCACCTGCTGGGGGCCATCCCCAACGCCGGGGATCACATGGAGTTTTCCATCGAGCCGGGCGAGGAGGCCAGGGAGATCTATCGCCCGCCGCTGGAGGTCCGCGACGGGCGCGTGGCCATTCCATCGGGGCCCGGCTGGGGCGTGGAGGTAAGCCCCGACTGGCTGGACGGCGCCGAGCGAAGCGTGAGTGAAAGCGATTGACCGCCGCCGCGCGGGGGTGGCCATCCGCCGGAGGTAAATGACGCGGGGCTCGCCGCTCGTTCACGGGGCGACGGAGAGGGTGAGCGATTCCATCCGCGGCCACTTGGGCCCGGCCACCTGCACCTCGAAGCGGCCGTCTTTCCTGAACGTCCGCGCCACGGATTTGGCGGCCGCCCAGCCGGGGCCCTCGGACCACTTGTAGGTGACCGTCAGCGGCGAGCCGTAGCCCTCGGCCGTGATGGACACGACGTTCCTTCCCGGCACGAAGTTCGGCAGGCTGAAGCGGTTGAGCTGGAAGTGGCTGGTCAGCTCCGGCTTGCCCATCTGGACCCCGCCGGCCAGCGTCAGCTTCAGCCAGTAGCCGTCGAAGCTGCCGTTGACCTCGTCGACGAAGGTCGCGGCCAGCTTGTCGCACTTGAAGCTGGCGGTTCTCGGCCGGGCGATCGCGAAGCGCCCGGGCCCGACGCGCAGCTTGTCCTGGGCCACGCTGGTAAAGGTCAGCTCCCCGACGGCTTGGAGCTTGAGGGCCTTCCAGCTCTTGCCCGCGTCGGTGCTGACCTCGGCCGTGATCGATCCCTTGCCGGCTCGGGCGAGGCTCAATTCGCCGGCGGTGATGACGTACGGGCAGGCGACGGAGAAGACGACCTCGCCCGGCCGGGCGGCGTCCTTCTGCCGGAGGAAGGCCACGCCGTCGCGCTCGGCGAGGGCGAGGTTGCTCTGGCGGACGACGGCGTCGGCGTAGCGCCCGCCCTGAAGGGCCGGCGCGTAGAGAAGCCGCCCGACGCCGTAGATCTTGTAGAAGGTCCGGCCGGCCTGGCTGCCGACGGGGGGCTTGGCGGCGTGGGGCTCGTACAGCGGCCAGTTGGCCGAGTCCTTGCGGTCGGCCGGTCCGCAGTGGTGGATCGGCCCGCAGCCGTCCCGCGCCAGCCAGCCCTTCTTGTACCAGTACTTTCCCGGTGCCCACGTGCGGACGTAGCTCTCGCCGCGGCGGAGGGTGATCCGCCCGAAGGGCTCGTCGATCTTCATCTTCGGCCACTGCCCGCCGGCCTCGACGTACCAGCGGCCCTGCTTGCCCGCGAACCACTTGGGCGCGTCGCCGCAGAGCAGGTAGCCCTTGCCCGCGCGGCCTTCCTTGACGGCGTCGCCCGCCAGCGTCGGGTCCTCCTGAAGCTGTTTGACTGCGGCGATCTTCGGCGGGGTGGACCGGTCGTAGCAGTAGAAGCTCATGTGCGGGTCGAGGCAGTGCCACGAATCGCCGTAGAAGACCTCCATCATGTGGTGCCCGTCGTGGACCCAACTGCGGGACTTGTAGCCCATCCGGTCGTACAGGACGTGCAGCGGCGTCGTCATCGTCAGGCACGCGCCGGTGCCCAGCACCTGAATGGCCTTGTGGAAGTCGTACGCCAGGTGCCCGGGCGTCGGGCCGTGGACGTACATCCGCCGCACCGTGTGGAAGACGGCCAGCACCTTCTCCTCGTCGGTCATGCCCTTCTTGACGACGCTCTTGATGACGCTGTCCACCGTGCGCCAGTCGACGGAGGTGTCGGTCTTGACGTGAGGGTCGACCACGCCGACCGGCCCGGCCGCCAGCACCGGCGCCGCCAGCAGGACCAGGACCAGCGAGGCGAGAACAAGCTGAGGCTGCATGGGCGCTTCCTCCTGTCGAATGAAGACACTGCCGTTCATGCTCGAGAGGGCATTGTACCCGCCCGCCCGGCGGGGCGGGAACGGTATTCCTGGCGCCCGCGGCGGCGAAGTTGCCTTTGGCGGGCCCCTGGTTTACGCTCGGGGTTTCGATCGAGAGGTGCCAACCGCCATGACGCCCCGCGAGCGCTTCCGAGAGACGATGCGGTACGGCCGGCCGGACCGCGTGCCCTACTTTGAGGAGGGCCTGCGCGACGACGTGCTCCAGCGCTGGCAGGGGCAGGGGCTCGCCCCGGGTGCCGACCTGGCGGCGATGTTCGGCTATGACCGCCGCGAGCGGATTTCCCTGAACCTGGGCCTTCGCCCGCCCCTGAAGAAGTGGCCCACCTCCCGCCGCGGCCTGGGGGCGTACCGCCGCCGGCTGGACGGGGACGATCCCGACCGCCTGGGGCGGGACTGGTCGGGGCGCGTCGCCGCCTGGGCCCGGCGCGACACGATCCTGGAGCTTCCCGTTCATTCCGGCCTGTTCCTGACGCTGGGGGTCGAGGAGTGGTCGCGGCTGACCGAGGTGCTGTATCAACTGGCGGATCGGCCGGGGCTGATCGCCGAGATGATGGAGATCCACGGCCACTTCGTGGCCCGGGTTCTGGAGCGGGTGCTGCGGGAGGTGGAGGTCGACTTTGCCACCTTTTCCGAGCCGATCGGCGGCAACGACGGCCCGATGCTTTCGCCGCGGATGTACGAGCAGGTGGTGCTGGCGGGCTACCGGCCGATCCTGGAGGTGCTCCGCCGCCACGGCGTGGAGACGATCGTGTATCTGAGCTACGCCAACCCCCGGCCGCTGCTGCCCAGCGTCGTCGAGGCCGGCTTCAACTGCCTGTGGGCCTGTGAAGCCAGCCCCAAGGCGATGGACTACCGCGACCTCCGCCGGCAGTTCGGGCGGTCGCTGCGGCTGATCGGCGGCATCGACCTGGATACGCTGCTGGCGGATGAGTCGGTCATCCGAAGCGAAATCCTCGCCAAGGTCCCGCCCCTGCTGGCCGACGGCGGCTACATTCCGCTTGCCGACGGACGGGTGCGGGTGGATATTCCTTTCGAGAACTACCGTTACTACCGCAGGACGCTGGAAGAGGTCGTACAGGAAGGACGCGCGCGATGAGTAAAGCCAAGAAAGTGATCGAAGGTATCTGGTGGGTCGGCTGCGGGAGCTGGGGCGGGTTGACGGAGGTGCTCTCCGACCAGGGCAGCGGGAACGTCTTCCTCGTCGGCGGCGAGGGCGACTACGCCCTCATCGACGCCGGCGCCGCGGCGGGGGTGGAGGCGGTGCTGGCCAACGCGACCGAGGTGGGCGCCCCGGCCGAGAGCATCAGCAGAATCGTGCTGACCCACTCGCATCACGATCACACGGAAGGCGCGGCGGAGCTGATGAAGAGAACCGGCGCGGTGGCGGCGGCGTCCGAGCTTGCCGCGCAGGCCTTCGGCGGCGACCGCCAGGCCCGCCAGATGCTCTTCATCCGCGACGGGGTGAAGCTGAAGGTTAAGGAGGTCCTCGCCGCCGGCGACGAGGTGTCGCTGGGGCCGTACGTCTTCCGCGTCATGCTGACGCCCGGCCACATCCCCGACGCCGTCACGCTGGTCGGCGAAATGGCCGGCAGGAAGGTGGTTTTCACCGGCGACACCGCCATTGGCGATCAGGGATCGGTCGCGGGCGTGGTCGGGTGGCTCGACGGGCACTGGCGCTCCAACCCCAAGCACCTGCTCAGGAGCGTCCGGCAGATTGCGGCATGCCAGGCGGACCTCATGCTGCCCGGACACGGCTTTCCCATCGAAGGGAAGGACAAGGTGGCCGCGTCCCTGGCACACTGCGTCGAAAGGCTCGAGCAGCTTCTGGCCATTGACGGCCTGGGCAGCATGATGCCGCTGGACTTGACGGACTAAGCGGATGGCGACGGAGTTTGCACAGTGACGCGCCCCGCGGTTTTTGCACGTTCCAACGAATGAGTCCATGAATGACACGAATTCTCACGAATTGCACGAATCAGACAGATTCGCTGAAGAAAAGGCGAACATTCGTGTAATTCGTGGTCTCCTCCCCGCCGCGCCTGCCGACCTCCCTGCCCACCTGCGCTAGGCAGGCAGGCGGCTACGGCGGCCCGCCGGCGCCCGGCGCGTCGGGCTGGGTCGCCGGCTGGGTGGATACGGGCTCGGGAAACCACCTCGGGAAACGCTCGGCGTAGAACTCCTCCCATCGGGCCTTCTGCTCGTCGTTCAGCATGGCGGCTACGTTGGCCTTGAGGATGGCCGCCTGCTTCTCCATTCGCGGCTGCATCTCCCGGCGGAGCTTCTGGAGCTCCTTCAGGCGGTCTTCCAGGATCTGCCGGAGCTGCTCGGTCTGCTGGGCGGACAGGTCGAGCTTGTCGGCGATTTTCTCGGTCATGCGGTCCCGGGTCTCTTCGATGGACCGCCGGCCGCGGCGCGTCTGCTCCGGCCGGAAGATTACCGTCAGCCCCGCCCCGACCAGCCCGCCGGCGACGAAGATGACGATCGGCAGGACCACATGGGCCCAGCGCCGCTTGGGCGAGGGCCTGGGCAGCCCTTTGTCCGCCGGCGTGTCGTGTTTCGCTGCGTTCATTGCATTACCGCCATCATGGACTCGAGGAAATCGCTGAACGGATCCTGCCTGGCCGCCCATACCCGCAGCGCCAGGACTGCAACCACCGACGCGGCGGCGGCGGAAGTGGCCGTGAAGACCCACAGCAGCAGGTTTCTCGGTTCGCCCGCGACGGCAAGGTCGGCCAGGACCCGCTCGGCAACGTCGATCCTCGGAGGCCCGTCGCCGCGGGCGGCCGATGCCAGTTTCTTGAGGATCTGCTCTTCGTTCATGGGTAGCTCTCCAGGACCTTCATTATTTCAGTTCCTCGGCTTTCTCCAGCAAAGCCCGGAGTTTTTTTCGTGCCCGGTGGGCCTGGACCTTGACCATGGTCTGGCTCCATCCGGTGCGCTCGGCCGCCTGGGCGACGGACAGCTCTTCCAGGTACACCAGCGTCAGCACCATCCGGTCGCGAGGCGGAAGCTGCGCCAGCAGGCTGTGGACCAACTCGGCGGCTTCCCGGGCCGGAATGTCCCCGTCCTCGGAGGCCGCAAACCCATCCCAGTCCTGCAAGGGCACCTCCTGCCGCGCCCTGCGCTGCTGGCTCTTCCAGAAGCGGTACCCGACGCGCGTGGCAATGCGGTTCAGCCAGTGGGAGAACGGCCCGGTGCCGCGGAAGCCTTTCAGGCTGAGATAGGCCTCCACGAACACGTCGTGGACCAGCTCTTCCAGCTCTCCCCGGTCGCGCGTGAACCGCCACATGCGTTGCGAGATTTCGTTCTGATAGCGGCGGACCAGCCGCTCGTACGCGTCGCTGTCGCCGGCGAGCGTGGCCTGGATGTCGGGGGCCTCCGGCTGGTCCATGGCCATACTATGCGCCCATCCGGCAACGCTGTCCATCAGGCCGTCCCAGCCGCCGCCGCGGGCGCCTCTCAACGCCGCTGTTGCATAGCTCGCCATGTCAAGTTTCCGCCGTGGGGTCTGTGGCGGCGTCGGGGCGTGTGGTTACATCCTCGGTCGTTTATTTTCTCTCGGCCGGGAAATGGGCGTTTCCGGGCGGGGATGTAACCCTCGCTGGCAGGGGTGCACTATCTGCCTGGCCGGGCAGCGGGTGCCTGGCGGGAAAGTTGGTTTTCTTGACCGAAAGGATGGTGAATCATGACCGGACGGCGAACCACAAAACTGGCGTTGTCAGTGGCGGCCGCACTGGCCATTGTCCTTCTGGCGGCAGAGCAGAGCCTGGCCGGAAGCAGGTTCAACGGGGCTGCCGGTATAGGCCGTCACGGGGATCGTGTGGCTTCCCGGCCCGACACCGGCCGTGAAGCGAATCACAGGGTCGCCCGCGACGACGCAGATCGCCGGCGGAACCGCCGGGAGGTCCGGGAACCGTTCCGCAACCAGACCCGGCGGCAGCAGCGGCGCCTGAAGCCCCTGGTCGGGGCGAGGCCGGCCCCGGTCTGCCTGACCCCGAGGATCATCCTGGTCAACCCCAGGCCGGTCCGTCTGCCTGTGGTCCTCCGGCCGCAGGTGGTCCGCCTCGGGCAAGGCGGTTTGGTGATCCAGCTCATCTGGTCCAGGTGACGGGCATCGCCCTCAGTGACGTCTGCGCGGGCGATGGATGCGCCGGTGTCCTATGGAGGACGCCGGCGCATCGCTTTTTCACCGCTCCTTGCCAGCACAGCGGACAGGGGCTTCCCGGGCGCTGGCGACCGGGTACTTGGTGTTGGCGGTGGTGTCCCTGATCTCCACGCTCTTGAACTGCCGCTCGGCCGAGAGGCGGTCCAGGTCCTCGAACTTCAGGCCCAGGTCCTCCAGGGCATCTACGGCCGTGGACAGCCCGCGCCCGGCGTCGTAGATCGACCGCTGCATCTTGCGGAAGGCCATTTCCAACGACTCGAACTCCGTGCCCGTCTGGGCCGGATGCCCTTGGCGTCAGGCAAGGTTGCTTCCCTCCCTGGAGACGATTAAACTTGTGGACAGAAACGGCAACGGATGTGCCGCCTTATCCTTCAGACAAGGAGCCACGACACGAAGTCCCTCCAGATACTCATCCTTTCTTTCTTGCTTTGTTCCATGACGACTGGTTGCGCGCAACAAGTTGCGAGTTCGCCAAGCCGTGGGGTCGAAATAGCAGACCCTCGTGCTTGGGCACACAGACAGTGGGACGAGAATCTGGGGCTTGGTCAGGAGCAGCGGATTACG
Organism: uncultured Planctomycetaceae bacterium; assembly: GCA_964401385.1. GTDB lineage: Bacteria > Planctomycetota > Phycisphaerae > SM23-33 > SM23-33 > CAYNYF01. The sequence goes on along the minus strand of CAYNYF010000019.1, from coordinate 45,283 downwards.
GAATACCGACTCGATCTCGATCATGACGGAACACCAGAACTCTTCTTCGCCTTGGAGAGTTTTTACGGCCAGGCTGGCTGCCCCCATTTCGTTTTCAAACAGGACGGCTCCAGATACGTCCTGCTGGGTCAACTGCTCATGCACCCAAAGAGCTTCCGCGTTCTTTCGCTTGGCGAAGATGGACACCTTCGCATCGTGACCTACAGCCGCCTGGGCGGAAGTGAGGGCGACATTCTCTGGATGACCAGCAGGGATGGACAATTCGTTGTTCTCCAACAGGAACGCGTACATCCAGGGGACAGCGGCACGGAGGAAGGTCGGGCACGACTCGCTGAAGTCTTCGGGGCCCAATGACCTCAGTTCCCTGGCTTTGTCTTTGTGAGTTCGTCTGCAATTCCTACCCGGATAAAGCAGGTCTGCGCCGCCGCCCACGCCGCTGGCAGCAGCGCCACGCCGTCGATCTGCCCGTCGGCCCATGCGGCCACCGCGCCCAGCAGCCCGATGCCCGCTGTGATGTAGCTCTTCTTGCCCTTGAGGAAGTCACGGATTCGGTTCATGTCGGGCTCCTTTCCGTAACCATGCGGCTTCGTCCCGATGCCGTCGGGACTACGCCGTGATGCCCCGAGGGCGATTGCCCTCGGGTCAAAGGCCCACCAGAGCGGCGAGCAGGAACCCCAGCAGCGTCGCGCACAGGCTCAGCCAGAACTCCGTCGTCTTGTACCCAGGCTTCGTGTCGTTCACGGTTGCACTTCTTTGCCAGTCGTAAAGGCCTCTCGCAGGAGGCCGATGTTCTCCCGGTTCACTTCAATCAGCTCGCCCGGCGCCCGGACGAACGCCTACCTGCCGAAGGCAGGCAGGGGTCGAAGTCGCTCGGCCGGAAGGCCCGGCCCTTCTTCTGATCACGGTGGGGGTTGCCGGCCCGAATCCGCCGCAGCGCCTGATTGCCATTGCCTCACCGCCGATGGTAAAAGGCTGTCGGATCGCCGAGGGGCCGCGGCCGTGGCGGGCCGTTGGCTCGGCGTGAGAGAAAGGCAGGCAAATGGCACAGGTCAGGCATGCCGTGGCTAACCAGGCGGCGGAGTGGTCCTACGTTTCGGCGCGGTCCTACGCCGACCCGTTCAATGAGATCGAGCTGGACGTCGTTTTCACCGGGCGCGACGGCTCCTGGCGCGTGCCGGCCTTCTGGGCCGGCGGCAGCGAATGGCGCGTCCGCTTCGCCCCGCCGCGGCCGGGGACGTACCGGTTCAAGACCGTCTGCTCGGACCCGGCCGACGCGGACCTCCACGGCCAAGAGGGAGTCCTCGAGGCGTCGGCCTACGCCGGCGAGAACCCGCTGCTGGCCCACGGCCCGCTGCGAATATCCGACGACCGCCGCCGCTTCGAGCACGCCGACGGGGCGCCCTTCTTCTGGCTGGGCGATACCTGGTGGATGGGCTTCACCCGCCGGCTCCGCTGGCCGGAAGACTTCCAGTTGCTTACCGCCGACCGCCTGGCCAAGGGCTTCACCGTCATCCAGATCGTCGCCGGGCTGTATCCGGACATGCCCGCCTTCGACCCGCGCGGCGCCAACGAGGCCGGCCAGGCGTGGGAGGCCGACTACGCCCGCGTCAACCCCGCGTATTTCGACCTGGCCGACTTGCGCGTGCAGTGGCTGGTCCGCTGCGGGCTTGTGCCCTGCGTCGTGGCTTGCTGGGGGTTCCACCTGCCCTGGATGGGCCTGGAGAAGATGAAGCGGCATTGGCGCTACCTCCTCGCCCGCTGGGGGGCGTATCCGGTCGTGTGGTGCCTGGCCGGGGAGGCCGCCATGCCGTTCTACCTCTCGGAGAACAAGGACCGGGACCGGGCCGACCTGATCGCCGGCTGGACCGAGCTGGGACGGCACCTCCGGCGGATCGATCCGTACCACCGGCCGGTGACGATCCACCCGACCGACCGGGCCCGCGACCAGGTGGCCGACGACAGCGTGCTGGACTTCAACATGCTCCAGACCGGCCACGGCGGCTATGACAGCATTCCCAACACCGTGAGCACGCTCATCAGCGAGCGCGGGCGGGAGCCGATCATGCCCGTGCTGGTGGGCGAGGTCAGCTACGAGGGCATCCTGCACGGCAGCTATGACGAGGTTCAGCGCCTGGCGTTCTGGGGGTGCATGCTCTCCGGAGCGGCCGGGCACACCTACGGCGCCAACGGCATCTGGCAGCTCAACACGCGGGCGCAAGCGTATGGCCCGTCGCCGCACGGGGCGACCTGGGGCAACCAGCCGTGGGAGGACGCCTACCGCCTGCCGGGCTCGGCCCAGCTCGGCCTGGCCAAGCGCCTGCTCCAGCGCTACCCGTGGTGGCGGTTCGAGCCGCACCAGGAGTGGGTCTCCCCGGCCGCGGGCGAGGACGATTACTTCGGCCCGTACGCCGCGGGAATCCCCGGCCAGGTTCGACTCATCTATCTCTACCGACCCACGGTCCCGTGGTCCGAGCAAGCGGTAAAGGTCACGAGGATGGAGCCGGGCATCGGTTACACGGCCTGCTACTTCGACCCCCGCACCGGGCGGGAGCACCCGCTGGGACCGGTCCGGGCCGACGCCGACGGCGCCTGGACCGTGCCCGTCCAGCCGACCCTCCAGGACTGGGTGCTGGTGCTGGTGAAGGCGTAGGGAGCTTTCCGGCGGGCACAGGCGGAGATTCGGGGGCGGTCCGGCCCGGGCCCGGGTATTCTCCCGAGGCTTACCAGTCGAACAGCGGCACCTCTCGCCAGTTGCCGTCGGACATCGCCGATTCGTGGGCGACGATGCCGGGCACGGTGAAGTCCATCGCGCGGATGACGTCGATGGGCGGCCGGGCGTTGCTCTCAAGGGCGTTCAGGAAATCGCGAATCAAGTAGTACTCCGAGGTCCCGTGGCCGCCGGCGCCGGCCTGTTCGGGGGCGTCCGGGTCGCCGAGCTGGCAGGGAATCGGGCGGGCGCCGTCCTCCGGCGACATTTCGTCCTCGACGAACAGGACGCCGTCGCCGCCGGCCCGGCCGTTCTCGACGTAGCCCTTCGTGCCGTACAGCGAATACCAGACCATGTGCGGGTAGCGCCGGGCGACCTGGCTCCGCAGGATCTTGATCAGGGCGCCCCTGGCCGTGCGGAACAGCCCCACCTCCATGTCCAGAAAGCCGGGATGGTCCTTCTGCTCCGGAGCGACGTGGAAGCCGGCGTGGCTGCCGCAGGCCTTCACGATGCGGTCGTCCATGAGCATCAGCAGCGGCCCGATGCAATGGGCGCAGTACCAGATCGGCGGGCGTTCGTGCCGCCAGAAGTACTCGCCCGTCTCGGCGTCCACCAGCAGGTCGACGATTTCGTGAACGTACTCGCCCTCGGCGTGGAAGATCTCGCCGAGCTTTCCCTGGTCGATGAGCTGTTTCCACTGGCGGATGTAGTGAAAATAGCAGTAGTTCTCGGCCATCATGTAGGCCATGCCGGTTCGCTTGACGGCCTGGACGATCCTTTCGCAATCTTCGATCGTGTACGCGGCCGTCTGCTCGCACAGGACGTGCCGGCCGCTTTCCAGCGACTGGATCGTCTGTTCGGCGTGGAAGGCGATCGGGGTGGCGATCATCACGACGTCGAGCGGGGCGGTCAGGAATTCGTCAAAGTCCGTGAACGACCGGTCGTCCGGCAGCTCGAATGCCGAGCCGGTCTCGGCCAGGCGCCGCTCGTCGACGTCGCACAACGCCGCGACCTCCATCCTGGGATGGGCGCCGACAACCCGCACGAAGCCCTCCCCGCGCCGCAGACCAACGATGCCCACCTGCCATTTCTTCATTGGTTGGCTCCCTTCCGCCGGCTGCCCGGCCGGCGATCGTCCGTTGACCCGTGCAGCTCGTTCAGCAGCCGCACCAGCTCATCCGCCATCCGCTCGCCGGTGCCGCGCGCGACCTTGCTGCTGCGGGCGTTGAACAGCTCGTAGCCGCCCTGGTCGTAGGCGGGCGAGGCGGGGATGTAGCCCACGTAGTCGTTGCTCAGTTCGCCCACGCCCGTCTTGGCAAAGGGCGAGCGGTTCTTGATGTCCAGTCCGAGGGCGCAGAAGTATTCGCCCGGCAAGGACCCGATGCCCCCGCCGGAGATCCGAACAAATGCTCGTCGATCGCGGGGATCGTGATAGAATCATCGAAAGGGCCCACGCTGGTCGTGGGCGCGAGTCTATATGGGAAATCCCGGATCAAGGTAAAGCGTGACAGAATCCATGATGCCTCGCAAGAAATTCTGGACATAGACGGTGTGACTGAAGTTTACAGCGTGGCTGGCGATTGCGACCTAGTCGCTGTTGCCCGTGTCCCGGAAAACGAGCAACTGGCCAAGCTGGTCACCGAAGACATGATTGCCGTCGAAGGGATCATCGACACGACAAGGCTGATCGCTTTTCGGCAGTATAGCGAACATGACTTGGAGAATATGTTCGGATTGGGCATCGAATAGAGAGCCACTGCCTCCCTGCATGCATCGGATTGATCAGGCGGTCCGATGGGAGGCAGTTGCTTCGACATGACGGCCTTGCGATGGCTATTATGCCGCCAGAAGTCGCAGCTTTGGATAGAAATCCGAAGATGACTCGAATTATGCGAGCTACAACGCTGGTTGGGACTACAGTTCACGGGCGAAACCTGCTGTCCGGGCATGGGTTCGTGCCGAGCCCAAGAGTATACTTGTGGCAGGACTGTCTGTTGTGGTCACCGCTGAGAGGTCAAATGGCAAATTTCAGTTACATCTCAGGAGCGTGAACATGATGAGCAAGGCAAAGCTTAATTTGGTCATTGACGGCCTGCTGTTTTTGAACGTGGCGGCCATAGCCGGTATTGGTCTACTGATCAATTACGTGTTGGTTCCTGGTTTTCGGCAATGGGAGATCTACGCCCGAAACGTAGACTTGCGGTTCTTGGGCTTGGAACGTCATGAATGGGGAGCGGTCCACTATGTTCTGGGTGTGGTGTTCCTTGCCCTGCTCGTGCTTCATGTCGTTCTGCACTGGGGGATGATTGTCAGCATTTCTCGAAAGTTGATCCCAAACCGTCTCGCCCGCCGCATTGTTGCAGCGATACTGCTGGTACTGGCCGTCCTGCTCATGGCCTTCTCGGTTTTCGTCAAGCCAGACGTTCAAGAACGTGGTAAGGGTCTCGGGCGTGGGGACGGTCATAGATCGCTGATACAACAAGCGAGATAACATTGGGGACCGCCGGCAGGCCACGGCGCTGCAGCTCAGTGCCCCAGGCACCATCCAGGATGCGTACCCGATGGGCGAATTCGCGCAGCCTGAGTTTCATTGATCCTTCTCCTGTCCAGCCCACGACTGCCGAACCCGACTGCTTCGGGGACTCGGCGTGTACGGGCGCGGATTCGGAGGCGGCCGGCGCGGCTGGGGAGGCGGCGGCTACAGCGCCTTGATGACCACCAGGGTGATGTCGTCTTCCTGCGGTCCGGCCGCGCGGAAGTCGTTGACGGCCGACACGACGGCGTTGTGGATGTCCCGGGCGGAGCTTTCGGCGCGGTCGGAGAGCAGCTCGCACAGCCGCGGCTTGCCGAACATCTCGTTGGCGGCGTTGCGGGCCTCCCAGATGCCGTCGGTGCCGATCACGACGACGTCGCCGCTTTCCAGCGGGACCGGCCCGGCCTGGGCAAAGGTGGCCTCCTCGATGACGCCCAGGGGGATGCCCGTGTTGGGCAGTTGCTCGATCTGCCCGCTGCGGCGCCGCAGCCAGAAGGCCGGGTCGTGCCCGGCCGAGGTCCAGCGGAGCGAGCGATCCTGGGAATCGAGAATGCCGTAGAAGAGCGTCATGAACTGCCCCTCGCCGGTGTCCCGGACCAGGTGCAGGTTGAGGGCGCGGAGCAACTCGTCCAGATTCCCCCCGTGGCGCCCGGCGTGGGAGCGCAGCGCCCCCCTGGCCGAGGCCATCAGCAGGGCCGCGGCGATGCCGTGCCCGCTGACGTCGCCGACGGCGATGCCCAGCTTGCCCGCCCCGACGTCGATCAGGTCGATGAAGTCGTAGTAGTCGCCGCCGGTCTCTTCGCAGTACACGCTCCTGCCGGCGACGTCGAAGCCGGCCAGCTTCGGCGGCTCCTGCGGCAGCAGGTTCTGCTGGATCTCCATCGCCAGCTCCAGCGACCGCTTCATCCGTTCGCGCTCGGCCAGCTTGGGCCCCACCTCGCTGAATATCTCGCCCAGTTCCTGAAGCTCATCGCCGGTGCGGATGTCGACTCGCGTGTCGTAGTCGCCCTTGGAGAGCTTCTGTGCCGCCTGGGCGAGCTGCCGCACCGGCCGGGTCACCGAGCGCGAGCTGAGGAAGGCGACGATCGCGACCACCACGACCGCCCCCAGCAGGATGCCCCCGGCGATCTTCAGCCCCTCGACCGTCTTGGCCAGGACGTACCGGCCGGCCTCGGTGGCCTGGGCGACGATCTGGTCGTGCGGGACGATGACGACGGGAAACCGCTGGCCGTCAATGCAAGCGCCGTGAGCCCACATGGCGTCCCTTCCGCGGCGGGGCATCCTGCGCACGCCCGACTTGCCCGCCAGGGCGTCGGCCGTCAGCCCTGCGAGCTGGGCCGCGTCGTCCGACTCCAGGAACTCCAGCCGCACGGGCGTCTGCCAATCCTGCCGCAGGTCCTGGTAGCTTTTCTGGACGACGATCACCAGCCTTCCCTCGCCGGCGCTGCCCTGCTGGCCGGGCATGACCACCAGGGTCGTCGCCTGCCGGGACCATTGCTCCGGCAGCTTCAGCTCCTTGAAGATGCCGGCGAACGGCACGTCGATGCCGGTGACCCCGGCGAGGGACCCGTCCGGCCGGTGCACCGGCATCGCCAGGGACAGCATGATCGTCCCCGTGGTGACGTCGACGGTGGGAGGAAGCCACACCAGCGCGCCCGCCTGCTTGGCGCTGCGGTACCATGGGCGCTGGCGCGGGTCATAGTGGGGCTTGTAGCGGCCATGCCCGGGGAAGGAGGTGTGCAGCCCCGATTCCAGGCTGGTGTAGTGCCAGTGCGTCAGCTTCCGGTTGGACTGCTGAAGGAACCGATACACCTCGGGCATCGTCGACAGGCGGGCCAGGTCATCGGCGATGTCCTTTCTGTCCAGCCCCCGGACCAGGAAGCACACCTGCTGTTGGTAGGTGACCGGCATGGGGATAAGCTTCCCGTCCGGGGCGGTCTGCCGGTACTCCTCCAGCAGCACCATGCCCTCCGGCAGGTTCACGCCCTCGTCATAATCCCTGGAGAAGAACACCCGCGGCGCGGGCGGCGGGGCGGCGGCGAGCCCGCGCTCCACCTCGCGGGCCTGGAGGTTCAGCACCAGCTCCAGAACGTTCTTGTCGCGATCCAGGATGCGGCCGTAATCGTCCACCAGAACCTGCAGGTGCCGCCGCGCCGTTTCCGTGAGGACCTTCCGCGTGCCGGAGGCCAGGTGATCGCCCAGGCCGAGCATCGAAAGGCGATGCAAAGCGGCGCTCACGATCAAGGGCGCCAGGGAAATGGCCAACAGCAGAATCAGTAGCTTCCAGCGAATTCTCATGGCCTGCCTGCCTGCTTGCTGCGCCTGCGGAGTTCGCTGCGGACTCTCAGGGGAATTCTCGCAGGTGGCCGGGGGTTTATCAATGTGGGGGACGGGCTATATTGCCCGGCGGGCCACGCCCGGCCGTCGGCGAGGCATTCGCCGCCTTGCGTTCGATTGGGATTTTCCATAACTTCCTGAGAGGATCGTCTCGCCGGAGCATGTTAGGCAGGCTCTCGGCGACCAGAAGGCCCGCGCTGTCGCGGCGGCGAAGGCGATCCGCATCTTGCCGCCGCCGCCGGGCTTTCACGTGGAAAGGCGCAGTCGATGTGGGGCGCACGGCCGGGATGAATGACATTGAGATCGTCACCGTCGTTGGCGCCCGGCCGCAGTTCATCAAGGCCGCCGCCGTCAGCCGGGCGGTCGCGGCGCTGAACGCGGCCGGCGGCGACCGCCGCGTCCGGGAGCGGATCGTTCACACCGGGCAGCATTACGACGAGAACATGTCGAAGGTGTTCTTCGAGGAGCTGCAAATTCCCCGCCCGGCCGTGAACCTGGAGGTTGGGTCGGGCCCGCACGGCCGGCAGACCGCGGCGATGCTCGAGCGCCTGGAGGAGGTGCTGCTGGAAGGCAGGCCCGACTGGGTGCTGGTGTACGGGGACACCAATTCCACGCTGGCCGGGGCCCTCGCGGCGGCCAAGCTTCACGTTCCCGTCGCGCACGTCGAGGCGGGAATGCGCAGCTTCAACCGGCGCATGCCGGAGGAGATCAACCGGGTGGTGGCGGATTGCCTCTCGACGCTGCTGTTCTGCTCGACGGACACGGCCGTGGGCAACCTCGCCCGGGAGGGCATCACGGGCGGCGTCCACAAAGTCGGCGACGTGATGTACGACTCGGTGCTGTTCCGCGCGGCCCTGGCCGAAAAATCCAGCCGGGTGATGGACGAGCTGCAACTGGAGCCGAAGTCGTTCTACCTCGCCACCGTGCACCGCGCGGAGAACACCGACCAACCCGGGCGGCTGGCGGGCATCATCGCCGCCTTCGAGCGCGCCGGAAGGCCGGTGGTGCTGCCGCTGCATCCGCGCACGCGGAAGGTGTTGGGCGCACCCCTGGCGAAGATCGGCGGGCAGGTCCGCGTGATCGAGCCGGTGTCGTATCTGGACATGCTGATGCTGGAGCGCGGCGCCCGGCTGATCCTCACCGACTCCGGCGGCGTGCAGAAGGAGGCGTACTGGTTCGACGTGCCCTGCGTGACGCTGCGGGATGAGACCGAGTGGGTGGAGCTGGTGACGGCCGGGGGCAACCGGCTGGTCGGCGCGGACACCGAGAGCATCCTGTCGGCCGTGGCGGCTTTCGAGCGGGACGGCGCCCGGCTTCCCGCGGATCGCCCGGCCGACCTCTACGGCGACGGCGCCAGCGCCGAGAAGATCGTCGGCATCCTCCTCGGTCCGCCCACCCGCTGAAGCGGCCGGAAGCCCGCCGGAAAGACTACCCCTGGCCGCTCAATTGCCGCCTGGCCGCGGCTTTCTCCCCGTGGGCCCGCCTGGGCGGAGATGGCCTTGACCGCAGGCGCCGCGACCGATACATTCCGGAGACGAGGTCGTTTTCAGATGGGCCGGAAGGAGTCCGCTCCCGATCTTGATCGGGGTGGCACATGGCGATCCGGAGACCTCCCGATCCATTGGTCAGAGATCTTGCGCCCGTAGCTCAATTGGACAGAGCATCGGTCTTCGGAACCGAGGGTTGGGGGTTCGAGTCCCTCCGGGCGCGATCGGCACAAGGCGAGGCGGACAAGCAGTTCCGCCGGTACGTCGAACAGTGGGGCGGCGATGCCCGCGCAATCGGGTTGTGGCCGCTTCGGGCCGCCGGCGCGGAGAGGGCCGCTTCCCAATCCGTGCCCGCGGCCAAAGCCGCGGAGGAACCAAAGCCGTGAAAGCGGGAGCAGCGATGAGGAATTGGCTGGCTGACTACACCGCCAGGTGCAAGGCCGCGCTCGACGGGCTGGACCGCGACGGCGTGGCGCGAATTGTGGAGCTTCTGGCGGATGCCCGCGGCCGGGGCAGGACGGTCTTCGCCGCGGGCAACGGCGGCAGCGCCGCCACGGCCTCGCACTTCGCGACGGATCTGACCAAGCTGGCCTCCGCGCCGGCGGCGCCGTTTCGGGCGCTGGCCTTGAGCGACAACGCGCCGCTGCTGACGGCGCTGGGCAACGACGTCGGCTATGACGCGGTGTTCGTCGAACAGCTTCGCACGCTGGGGCGGGCCGGCGACGTGCTGGTGGCGTTCAGCACGAGCGGGAACTCGCCCAACGTCGTCAAGGCCGTCGAGTTCGCGCGCTCGTCCGGGATGGCCAGCGTGGCCCTGACCGGCGCCGACGGCGGGCGACTGGCCGGGCTGGCCGACCACGTTCTGAAGATCGCCGACGACCACGTCGGGCGCGTCGAAGACGCCCATCTCATCGTCGTTCATCTGATCTGCTACGCCTTTGCCGAGGGGGCGGCCGGGAGCGGCGCCGGCTGAGGCGCCCGCCGGGAATCCCTGGCCGAGGCCGGAGCCTGGAAGCACCGCCGGTTTGGTTTGGCCGGCCGCGGCGCGGTACACTATGCGTCCAGGGTGGAGACAGCCATGGAACGTTTCTTGCTGGGCTTCGTGACCGCCGGGCTCGTCTGGTCGCTGGGGACGTGGGCGGCCTGGGCGGCTGAAGGCGCCCCGACCACTCGTCCGGCCGCGGTGGCCGGAAGGTTCTATCCCGGCGAGCCGGCGGCGCTGAAGAAGCGGCTCCAGCAATTCCTCGATCGCGCTAAGAAGCCGGAGCTGCCCGGCGAGCCGGTCGTCGTGATCGCCCCGCACGCCGGGTATCGCTTTTCCGGCCCGTGCGCCGCGGCCGCGTTCAAGACCGTCCAAGGCAAGTCCTACGCACGGGTGATCCTGCTCGGGCCCAGCCATTACATGGGCGCGGCCTACCAGGGAGGCGCGATCCCGACCGTCACCCACTTCGCCACGCCGCTGGGCAACGTGCCGCTCGATACCGAAACCTGCCGGAAACTCATCGCCGCCGATGGCTTCGTCGCCGCCGACCGGCCCCACGCCCCGGAGCACTGCCTGGAGGTCGAGCTGCCGTTTCTCCAGTGCGTGCTGAAGGACTTCGGCAAGGGCATCGTGCCCATCGTCATCGGGCGCGTGGACGCCAAGACCTTGACCAAGATGGCCGCGGCCATCGGCGGCGTTGCCGACGAGAAGACCTTGATCGTGGTCAGCTCAGACTTTGTCCACTACGGGCCCAATTACGGCTACGTGCCGTTCAAGCGGGACGTCCAGGCCAACATTGCCCGGCTGGACGGCGCCGCCATCGATCGCATCCTGGCCGTGGACCGCCGCGGCTTCGTCGATCTTGTCGAGGGCACGGGCGCGACCATCTGCGGGCGCTGGGCGATCGCCGTCGCGCTGGAGGCCTTCGCCCACCGGGCGGACGTTGAGGGAGTCGCCCTGGATTACGCGACCAGCGGGGCGATGCTCAAGGACTGGACCAACTCGGTCAGCTACGCCGCCATTGTTCTTTGTCGCGGCGCGGCCGCCCCGTTGACCGGGGCCGAGCGGAAGGTGCTGCTGCGGATCGCCCGCGATCAGGTCCGCGAGCACCTCCGCAGCGGAAAGCAGCTCGCCGACGTGGAAAAGAAATACGAGCTGACCCCGCGGCTGAAGAAGAAGGCCCCCGCCTTCGTGACGCTGACGCGCGACGGGCGGCTCCGCGGGTGCATCGGGCACATCCTGCCGGTCGAGCCGCTGTATGCCTCCGTGCTGCACAACGCCGTCAGCGCCTGCCAGGACCCCCGGTTCGTGGGCGACCCGGTCACGGCGGGCGAGGAGCCCAGGCTGCACGTTGAGATCTCGGTCCTCAGCCGTTTCAAGCAGATCGGCGGCGTGGATGAGATCAAGGTCGGGCGCGACGGCCTGATCATCCGCAGCGGCCGGCGGCAGGGCCTGCTGCTGCCGCAGGTTCCCGTCCAGAAGAAGTGGGACCTTCAGCGATACCTCGTTGGCTTGTGCCGCAAGGCCGCTCTGCCGGACGATGCGTGGAAGGCGCCGCGGACGCGCATTTACCGGTTCACCGCGCAGGTCTTCGGCGAGCCGCACGAGAGGGGACGGGAGGCGACGACGCAGCCACGGTAGCCGTCGAATACTTGTGCCAGCCATGTCTGACGACGCAGCCCAAAGTGGAACTCCCAAGCCGGCCGCGGCCAGGGTGGTGATCGCCCGCGAGGGAAAGTGCCTCAAGCCGCCGCGCGGGCTGGACGCCCGCCTCATCCGGCGGATGCTCGACTCGGCCGTGACTCACCTGACAGGCAAGAACCCGGCAAAGGCCGCCTGGGCGGGGCTGTTCGCCGCGAAAGATCGTGTCGCGATCAAGGTGAACACGCTCGGCCACCACACGCATCCGGTTGTGGCCGCGACCGTCGCCGAGTGCCTGCTCGCCTGCGGCGTGCCGGCCGAGAACATTCTCATCTGGGACCGCAGCACGGCCGAGCTTCGCAAGGCGGGCTTTGAAATCGTCACCGAAGGCGGGAAGCCGCGCTGTTTCGGCACCGACTCGATCCGCGCCGAGGGGACGCGTTTCGGATACGAGGCCGAGGTCGCCACCAGCGGGGCCATCGGCAGCCGGTTCAGCGCGATCGTCTCCCGCTGGGCCACCGCCCTCATCAGCGCGGCGGTCCTGAAGGACCACTCTCTGGCGGGGCTCTCCGGCGGGCTGAAGAACTTCTTCGGCGCCATTCACAATCCCAACAAGTATCACGACCACAACTGCGACCCCTACATCGCCGACGCGGCGGCCCATCGGTGGATCCGCGGCAAACTCCGTCTGATCGTCATGGACGCCACCTACGCCCAGTATCACGGCGGCCCGTCCGAGAGGGCCGATTGCGTCTGGCCGATGGGGGCGCTGCTGGTCGGGACCGACCCGGTGGCCGTCGACGCCGTGGCGCTGGACCTGCTGGAGACGCACCGCCGGTCCAAGGGCCTGAAGGACGTTGCCGCCGACGGCCGGCCGGCGAGTCACGTGGCGACGGCGGCCAAGAAAGGGCTGGGCGTGGCCGACCTGAAAAGCATTCAAATCCTGGAGGTCTGACGTGTCCGACACTCTCACAGCAGACGACGGCATCTCCCGGCGGCAATTCCTCGTGCGAGCGGCCGCCGCCGGGGCGGCATGTGCGGCCGGACCGCTGGCGCTGACGGGCCCGTGCCCCTACGCCCAGGCGCAGGACGCGGCGACCGGCATGACCATCCTTCCGGGCGGGGTCAAGGGCAACCTGTCCGACCACGAGGCCATGTTCTACGGCAAGCTGCCCGAGGGGAAGGTTCGCTGTCGCCTGTGCCCGCGGCTCTGCGACGTCGCCGACGGCGAGCGCGGCTGGTGCGGCGTCCGCGAAAACCAGAAGGGCACCTACAAGACGCTGGTCTACGGCAAGATCTGCTCGGCCCACATCGACCCCATCGAGAAGAAGCCGCTGTATCACTATCTGCCGGGGACGACCGCCTTCTCGGTGGCCACGGCCGGGTGCAACTTCGAGTGCAAGTTCTGTCAGAACTGGGAAATCTCGCAGGTGCGCCCGGAGCAGATCCCCAGCGCGGACCTGCCGCCGGAGCGGCTGGTGGCCCTGGCCGAGGACCGAAAAGTCCCCACGCTGGCGTTCACCTACAACGAGCCGACCGTCTTCTATGAATACGCCCACGACTCGGCCCGGCTGGCCCGGGCGGCCGGGGTCGGCAGCGCCATGATCTCCGACGGCTTTATCCGTGCCGAGCCGATGCGCCGGCTCTGCCAGCACCTCACCGCCGTCAAGGTCGACTTCAAGGCCTACAGCGAGAAGTTCTACCGCGACGTCTGCCGCGGGCGGCTCAAGCCGGTGCTCGACACCCTCAAGCTGTGCAGGAAGATCGGCATCCACCTGGAGATCGTGGTGCTGGTCGTGCCCACGCTCAACGACAGCGACGCCGAGATAAAGGGCATGGCAAAGTGGATCATGGACAACCTCGGCCCGGACGTGCCCATGCACTTCTCGCGGTTCAGGCCCATGTACCGCCTGAAGAACCTGCCGCCCACTCCGATCAAGACCCTCGAGCGTGCCCGCAAGATCGCCCAGTCGGCCGGCATCCACTACGTCTACATCGGCAACGTGCCTTTCCACCCGGCCGCCAATACCAACTGCCATAAATGCGGCAAGCTGCTGATCAAGCGGATCGGCTACCTCGTCCGCGAGAATCACATCACGGCCGAGGGGAAGTGCGGCTTCTGCGGCGCAAAGATCCCCGGCATCTTCTCGTCCAAGCAGGCCTTCGCCGAGCGGAAGGCGTGACGGCGCCGGCGGGGGAGGCCCGCGACGAGCCCGGAGGCCGCAATTGCCCCCGCCGCGGGCATTCGCGTTTTCCTGGCACGGACGGGCTCTCTTGCCGGGTCGAACCACCAGGAAAGTCCGCCTCGCCACGGCTCGGGGTCGGGGCTTCCGGGCAGCCCGTGCGGCACACGGGCCTGGGTCGGGTTGGGTGGGGAAAATATGGTGTCACCGAAATATTTGCGATAGCTTCACTTGAGTGATTCCCAGCGATTTAAGGCTTTACAAAACGGGGATCGATGGTACAATGCCTCGGCCCAAGTGGGCGATTCGGCCTGTACGGCGAACGCACCTCTTTGTGCTCGTGGGCTTGGTGCAGCGGAGGACGTAAACTACATCTCAGCAAAGGAGCGTTGCAATGGCCCGACGCAAGCCTGCCGATTGGAACGTCTGTCCTTCCCTTGAGCCTCTTGAGCCCCGGCTGCTGCTGAGCGCCCAGGTCGTCGGTGCAGAGCTGGACGACCTAATCCCCGCGGCGGCGCAAAGCCCCTACTTCTTCGAGTTCTCCGTCGACATCGGCTCGGACACCGAGCTGAGCGATCCGAACGTCGACGGCGACGAGGGGTTCGATCCGGGCGACGTGTACCAGTGGCAGGGGCCCCCGGTGACCCCGCCGCAGGTGCATGGCGGGCGCGACGGCTTCAAGGATGACCAGTTCATCTTCGGCTGGGATCCGTGGCCCGACCCGCCGGACCCCTTCCTGCCGCCGGCCACAAGAGTGCCGGTGGGCGAGGGCGGGCCACAGAACTACTATGAGTACTTCGACCTGGACGGCCACGACCAGGTCGACATCCCGCTGCAACAATGGGTCCCGCCCGATCGGCCGCTGCCGGACCCGCTGCCTGCCGACCTATTCACGTCGGCGTGCGTTTTCTCGCCGGATTTCCTGATGGTTTCTTTCGACGACGACACGGGGCCCGGCTGGCCGGTCGGCGACGTGCCCGTCATCAGGCCTTCGCCTGCCGGCCTGGTCTACGGGACCACCGCTGGCCAGGACGAGATCGTCGGCCTGAACCTGATGAACATCGGGCCGGGGAGGTACACCGTCATCGGGACCTACGGTGTCGCCGACGAGGCGACCGTCCATCAGAGCCTTGCACCCAATCCTGACCTTGCGCAGCGCGATGATGACGACGTAGACTCCCTGGACATCGTCGTGGATCAGGGCGTCTGCCCGTACTGGCTGTTCAGCCCCGACCACGAGGCGAACCTGGGCCTGGACCCGGGCGGCATCTACGAGGTGAATCCATTCGGCGGCGGGTCCGTCCAGGTGATCGACGAGCAGATTCACCTCGGCCTGCACGAGGACACGGACATCGACGCCTTCGAGCTGGCGTGGACGACCGATGCGGCGGGGGCGGCCTTCCTGACCCTGCTGTTCAGCGTGGATGACGACGACGTGGTCACTCCGAATGCGGACGAATCCGGCGGGCTCGACCCGAGGATGATTTACGGGTCCTACCTGATGGGCTTCAGCTTCCCGCTGCTGGACGCGCCGCTCCAGGACGACGTCGACGGCCTGACGGCCTGGAGCGAGCCGGTTGAGCCGGAGGAGCTGGACTGGGGCGATGCGCCGGATGCCGTCGGCGCCCTGGGCTATCCCACGCTGGCGATCCACAACGGCGCCAGCCACATCATTGCCGGCCCGTGGCTGGGTGATGCGAACGACAACCCCGACGCGGAAAATGACGGCCAGCCCGACCCGAACGCCCTCGGCGATGACAATGACGGCAACGACGACGAGGACGGCGTGTCGATACCGGTCCTCGTCCAGGGCGTGACGGCGAACATTCAGGTGGAGGTCAACGGCGGGGGCGGCTGGCTGGACATGTGGATCGACTGGAACGGCAACCAGAGCTGGCTGGACGCGGGCGAGCAGGTCTTCTCCGGCCTGCTGCCCGACGGGCCCCACGTGATCCCCGTGACGGCGCCGCTGGGCTCTGTGGTCGGGCAGACCTTCCTCCGTGCCCGTATCAACACGACCGGCCCGCTGCGGCCCGAGGGCCCGGCCTACGACGGTGAGGTCGAGGACCACGAAGTGGTCATCGAGGCCCCGGAGAAGGACTGGGGCGACGCGCCGGACTCGGCGGTTGCTGCGGGCTATCCCACGCTGTCGGGCAATAACGGCGCCAACCACGTCATTGGCGGGCCGTGGCTGGGTGATGCGAACGACAACCCCGACGCGGAAAATGACGGCCAGCCCGACCCGAACGCCCTCGGCGATGACAATGACGGCAACGACGACGAGGACGGCGTGTCGATACCGGTCCTCGTCCAGGGCCAGCCGGCCGGCATCACCCTTCAGGTCAGCGGCGGAGGCGGCGTGGTCGAGGCCTGGGTCGATTGGAACGGCAACCAGAGCTGGCTGGACGCGGGCGAGCAGGTCTTCACCGGCCTCCTGGGCGACGGGGTCCACGCGATCGCCGTGACTCCGCCGGTCGATGCCGCGATCGGGCAGACCTTCGCCCGATTCCGCATCAGCGGCAAAGGCGGCTTGCCCCCGACGGGCCCGGCCGCCGACGGTGAGGTCGAAGACCACGAGGTCTTCATCGACGAGGCCGTGACCTTCCCCAAGTGGGAGCAGTATCCTGAGCCGGCGCAGCCGGAGAACGTTTACTACGGGTGGAATGAGTATTCGGTCTACGGCGGTCAGCAGATCGCGGCCGACGACTGGGTCTGCACCACCGACGCGCCCGTGACCGACATCCACTGGTGGGGCTCCTACATCGGCTGGGACTACGCCGACCTGCCGCCGGAGATCCCCTCCAGCTTCTACATCACCATGTGGACGGACGTGCCCGCCGACCCCGCCGAGCCGGCCTCCTTCAGCCATCCCGGACAGGTGGTCTGGGAGATGAACTGCACCAACTTCGTTTCCCAGTGGGTGGGGTGGGACTTTGACCCCCTCACCGGGACGTATGAGGCCACTTTCCAGTTCAACCAGATCCTGTATCCGGAAGAGTACTTCTACCAGGGAGAGGCCGGAACCGAGCCCGACGGGGAGAACATCTACTGGATCAGCATTGCGGCGGTGTATCCGCAGGGGCCTGCCAGTCCACGGTATCCGTGGGGCTGGAAGACGCGCCCGCGGGATGCGTCCTCGCCCGCCCCCGACGACGCCGTGCGGATCTTCGATCCGACCCGGCCCTCACCGGGCCTCCTCTACGGCGACGGCGAGCCCATCGAAGAGTTGGGCGTCTCCTGGGACCTGGCCTTCGAGCTGACCACCACCGAGGGCGTGGAGAAGTGGCGGCAGGAGCCGAACCTCGAGGACACGGGCATGGACGTGCTGGCGGGGCCCTTCTCGGTGGATCCGGACGGTACCGTCTACTACGAGAAGTTCCTGGCCGACGACTTCCGCTGCACCGAGAGCGGTCTGATCACCGAGATCACGTTCTGGTCGTCCTACCTGGATGACAGGCACCTGATGGAGCCGGGTGTGCTGCCCTCGTTCAGCCTGGCGCTCTACTCCGACGTCCCCGTCGGCCCGAACGGCTGGAGCACGCCGGGCGAGCTGCTGTGGGATGCGTATCTGACGCCGACCGTCGAGCAGGTCTACGCCTGGGACGTCTGGGAGCAGTTCTACGATCCCAATCAGGACAGGATCATCGGGCAGGACCACGTGGTCTGGCAGTACACCTTCGAGATCGAGCCGGTGGAGGCCTTCAACCAGGAAGAGGGCAACATCTACTGGCTGGGCGTGCACCACAGCTTCGACCTCAGCGGCGACGGCCTCGTGGACTTTATGGACCTGTCGATGCTGGTCCACAACTGGCCGGCCGGCTTCGGCTGGAAGACGTCCCTGGATGCCTTCAACGACGACGCCGTGTTTGTCGACGTGAACACCTTCGACGGCGACCCGCACGTCACGCCGGTCACTCAGGACTGGCGGGAGCTGCGCTACCCGAAGGGCCATCCCTTCGAGGGCAAGAGCATCGATCTGGCCTTCGCCATCACCACCGAGCCGGACAAGTGGCTCCAGAAGCCCGACCTGGCGCCGACCGGCATGGACGTCAACGCCTCCGACAACGGTCCGGAGTCGATCGTGCTGGCCGACGACTGGATGTGCACCCAGGTCGGCGAGATCGATCAGATCATCGTCTGGGGATCGTGGCTCCACGACCGCCTGCCGATCATGGGTCCGGCCGGCGTCACCTTCACCCTGAGCATCCACAGCGACGTCCCCGCCGAGCAGAGCCCGACCGGCTACAGCATGCCCGGCGACATCCTGTGGCTCCGCGACTTCGATGCGGGCTCCTACACCGTGAGCAAGTACGCCACGGACCTGGACGAGGGCTGGTACGATCCGATCACCGGCGAGTACCAGCCCCTGGGCGACACCCTCTGCTGGATCTACGCCTTCGATCTGGCCCCCGGCGAGTTCATCCAAATGGGCAAGCCGGACGACCCCGAGATCTACTGGCTCGACGTCCAGGCCCACTACGATGACTCGACGGCCTACTTCGGGTGGAAGACCTCCCTGGACCACTGGAACGACGATGCGGTTTACTACCAAGGTCGCGAGCCGGTGCCGCCAGACGCGCTGTGGAAGGAGCTGCGGTATCCGCCGGGCCACCCCATGAAGTACGAGTCGATCGACCTGGCCTTCAAGATCATCGGCCCGGGCGAGAAGTGGTCGCAGCCGCCGGAGCAGTACATACCGGACGACGGCTACAACGGCTGGGATGAGTATTCCGTCTACGGCAGCAACCAGATCGTGGCCGACGACTGGCTCTGCACCACCGCGGATCCGGTCACGGACGTGCACTGGTGGGGTTCGTTCCAGGGCTGGTCCGAGCCGGACCCGCCGACCATGCCGTCGGCTTTCCACCTGGGCATCTGGACCGACGTGCCCGCCGGCGTGGGCGTGCCGGGCGTGCCGTTCAGCCATCCCGGCAAGATGATCTGGGAAGTGACCTGCAGCAATTACACGTGGGACTTCGTCGGCTGGGATTTCGATCCGCGAGATCCCATGGCCGCGCCGGAGGCGACCTTCTACTTCGAGCAGGACCTGCTTGAGGACGAGTGGTTCTGGCAGGAGCCCGACGAGAACATCTACTGGATCAGCATCGCGGCCGAGTACCCGGCGGGCGTGCCGGCGCAGCCGTGGGGTTGGAAGACCCGCCCGCGGGATCCAGCCTCGCCCGCCCCCGACGACGCAGTGAGGATCTTCAATCCCACCGACCCCGTCCCGGGCGACTTCTATGCCAACGGCTGGCCCATCGAAGCGTTGGGCGTCTCCTGGGACATGGCCTTCGTCCTGACCACGCGAGACTTGGTGGCTCCGACGGTGACGGACGTCCAGGTGAAAGGCACGGTCTGGTCGGTTCCGGATTATTCGATCCCGGTCGGCTCCAGCGCCCAGGATGGTCCGCTGGGCTGGTCCACGATCGACCAGATCGAGATCGTCTTCAGCGAGGACGTGACCGTCACCCAGGCGGACATGACGCTGACCGGCACCACCGCCGGCGTGTACGCCTTCAGCGGCTTCAACTACAACGGGGCCACCTACACCGCCACCTGGACGCTCGTGAACAGGATCGACACCGACGTGCTGACGATCGATCTGTCCGATACGGTTCGGGACCTGGGGCTCAACGCCCTGGACGGCGAGTGGGTTGACGAGGTCAGCACGTATCCGTCCGGCAACGGCCTGGCCGGCGCCGACTTCGTCTTCGGCTTCAAGGTTCTTCCCGGCGACGCCAGCAGCAACAACGTCGTGGACGGCGGCGACTACACCATCTGGGCCGATAACTACGGCCACCCCGCGACCGACTACACCACCGGCGACTTCAACGGCGACGGCACCGTGGATGGCGGCGACTACACCATCTGGGCGGACCATTACAGCCAGACGGTGGCCGCGGCCATGGGCGGGCTGTCCGAGACTCTCACCGGCCCGCCGGCAATGGGCGGGGCGGGCGTCGGCGGCAGCAGCCTCGCCGCGGGCGTCGCTTCGACCAGCGCCGCAGCGCCCTCGGCCGTGCCCGGGCGCATCAAGCTTTCGGCCGCCGACCTGGACGTGGTGGCCCAGCCGGCCGGAGCGGACCGAGCGTCCGGCAGGTCCGCTGACGAGTCCGGACTCAACGACTGGCGCCGGGCGAGCCGCCGCGGCAGGGCCGCCAGAGTCCGCCTTGAGCTGGACGATTACGTGGACATCCTGGAACCGGCCGATCTGTCCGTGCTGAAGCCGGCCGTCTGATCTTCGGACTGAAAACTTCGTCCCGCCGCGCGGCGACGGGGCCAGGGCATTCTCGGCCAGGTAAACGCCGACGGTTGTGCTCGGCTGCCTGGCCGAGTTTGCTTTCGCCCGCGGGCGGCGCACTTACAGCGCGCGTTCACGTTTGCGCGCAGATGCTTTCCCATCGGGTTGAACGCAACCGCCGCGAGGTTCGCTGCCACGCTCAAGCATGCGTGTGCTTCAGCGTGCGAGGCGTCGCCGGCGCGGGAGAGCCGTTCGGCATTGGCGCCACGCTCAAGCGGGCGTGTGCTTGAGCGTGCGAGGCGGGCAGCCGCGTGGGGGCACGAAGGAAAAGGTGGTGGGGCGGGGCTACGGCCGCGAGTAAGCCCGCCATCTTTCCTGCGACGGGCCGGTAGGCCCGCCCTACGAGCCTGCCTTTGGCGGGGCGGACTTCGGCGAGCTCCCTTCGGGTGTGAGCCTCAGGGACTTCGGCGAGCTCAGTCGAGGCGTCGAAGACACTCGGGCCGTGGACCCGCCCTACCTGATTGCGCCCTCAGGCCGGCTTGCCCGCGCGGGCGAGGATGAGAGCCAGCAGTGAAGCCAGCTTCAGCGCCGCCAGGATTCCGCAGGCGATGGTCCAGCCCAGCAGGGGAAGCAGCACCACGCCGCAGGCGACCGCGCTGATGGCGCCGCCGAGGCAGTCGGCCGCGTCGACGGCGCCGGCGACGGGGCCGGTGGCGGCGTCGGCGGACGATCCGCCGACAGCGGGCGGCATTGCCCCGCCCCGGCGGTACAGCCCGGCGGCCAGGGGCACGGCCAGCCCGGCGGCAGCGCCGGCCGCGCACAGCATCGCCAGGATGATCGCCTCGGTCGCGGCCAGGCCCGCCGCCGTCGCCGGCAGCGACCTCAGCAGCCAGAGCAGCACCGGCACGCCCACACAGCCCGCGCTCAGCCCCGCGTCCAGCAGCATCAGCCGCCGCCAGGCGCGCTCGCCCGGCGGAAAGCGGCTGCGCGAGTAGTACAGGCTGCCGCCCGCCACCCCGGCCATGTAGATCGCCACCAGCAGCGCGATGTGCGAGTACACGAAGCCGTACAGGTTCTGGAAGGCTACCAGCAGAACGATTTCCAGGCCGATCCCGGCCGCGCCGGTGGTCGTCAGCGAGAACAGGATCGGCAGCCTCGGCGCTGCCGCGCGGCGACGGCGCCGCCCGAGCAGGACGGAGACGTAGACCAAGGCGGCGACGGCGCCCACGGCCGCGAGGGCGTGGCGGGTTCGCGTCCGCCCCAGCGCGGCCAGCAGGGATGTTCGCTTCGCCCCGGTGGGCCCGGCGTGGCGAGAGAGCAGCTTCGCCTCGCTGCGCTGCGTGGCCAGGAACATGGCGATGGGCCTCTCGTCGGTGTTGACGCGGTCGCCGGGCGTTGCCGCCAGGGCGCGGCGCAACCGCTCCAGCCGCGCCGGCTGGAGCCGATCGTCCCGCCAGGACCGGAACAACAGCGGGTCGAACTCGAAGCCGGCGGCCGTTGTCTTCGATGGCGGACCCTCGCGGCCGGCGGGCGCGACAAAATGCTCACGGTAACGTCGGATGAGCTCTTCCGGATCGGGCGTGAGCACCCCCCGGCGGCGGCTGGCGAAGACGTACACCGGCTCGCCCCAGGTCCACAGGGTCTCGGCGAAGACGCCCTCGGCGGCGCGGTAGACGGTGCCGAGGTAGTCGCGAAGCTGCCGCGAGATCGTCTCGGCCGGTCCGGACAGGGAGAAGGCCAGCAGGCCGTCGTCGCTGAGCCGGTCGCGCGCGAGCTGGAAGAACTCGCGCGTGTAGAAGCGCCCGGCGGCGATGGAGGTCGGGTCGCCCACGGCCAGCAGGATCAGGTCGTAACGGCCCTTGGCGGCCTTGAGGTAGTGCCTGCCGTCGCCGAAGTGCGTCGGCGCCGCCAGCGACGGGCCCGCGTGGTCGGCCAGCAGCCTATGCACCCTGGGGTCCAGCTCGACGGCCTCGACGGCGAGATCGGGGTACTTCCGCAGCTCTTGGGCTACCTCGCCGGTGGCCTGGCCGATCACCAGCGCCCTGCGCAGGCGCTGCCGGGGCGAGAGCGACGCGGCCAGGTGGACGTAGGGCATGACGGCGTAGGGGTCCGGCACGGTCGCCGACGCCTGGCAGTTGAGGTAGAGCGTCACCTCGCCCGCCTCGCCGGCCAGGTCGATCCGCCCGAAGGGCGACTCCCCCCCCGCGACGTGCCGCACCTGCCCGACCAGTTGCTCCCAGCGCCGCTGCCGGCTGGCGCGGTCGGCGGATGCGGCGACGCCGAGGGCGCAGGCCGCGATGAGCCCCCCGGCCGAGACGGCGCAGAGAGTCCCGCAGACACGGGCCGTCCGCCGCCGGAGCTGCCGGGCTTGGCCGGGTCGAAGGATGGCCGCCGCCAGGCACAGCAGCAGCGCCGCCGACAGCCCGGCGGCCAGGGAGAAGGCGTCGAACCGCTCCACCCACCAGAAGGTGAAGCACGTCCCGCCGATGAGCGTGCCCAGGGCCTCGAGCAGGAAGAACACGCCGATCGTCCGTCGCGTCGAGCCGAACAGTCCGCCGCGCACGTTCGCCTCGCCGCGCCCGGCCGCCGCCAGGGCGCAGCCGGCCGGGAATAGCGCCCCGACCCACAGCCCGGTCGCCCCGGCGACCGCGACCGTCAGCGCCAGCATCGACGGGGCGGGGATGAGTTCGCCCGCGCCGCCGGCCAAAGCCGCGTGCGCCCCCCGCAAAAGCCACAGACCCGCTAGCAGCGTCGCCGCCAGCGCCAGCGCGCAGGCCGTCGCCACGCCCGCCGGGCGCAGCCGGGACGTGATCGCCCCCGCCGACGCCGCCCCGACCGCCACCCCCAGCAGCCACGCCGCCAGCGTCATCCCCCAGCACAGCTCGCTGCCGAACCAAAGCAGCGACAGCTCGCGAATCCAGATCGACTGGGCCACCACCGACGTCGCCCCCAGCGACAAGGCGAACGCCGCGATCGCTCCCGCCTGCCACCCGCGCGAAGGTCTGGCCGAGGCTTGCCCCATGACAAACCATCATAACGCCGCGGCCCGGCGAGGGTACAGCAGGCAACGCCGCCTCCCGGCCGTTCCGCGTGCCGCGAGGGCGAATTCTGGCACGCAGCCTTACAGGCCACGGCTTCCGTGAAAAGGTGGGTTGCTCCGCAACCTAGCCTGCCGCTGGCCTTCACCAGCGCGCCGCTGTTCCTCGTGCGCCTCTGTCCGGTTGCAATCCGGGCGCGAGTGTTGTATGCCATCGGCCATGCATACCCAGACGATCGAGGTTCGCAGCGGCAGCCGCGACGAGATGATCGACATCACCGACAAGGTGGCCGCGGCCGTGAGCGCCGCCGGGCTGGACGAGGGCGTCGTCACCATCTACGTTCCGCACACGACGGCCGGCGTGACCATCAACGAAAACGCCGACCCGTCGGTGGTCCACGACGTGCTGGCGGCGCTGGACGCGGCCGTGCCGTGGCGGCAAAGCTTCTACCGCCACGGCGAGGGCAACTCCGCCGCCCACGTCAAAAGCTCCATGGTCGGCTGCTCGGCGCGGGTGCTGATCAGTGGCGGGCGGTTGGTGCTGGGCACCTGGCAGGGGATATACTTCTGCGAGTTCGACGGCCCGCGGTCGCGGAAGGCGATCATCGCCGTTCAATGAGGCCGATTCGGCGAGCGCACGGACAGAAAGGAAAGGAGCGCCACCATGAGGAAGCGGTGGATGATGGTTCTCGTGCCGGGTGTGTTTGTGATCGTCCTGGTCGTGTTCGTTGTGGCGCTGCTGCTGGTGAAGCTGCTGTGGGGCTGGACGGTTCCGGACCTGTTCCCCGGCGGGGTCAGGCAGGGGCTGGTGGCCGAGTCGATCTCCTGGTTTACGGCGCTGAAACTGGCGCTGTTCCTGGCCGTCCTGTTCGGCGTGGCCAGGATGGCGATCACCGGCATTCGCGGGCGGGACAGGCGCTGAGCGGGCCCGCGGGGCCGCCGCGGCGATTGGCGATTGCCGGGGCGGGCATTTCTGCTATTATGCGGGCATGATTTGCTTCTCGCTGAACTCCGGCTCCAACGGCAACTGCGTCTACGTCGAGGCGGAGGGCGTGCGGCTGCTGTTCGACGCCGGCATCAGCGGCAAGCGGACGGCCGAGCGGCTCGCCGCCCGCGGGCGGGACGTACGCGACGTCGACGCCGTGATCATCTCCCACGATCACCACGACCACGTCCGCTGCGCGGGCATCCTGGCCAGGAAGTTCGGCCTGCCGGTGTACGTGACTCGCCGGACCTACCGGGCCGCCCAGCGCTACGGCCTCGGTGAGATTGCGGAGCTGCGATTCTTCAAGCCCGCCGAGAGCCTCACCTTCGGTGCGGTCGAGGTCCGCCCCATCCGCACGCCGCACGACGCGGCCGAGCCGGTGGCCTTCGTCGTCTCGGACGGGCGGCGCCGGCTGGGCATCCTCACCGACCTCGGCCACGTCTTCGACGGCCTGGTGGAGGTCCTGGCCGGGCTGGACGCCGTCTTCCTGGAGAGCAATCACGACCCGGAAATGCTTGCCTCGGGTCCGTACCCGACCTTTCTGAAACGCCGCGTCGCCGGCGAGCACGGGCACATCTCCAACGTGGACGCGGCCGAGCTGGTCCGCTCGGTCCGAAACGGGAACCTCCAGTGGGTGGCGCTTTCGCACCTGTCGGAGATCAACAACACCCCCGAGCTGGCGCTGCGGACGCATCGCGACGTCGTCGGCCGACGCCGCCCCGTCCACGTCGCCGGCCGCTACGGCCCGAGCAAGCTGCTGAGAATCGAATGATGCCGGCCCATCACCGGCCGGACGGTCAGTGAAAGGCAGAGACATGAAATGTGCGTTGCTGATTGCGATGCTGGCTCTGGCCGCCTCCGCCGCCTTCGCCGGCGTGGGCGACCCGCAAACCAAGACCGACCACCCCTGGTATCCCGGCGAGCTGTCCTGCTCGACCTTCCCGCGGCTCTTCAAAACCCAGGCCGACCTGTACCAGCGCGTCACCGGCCGGAAGGCCGATACCGACGAGGACAAGGCACTGGCCTCGTGGTTCTGGCGAAACATCAACTACTTCCACTGCACCGTCGGCAGGGAGGACGTCTGGGACAAGGGCCTGGCCAAGGGCGAGCCGGCGCGGGAGTACTGGTCGGGGCTGTTCGGCTACGGCTTCGGGCTGTGCTACACCACGCACCACCAGTGGCACGGCGAGACGGAAAGGCTGCTCGGCCCGTGCCGGGGTCGGACCGTCGGCGTGGCCGGGCACACCAGCTTCGAGGTGTACCTCACCGGCGGCGAGTACGGCCAGGGCAAGTGGGCCCTGCTGGACCACGACATCTCCACGGTCGTCTTCACCGAGGACGGCAAGAGGCTGATGGGGCTGATGGAGATCTCCAAGGACATGTCGTCGGTCAAGAAGAGCAACCTCACCCGCGGGTGGCGTCCGGGCGGGCTGCACCCCAGCGACCCGAACACGTACAAGCGGGTCGACTACGTCGGCTACGCCACCGGCTACGCGGGCGTGCCGCCTATGGTCTACCTCCGCGCCGGCGAGACGCTCCGCCGCTACCTCAAGCCGGGCCTGGCCGGCGGCAAGACCTTCGCCTACTGGGGGATCAACTACAGCGCCCAGCGCGGGCGCTTCGGGCCGACCCGCTCGCGGACGTGGGTCAATCAGCCGGAGAAGATGTACCAGGCCAAGCGCGACTGCGGCCACCGGGCCGGGCAGGGACGGTTCGCCAACGCCGTTTACACCTACACGCCCGACTTCGCCTCCGGCGCGTACAAGGATGGCGTCATCGACGAGGGGAAAGACCACGTGACATTCGAGTGGTACAGCCCGTACGTGGTCGCGGCCACGCCCGCCCCCGCCTTCGTCAACGAGCAGTACGGCATCCACAAGCCCGGCTGCACCAACGGGCTGGTGCTCCGCGGCCAGATGACCTGCCCGGTGGAAATCTCCACCGACCAGGGCACCACCTGGCGGAAGGCCGGCAACGCCCGCGATGGGCTCGACGTGACCGACATGGTCAAGGGCCACCGGCAGTACTGGATCCGCTTCGGCGCCGGTGCGGGCAAGCTGGTCGGGACGCACCTGACCATGCGGACGCTCTGCCAGTGCGGCCCGTGCGTGATCCCGCGGCTGGAGGACGGACTCAACAAGGTGACCTTCGAGGCGTCCGGCCGGGCCTTCATCTCAGCCGGGCCGAACGTTGACCAGGCCAGCGCCCACCTCGTGGCCGGCAAGATGAACTCGCCGACCGTGACGCTGGAGCTGGCCGCGCCGCGCAAGGCCAAGGCGGTGGGCGTCTACGCCGCCGCCCGGGTCGCCTGCGGCGCCCCGCCGCGCAAGAGCAGCTACAACATCGACTACTCCGCCGACGGCGGCAAGACCTGGAAGCCGGTGCTGAAAGACTGGCAGGTCATCCAGCGACCGCCCGAGCCCAAGGACTGGTGGAGCCAGACCTTCCTCATGAGCGAGGCGCCGCTGGACGGCATCGTTGCCCCGGTGCGGGTGCGATTCACCAATACCGGGCGCAGGACCTTTATGCGGGCCGAGGCGCACCTGGTCTACGAGGTGCCGAGCACTTCGCCGCTCAAGGTGACCTTCGCCTGGAAAGAGGCCGGCGCCGCCGGCTTGAAGACCGCCGGCCGGACCTACCGGCCCGCGGCCGGCAAGCCGGACACCTCCTGGACGATCCGCACCGGAAAGAACGTCGAGACCGTCTGGGTCGAATACGCGGCGGAGTAGAGAGGCGCCAAGGCACGCGGGTCGAAGCAGACCACGAATTCCAGGAATTGCTTCTGCTTCTTCGGCTTCCTTCGTGCAATTCGTTGAATTCGTGAAATTCGTGGTTAATTATCGCCCGTTGCGCCTACGCGCCCGGGAGGGAAAAGTTCTTCCGCACGTGCTCGATGGTCTCGGCCCGGGCCTTGCGCGTCCACTCGTCCTTGGGCGTCTCCTCCCGCAGCAGCAGGCAGGGGTCGGCGATGATTCCATCGCGGAGCACGCGGTGGAGCTGCCGCACCTTCATGAGCGAGACGGTGGCGTTGCCGATCCTGGTGCTGGTGACGATCCCGCTTTTCTCCAGCAGCCTGGCCGACTTGGAGTCCCTTCGGTAGAAGTCGCGCGGCCCGGCCGGCGACCGCGTCACCTTTTGCCGTAGCGTCTTTCCGTCCGGACCTTTGACCCGGGCGTAGCCGATGGCCATGTACGGCAGGTCCATCCAGTCCTCCACCACGTGCACGGTGGTGTTGGTGCGGTTGTCGGTGCCGAAGAAGCAGACGTAGCCGTCCCAGTCGTACATCTTTCCCCACGGCCCGCGGCGGTCGAAGGTGGACTGGTCCTCGGGGGCGACGCAGAACTCCTCGGCGCGGCTGCCGATGGCCGCGACCGGGTGGGTCGGCTGGCTGCTGCGGGCCGCGCCCGGCCGCCGCCAGAACAAGTCGGTGACGCTGCCCACGCGGGAGGGGGTCTCCTTGGGGTCGTACACCTGCCCGCCCGGGCCGGGCTGCCCGCTGTCAAAGGCCTTGGTGAACGTGGGGACCACGGCCAGGCCGTCCGGGCCGACCGTCTCCAGGAAGGCGTCGATAATCAGGTCGGCCCCGCAGTGGGGCAGCTTCACCAGCTCCCGGGCCGGCCCCAGCGTCCGCAGGTCGCTGTGCACCAGCACGACGTCGCCGCTCTTGAGCCCCAGTTCCGCCAGCCCCGCCTTGATCGCTTCCAGTGTGATCGCCATGGTCCTCTGCTTTCGACGCGTTTCAGTCGACCCGCCGCACGGACGGTCGTGGCCGCGACCCGCCCCGCCCGCCGGCACTCTTGAGCCTGGTAAGGCGGCAACTTACCCTAATCGGGCAAGGGCGGCCAGTACATTCCGGCGGCGCCCGTTGCGTTCACGAAAAGATGAATTCCAGAGAAAGAGTTCTGGCGGCCGTGGGGCACGTTCAGCCCGACCGCGTGCCGATCGCGCTCGACTTGGCCCCGGAGATGCGGCAGAAGCTCCGCCAGCGGCTCCGGCTGCCCGACGACAGGGAGTTTCTGGACTGGACCGGCCAGGACTTGGTGCAGGTCGCGCCGCGGTTTCCCAACCCGGCCTCGCCGCTGGCCTACGCCGACCCGACCATCGAGGTGACGGCCGAGGGGCACCACCTGGACATCTTCCGCGTGCCCTTCCGCCCGGTTCGCACGGAGTTTCAGACGTACATGGAGCTGGTCGGCCGCCCGCCGCTGGCGTCGGCGCGGACGATCGACGAGCTGGAAAGCTTCCCCTGGCCGCGGGCGGCCGCGTGGGACTACTCCAACATCCCCGCCGACCTGGAAGCCAACGCCCACATGGCCACCTGGGGCCACTCGCGCGGGTTCTTCGAGATCGCACACTTCATGCGCGGCATGGACAACTTCCTGACCGACATGGCCCTGGAGCCGGAATTCGCCTGCTGCCTGATGGATCACATCATCGACTACCTCTTCGAGCGGTCGCGGCGGATCCTCCAGGCCGGGGCGGGCCGCTTCGCCATCTTCGAATACAACGACGACGTCGCCAGCCAGCGCTCGCTGATGATCTCGCCGGCGATGTGGCGGCGCTACGTCAAGCCGCGGATGGCGCGGTTCTGCGATCTGGCCCGCGGCCACGGGGCCAGGCTCCGCTACCACTGCTGCGGATCGGCGCGGGCGATCGTGCCGGAGCTGATCGAGATCGGCGTGGACATCCTCAACCCCGTCCAGCCGCTGGCGGCGGGGATGGAACCGTTCGCGCTGAAGCGCGACTTCGGCGACCGGCTGACCTTCGACGGCGGCATCGACATTCAGCGGCTGCTGCCGCGGGCGACGCCGCGGCAGGTCCGCGACCACACCCGCAGGATGATCGACGTGGTCGGCGCGGGCGGCGGCTACATCCTCGGCGGCTCCCACGCCATCCAGGCCGATACCCCCGTCGAGAACGTCATCGCCATGGTCGAGGAGGCGACCGGGCGGTAGGGCGGGACGATGCGCCGCCGGCGGTCGCCGTGGGCTATCGGCCCTTTGCGGCCGGGGCGGCGGTCACGCCGGAAAGGGCGGTCTTGAGGATCGCTGCCAGCTCCTTGGGGTCGGGCTGCTGGGTCTCGTCCAGGACCACGACGGTCAGCCACCGCTTCGGATCGCTCCCGACGGCCGCGGCCGCGTGGATGAACACCGAAGAGACCCAGCCTCGCCGCCGGTCGGGATAGGTCGTCGAGCCGACCTTCCACTGCCACTTCCGCCCGCCCGCCGCCGCCGTGCCGCTGGAATAGACCTGATACAACATGCCGCGGCGGATTGTCTGGGCTTCCTCGGCCGAAAGCACCTGGCCCATCGGCCTCACCGTCGCCCGCGCCTCGCAGCGGAGGTGGATCGGCCATTTCTTCTGCTCCAGGCGAATCTGGGTCAGCGGGGCGCCGGTGGAGTCCGTTGCCTCCTCGCGCCCGGAGCGCTGGAAGCCCGCCGGCAGCGGCGCGCTCAGGCGGAAAGCCCTCCCGACCTTGACGATCTGTTCGCGGCCGGAGACGGGCTTGGCGTCCGCGATTGCCCGGGGCAGGGCGGCGGCGCATTTCTCGAACATCTTGGCCACGGCCGCCTTCTGCGGATCCGGCAGCGGCCTGGGGTGTTTGCCGGCGAGCACCTCATCCAGCCAGGGACCAAGCTGCTTTGGCGGCGGCTGGTAGTCGCCGGGTTTGCCGGTGACCGGCAGGATGGAAATGCTCGCGCCGGCCCGGGAAAGCCTCTGGCGAACCTGCCGCCAGTACATCAGGGCCGAGCCCTGGGTGATGTGGTTGACCACGAAATACGGGCATTTCTTCAGTACCTTGCGGTTCGGGTAGAACCATTCGTCGCGCCGGCTGCGGATGACCACCGGGTTTGTCGAGACGACGATCACCGCCCGGAACTTTTCGGGAAGGCGATCGGCCAGGAACAGCGCCGCCTGCCCGCCGCCGGCGACGCCCAGCAGGATGACGCGCTTGGCGTCGACGCTGTAGCGCCTCCGCACGTCGGCCAGGGCGTCCACAACGAACTTCTCCTCCCCGGCCAGCCACATCTTGGCGGACTTGCTCTTGGGCAGGACCATCAGGCACTTTCGCCTGGCGAGCATCGGCCAGTAGTCGCGCTTGGCCCGGTCCAGTTGCGGGGCGCCCGAAGGGTGCAGATACAGCACCACCGGCATGTCCAGGAAGTCATCGGCATTGCCGGGCGGGAAGAGCAGCTCGTAGGTTCGTCCGGCCGCGGGCATGGTCTGGGTGATTGCCGCCGGAGCGCGGGCCTGCCTTTCGGCGGGCGGCGGCGCGGCCAGCGCCGGCCGGCCGGACAGCCCGATCGCCAGAGAAAGCAAGCCGACGCACGCGCGTTTTCCGGTCGCTGCCCGCATCGGAGTCATGATACCCGCCCCGGCCGGGGCCGACCACGCCGGATCCGGCGGCCGCCCCGGCCAGGTTCGATCTTGACGGGGCCCCACGGCCCGGACAGGATGAAGCCCAACTGGCCTTCTCGGAGATGGAAGTTGCCTCGGATGGATCCCAGCTATCGGCTGTTGGCGCTGCTGACCGCGGCGTCCCTGGCGGCCGGCTCGCCCGGCTGCGGCGATGGGTCCGGCGGGGCGGGCCGGCAGATCGTGATCGTCCGTCAGCGCCCGCCGGCGTTGAGTTTGCCGGGCGACGTTCGTCGCATCGCCGTCGGGCCCTTCACGGCGGCGGCCGATCAGGCCGATTGGGCCGACGCGGCCGCCGATCTGCTGGAAGAGGAATTCGCCGAGAACGCCGGAAAACGCGGGCGATACCAGATCGTGCCCCGGCGGCCCGCGGCGGGCTCTGCCGCGCCGGCGGCTGCGGCCGACGCGATCATCGGCGGGCGGGTGGAAGTGAGCTGGCGGCGTTGGAGCGAGTTCGCCGGCGGAAAGGTCGCCCGGCCGCGGCAGTTGGATCGCCTCGTCTGCACGGTCACGGTTGACTTTGCCGTCTCGCGGCCGGACGGTCGAACGCTGCTGGCCCGGCGGCTGACGCGGGGCTATGATTCCGCCACCCGGGCAAACCGAGCCCCGCCGAAGCCGGGCAAGCCTACCCGCGCGGTCATCGCCGATCTCCTGGCCGGCTGCGTGAGGGAATTCGTCGGGCAGTTCTTTCCCGTGCAGACCGTCGCCCGCGTGAGCCTCCTGCCGGGCGGCTCCGCGCGGCTGGTCGAGGGCAGCGAGCTGGCGGCCGCCGGCAAGTACGGCGAAGCGCTGGCGCAGTTCGAGCGGGCACTCGGAGAGAGCCCCGACGACGAGGCGGCCCTGTTCAACGCCGCCCTGATGTACGAGTTGCTGGGCAGGTTCGTTCAGGCCGAGCGGCACTATCGCCAGGCATACCGGTCCGCCGGCGGCAAGCCCGCCCTGGAGGCGCTCCGGCGGGTCGAGGGCCTGCGGGTCTCGCGGCCGGCTGCCCGGTAGGCCGGGCGCCGCGGGAGAGGACGCATGGACACGGGCAGACGATTGTCAGGAAGGCTTCCGATGCGACGCATGCTTTGGATTTGGATTCTCGCGCTGCCGTTGGCCGGGGCGTCGCGCGCCCAGACGCTTCCGACCCAGGCGACGACCGAGCCGGCAACGCAACCGGCCACGCGGCCGTCAGCCGCGGCGGACCCCGAGAAAATCTGGGCGCGTCGGGCCGCTCGGGCTGAGGCGATTCGCAAGCTCATCGAGCAGATCAAGGCCATGCCGCTTGCGGGCAAGGCCCGCGTGGGCGATTTCCTGGCGGCATCGCCCGCCCTGGAGGCCGCGTTGACCGGCCAGCTCGTCGGCCTGCCGGATGCCGAGCCCGCGGAGTATGCCGCCGGCGGCGCCTGCCGGGTCACCGTGGCGATACGGGTTGCCGAGGTGGCCGCGGCGCTCAAGGCCGTCCGCGAGCGGCACTACCACGGTCAGCGTTTCAGCGAACAGGACATCGCCGGCATCCTCGCCCATGCCGAGCCGCAGGTGCTCCGCCAGGTCGGGCGAAGCGGGCCTCCGCCGGAGCTGCTCGAGGTCCCGCTGATTCCCTATGCTGCGGGGCGGGACTACTTCGACCGCGTGGGTGCGCCGACGAGGAAGTACTGGACCGAACGGGTCACCGATCTCGGTCGGCGCGGCGCCGAAGAGGCGGCGGTGGCAGATGCCCGGCGACGGCTGACCGAGCGGGTCAAGGACCTGCCCGTGGGCGGCGAGACGCGCCTGGCCGACTTCGCGGCGCGCTGGGCCGGTGACGAGCAGATCGACCCGCGGCAGTTGCTGCGGGGGATGCGCGTCCTGGGCGCGCGGCACTACGCCGACGCGCTGGTGGTGGAAATGGACGTGGAGATTTCCCTGCCGACGGTGTACGCGGCCTTGAAGAACTGGCTGCACCAGCTTCCGGGCGCCCCGCCCGAGCAGGTCCGCCAGGTGGAGCAGCTTATCGTGTCCGCGGCCGGGTCGATCCGGCAAACCGGCATGGGCTGCCCGCCGGTAGCCCAGCTCAGGAAGCTGGATCCGGCGGCGCTGGCTGCGCTGGCAATGACCGCGTCGCCGCCCAAATGGCTGGACGAGTCGCTGCGAAGAACCGGCCAAGCGAAGATCGAGAACGCAAATGAGCCCGGGTCGCGCGCGCAGGCCGTTCTTGCCGCCGAGCGGGACGCCCGGATGGCATTGGCCGCGGCCGTGGCGGAGCTGAAGGTCACTGAGGCACTCAGCGTCGGCCAGCTCGCCCGCGAAGACGGCGCGCTGGCGAGGAATGTGCTGGCATGGCTGCACTCGGCCCGGCCGGCGGGTCAGCCGAAGATCAGCGAGGACGGCGACGTGGAGGCGGCCCTGGAGCTGCCCCTCCGCCTGCTATGGCGCCTCCTCCTCCCGTAAAGGGGTCACCGTAAAGGGGTCAGGTACCTTTGTTGGTGATGCTTGCGGCACGGGGGCTGTCCTTTTTCGGCCGGCCGCGGGGGCGCAGCGTTGAAAGCAGCCCCAACCGCCCCGCGGTCCGCTTGACCCAGCGGTCTCCACCGAATGGCCGGCCACGGGCAACACATCCACGCAGCGCCTCCTCCTCCTGCGGCGTCTGCGGGTCATTGACCAGCTTGACCCAGCCTGTCGGGAGGGGCAGCGGCCCATCGGCCAGCAGGGCCTGGGCGTCGGCGCCGCCGTACCGACGCCGCCACAGGCTGCCCCAACGCCAGCGCTCCGCCCGGTCGACCAGCCGCGCCCGCAACGCGTTGCGTTCGACGTATCGGCACACAGTCAGCAAATGGGCGTCCGACTGCACCGGGAAGCTCTTGAATCGTCCCTGGTACAGGTGCCCGGCGCCGGCGGTGCCGTGGGCGGCGTGCCACCGCTGCGTGTGCGTGAGGGTCAGCCAGCGCATGAACTGCGACAGGTCGCCGTCCTCCCGCGGCCAGAGAACCAGGTGCCAGTGGTTGGGCATCACCAGGTAGCCGACCGTGCGCATGGGAACGCGCTCGTGCGCCTCGCCCAGGATCCGCTCGAATTGCTCATAGTCGGCTCCGTCCTGGAAGATCGCCGCGCCCGCGTTGGCGCGGTTCAGCACGTGGTAGACCACCCCCCCAGCCGCAATCCTCGCTGCCCTGGGCATGCCGAAAGTCTACCGCCGAAGGGAGGGAAGGTCAAGAAAAAGTACCTGACCCCTTTCTTGCCCCTTTCTTGCCTTTCTTGGATTTTTGGGGAAGATTATGATATCTACGCAGGGGGGCGCATACAATCAAGTAGCATTCCATAGTTTACGGGCCGCCGCAGATTGAGGCCAGGGAGCGGCAAGCGGTTGGTGCTTTCGCAACGGAATCCATGTCGGTGCTAAGAAGATTACTTTGCGCACTTTTCCGTTAAAGGAGACGTGCAGAGGTGATTCAAAGCCCCCGGGTGGGCGTCGGTACTTTCCTGGATCGCCGGCGGCTTATGTCCCTCTAGTGGCCGCGGGTGTCCGGGTTCAGCCACGTCGCCCGCGCGGGGCGGGGAACTGAAGAAGGGTCCATTTCAAGGAGACACAGCGATGAAACGAACGAAGTCGATCCTGTTGGCGGTCGCGGTGCTGGCGGCCGCGGGTCTGGTCGGTTGCAGTGTGCACATGCCGCACTCGTTGACCCTGGGAACCGGCGTGGTGGAGAGGACGCATTCCGAGCCGGCCGAGGGAGGCTACTACACCAACTGGGATCCGTACGCCGTGACGCTGGAGGTCGTTCCCGTCGAGGACGTCAACCCCGTCGGCACCCAGCACGTTCTCATCGCCACCGTCAAGGACAAGGACGGCAAGACCCTTCCCAACCGCCGGGTGGAATGGACGCTGGCGGGAGGGAGTGTCGGCGACATCGTCGAGGTGGACGAGAGCGGCTGGCGGGCCAGCCGCGGCCACAAGGTGACCAACGCCTACGCGATCTCCCACACCAACAACTACGATCATGTTCTCAGCCGCGGCAACGACGACCCCGCCGACGACGTCCACCTGAAGATGGGACAGACCTGGTGCGTCATCACCTCCCCCGTGGAGGGCACGAGCCACGTGATCGCCTACGCCCCCGGGATCTACGATTGGGGCAAGCACAAAGTCTTCGTGAAGAAGCACTGGTACGATGTCATCTGGGAGTTCCCGCCCGAGGCGGTCAACCCCATCGGCACGACGCACGAATTCACAACAAAGGTCACGACGTATTCCGACAAGAAACCGCTGGAAGGCTACGAAGTGACCTACAAGATTCTCAGCGGCCCGGAAGCCACGCTGGCCCCCGGTGACGGGACCGTAGCCAAGGTCATGACCGATGCCGACGGGCTTGCCAGGGTGACGCTCAAGCAGGTCAAGCCCGTCGAGGGCACCAACGAGTTGCAGGTTGAGGTGGTTCGCCCCGCCAATGAGAAATGCTGCCAGCCGGCAGTCCACATGGCGACCGGCCGGACCCGCAAGACCTGGATCGGGCCGCGGATCGGCATCACCAAGACCGCCACCCCCAGGGCCCTGGTCGGCCAGCAGATCGAGTACAACATCGTCGTGACCAACCCCTCGCAGGTGGCCACCAGCAACACGGTGCTGACCGATAACGTGCCGGATGGCATCCAGTACGTCTCCAGCCAGCCGGACGCCAAGGTAGCCGGCCAGACGCTGACCTGGAACCTGGGCAGCATCGCCGCCGGCGGGCAGTCCGCGGTGAAGGTCATCGCCAAGACGACCAAGGTTGGCACGTTCCATAACACGGCAAACGTCACGGCCGACCATGGCCTGGCGGCAGAGGCCGCCGACGATACGGTCGTCACCGCCCCCGTGCTGGAAATAGCCAAGACGGCTCCGGCCGAGGTGCTGATCTGCGAACCGATCACGTACACGGTGACCGTCACCAACACGGGCGACGCTCCGGCCACCAACGTGAAACTCGAGGACGAGCTGCCTGAAGGACTGGTCTATCAGGAGAAGCATTCGAAGATCATGGCCGACTTCGGCACGCTGGCGCCGGGTGAGTCCAAGAGAGTGCGATACGAGGTGACGGCAAGCAAGACGGGGACGTACACCAACACGGTCACCGTCACCGGCGACGGCGGTCTCAACGTCTCCGCGAAGGCCAAGACGATCGTACGACAGCCTGTCCTGGCAATCGTAAAGGATGCACCCAGGACCCGGTTTGCCGGCCGCAACATTACGTACACCATCACCGTCACGAACAAGGGCGACGGTGTTGCCAAGAACTGCGTGGTGATGGACTCGGTCCCGGCTGGCTGCACGTTCCTCAGCGCCAGTGGCGGGGCAGAACCGGTCGCCGGCAAGTTGTCCTGGAACCTGGGCGACCTGGCGCCTGAAGCGTCCAGGAAGGTGACGTTCACCGTCAAGACCCAGGCCATGGGGAACATCGAGAACCTGGCGACTGTTTCGGCCATCTGCGCCAAGAATTCGGCCAAGGCCGTCACGGCGGTCCAGGGCATCCCGGCAATTCTGCTGGAGTGCGTGGACGAGGCCGACCCGATCGAGATCGGCGCGCAGGAGACGTACACGATCACGGTGACCAACCAGGGCACGGCGGCCGACACCAACATCGTGATCAAGTGCACGCTGCCGGGCGAGCAGGAGTTCGTGTCGGCCAGCAGCCCAACCAAGGAGACCGTCGAGGGCCAGGTCGTCACGTTCGCCCCGTTGAAGTCGTTGGCCCCCAAGGCCAAGGCGACCTACAAGGTGGTGGTCAAGGCTCTGAAGGCCGGCGACGTGCGGTTCACAGTCTCGCTGAAGAGCGATCAACTCAAGACGCCGGTGGGCGAGACGGAGAGCACCAACATCTACTCGGACAAGTAGTGCAGGACCGTCGGAAGCGGACACACGCTGATCCAACGGATGGCATGTGACAATGAAAGGATATGGTATGAGAATCGCAACCCCCCTGGCCTTTCTGATCGCGGCGGTCCTGGTGCTGAGCGGCTGTGCGGAGGATCAGACCAGCATCGGGCCTGGCGCGCCGACCGCCAATCAGCCTGCCGCGGCAAAGCCTCCAGCCCGGCCGTCCCGGGCGCCCTCGCCGAGCCAAAAGCCCCGATTGGAGCCCTTGGGCGGCAGTGAGAGCGCCACGGTCACCATGGTGTTGCCGGCCGGGGAGAAGGGCGGAACCGTGTATCTGGAGAAGTCGGCCCCAAAGGAAGTTCTGGTCGGCAAGGATTTCGACTACAAGATGCGCCTGACGAACATGAGTCGTTCCACGCTGGAAGGCGTCACCCTGGCAGGGAAGCTCCCGGAGAATTTCCGGGTGGTCTCGACCACGCCCAAGGCGGGCATCGTCGGCAAGGACGCCACCTGGGATGTCGGCAAGATGGCGCCGGCGGAGTCGAAGCTGTTCGTGATTCGCGGGGTCGCCACCAAGAGCGGTCCGCTCTACGGCTGCTCCGACGTGACCTTCAGGATTCCGTCCGCTTGTGTGGCGATCAAGGCCGTCGAGCCCGCCTTGCAGATCGCCCAGACCGCACCTGCGGAAGTCCTGATCTGCGAACCCATTCCCATCAGGATCGTCGTGAGTAACACCGGCTCGGGCCCGGCCAGCAACGTGATCGTCAAGGAGACGCTGCCCGAAGGGCTCGCGACCACGGACGGCAAGACGGAGGTCGCGTACGACTTCAAGACGATCGAAGCCGGTCAGGCCAAGCAAGTGACGGTTGAAACCAGGGCCGCCAAGACCGGCGAGTTTCCCTGCAAGGCCGTGGCCACCGGCGCGGATGGGCTGACGGCCGCAGCGGGCTCCAAGACGGTGGTGCGTCAACCGGTTCTGGCGTTGACGCAGGACGCGCCGAAGACCCGCTTCCTCGGCCTGACGGTGACCAGCACGGTTACGGTGACCAACGAGGGCGACGGCGTGGCCAAGGGAACCCGCCTGGTCACTGCGCTGCCCGCCAGGAGCGAGTTTGTCAGCGCCAGCGATGGCATCAGGGCCGAGGCCGGTCAACTCACTTGGGACCTGGGCGACTTGGCCCCCGACCGGTCAAGGAAGGTGTCGTTTGTTGTGAAGCCTCTGGCGATCGGCAGCATGCAGAGCTTCTCGTCGGTGAGTGCTTTGTGCGCGAAGGCGTCGACCAAGGCCGTCACGGCGGTTGAGGGCATCCCGGCGATCCTGCTGGAGTGCGTGGACGAGGCCGACCCGATCGAGATCGGCGCGCAGGAGACGTACACGATCACGGTGACCAACCAGGGCACGGCGGCCGACACCAACATCGTGGTCCAGTGCACGCTGCCGGCCGGGCAGGCATTCGTGTCCGCCAGCGGTCCGACCAAGGAAACCGTCGAGGGCCAGAGCGTGACGTTCACCCCCCTGAAGTCGCTGGCCCCTAAGGCCAAGGCGACCTACAAGGTGGTTGTCAAGGCCACGAAGGCCGGCGACGTCCGATTCGCGATCTCTCTGACGAGCGATCAGCTTAAGACGCCGGTCCAGGAGACCGAGAGCACCAACCAGTATGCGGATTAAGGCCAGCATTCCGAACCTGGCGGCGCCCAAGCAGGCGCCGCCAGGCTCGGCTCTTTCGGCCCGGATTGCCCGTGCCCTTCGTCACCGCTCCTGCGTGTCAACTGCCGCGCAACAGAGGAATGCATTGCCGTGAGGGTGACGATCAGATCGTGCCTGATCCTGTTGCTGTCGGGCACCGCAGGATGCCAGCCGAAAACCGGCCCGCAGACGGGCAGGCAGGCAGCACCCGCGTCCGTGACCAGGTCGGCTGCCCTGCCTCCCGCACGACTGGTTCTTGACCTGGGCAGTTCCGTCCATATGAAGCTGGTGCTGGTCCCGGCGGGCACGTTTACTATGGGCAGTGCCCCCGACGAGCGGGACCGGGAACCGGATGAAGGTCCGGCCAGGAAGGTGACCATCACCAAGCCGTTCTACGTGGGCATCTGTGAGGTCACTCAGCAGCAATACGAAACGGTGATGGGCAAGAACCCCAGTCGGTTCAAGGGGCAGCGCCGACCGGTGGAAGGCGTCTGGTGGTCCGACACGGTCGAGTTCTGCACGCGCTTGTCGAAAAGCACCGGGCGCACGGTACGCTTGCCGACGGAAGCCGAGTGGGAGCATGCCTGCCGGGCTGGCACGACGAGCCGGTTCAGCTTCGGAGACAGCTACTACGATCTGCCAGGCTACGCACACTACAGCGACGTGCTTCTGGCGACAACTGCGCCTTCGGGCGAGGCACCTGCAGGGACATCCGAGGTGGGCTCGCGCAAGCCCAACAATTGGGGCCTCTACGACGTGCATGGCAACGTGTTTGAATGGTGCTCCGACTGGTATCGAGACGGCTATTCCGGACTGGCTGAGACCGATCCCGAAGGTGCTCCCAGCGGCGCCTATCGCGTTCTGCGCGGCGGAAGCTGGTCAAGTCCGCCGTGGCAATGTCGCAGCGCCTATCGTCACCGATTCACCGCCGACGGTCGATTCAATCATCTGATCGGCTTCCGCGTGGTGGTCGAACCGGAATAGGCGCGATGGTCGGCCGTGGTCACCTGCCGGAGGAGACGACAATAATCCGCCTCAATGTCTTGGTTGGTCCCGTGTTGGTTGCCGGTCTGGTTGCCGGCCGCAAGAAAAAACGGCTCGCACCGTCGCCCCCCGGCCATTAGCTGCGTGGGGATCGGAGTTTTCTCTCCGGCCGGCGGGGCGTGAACAGCAGCCGGATGGGGATTTCCGGAAACGGCAGCCTTTCTCGCAACTGGTTGAGCATGTATCGCTGATAGTTCACGTCGAACGCGTCGAGGTAGTTGACGAAGCATACCAGCGTGGGCGGGCAGGTGGCGACCTGCGCGGCATAGAAGATTCTCCCGGGCTTGCTGGTGCGGCTGGATCGGGGGGCGTGGCGGGCGATGATCTTCTCGACGAGGCCGTTCAGCTCAGCCGTCCCCACGCGCAGCCGCGACTGCTCGAAGAGTTGCCCGGCCATGTCGATGGCCTCGCGCAGGCCCAGGCCGCTATGGGCGCAGGTGAAGACGATCGGGGCGTACGCCAGCTCCGGAATGGCCTTTGTGAGGTACGGGCCGTAGTCTTCGTTGCTGGCGCGATTCTCGGCCAGGTCCCACTTGTTGACGGTCAGCACCACCGGCTTGAACAGCTCGACGGTGTACTGTAGCAACTGCTTGTCGACCCGCCCGACCGGGTCGGTGGCGTCGATCACGAACAGGACCACGTCCGCCCGGCGAATGCTTCGCAGCGCCCGGTGCCGGCCGTAGAACTCGACGTCGCTGGCCAGCTTCCGCCGCTTGCGTATGCCGGCCGTGTCGATCGCCACCAGAGTGCGACCCTCCATCTCGAAGCGCACGTCCACGCTGTCGCGCGTGGTGCCGGGGCTCTCCGAGACGATCACCCGCTCGGCGCCGGCCAGGGCGTTGACGATCGTGCTCTTGCCCACGTTCCGCCTGCCGACGATGGCGATCTTCATCACCGGCTCTTCGATCTTCTCGCCGCCCGGGCCGATCCGCCGCCCGATCGCCTCCAGCAGGTCCTCCATGCCGCGCCGATGCGTCGCCGAGACCGGCAGCGGCTCGCCGAAGCCCAGGGCGTTCAGCTCGCCCAGCTCGAATTCCCTGGCCTCGGAGTCGACCTTGTTGGCGACCAGCAGAACGGGAGCCTTGGCCCGGCGGAGCTTCTCGGCCGCGGTGCGGTCCAGCGGCGTCAGCCCCTCGCGGGCGTCGACGACGAACAGGATCAGCTCGGCCGAGGCCACCGCCGAGTCGATCTGCTGGGAAACCTCCTCGGTCAGCCCGTCGGCATCCTCGATGCCGACGCCGCCGGTGTCGAACAGCTCGACGTAGCCGTCGCCCACGGGCACCGGCGCGCTGATCCGGTCGCGGGTCACGCCGGCCACGGCGTCGACGATGGCGATGCGCCGCCCGACCAGGCGGTTCAGCAGGCTGCTCTTGCCGACGTTCGGCCGGCCCACGATGGCGACCACAGGCAAAGCCATGTGGAATGTTTTACTCGCATGCGGCCTCCCGGCCAAGGGGGAGCCATTGGATCGCGCGCAGCGTCCGCTGAGCGTTCCCCTCAGACGGGCCGCCGCCGGGCGCTGCGGCTGCCGGACAAGCTGAAGGATCGCACCCGGCGGGCGCGCTTATCTTGTTCTCAGCACGCTATTCGGGAGGTCCCGCAGACACGGGCCGTCCAGGCGGCATTCTGCGCGAACCATTCCATAGCCGGCATCGTATACAAGAATGATGGAACGTTATGGGTCACTCGACCCTACCCTTGGCCCGCAAGGCGGACGCGGTTTCTCCTCCTTTCGCCGCGTCCGCCTTCCTTTTGTCCGGACCGGCGGGACCGGCGGGCGGGCGGAGGTTTACGCGTGCCAGAGACTCAGAAGGGCGGCGGCAATGGAGAAATAGATCAGCACGCCGGTTACGTCCATCATCGAGGCCAGGAATGGGCCCGACGTCACGGCCGGGTCCAGGCCGATCCGCTTGAACATGAGCGGGATCATGGCCCCGGCCAGATTGGCGACCATGACCGCGACCGCGATGCTCACGCCCACGCCGGCGGCGTTGACCCACTGCCCTTGCTGAAGCGCCCCGGCGCCGCCGATGCCGGAGCGGAACAGCATCATAACGGCCGCGACGCCCATGCCACCCAGAAGAAACCCCATCGTCGCCCCCAGGGCCAGCTCCCGAGCCAGAACCCGCCACCAGTCGCGGGGCTCCATCTCCCGTACTGCCAGCCCGCGGATGATCAGCCCCGCCATCTGCGAGCCCGTATTGCCGGCCGTGGCGTTGATCAGCGGCATGAACAATACCACCAGGGCGAATATCGCCGTCTCCAGACCCCTCTCGAAGCTCGTCAGCGCCAGCACCGTCAGCAGCTCGGCCGCGAACAATAGCATCAGCCACGGCAGCCGCTTCCGCAGCATCGCCGGATACGTGGTGGCGAAGTACGGCTGCTCCAGTGTGGCCACGGCCACGCTCTTGAGGAAGTCCTCGGTGTTCTCCTCCTCCTGCACGTCCATTACGTCGTCGAAGGTGACGATTCCGACCAGCGCGTCGCGGCCGTCGACGACGGGCAGGGCCACCTCGTCGTATTTCTTGAAGATGTCGATGGCCTCCTCGCGGTCCGCGAAGGCCGATAGATACACCGGATGGCGATCGATGATCCCCCCGACTGTCTCGTCCGGGTCCGCCAGCACCAGATCCTCCAGTCGGACGCCGTCGATCAGCCTGCTCTCGCCGTCGACGACGTACAATACGTTCAGCGTCTCCTTCTGCGGGGCGACCTGGCGGATGTGCTCGAGAACCCGCCGAACCGACCAGTTCTCCTTCACGGCCACGAATTCCGGGGTCATCAGCCGCCCGATGGAATCGGCCGGATATTGCAGCAGATCGATGGCGACGGCCCGCTCGGTGCGGCTGAGGCTGCCGATGAGCCGCTGGGCAACGTCCTCCGGCAGCTCCTCCAGCAGATCCGTCCGGTCGTCGGGGGCCATGTCGTTGAGGATGCCCGTCAGCGCCTCGCCGGAGAGGATCTCCAGCAGTCGCTCCTGGCCCTCCAGCTCCAGCAGGGAGAAGACCTTGGCCGCCTTGTCCCGAGGCAGCAGCCGAAAGACCA
This sequence comes from uncultured Planctomycetaceae bacterium, assembly GCA_964401385.1. Classification (GTDB taxonomy): domain Bacteria; phylum Planctomycetota; class Phycisphaerae; order SM23-33; family SM23-33; genus CAYNYF01. The sequence goes on along the minus strand of CAYNYF010000019.1, from coordinate 3,145 downwards.
CGCCCAGTTCCTGCCCTTCCAGCTCACCGGCCAGCTCGGCCACGTCGGCCGGCTCCAGAGAAGACAGGGCCGCCTTCAGGGTGGCAAAGTCCTTCCTCTCGATCAGCTCGCGAATCTCTGGTTGTATGGCTTCCGAGAGCATGTCGGTTCCTTCCGGACAGGGGGGTCTTGGCCTTCGCCGGACTGCTATTTTGAGCCGGGCTCCCGGGAGCGTCAACGCTATTCCGCTCTGCGTCGACAGGAGCTTGACGCTATCGCGTCGGGTGGATTATAATGGTGTTGCGCTGGGATCGAGGCCGACTATGTAGTTGTGATGCGTGCCCGCATGCCGCGGCATCGGCCCAGAGGTCTTCGAAGGCTCCGCCGCGGGGCCTGGCTGGAGGACGGGACGGCATCGGTCGACCTGGAATCCTCACGACGACCTCGTTTGCGGGTTTTGCAACGCCTTCATTTATCTGTCATCCCACCGCAGGACGAGCGTTCCTGCGCCGCCGCGCCGACCGACGGATCGTCAGGACGGGAACGAGCCGCCGCAAAGGCCGCTGACGGCGCACAACCCAGCCTTGGCAGCACCAGGGCGGACCGGAGAACCCATGGCCAAGAGAAGAAAACGACTGGGTGAAATCCTCGTTGAATGGGGGGTCGTGACCGCGCCCCAAGTGGAAGAGGGGCTTCGCTACGCCCGGAGAGAGAGCGTTCGAATCGGCGAGGCACTGATCGCCTTGGAACTGGCCGACGAGGAGGACGTCACCAAGGCGCTGGCCACCCAGTACGACATGGAGTACGTGGACCTCGAGCGCCAAGTCGTGGTCCCGGGAATGATCCACGAGATCCCCGAGGACATCATCCGCAGGCATCTGGTCCTTCCCATAAGCAGAGACGGCACAAAGCTCAAGGTCATCATCAGCGACCCGCTGGACCTGGAGACGCTGGACATCCTTCGTTTCCGCCTGAATACGGAGATCGAGTGCGCCCTGGCCTCCAAGAACAAGCTGCGAGGCTTCATCGACCGGTTCGTCAGTCGCACCGACATGAGCCTGGACGAGGCGGTCCAGTCCCTGGAGCGCGACGCCAATCCGGAAGACCTGGACATCAACATTGAGGGCCCCGAAGTGGACGCCGAGAGCGCGCCGGTGATCCGGCTGGTGACAATGCTGATCACCGAGGCGGTGAAGATGCGGGCCAGCGACATCCACATTGAGCCGATGGCCAACCGCATCCGCGTCCGCTACCGCGTCGACGGCGTCTGCCGGGAACGCGACAACCTGCCAAAGCGGATGCAGGGGCCCGTTATCAATCGCCTTAAGATCATGTCCGGGATAGACTTGGCGGAAAAACGCCTGCCCAGCGATGGGCGAATTCGCCTGACGGTCGGCGGCGACGACATCGACTTTCGCGTCAGCAGCCTCCCGGGCTACCACGGTGAGAGCGTCGTGCTCAGAATCCTCCGGCGGGAAAGTGCCCAGATGGGCATCGCCAGCCTGGGCTTCGAGCAGGAAGATAACCAGAGATTCTTGCGTATCATCAAGCGCCCCAATGGGATATTCCTGGTCACCGGGCCCACCGGCTCGGGCAAGACTACCACGCTGTACGCCGCCCTGAACGAACTGAACCGCCCGGACCGGAAGATCATCACGGCCGAGGATCCCATCGAATATAACTTCACCGGGATGAATCAGGTTCAGGTCAATGAGCAGATCGGCCTCAGCTTCTCCCGAATCCTGCGGGCAATGCTGCGGCAGGCCCCCAATATCATTCTGGTGGGCGAAATACGGGATTTGGAGGTCGCAGAGGTGGCTATTCAGGCCGCGTTAACTGGACACCTGGTTTTCAGTACACTCCACACGAACGATGCCCCGAGCGCACTGACCCGATTAATCGACCTGGGGGCCAAGCCGTTCCTCGTGGCCAGCTCCATACAAGCGGTGATGGCCCAGCGACTGGTACGGGTGATCTGCGACCAGTGCAAGGAACCAGACCCCGAGCCCGACCCCAAGCTGTTGGCGGCACTGGGCTTCACTGAAGAGGAGCTTTCGAAGGGAACCATTTGTCGGGGCGCGGGTTGCACGGCTTGCGGCGGAAGCGGCTACCACGGCAGGATCGGGATTTTCGAGCTGATGGAAATGGACCATACCCTGGCGGAGCTGGCCGTGGCGCGGGCACCTTTGCGGGAGGTTCGCAGGGAGGCCCAAGCGGCGGGGATGAAGACGTTGCTGGAGGACGGTCGCAGGAAGGTGCTCAACGGGGTGACCACGCTCGAGGACCTGATGCGGGTCACGCAGTCGGCAGAGCTGGTTGCAGATTAAGCATCTGGGCACACGGCACGTTAGCCTTTTTTCAAAAACGAGTTAGGGCAAATAAACGAATTGTGGGTCCGATCGGCCCTGGTGGCGGGGCTGAGGCGGGCGAATAATTCACTGTCAAGAACAGAGGTACGACGATGGCGACTTTACATATCGACAGGCTGTTGGAGACGTGTATCAAGCGGGGCGCCAGCGACTTGCACCTGCACGTCGGGCGACCCCCGACGCTGCGCGTCCATGGCCGGCTCCGGTCGCTGGCGACCAAGGTCCTGGAGCCGGAGGACACCGCCAGCTTGATGAAGGCGATCACCCCCGAGAGGGGCCAGCAGGAACTCCAGGAGGTTGGGGGCACGGACTTCGGTTTTGCCTTTGGCGACGCCGGACGGTTTCGCGTCAGCGTGTTCCATCAGCGGGGCAACGTCTCGCTGACGCTGCGTCTGATCCCGTCGAAGCTATTCACGTTTGAGGAGATCGGGCTGCCGACCAAGAGCGTCAAGGCGCTTTGCCGCCGGCCTCGAGGCCTCTTCCTGGTGACCGGCCCGACCGGCTCGGGCAAGACCACGACGCTGGCGACGATGATCGACTACATCAACTTGAATTTCGACAAGCACATCATCACCGTCGAGGACCCGATCGAATACTACCACCCGCACAAGAAATCGATGGTCAACCAGCGCGAGGTGGGCGTGGACGTGCCGAGTTTCTCCGAGGCCTTGCGGCGCGTGCTGCGTATGGACCCCGACGTGATCATGGTCGGCGAGCTGCGAGACCTGGAGACGATCGTCTCGGCGCTGCGTGCGGCCGAGACGGGGCACCTGGTCTTCGGCACGCTGCACACCACC
>CAYNYF010000018.1:49831-55743 GCA_964401385.1 uncultured Planctomycetaceae bacterium | reverse complement strand
AGGTCGCCGAAGACCGTCAGCGCCAGCGTCCGGGGGATGGGCGTGGCCGTCATGACCAGGCAGTGGGGGGCGTGGCCCTTGGCCCGGAAGCCGCTGCGCTGGCGCACGCCGAACTTGTGCTGCTCGTCCACGACCACCAGCGCCAGGTTGCGGAAACGGACCTCCGGCGTGAGCAGGGCGTGGGTGCCGACGGCGATGTCGAGATTTCCCTCGGCCAGCCGGGAGAGGAACTCAGCCTTTTCGGCGGCCCGCTGCCCGCCGACCAGCAGCGCCGTCCGCACGCGCGAGCCGGCCAGGTACTGCTGGAGCTTGCGGAAGTGCTGGCGGGCGAGGATCTCGGTGGGGGCCATGATGGCCGCCTGCCTGCGGTTGGCCACCGCCACCAGGGCCGCGTACAGCGCGACCACCGTCTTGCCGGAGCCCACGTCGCCCTGGAGCAGCCGGTTCATCGGCCGCGGGCGGGCCAGGTCGGCGACGATCTCGCCCACGGCGCGGTCCTGGGCGGCGGTCAGCTCGAAGGGGAAGCGGGCCCGGATGTGACGGTCGATCTCATCGTTGCTCGGCACCGGATGGGCCGGCCGGGAGACCGCCCGCATCCGCTGCAAGGCGATGCCCAGTTGCATCAGCAGGAATTCGTCGTAGGCCAGCCGGTGCCGGGCCCGCTCCCACTGGCCCTTATCTTCGGGCCGGTGCATGGCCGCGATGGCGGCAGGGCGGTCCATCAGCTCGCGCTTGGACAAAAACGACTGGCCGAACCATCGCGGGAAAAGCCGCTCCGCCTCCGGCAGCACGAACGCCACCAGCTTGGCCAGCAGCCCGCTGGGGATGGGACCGGACGCGGGGTACACCGGCACCAGCTCGTCGGCGTCGAGCCTGGCCCCGGCCGGGTCCCAGATCACCTGAAAGCGCGGGTTGATGAACTGGATCGTCTCCTTGTAGACGGAGGCCTTTCCACTGACGGCCAGGTGCATGCCGCTCTTGATGCGATCGCGGAGGTAGCCGCCGTGGAACCACCGCAGTCTCACGCAGCCGGTGCCGTCGTCCAGCACGCAGGCGAGAAAGGGGCGGCGCCCGAAAGGGCGGTACTCGGTTTCGCCGACGACCCCGGCCACGGTGGCGGCCGGCTCGTCGCCGCGGAGGGTCTCGATGGGCTGCACTTGGCGGCGGAGGTCGAAGCGCCGGGGGAAGTACAGCAGCAGGTCCTCCACCGCGTGGATGCCCAACTCGGCAAGCTGGACGGCGCGCTTCGGCCCCACACCCTTGACGTACTGAACCGGCGTGTCCAGTTCCAGCGATGCCACGCTATTCGGGGATCTTCAGGACTTGGCCCACGTAGATGAGGTTGGGGTCGGCAATGCCGTTGAGCTTGGCGATGTCCTTGTACCGCCGCTGATCGCCATAGAACTTTCGGGCAATGCCGTACAGCGTGTCGCCCTTCTGCACGGTGTAAACCTTCGGCGCCTTTTCCGCCCCGGCCGGAGTCTCGACGGTGGCGGTCTCGTCCGGCGCGACGAGGATCGGCTCCTCGGGCGCCGTTTCCGGGACGGTTGCGGTCTCCGGCTCGCCCGTCACGTCGGCTGCCGGAAGCTGGGGCACTTCCGTCTCCGCGACCTTCGGGGCGGGCTTCTTGCAGCCGACCAGGGCCAGCGCCGCCAGCGCCGCCGCAGCAACGATCATTATCCTGTTCATCGCGAGTCCCTTGCGATCTGGAATAAAGGTTTCTTGCCGCTTGGATGATATCCCGCTGCGCCGGCGTGTCAAGCACACCGGCGAATCGATCTGCCGGGCGGGTCGGACGGCCGATTCCGGCGCGAGGCGTTACAGGGCGCAGCTTCCGCGGTGAAAAGGCGGGTTGCTCCGCAACCCAGCCTACAAGTCCTTGCGGCCGAAGCGGTTAGCGCACTGGAAGACGGGCGGCTGCGTCAGAACCTCCAGCGTCAGCTCCCGGGCCGACTCGATGGCGAAGGTGAACGACTCGCCCGGCAGCAGCGTGACCAATTGGTCGTTGACTCTCGCCTCGGCGTCCAGCCGGTCGACGAAGACGGCCGCGTCGCGCAGCAGGGGGCCGGCGGTGATGGTAGGCCGACGCACGCTCGCGTGGTGAGCGACTGACGCGTGGACACGGTTTACGGGTGAGTTCCGGCTCCTGGTGCCTCCCAAGAGTAGCAAGGCAAAAGGTCTCGGTGATGCATTCCCTCGACTGCCAGCGGATATTGGTCACAAGGGGTCCTAGATGCCTGCGCGCCGGGCGCACCTGCATGAAGACCGGCCGTGTCCATGCGGCACAAAACACGGTGAGCAGTCTATTACTATACAATTGGGGGAACGGGGTCGGGAATCGTGGACCCGCCGATCTCCGCGAACACAAAGCCCCGGAGAAAGCCAGCGTACAACCAGGCCTCCCACTCTTGGGGGAGCTTTATCGGCGCAACCGGGCCTAAGGATGACGTGATGAATTTGGTATCAGGCTTTATGTGACGCAGGACAACATGACCTATCTCGTGGGAGAGTATCGCGAGCACCCTGGCTAAAAAATGCCTTCGGGCTGACCGAGTACCAAGGCCGTCCTGGAGTATGGTCCACAGTCCCCTATCGACTGCTACAGTCAGCGGGGCCAGTCGCGTGGATCCACGGTTCCCTAGCGGGATCCTGGCCAGCCAAGCTGTGTATCCGAACAGAGTAACTTCGTTAGACTCCACTGGCAGGAACGAATCGATTCTGGCCAAACGATGCGCCGCCTGCAGCATCGTGCTCATTTGTAGCAGCTTGTCTGCACGAAAGGCTCGAATCTCCATCTCGAGGTAACTCAGAGACTGAATGACGGAGCTAAGGATGTCGAGGTGGCGATCCTCCCCTAGTGCCTTCGTTCGGAACCAATTCGTTGGTGGCATGAGTGCCCCCTAAAGGAACGGCTTCGCTATTTGAATGCGCGAAGGCACTTCACGTAGTGGTCAAGTCGCAGCAGAGATTGTTGAAGCTTCGTTCGAGACGGCGTGTCTCGGGTGCTGGAGCGTCCCGCCCGAAGCGGGGCAATTCCTCCTCCCGCCATGCGGATCTCACGGATTCTCGCCAACTGTGTTTTTCTATCGAGGGGCTCAAAGGGGAAGATTTCACCCATACCTATGCCGAGCGCACCCGCGACGACCTGTATTTCGAGCGAACGAAAGACACGACCCTTCGAAAGCTGTTCAAGCCGCTCCTTGGGGAGACCGGTCATCTGTCGCAACTCCCTGAGCCCGATGCCGTAATCCTCGAGCCTTTCCAGCATTATGTTGGCTAGGTCCCGAGAGACCTGGCGCTTGTCGAGTTTCACGGCTGGCTCCTTATCCGTAGTTGCACAGTGCCGTCACTTTCTCCTAACTGAACGATACGAAAGCCGTTGCGGAGAGTCTCAGAGAGACCCCATCTCCCCGTCAAGGAAAAAATGCGAGAATTTCCTCTTGGCGCAAACCCTCCGCCTCTTCCTTCGCCTCCGTTCAGTTCGTCCGCCTTGATCTGAATAGATTATAGCCAAAGAACTCAATCCCGTCAAGCGGCTTTCTAGCGACCGCCATAATTACTTCGCAATCTGCTCCAGACACCAACATGTTGGGCTTCTGAACTTGCAGGACCCCTACCTTTGGGGACCACGACAACGGATCGCTCAGCGCATATCGAGACTGCTCAGTTCAGTGTCCGTCAACTGTCGGCGGAAACGATAGCAGGGCGGCGAGCCTCTGGGCCCCTTCGCTACTTTGCTCTGCTAACGTGCGAGGTGGTGCGGCCTGCTGGCGTAGGGCCGTTATGCCCTATCTGTGTGTGACTGCGGGATCGTCTGATGGTAGCTTGCATCAACCGTTTGGGACGGTTATCCCTTTCTGGATGCCGGTTGTCTGGAGAAGTGCCTCGAGGACCCGATCCTGACGCCTGAAAAGCCCGCACCAATGACTTGAGATGCGTAGACCGCCCGAGCGTCTCGTGGACTCCTACGGCCTCGCCGCTTGGCTATCAGTAACTGGTTCTCACACAGCGACATGTGGACGATCAGGTATCTTGTGACCAGGTCGTCTTGTCCGCAGCGGCTATGCCTGGAGCCAGCCCTCCCGGCCGATGAGCCGCACGAACCGCACGCCGCAGATCTCCCGCCGGCTGATCTTGCCGGCGTGCTTTTCGACGGCGATGAGGATTTGCAGGTCCGGCCCGCCCACGGGCATGACGATCCGCCCGCCCTCGGCGAGCTGCTCGATCCACGATTCGGGCACCTCCGGCCCGGCCGCGCCGCAGATGATGCGGTCGAAAGGGGCGTATTCCGGCCAGCCCAGCGTGCCGTCGGCGGTGGTCAGGTTCACGTTCGTCAACTTCAGCTCCGCCAGCGCCTGCTCCGCCCGGCTGCGGAGTTCGTCGATCCGCTCTACGCCGAAGACTTCCCTTGCCAGCCTGGCCAGGACCGCCGTCTGGTAGCCGCTGCCGGCGCCCACGTCGAGGACGCGATGCTGCGGCCGGACGGACAGCTCCTGCGTCATCAGGGCCACGATGTACGGCTGGGAGATGGTCTGGCCGGCGCCGATCGGCACCGGCCGGTCCTCGTACGCCTCGTGCCGATGCGTCGCCGCGATGAACTTCTCCCGCGGCGTCCGGCCCATGACCTCCAGCACGCGGGCGTCGTGAATGTCCCGGCTGAGGAGTTGATCCCTCACCATCTGCTGCCGCAGCAGGTCGAAATTCGTTATTTCGCCCCTCATGCTTGGCGGTATTATACGTCTGCCGGCGGCGGAGGACACGGGCAACAGCGGGGCGCGAGAATCCGCTGAAGCGATCGTGCGGCGCGGGCGCGTCGGCGAGTATGATGCAGTGTGGCCGGGGCGGGCGCCCGAAAAGGCGCGTCGGCCCGCCGGAAGGTAGCTGCAATGGCCAAGAGAGGCATCGTAACGCTGCTGACCGACTTCGGCCTGGCCGATCCGTACGTGGCCGAGATGAAAGGCGTGATCCTGGGCATCGCCCCGGAGGTCACGCTGGTGGACGTCACCCACCAGGTGCCCAGCGGGGACGTGATGGCCGGGGCGTTCGTGCTCCGCCAGAGTCTGCCCTACTTTCCCGTCGGAACCGTGCACGTCGTGGTCGTCGACCCGACCGTCGGCACGGAGCGGCGGATCATCGCCGCCCGCTACGCCGGGCAGACCATCGTCTTTCCCGACAACGGCCTGATCACCTTCGTCGACCGCGACCAGCCCCTGGAGCAGATGGTCGCCGTCCGCAACGAGCACTACTTCCTCGCCCCGGGCGTCTCGGCGACCTTCCACGGGCGGGACGTCATGGCCCCGGTGGCGGCGCACATCGCCCGGGGGCTGGCGCTGGACCAGCTTGGACCCGCCCCGGAGAGCTTCAAGCTGCTGGACATTCCCCCGCCGTGTGAGGACGTGGACGGCTCGCTGGTCGGTCAGGTCATCTACGTGGACAAGTTCGGCAACCTCATCAGCGGCATATCCGCCGACGAGCTGGACCTGGTGCCGGGCGATGAAACCGGGCCCGAGATATTCTGCGGCGGCGTGTCGGTCGGGGCGCTGCAGACCTCCTATGCCTCCGCCCCGGCAGGCGAGCCGGTGGCGCTGATCAACTCCATGTCGCTGCTGGAGGTGGCGGTCAACTGCGGGCGGGCCTGCGACGTGCTCTCGGCGGGCCTGGGCGCCGCCATCCGCGTAGCCAGGCGCGGGCGTCGGGGCGGATCATGACCGCGCCCGGGGCAGTTCCCCGCGGCGGAGAATTGCCGGTGTCTGCGCAAAGCCCCCGGATAGCTATCCGTGGGCTTTGGTGTCGCCCGTTGAGGGTCCGAGCTTGAGTCCATCCCGGAACGTCCAGGCGCACGCGCCTCTGTCCGCGTGCCGAGCGATGTATCGGTAGACGTTGACTTGGTGGGATCGATCGGAGATCGGCAG
>CAYNYF010000018.1:0-49731 GCA_964401385.1 uncultured Planctomycetaceae bacterium | reverse complement strand
GCCGAGCGATGTATCGGTAGACGTTGACTTGGTGGGATCGATCGGAGATCGGCAGCACGCGACAGCGCTTGGCCCAGACGGTCCCAGGTAAGCGGTGCTCGCGGAGTAGATGGGAGGCATTCTTCTTCGCCCTGCCGATGAAACTGCGGACATCGGCGCCCGGGAACCTGCCCAGAACGTGGTAGTGAACTGCGTCGACGGACACCGCCAGGATTTCCACCCCGAGTTCGCGGAGCTTCTCGACAATTGCGATCGCTGCGACGCGTCGTTGGGTTCGGTCCAGGCGAACCGGTTTAGCTTTCAGCAGCGACTTGGAGCGGTCGTAGAGCCCAGCGTGCCGCCCGGGCGCGGGAGGATTCCTGTAGTCGCCTTCCACGTGCTCGCGGTGCTTCCTCGCTCGCCAACCCCTTGGGTCCCCGCGAAGCCAAGTGCCGTAGGTATTTCCGTTGACGTGATACCAGCCGTTCCACGCTTTCATGAACGCGTCTGCGCCCCTTGTCGCGTTATCGTAGTTTGATCACCGGCTCTATGCGGGCGGCGGCGAGCCCGCTTGTCGTTTCCTCCCAGCTCTTGAGTCCGCTGACGGCGTCGACGGCTTGGACGTTCTGTGCACCGGCGGCACAAGCGTAGTCGGCAGCGGCGGATAGGTCGGTCCCGTGGAGCAGTCCGGCGAGGAAGCCGGCCACGGCCGCGTCGCCGCTGCCGGTGGCGGAAACCACCTGGGGAACCTCATACGACGGCGCGAAGACCTCCCGGTCGGCCCAGCCGGCCGCGGCTGGTGCGGCCGAGCCCATCGCGCCAATCCGCTCGGCCGGGGCCCCGCGGACGTACAGGCCGTGGCGCCCGCACTTGATCATCACCACGGCCGGGCCCCAGGCGAGGCACTCCTCGGCCAAGTCCCGCAGCAATTCGATCGAGAGCCCATCCAGGATGTCGCCGTCGCGGGTGAGCCGGTCATACTCGCCGCGGCGGAGCATGAAGGTCAGCTCCTCCACGCTGGGAAGGAACAGGTCCACCTGGGGCAGGGCCTCGCCCAGGATGGCCCGCCAGTCGGCCTTGCCGGCGGCCCCGGCCGGGTCCGGCAGCGCCATGTCCAGCGCCGTCGTCACGGACCGCTGCTTGACCTCGCCCAGCAGCCGCGCCAGCTCCGCCCCGTCGTCGGCGTACATCCGCGCCATCAGCGGCGGATAGCCGAAGTAGAACAGCCGCGCCCGCGAGACCAGCTCCAGATCCACGTCCTCCGCGGCGAAGGTGTCGTTGGCGCCGGGGCAATGAAGGAAAATCCGATCCGCTCCCGGCACGGCAAGGACCACCGAGTAGCTTGTGTGCTCGCCGGGCGTTACCCGCATGCCCGACGCGCACGTGGGCGAAAAGCGGCCCAGGACCTCCAGCAAGGTCCGCCCGAGCGAGTCGTCGCCGCATTTTCCCATGAGCGCCACCGACAGCCCCAGGCGCTTGGCGCAAAGCCCGACGTTCGCGGCCGCGCCCCCGGTGGCAATGGACGTCGGGCCCACCACGATCAGACTTCCCGGGCGCAGCAGGCGATCCAACGAGCGATCGGAGCTGCCGTTGAGAAACTGCGGCGTGATGTCCAGGCAGATGTGTCCCGCGGAGATCAGATCCACCGGAGAGGTTTGCATCGGCTAAACTCCCGCACAAGACCGCCGGCGGAAGGTAGCAGAAATGCGGCTGCCGGTCAATCGCGGCCGGCTCTTGGCAGTGTCCCCCGGCTACCGGGCCGGCTGCCGCGGTGAGGATCGGCTCGGCCACGATGCCATCGGATCTTTAGCGGTGTCCGGGAGTCCTTTAACCAGCCTGGGTTATAGACGATTGGACAGAATGTGTTCAGCCGATTGCCGCCGGGGGCAGCAGGTGGGGACGTTTTGGTAAAACCCCTATCACAAAACCTTTATGAGAGCGTGCGAGGCGGCGAATCGCGGTGCCGGCCCGCCAGCCGCGGGCGGACAAAAGGTGTTGAAAAGCCGCCTGCCCAGATCCGGGCTTTGGCGATTAAGTATTTACTCAGAAAACGGTTATGGTAAACACAGATTCTTTCCACCTTTTTTTCTTGGCGTTGACAGGGTTGAGTCGCACGGCTATACTTCCGATAGCTTTAGTGAAGGCATCCCGCGGAGGCGGGCAGCGAATACATGGCTGTTAGTCTCTAGCCGTGGCAAACCTCCGGCGGTCCATGAGGGCGGCCGGAGGTCTTTTTTCGCGCGGCGATGCCCGCCGCGGTTCCATATAATCTTCCCGCGATGAAGAGTTGAGTCAGGTTGCAGGCTGCGCCTGCGCCGGTGAGGATTCCTTGCGGCGGACGGATGGCACGGATCAAGGGCATATTGTTCGACCTTGGCGGCACGCTGGTGGATTTTGGCCCGGTGAACACCATGGCCATGTTCGCCGAGGGGGCCCGTCAGGCATATTCCTATTTGCAGGAGCTGGGCCAGCCGCTGCCGTCGCTGCGAAGATTTCGTCGGCACCAGCTTTGGGCGGTGCGTTGGCATTACATGAAGAGCCACCTGACGCGGCGGGAGTTCAACTCGCTGGACGTGCTGGGACGGTTGAGCAGGAAGATGGGACAGACGCTCACGGCCGATGAGATGGAGGAGCTGGCGTGGCTGTGGTATGAGCCGCTGAGCAGGTGTGCCACGATCGAGGCCGGCCTGCCGGAGCTGCTGGCCGGCTTCCGCGCCGACGGCCTGCGGCTGGGGGTGGTCAGCAACACGTTCATCCCGGCCCACGTGCTGGACCGCCACCTGGCGCAACTGGGGCTGCTGGGGTACTTCGCGGTGAGGATCTACAGTTGCGAGGTGGTGTATCGCAAGCCGCACCCACAGATCTTCCGCGTGGCCCTGGAAAGGCTGGGCATCGCCGCCCGGGAGGCGGTGTTCGTGGGTGACAGCCTCGCCGCTGACATCGCCGGGGCGGCCCGCGTGGGGATGGTGACGGTGTTGAAGGATTCCCGGGGCAGGAGGAAGGGGTCCGGCCCGCGCCCCACGTACCGCGTCAAGTCCTTGCGGCAGTTGCGGGGAGTACTGGGCGAGCGCATAGGCCCCTCCCGGCCGTAGCTCCGCCGCCGCCGAGGCAACTGCCGCGCGGAAGAATCCGTCAGAGCAGAGCTTATGGGGCCTTCACAGCAGCAGGCTCGCCGCCAGTAAGAGCATGGCCAAGCCCGCCGCCATCACGGCCAGTTCACCCAGGCCCGCCAGGAAAGCGAAAACAGCACGCATGGTTCAAACCGCCTCAAAGTCCCAGTCCGCAGGCGTAGTCTCTTATCGGCGGTTGCTTCCGATCGGCTTGAGCCAAGCCGGCGCAGAAGCCGCATCTCGGAGGTAACCTGACTGGCGGCAGGCCGTTGGAGGTCTGCCGGCCGCGGGCGGGAATGCTCCACCGGCCGCTGCCTGCCCTGTCAGAGCCGGCGCGGTCAATTGCCGCACGCCAGCCGAGATGCCGGCAGCGCCCGGGCGCTTGGCTTGTGGAAAGCGTCAGATCTTCCCCAGGATGATGCCGTGCGTGGGCGGAGTCGGCCAGAAGGTCACCCACGAGTTGAGCTTGAGCAGCCGCGTTTGGGAGGGCTTGTGTTCCAGCAGCGACACCACCACGGTCACGCCGGCGTCGAGGACAAGGACGTGGTGGCCGTCGTTGTCGGCGACCTTGCCGTTGATGGGCATAAGCGAATCGAACCTGCGGACGGCGTGGCTGATGCGTTGAGATCGGCTCTTGGGATTGACCTGAAAGGTCAGCTCGTTTCGGGTGCCGGCCTGGACGGCGGGCGTGGCGACGTGGATGATCACCTTCAGCTCGTCGTCGATGTTCAGCCGCTTTTGCAGCGTCTTGCGCGCCGTGTCCAGCAGGCGAAAGTCGATATAGCTGGCCGGACGCTGCACGTCGAACGTGTTCGGCGGCACCCGCAGGGTGAAGAACGGGCCCAGCAGACCGGAATTGTCCACCGCCACCAGACGCCCGCGCACGGCGTGCTTCGGATCGCTCAGAAACTTTGCCATGGCAGTCTCTCCCGCCAGGAAACGCTGGTGCTCACATTCTAGCGGCAGCCACCGGCCGAAGGCCACGACCAACCGCGGCCGCTCGCCGCCGCCGCCGGGCCGCACCGCCGCGGCGCGGGCGTCACTCCGGCATGGGCTTGCCGCTGCCGCCCCGGAGCCGAACGTCCGCCGCAAGTGGCGAATCCTGCTTCAGATACAGCGTCTGCGTGGGGAAGGCGAACTCGATGCCTTCGGCGTTGAACCGTTCCAGCAGCTCCATGTTGAAATCGTGGGCAAACCCCAGGTATTCCCACCAGTCCGGCGGGGTGAACCAGTAGTAGACCACGATGTTCAGGCTGGCGGCGTTGAAGTCGTTGAAGTACACGTTGCCCGGGCGCTCGGGGGGGAAGTGGTCCTTCCGGGCGGCCAGCATGTCCTTGAGGATCTCCACGGCCCGGGCCACTTTTTCCGGCGGCGTGTCGTAGGTGACGGTCACGTTGAGGACGCGGCGGATGAACGGCCGGCGGGCGACGTTCTCCACGGGCGAACTGGTGACGATGGCGTTGGGGATGGACACCAGGTGCCCGTCGAAGGTGCGGACGCGGGTGGAGCGGAACCCGACGTCCTCGACGATGCCAACGTGCCCGTCGATGTTTACCCAGTCGCCGGCGGTGAACGGGCGGTCGGCGAAGATGGTCAGAGACCCGAACAGGTTCTTCAGCGTGTCCTGGGCGGCCAGGGCAAAGGCCAGACCGCCCAGCCCCAGCCCGGCCAGCAGGGCGCCGATGTTCCAGTTGAATATGCCCTGGGCGATCACCAGCAGCACGATGATGACGATGACCACCCGCAGCGACTTGCGGACCAGGGGGACGAGCTGGTCGTCCAGCGCCGTCTCGGTCTTGGCCGCCCACCGCCGCAGGAACCGCTCCAGCACCGTCACCAATCGGTACAGGGCCCATCCGACGGCCAGGACGGCAATGGTCTTGCAGACGGCCGCCCAGAATCCCTCCAGACCCGGCAGCTTCGGGATCTTCAGGTTCATGAACAGTCCGCCCACGAACAGGCCGCCGGCGAAGATCAGCAGCGCCGCCGGGGCGGAAAGGGCGGACAGGACCAGACCCACGGCGCCGAAGCGCTCGCGCTGGGAAAGCCACTGCCCCTGACGATTCAGGAAGAAGGAAACGACCTTGCCGATGACGAAAGTCGCTATCAGCACGCCCAGCAGCACCGCCCACTGCCAGACATGGTTGCTGAGGTACTCCGCCGCGTACCATGATTCGCTTGTCTGCGCCAGGCTCAGCATTGCACGCCAGCTCCCGAGCCGGTAGAACCAGCTCGGCCCGAATGTATCATCTTCCGGCGGTGTTGTCACGGGGGGATTGGCATCGCGTCTTGGTGAGAAGGGACTCTGGGAGGGGAAAAAAAGTGCAGAAAAGAGCAACTCCTGGCCGAAAGCTACATCTTAAGAGCGGACGAAGTCTTGACGTTTAGACACTCTGTGTCATTTGGGTGTGTCCAACGAAGAAAGTGGACCGGGGACGAGCAGCGGTTCTCCTCCGCCGCTGCGTCCGAATAGAGGTCTCCCTCCGCCTCTAGCGAGCCCCGGTCCACCTTTTTTGTATCGGCCCGCCGGGCGACCTCATTAGTAGGGCTTTTTGGGCTGGACAGTTTTTTTCGGCAGGCGGGGCGGAATCATCGCCGAAGCAACACAAATCTTCTAATATCCTTTGGCGAAGCGGCTTATCCGTCCCGGCCGGGGGGGTGCCGGGGAATTCGTTCTTGACGCGGGCGATCCTAACCGATAAAAATAGGTGTAGTGGTTTGTCCCAGACGGGCGCAAGAGAGGCTGCCCGTCGGGAGTCATCAATATTTGGTGGCGGCTGTGCGTGTATTGGCGAGCAGGCCGTCGCGCAGGCGGTGTCCATCCGTCCGAGGTGCGCCGGTTGTTGCAGTGTCTACCGCTGGCACCAGTTGGGGCGGATTGCCGCCGGAAGCGCCGCCGCCCGCCCAGGAAGGTTCGGGCAGGCTCACGGGCCGAGCCCGCACCAGGCGGGCGGAACATGACTGAAAAAGGGCGCTACACCGGTGCGGGCGCCGATCATTCGTTCCGCGTTACAGCGGGACGAGGCCTTCGGGTCATAGAGATCACCAGCAGCTAGAACCGGAATGGAACGGATCCAGGACGTATCGAAATCGAAGCGAAACGCCGGGAAGTGGGGTGTGTCCTCCGGGCGGATGCGAGCAGGAATTCGCGCAGAGATTGTTTAGACATTCACATGCGGATACGTCCACGGCTGCATGAACTCATTCTGACCTGAGGGGGACGCGACCGGGCCTCTCTGCCGGCAGGGGCGGGCCGGGCAAGCAGCCCCGGCGCCGACTCTCCTGCGCCACGCCGCCACCTGGAAAGGGAAATGCGATGTCTTTCTACTTACCGGTTGCGGTAACTGCTGGTGCGGTGGCGGCGGTCGTGGTGGCCATAGTCGTCGGGTTCGGTTTGGGGGCGCTGTTTCACGTCCTGATCGGCAAGCTGCAAAAGACCTCCCTGGCGAAGGAAATGCAGGCCCGCCTGGAGACGGCCGAGGCACAGGCCGAACGCGTCAAGGCCCAGGCCGAGGCCGAGGCCAAGAGCGAGTTCCTGCGGCGAAGGGAACAGTTCGACGCCGAAACCAAGCACATCCGGTCCGAACTGCGCGAGGAGGAGAAGCGCCTGGCCAAGCGCGACTACCTGATCGACCAGAAGATGGAAACGCTGGCGGTCAAGGAGCGCTCGGTGGAAACGGCCGAAAAGGCCATCAACGAGCGGGAGAGGGGCCTGGTTAACAAGGACCGCCAGCTCAACGACTTGATCGCCCAGCAGAAGACGCAGTTGATGAAGGTGGCCAACATGACCATGGAGGAGGCCAAGTCGATCCTGCTGGGCCAGGTGGAGAAGGAGATCGAGCGCGACGCGGCGGCGCTCATTCAGCGGAGGCTGGAGCAGGCCGAGGAAAGCGCCGAGTCCAAGTCTCGCGAGATCATTTCGATCGCGATTCAGCGCTACGCCGCCGACCACACCTCCGCGACCACGGTCTCCACGGTGGACATTCCCTCCGACGAGATGAAGGGGCGGGTGATCGGCCGGGAGGGGCGGAACATCCGCGCCTTCGAGAAGGCCACCGGCGTGGACGTGATCGTGGACGACACCCCCGGCGTGGTGGTGGTCTCGGCCTTCGACCCGGTCCGGCGCGAGGTGGCTCGGATGAGCCTGGAAAAGCTCATCCAGGACGGGCGGATTCACCCCACGCGGATCGAGGAGCTGGTGACCGAGACCCAGAAGCAGGTCAATCGCCGCGTTCAGGAGCTGGGCAAGCGGGTTCTGGTGGACGCCAACGTCCGCGGCGTCCACCCCAAGCTGGCGAACCTTCTGGGCCGGTTGCAGTACCGCACCAGCTACGGGCAGAACGTGCTGAAGCACTCGCTGGAGGTGGCCTACCTTTCCCAGGGCATCGCCGATGAGATCGGCCTGGACGGGTCTCTGGCGCGGCGGTGCGGGCTGCTGCACGACATCGGCAAGGCCGTCGACCACGAGGTCGAGGGCGGCCACCCCCGGATCGGGGCGGACCTGTGCAAGCGCTACGGCGAGCGGGCGGAGGTGATCGAGGCCGTCGCCGGCCACCACGGCGACATCCAGAGCCACTTCATCTTCACGCCGATCGTCTCGGCCGCCGACGCCATCAGCGCCTCCCGCCCGGGGGCGCGGCGGGAAACGCTGGAGCGGTACATCCAGCGGCTGCACAAGCTGGAGGAGATCGCCGGCCAGTTCGAGGGCGTCAAGCAGGCCTACGCCATCCAGGCCGGACGCGAGGTCCGCGTGCTGGTCGACGCCGAGAACGTCGACGACCGGCTCTCGGCCAAGATCGCCCACGACATCGCCAAGCGCGTCGAAGAGGAGATGCAGTACCCCGGCGAGGTGCGGATTACGCTGATTCGCGAGGTCCGCTGCGTCGAGTACGCCCGCTAAGCCGATTGGCCTGCCGGGCCGCGGGCGCGCCTGGGCCAGCCATTTATCCATCGCCGGGGGCGAGAATTGCCGCGCCCGTTCAGAAGGCCGGGGTCACCGGCGCCTTCAGCCCGGCCGCCTTGGCCGCGCGGGCAATGGTCGTGCGGAAGTTGCGGTTGTAGGCCCGGCTGCCGGAGGAATCGAACAGCATCGACCGCGTCGCCGAAACCGAGTCCGGGGCGATCCGCCGGAACATTTTCGATACCGCCGGCCAGACGCCCCAGCGAAGGTTCAGCCGATCCACGTACACCTCCGCCAGCTTCAGCGGCGCCAGGGCCGAAAAGACCGCCCGGACCGACTCGAAGCCGTCGGTCAGCATCGGCAGCAGTGGCCCGACGAACGCCCTCGTCCTGATGCCGGCCGCGTCGGCCAGGCGAAGCGTCTCGACCCGTTCGGCCGGCGGGGCCGCCTGCGGCTCGATCCGCCGGGCGAGCGTCTCGTCCAGCGTGGTGACGGTCTGGCAGACGCTGACGTTGGCGGCCCCCTTGAGCAGGTCGAAGTCCCGTTGGACCAGGGCGCTCTTGGTCTGAATGTGCACGTCGAAGCCGGCCTCGATGAGGATGCCCAGGCAGCGGCGGGTGAGCTGAAACTTCTCCTCGGCCGGCTGGTAGGCGTCGCAGACGCTGGAGATGAAGACGCTGCCCGGCCACATCGACCGCCGCCGAAGCTGGCGGGCCAGCACCTCCGGGGCATTCACCTTGGCGTCGACGAAGCTGCCCCACGGCCTGCCGGGGTGGTGGAACCGCCCCATGAAACGGGCGTAGCAGTACACGCAGGAGTGGGCGCAGCCCGTGTAGCAGTTCAGGGCGTAGTCGCAGATGCCCGACTCGCACAAAATGCTCTTGCAGCGGACCTGGCTGATTTCCGGCCGACGCGGCTTTTTCGACGGCCCCGGCATGCACTCCAGCATAGCAAAATCGCCCCGGCAAATACCAGAGGCACCCGTGCTGACCTATCCCCAGTTCCATGGGTAGCCCCGGCAGGGGCGCCTTTCTTAGCCCAGGGCGCCAGCCCTGGGAGGTGGATGCCTTCGCCGCCCTCGAGCCCCGTAGGGGCGTCTTAGCTGTCCACCCAGTCAAGACGCCCCGCTGGGGCTCTTGCCAGCCACGCAGTTGTCAGCTCCCAGGGCGGTTCGGGAAACTGGGGATAGGTCAGGCCCCCCGTGCCTGCCGGCCAGAACTCCCGCCCGGGCCGGCGCCCAAGATGCTTTTACCCGTCGTCGCCGCGGTAGTATCATCAGTCGCATGTCGGAAGAGGGGCCGCAATTCTTATGTGACGCGATGCTGGGCGGGTTGGCGCGCTGGCTCCGCGCGGCCGGCTACGACGCCGAGTTCGTCTACGGCATCGAGGACCGCCGGCTGGTCGAGCGCGGCCATCAGCTCGCCGCGACGGTGCTGTCCAGCGACGGCGGATTGTTCGAGCGGAACGTCATCAAGCACAAGCAGGTCGCGGCCCTGTTCGTGCCGCGGGAGCTGACCAAGCTCCAGCAGCTCGCCTTCGTCCTGCGGGAGCTGAAGCTGCCGGTCAGGGCCATGCCCCGCTGCATGGCCTGCGGCGGCGAACTCATCGAAGTGGACAAGGAATCGATCCAGCGGGAGGCCCCGCCCAAGGCCTACGCCGCCTGCCGGCAGTTCTGGCGGTGCCGCCGCTGCGGCAAGCTGCTCTGGCGGGGCACCCATTGGCGGAGGATCACGGCCGCGCTGGAATCGGTCGCAGCCGACCGCCCGTAGGGTGCGTGCTCGCACGCACCTTCTCTCTTGCGCGCAGGATTCCGGCCATCGTGCGTTCGGCGGCGGGTGCGTACAAGTACGCGGCCTACCCGCGGGGGTGGAACTTCTTGTGGATGGCCTTGAGGCGGGAGGCGTCGACGTGGGTGTAGATCTGGGTGGTGGCGATGTCGACGTGGCCGAGCATTTCCTGGACGCTGCGGAGGTCGGCCCCGCCGGTGAGCAGTTGGGTGGCGAAGCCCGTACGGTGCGTGCTCGCACGCACCTTTTCTAAGCTGTGCCTGAAATTCGAGATGGGGGTGGCACGGCTTGCTTGCCAAGCCGTGTACCCGGGGAACACGGGTTGCGAGGTCGTAGGGTGCCTGCAAGCACGGGCAATACCTGGGAAGGTGCATGCAAGGGAAGGTGCGTGCAAGCACGCACCCTACGCGCACTCCTGCGTGCCAGCACGCACCCTACTCGTGCCGGATGGCCCAATCCCGTATCGTTTCGGGCTCGGCCTCGCCCCAATCGTCGGGGTACTCGTTCATCTCGACGTACTTGCGGAAGGTCGAATACGGCCAGTCCGCCGCTTTGCCGACGAGCCCGTGCCGCACGGGGTTGTAGTGGATGTAGTCCACGTGGCGTTTCAGGTCGCGCTCGTCGCGGATGACATGCTCCCAGAACCGTCGCTGCCAGACGCCATGTTCGCCTCGGCGCAGGCGCGACGCCCCCGGCCGGGCGGGCTGTCGGGCGCGGGCCAGCATCGATCGCGTGAAACGCGTCTTGATCATCCGCCAGCGCGTGGGGAAATCGTCGTCGTCGTTCGGGAGGCGCCAGAGGCAGTGAATGTGGTCCGGCAGCACGACGCCCGCAAGAAGGTCGAAAGGGCGGGTCGCGCGGGTATTGTCCATCGCCTCCCGCAGCCAGGCGATCGCCTCGGGCCCGGCCAGAATCGGACGCCGCTCGTGCGTGACCACCGTGAAAAAGTACGTTCCCCCGGGTTGGCGCCATCGACGATAGCGGCTCATGTAGGCAGCGTACGGCAAGCACGCGGGTCGGTGCAAGCAGCAGTGGACAGGTGCGTGGAAAGAAGGTGCGTGCAAGGGAAGGTGCGTGCAAGCACGCACCCTACGAGGGATCGTGCGTGCGGCGGCTGGTGCGTCTAAGCACACACCCTACGAGGGATCGTGCGTGCGGCGGCGGGTGCGTACAAGTACGCGGCCTACCCGCGGGGGTGGAACTTCTTGTGGATGGCCTTGAGGCGGGAGGCGTCGACGTGGGTGTAGATCTGGGTGGTGGCGATGTCGACGTGGCCGAGCATTTCCTGGACGCTGCGGAGGTCGGCCCCGCCGGTGAGCAGTTGGGTGGCGAAGCCCGTACGGTGCGTGCTCGCACGCACCTTCTCTCTTGCGCGCAGGATTCCGGCCATCGTGCGTTCGGCGGCGGGTGCGTACAAGTACGCGGCCTACCCGCGGGGGTGGAACTTCTTGTGGATGGCCTTGAGGCGGGAGGCGTCGACGTGGGTGTAGATCTGGGTGGTGGCGATGTCGACGTGGCCGAGCATTTCCTGGACGCTGCGGAGGTCGGCCCCGCCGGTGAGCAGTTGGGTGGCGAAGCAGTGCCGCAGCGTATGCGGGCCGATTCGGCCGCGGAGGCCGACCCGGCGGGCGTACTTGCGGACGATGCGAAAGACGTCCTCCCGCCGGAGCGGCCTGCCCGTCCGCGAGAGAAACAGCAGTCGCTCGGCGGCCTCGTCGGCGGGGGGCGGGCGGCCGGAATCGACGTAGCCGCGGATCAGCTCCAGCGCCGCATCGGCCACCGGGACGATCCGCTCCCTGGCGCCCTTGCCCAGGACGCGGACCACGCCCAGGGTGAAGTTCAAGCCCGTCAGCCGCGTGGTCACCAGCTCGCTGGCGCGCATGCCGGTGGCGTACAGCAGAACCAGCATCGCCCGGTCGCGCAGCCAGTGTGCGTCCTCGGCCGGCACGGGCGCCGCCAGCAGCTCCTGCACTTGGCGGTGGGCCAGCGTCGTCGGCAGCCGCGACCACTTCTTCGGCGGCTCAATCGCGCTGGACGGGTCCGCCTCCAGCAGCCGCTGGAGCACGCAGAACCGGCAAAAGGTGCGAACCGCCGCCAGGTTGCGGGCGATCGAGGCGACGCTCTTGCCGGCGTCCCGCTGAGAATGCAGGAATTGCTCGATCCGGCGGGGGGTGACCTGCCGCAGCGAGCGGCAGCCGGCGTCGATCAGGAAGCTGCCGAAGCCCACCAGGTCGCGGCGGTAAGCCAGGCGGGTGTTTCGGGCGAGCCCGCACTCGGCCTGAAGGTAGTCGAGGAACTCCGCCACCGCCGGGGCCATCTCAGCCGGCAGCGTAGACGGCTTTGACGGGCTTGCGGTCGGGGCGGGCATCGCCGGCAAGCTTTTCCCTGTAGATCGGACAGTCCTCGTGGCGGTAGGCACAGAGTCTCAATGCCTCATCCAGCCTGCGCAGCGAGAGGTGGACCGCGCAGCGGGGGTCGGACTCATCCAGGAACGGGCACATTGCAAGTTTCTCCAACGGCTCCGGCGGCGCCGGTCGCGCCCTGTCTGACTTGAGGCTTATCGGCTGCGACGGCGGCGGCACTTCAGCTTTTCGCCGGAAGCGCGCCCGCCCGAAACCGCCGGTGCGTCCGCTGCTGCCCGTGCCCGTCCAACGGGTCGCTACTCGGCGTTGAGGTGCTTTTCCTCCGGGTAGAGCTTGTCGATCCAGCCGACGATGGCCTTGGCCAGGCCTTCCGCCTTCTTCGGCACACCCGTGTTGACGGTTTCCTTGGTCCGGCCGACGCAGTTGGCCACGCCCAGGACCTTGCCGCTGTCCTTGTCCACCAGCTCGATCCGGGCGATCACCTCCTCCAGCGGGCCGAAGGCCTGCCCGAATAGCCCCGACGCCTCGTAATGGCGGATTTCCCCGCGAACGACCAGCGTTCTGCCGGAGGCGGCGTTGGGGATTCTCTTTGCCGCGAGCTGCTTTTCGAACTCGGCCGGAAGCTGCGTCAGCAGGCCCGGCGGCGTCCGCCCGTTGATGCCGTCGGTGATGCTGCCCAGCTCGAACCTTTCATACGCGCCTAGGGGCCGGTCGGACGGGCTGCCGGCGACGGATTTGAGGGGGATCGCCCTTCCCTTGGCCCCGGTGGCCGCGCCCAGGCCCTCCTTGGCCAGGCGGCTGCAGCCGCCGGCAAGCAGGATCAACCCGGCCAGGGAACCCACCAAGATCGTTCTACGGTTCATAAGCGCTCCTTTTCGTCAAGTTTGCCCGTACAGGTCGGTCGAGAATCCGGTGATGAGTTGCCGCGGTGGAATTCTAGCGGCCGGCGGGCGGCGGGTCAACTCGGCGCGGTGGCCGTGGCCGGCGCGGTGGCCGTGGTTGGCGACGTGGTCGTGGCCGGCGGCCTGGGCAGGAGCTGAAAGACCCGCCAGTGGCGGCCCCAGCTTTCGCCGGGCGGAGAGACTTCCCGCAGGCGGGCAAGCCCGTTGGGCTTTGCCGAGGAGGGAATGAGGACGTACGTGTCCCCGGCCGGGGAGGCCCGCCGGCGCCAGTGCCTCCGGGCCGTGTCAATCACGCGGTCGATGTCGGCCGGGGAGGGCCCGGGCGAGGTCAGCAGGGGCTTCTGCACCTCCAGCCGTTCCTTCCACGATGCCAGCCGCCCCGGGGCCATGTGGTAGAGGTACCAGACGTCCGAGGGGCAGCACAGGATCGACCGCCGCCCGTGGAGCCGCATTTCGGCATAGGGGCAGACGAACAGCGCCCCCCGGTCCGTGTGGGCCGGATCGCCGGCCCAACGGGCGATGGCGCGCAGCTCTTCGCCCTTGGTGAGCCCGGCGCTGCCGGGCCGCTCGGCCTCGCCCAGTGTGGCGACGGCGCTGCTGACCATGTGCCGGAGCGTGCGCGTGTTGAAGCTGGCCCCGATGTACACCGCCGCCAGCACCGCCAGGCCGCCCCGCACCCAGGGGCGATTCACGCGGGCCACGCGTATCAGATGGACCGCCGCCTGGGCGAACAGCACGTACAGCGGCAGCATGGCCAGGCGGAGGGCCTCGAAGAACTCAATGACCGGCGGCAGCGCGCCCAGTCGCCAGGCGAGCACCTGCACCAGGCCGTGGAACCCGAAGGCAACGGCCAGCGCCCCCAGCAGCAGCCACAGCCACGCCCCCAGGTCGTGGACGCGGTAGCGCCCGGTGCGGCTGAGGATCAAGACCGGCGGAACGGCCAGCAGCACCGCCACCGGCAGCCACCGCAGCAACTGGATCAGCACCTCGGGATACAGCACGTTCGCCCCGGCCAGGTCCAGGATCTCGCGCAACTGCCACAGGGGCATCGCCGGCAGGAAAGCGGCCACCGCCGCCCGGAAGGTGACGTAGTAGTGATACACCGCCGGCGCGGCGCCGCCGGCGGCGGCGACCGCCGCCAGCACGGCCAGGGCACAGCTCCGGCCGCTGAACCGCCCCAGCGCCAGCAGCGCAATCAGCATGACCAGCACCAGGCTTGCCGGTATGGTCGGGCCGATGTTGCCGCACAGCCCGGCCAGGAAGAACACCCCCAGCACCGACCAGCGCCGGCGAAGCCGCACAAAGCCCAGCGCCAGCAGCGGCACGAAGGCGATGCACAGCGTCGCCGGCGTGACCGAGAAGATCGGCCCCAGCCCCCAGTACGGGCGCCGGACCGAGAAGATGCACATGGACATCGCCGCCACCAGGACGGCGATGGAGGTGTTGTGCGTCTGGCGGTACAGCAGCACGTACATCGACAGCAGATACACCAGCAGGGCGGCCGCGCCGACGATCCGCAGGGCGTTCAGCGGGTCGCGCTCCCCGCCCAGGGCGCCCGCGGCCCGTAGAATCGCCTGCCAGGCCGGCAAGCGCATCCGCCAGAGGGCCCCCGGGCCGGAGGAACTGAAGATCTCGTCGCTGGGGTAGAGCGTCGGATCGCTGCCCTTGCGGACCTCCGTCAGCATGTTGGCCTGGTCGTCGGTGATGTCGTCCTGGCGGAACGTCAGGGCGGTGTTGGCGGCCGTCACCGCGACGATCACGACAACGGGCCAAAAGTGTTTCCTGGACGGCCTGGGCCGCATGGGAGACTTCCCTTCGTATGCGTGAAGTGTTTAGTATAAGCGGGGTCGGGCAGAGGGCACAAGCGAGCGGATCGACTCCGGTGAAGGCAACCCAGACAAGCGAGCGCTTCGTGGGCGAGATGGCGGCGTACATCGGCCGGCATAAGCTGCTGGCGCCCGGGGCGGTGGTGGTGGTCGCGGTCAGCGGCGGGGCCGACAGCGTCGCCCTGGCGGCCGGGCTGCGGTCGCTGGGCGGGTACCGCCTGCATTTCGGGCACGTGCATCACGGCCTGCGGGAAGAGGCCGCCGCCGACGCCGACTTCGTCGCGGCACTGGCCGAGGATTGGGGCATTCCCTTCCACCTCGAACGGATCGACACCCCCGCCCTGGCCCGCACCTGGGGCGTGGGCATCGAGCAGGCCGCCCGCAGGGGCCGGTACGACGCGCTGCGAGAGATCGCCCGCCAGGCCGCCGCGGAGGCGGTGGCCGCCGCCCACCACGCCGACGATCAGGTGGAAACGATCGTGCACCGCATCGTCCGCGGCACGCACCTTCGGGGGCTGGCGGGGATGTCGCCCAAGCGGCCGCTGGCCGACGGCCTCGACCTGGTGCGCCCGCTGCTGTGGGCCCGGCGGGAGCAGATCGAGCAGTTCTGCCGGGCCCGGGGCCTCACTTGGCGGACCGATCGCACCAACGCGGTGACGGACTTCACGCGGAACTTCATCCGCGCCGAGCTGCTGCCGGTGCTGCGCGGTCGGCTGAACGTCCGGGCCGACGAAGCGCTGCTACGATTGGCCCGTGCCGCCGGCGAGGCCGAGGCCACGCTGGAGGAACTGGCCGGGCGGCTGTTCGAGCGGGCCTGCCGCAAGCGCTCGCCCGAGCGGATCGCGCTGCGGCTGGCGCCGCTGCGGAAGGCCCCGCCGCTGCTGACGGCGATGGCCCTGCGGGCCGCCCTGACCGCGCTGGGGGCGCCCCAGCAGGAATTGAGCTACGAGCGCTTCAACGACCTGCTGGCGGTCGTCAGCGGCCGGTCGGCGGCGGTCGACCTGCCCGGCGGCGGCCGCGCCGAAAGCGACGGTCGCCGGATCCTGCTGACCCGACCGGCCCGCCGCGCAGCCGGGGACTGACCTATCCCGAGTTTGCCGAACCGCCCTGGTCGCTGGCAACCGCGTGGATGGCAAGAGCCCCAGCGGGGCGTCTTTCTTAGCCCCGTGCCAGAGCACCGGGCGAATCGGCGGAGCAAGCAGCGCAGCCCCATCGGGGCGTCTTGACGGGGTGGGTAGCCAAGACGCCCCTACGGGGCTCAAGCCCGGCGCAGCCTTCCACCTCCCAGGGCTGGCGCCCTGGGCTAAGAAAGGCGCCCCTGCCGGGGCTACCCATGGAACTGTGGATAGGTCAGAGCCGGCGGCGGTTGATCGGCCGGGCGGGCGAGGGTAAACTGAAGTAGTGATGAGCCCCGGCGTGGCAACTACCTTCGGTGGGGCGGGCGGCCCCGTCCCGGCGGGACTTCCGCTGGCCGGCGACGGCGGCATGTTCTGGGTGATCGTCGTGGCCGGGGTCATCGCGGCGCTGGTCTTGGCCGGGGCCATCGTCCGGATTCGGCGGATGGCCGTCGGCAAGGGCGGCGAGCCCGAGCCGGGCTTGACGATTGAACAGCTCGAGGCCCTCCGTCGGCAGGGGACCATCAGCGACGAGGAGTACCGCCGCGCCCGGCTGTCCGTGCTGGGATTGACCGGCCGGGGCCCCGCCGGCGCCGAGCGGCCCCCGACCGGCGAATCGACCGAGGCGGGCGAGCGAAAACGCCCTGCGGAAAACACTTAGAAAATGCCACGCCGCTGGCCGCGTGCGCTTATACTTAAGGTATCGGTTGCCACAAGTCGATTGTACTGAATTGACGGCGCTGCCGGAAGCGGCGGCATTTGCGGTAGGATCTTACCATGGCCAAACGCCCACCGGGCAATCACCCCCGACCCCCGCAGGGTCCAACGGCCAAAATCTGTAGCTTCTGCGGACATAGTTCCCGCGAGGCCGGGCCCATGGTCGAAGGGCCCGACGGGGTGCAGATATGCGCCAACTGCGTCGACCTCTGCCAAACCCTGATCCGCCAGGAGCGGCGGCGAACCGCCAAGGGGCAACTGCCCTTCGAGACCATTCCCACCCCGCGCGAGATCAACGACTTCCTCGACGAGTACGTCATCGGGCAGGACCACGCCAAGCGGGTGCTCTCGGTGGCCGTGCATAACCACTACAAGCGGCTGGCACATCTGGAGGTCGAGGACGACAACGAGGTCGAGCTGGACAAGTCCAACGTGCTTCTGATCGGCCCGACCGGCTGCGGCAAGACGCTGCTGGCCAGGACGCTGGCGACGGTGCTCAACGTCCCCTTCGCCATCGCCGACGCCACCACGTTGACCGAGGCCGGCTACGTCGGCGAGGACGTCGAGAACGTGCTGCTCAAGCTCATTCAGGCGGCGGACTTCGACATCGAGGCCGCCCAGCGCGGCATCATCTACATCGACGAGATCGACAAGATCGGGCGGACCACCCAGAACGTCTCCATCACCCGCGACGTCTCCGGCGAAGGCGTGCAGCAGGCGCTGCTGAAGATGCTGGAGGGAACCGTCGCCAACGTGCCCCCCACCGGCGGGCGCAAGCACCCCGAGCAGCACTATATTCAGATCGACACCGCCCACATCCTGTTCATCTGCGGGGGAACGTACAACGCCCTGGCCGACATCATCAAGAAGCGCATCGGCCGGCGGCTGATCGGCTTTTCCGCCGAAGATCAGGACGAGGAGACCGCCGCCGAGCACGGCCGGATCCTCGAAATGGTCACCCCCGACGACCTGATGGAGTTCGGCATGATCCCCGAGTTCGTCGGGCGGCTGCCCTGCATCACCACGCTGGGGCCGCTGGATGAGGAGGCCCTGGTGCGAATCCTCACCGAGCCCAAGAACGCCCTGGTCCGCCAGTTCCGGCGCTTCTTCCAGATGGAGCAGGCCGAGTTGGACTTCAGCGAGGCCGCCCTGCGCACGATCGCGCGCAAGGCGATGAAGCTCGACACCGGGGCCCGGGCCCTGCGCAGCGTGATCGAGGAGTTCATGCTGAACCTGATGTACGAGCTGCCCGAGGCCAAGTCCGCCGGCGCCCGCTACGTCATCACCGAGGAGATGATCGAGGCGCCCGAAAAGCCCACCCTTCAAGCGGCCCTGGTGGAAAAGAAAGAATCGGCGTAGCCGTTGCCGGCGTGCGGGCCTCACCGGTCGGTCGAGCCGGCGCGGGCGCTCGAGAACTCATTTCAGAATCACCTTCCCCGGCGAGTCGGGCTCGCCCTCGATGACCACCTGGCGGCCGGTGATCCGGCG
The DNA here is from genome assembly GCA_964401385.1 of uncultured Planctomycetaceae bacterium. Lineage (GTDB taxonomy): Bacteria > Planctomycetota > Phycisphaerae > SM23-33 > SM23-33 > CAYNYF01. The sequence goes on along the minus strand of CAYNYF010000018.1, from coordinate 31,544 downwards.
GACCACTTCGGCGTTGGTGAGCAGGTGCGGCGTGATGCGGGTGGTGGTCAGCTCGGACGTTCCCGGCGCCAGGGCCAGCAGCGTGATGAGCTGATCGGCGGCGTGGGGGTCGACGGCGCCGTCGGAGGCGAGGAAACCCAGTAGCTCATCGGCGGCCTCGTCGGCGACGGTCTCGGCCGGCTTGCCCCTTCTGCCCAGCGCGAAAAAGCCGCCCAGGCTGCGCTGGAAGAGAGCCCGGACGAAGACGACGGTTCCGGGCGAGTCGGCCGGCCAGCGGGCCTGCTCGATATCGCCCGCGAGGCCCGCCTGCCGCAGCCTCTCCAGCAGCCGGTCGCGCTGCCGCCGGACGATGTGTGCCGGCAGCGACTCGGCCGCCGCCGAAATGCCCTCGACGCGCCGAACCTGCCCGCGCGAGGTCAGCCGCAGCGGGCCCAGGTGTCGCCGGTCGCCCAGGCCGCGGACCTGGCAGCGGATCCTGCCGCCGCCGGCGGGGTAGAAGCCGGCCCGCTCCAGCGTCACGGCCATGGCGGCGTTGGCGGCCGAGGCCAGCGGGATGAAGACGTCGCGGAGGTATTCGAAGCAGGGGGCGAAGGGGTTGTGCGTGCCGCCGGTGATGACCACCTCGCTGTCGCCCTCGGCCGCCAGCAGCGCCGGCAGCACGGTCTGGAGCACGAGTATGGCCGAGCCGGCGGTGCCGACATCGAAGCGGTACTGGCCCGCCCGCGGCCGGCCGGGACGGAAGGTCAACGCACCGGCGCCGGCGCTTGCCCCATCCAGCCGTCCGTCACAGACCTCCGCGACGGCGTGGACCGCCGCCAGATGCTGCGGGCGAAGCCCGGGCTTCGGCCGGTTCGCCCGGATGTTGACCACGCGCACGCCGGCCCCGCCGCCCCACGCCGCCGCCAGGCCCACCGCCGTCCGCAGGATCTGCCCACCGCCTTCGCCGAAGGCCCCGTCAATGGTCAGTAGGTTTTCCGCCACCGCAATCCTCTGGCAGTCGTCGCGCGCCATTACGCGAGTTAAGCGGACGGCAACACTCTTTGAACATTTCACCCGCCACCGGTTTCCACACATCCCAACGAATGGGAACACGAATTACACGCCTGCCCGACAGCTTTCAGGCGGCAATCAGGGAGACCTGGCTCAGGCAAAAGAGGCCATTCGTGAAATTCGCGGTAATTAGTGCAATTCGTGGTCTCCTCAGCCGGTCGGACAGACCCATCATCGCCTCTTGACACTCTGCAGACTTTCTTTCGGCTAGCTTAGTGGCTCCGCCCGCGCAAGGCAAAACGCTTGCAAGCGCGGCCTGCCGGCCCGAAAATCCGGTGGCGCGTCTGCGGGAGTGTGTGGATGGGTGCGGAGAAGGAGCAGGTGTATCTGGCGTTCGACCTGGGGGCTTCGAGCGGGCGCGTGATCCTCGGGCGGGTCGGCGGCGACGGGCAAATCCGCATCGAGGAAGTCCACCGCTTCCCCAACGGCCCGGTGACCAGTGCGGACGGCGTGTTCTGGGACATCGACGCCCTCTTCGAGGCGATGCTGGAGGGCATGTCCAAGGTCGCGGCCGCCGGCATTGCCCCGCGGGCCGTCGGCGTGGACACCTGGGGGGTCGACTTCGCCCTGCTGGACGAGGCCGGCGAGCTGCTGGAGCGGCCGCGGAGCTATCGCGAGCCGCGAAACGCCGGCATCAGCCGCCGCGTCGCCGCCGCGATAGGCCCGGAGCGACTGCTGGAGCGGACCGGCTCTATGCACCAGGACCACGCCAGCCTGTGCCAGCTCCTGGCCGTCAAGGAGCACACGCCGGAGCTGCTGGGGAGGGCCAGGCGGCTGCTGTTCATCCCCGACCTGCTGAACCACTGGCTCTGCGGGGCCGGCAGCACCGACTGCACCTTCGCCTCCACCAGCCAGATGTACGACGTCGTGCGGCGGGAATGGGCGGCGGACATCCTGTCCGAGCTGTCGCTGCCGTCGGAGATTCTCCCGCCGGTGCAGACCGGCCCGGCCGTGGTGGGCGCCCTGGGCCGCGACATCCGCCGCAGGACCGACCTGGGCGAGGTGCCGGTGGTGGCCGGGGCAAGCCATGACACCGGCGCGGCCTTCGGAATCTGCCGCGACGCGGACCTGCCCGGCGACGAGGAGCTGGTCGTCATCTCCTCGGGAACCTGGTCGATCCTGGGCATCTTCGTGGACGAGCACCTCCCGCCGGGGACGCTGGATGCCCGGCGGTTCGGCTACGAGGCCAACCCGGACGGGTCGCTGCGAATCATCCGCAACCTGCCCGGCGGCTGGCTGATCGATCGTTGCCGGGAGGCCTGGTCCGCGGCCGGCGTGGACTGCTCCTACGGCGCGTTGATCTCGGCGGCGCGGGCGGCCGCCGGCGGCAGCGGCGCCTCGGCCGTCATCGACACGGAGTGGGAAGGTTTCATGAACCCGCCCAGCATGCCCGAGGCGATCCGGCGGCACTGCCGCCAGACGGATCAGCCAGCCCCGCAGACGCCGGGCGAGTTCGCCCAGGTGATCTTCGCCTCGCTGGCCGAAAGCTACGCCCGCTCCATCAACGAGCTGCGCGGGAAGACCGGCCGACCGCTGGGCAGCCTGTACATGATCGGCGGCATGAGCCGCAACGAATACCTCAACGAGCTGACCGAGCAGCGCGCCGGCGTCCGCGTGATCGTCGGCCCGGCCGAGGCCACGGCCATGGGAAACGTCGCGGTGCAAATGGCGGCGGCGGGAACGGCCACGTAGCGGCAGGCCCCCGAGCCGCCGAGTGAACCCGAGAGCAGATTGCGGAGGCAGACAGATGCCTGAAGATCTCAAGATCGGATTCATCGGCGCCGGCGGGGTGAATTTCGGCTCCCCCGAGGGGCCCTGGGACCACGCCAGCCGGCTGGAGAAGATCGGCGACCTGACGGTGGTTGGCGTGGCCGACCCGGACACCGAGCGCGCCGAAAAGGCGCTGGCGGCGCGGGAGGCCGGCTCGGCCGCGAAGATGTACGCCAAGGCCAAGGTCTTTTCCGACCACCGGCAGATGCTGGAGCAGGCGCGCCCGGACGCGGTGTTCATCGGCGTGCCGCCGGACGCCCACGCCCGCACCGAGCCGCCTAAGGACGTGGAGATCGCCTGCGCCGAGGCCGGCGCCCACGTCTTCCTGGAAAAGCCCCTCGCCGCCTGGCCGCCGGAAGAGCTGGCCGGCGTGGCCGAGACGATGGCGAAGGCCGCGGCCGGAGGCCTGATCCTCTCCGTCGGCTACATGTTCCGCTACAGCCGGGCGGTGGAGACGATGCGGCGGATTCTGGGCGACTCGCCCGGCGGCGTGCGGGCGGTGCTGGCCCGCTACGATTGCGCCTACAGCCTCATCTCCAAGGTCGAGTGGTGGGACGTGCGCCTCTCCGGCGGGCCGATCGTCGAGCAGGCCACGCACTTCTGCGACCTGGCCCGCTACCTGGCCGGCGACGCGGACCTCTCGACGGTCACGGCCGTGCAGATCGGCCCGGACGAGCCGGCCGGCAAGCTCTCCGACATGCCCGCCGGGCGCGACGGCCGGCCCGCCGACGCCGGCGTGCCGATGCAGTTCCGCACCGCCCGGGCCACCGCGGCCGTGTGGCGCTTCGAAAACGGCGCCGTCGGCTCGCTGACCCACGGCGTCCTGCTGCACGGGGCGAAGTACGACTCCGAGCTGGAGGTCTGGGCCGACGGCCTGCGGATGGTGCTTCAGGACCCCTACGGACTCTGCCGGCTGCACGTCCGCCGACCGCATGGCGAGCGCACCGAGACCTTCGACTTCGCCGGCGACGATCCCTACCTGAGCGAGGATCGGGCCTTCATCGAGGCGATCCGCGGCGGCGGCGCCTCCGGCATCCGCTCCCCCTACGCCGACGCCATCAAAAGCTACCAGCTTACCTGGGCCATCCGCCGGGCGGCGGAGAAGAAGTGAGGCCCTCTCGGCCGGGCGGCCGCGCGGGCTGGGGATTTTCCATGTAACACCAGCCCGTCTCGCGCAATTCAGGGGTGATGACGATCAGAGCCATGGCAAGAGGTGCGGGAAACAGCGACGACCTGGTCTGGCGGGCCCGCCGCGAAGCTGGAGCCCTGGGGCACCTCTACGATCGACACTACGCCGGCGTCCTGCGGTACTGCGTGCATCGGCTGTTCGTCCGGGAAGCGGCCGAGGACGTCACCTCGCAGGTCTTCCTCCAGGTAGTCGAGCGAATCCGGCACTTCGCCGGCACCACCGAGCAGGACTTCCGGAACTGGCTGTACGCCATCACCGGCAACCAGATCAGGGCGTACCTTCGCAAGCGTGCCCGCCGCAAGGCGCTGCTGGAGGCCGCAGTCAGGCAGGGGAGAATCCAGCTTGGTACGTCGGCCGATTGCGGACCTGAGCTGGACTGGCCGACGCTGTATCAGGCAATCGCCGAGCTGACAGAGCGCGAGCAGACCATCGTCACGCTGCGGAGCTTCGAGCAACTGCCGTTCGAGCAGATTGCGGCGGTTCTGGAGATTGAACTTGTGACGGCCCGGGTCGCATTCAGCCGGGCGCTGAAGAAACTCAGGGCGCGACTGGCGAAATCCCTGGGACGCGCTTGAGGAGATAGACCGTGTTCGACAGCGAAGAGCAGTTCGCGAAAGCCGTGGAAGAGCTGAACATCGACGCCGAGCCCGATCCGGCGCATCGACAGTCGCTTCGCGAGCGAATGCTGGCGGCCTTCGAGCGGGCGTCGTGCCCAGCAATCCCGAAGCTGAAAAGCGAAGGGGTACGCAGAATCATTCTCCGAACGAGATACGTAGCAGCCGCCGCCGCCGCTGTGGTTGCACTTGTCACCAGCCTTCTCGCCATCATTACCCTGACCGGGAGAGAGACTTCAATTGCGTATGGTGATGTCCGGGATCGTTTCGAATCTGCCAAGACGATTTCCTACACGCAAACGCTTGCTTTCGTATCCGGACAGACGCTCAGGACGAGGGTGATGTCGAAGGGGTCTGATCTCTTGAGAATGGAAGTAACTGCTTTGAGACCGGACGGGAAACCTTACTACGCTAGCGGACCCAGCGCAATCATGATAGTCGACTTTAGGGTCGGGAAGATGGTGGCGTTGTATCCTGAGAAGAAGACGGCAACGGTGCAGTCGTTTGGCGAACTTCCGCCAAATGCTGGCCGCGTAGGCATCACGTTTGACCACCTTAAGGCACTACTCAAGGGAAAGGATAAGCCCCTAGGCGAGAAGAAGATCGATGGGAAGACGGCCCGTGGGTTCGGGGTTACTAGTTCCAAGAAGGCAATAGAAGTCTGGGTGGATGCTGCGACGGGCGATCCGCTTCTGTTGGTCATCCCGACTTCCCAAAAAGGCCGCAATATAATCATTACGGATATCGTACTGGGAGGCGCACTCGATGACTCGTTGTTCAGTCTCAAGCCGCCGGAGGACTACTTCGACACGCAGGCGAAGTTCGGCTGGGGCGATCCGTCGCAGAAGGACGTTATCCTGCTGCTTCGGACCTGGGCGATGGGCGGCGGCGACACCTTCCCACGTGCCCTGGATGCGAGGAAGTTCCCCGGAGTCGGGGCCAAGGTGAACTGGAAGCAACTGGGCATCAAGACCAAAGAGGAGGCCAAGAACGTCAAGGACGCTATCAGCAGGACGTTCTGGTGGCTCTACAGCGGCCACAAGTGGACCTACGCCGGCGAGGGCGTCCGCCTGGGCGAGAAGGACAAGGCGGTGTTTTGGTATCGCCGCAAAGGCGAGAAGAACTATCACGTGATCTACGGCGACCTGTCCGTAAAGGACGTGGCCCCCGAGGACCTGCCGAAACGGCCGGTCAAGCAGGCCGAAACCCAGCCCGCCCCGAGCGGCGGCTGAAGAATTGAGTGATTGTCTTCCCGAGAGCGCCCGCCCGGCCGGGCGTTCTCTTATGCGCCCGGCGGCGGCTACAGCAGCTCCAGGACGTCCGGCAGGGAATCGTGCATGCTGTGGACCAGCGGCTTTACGCCGGCGCGGTCGATGTTTCCGCCGGCCATGCCCACGGCCGCGAAGCCGGACAGGCGGATGGCGCAGATGCCGGCGGCCGAGTCTTCGATGCCGAAGCAGTGCCGTCGCCGCTCGGGCGGAATGCCCAGCCCCACGCGGGCGGCCTCGGCGTACAGCCACGGGTGCGGCTTGGCCTGAAGCTCGCCCAGCGTGCCGACCTGCCCCGGCCGGATCGCATAGCCGGCTGAGACGATCGCGTCGTAGAAGGCCAGCGGGTCGCCGAGCCCCAGCGTGCGCAAGGCGGCCACGACCTCCGGCCAGGCCTTCTCGTGCAGCCCGCTGGTGACCAGGGCGATCCGAATGCCCTTGGCCTTGACCGCCAGCAGGAAGTCCTTCAAGCCCGGCGCCGGCACGAAGGCGTCGGCCCGCCCGCCGCCGTTCAAGATCGCCTGCATCTGGCGGGCCGTGATGCGGAAGTAAATCCGCCGGGCGTCCTCGACCTTCCTGTCCGGGCAGTACTTGCCGATGCAGTACTGGAGGTGCTCGCTGACGCTGTGGCCGGAGACGTGCGGGGCGTCGGCGTCGGCCAGCTCGAAGTTCGGATCGCCCATCAGCTCGGCCATGGTGGATTGGATGATCCACACCCAGAACGGCTCGGAGCGGACGGAGGTGCCGTCCAGGTCCATCAGCACCGCCTCGACGGGCTTCTGGATCGCCGCCGGCTGGAGCGGGTAGATGGCCGGGTGGCCCATCGCGCTGCGGACGTAGGCCAGCGTGTGATCGGCGTAGGCGATGAACTCGACCTTCCCGTCGCCGGTCAGGTGGATGGACACCACGCCGTCGCGGCCGGCGCGAAAGCGGCCGTCGCCGCCGACGTCGATTGCCGTCATGCCGCTGTCGGGGCCGATCCGGCCGATGCCGCGAACGTCAGCTTGCTTTGGCATGTCTTCTGGTGATGCGCGTGAGCACGGCGAAGGTGGCGACCGGCAGGGCGAAGACCGAGAGCTGGTAGTCCAGCGAGGCCAGGTCGCCGATGGGGTTCCGCTGGAGCAGCGACCCGCCCAGCAGGATGTTGAGCACCTCGGTCCGGTTGCGGCGGACGACCTTCGCCAGCGGGACGAAGCCCCCCGTCACGGGGTCCCTGTCGCCCGGAATCGGCAGGCCGGACGGCAGGTCCAACCCGACCGAGACGGGCGCCGCCTCGCCGGCCGCCGCGGGCCCACCGCGCACCGAGCGGCTGTAGCCGACAATCCGGCTGGCCGCGCTGCGCTCGGGCAGCGGCGGCTGCGGCGGCCATCGATTCGACGCGGACTCCATCTCAGCGGCTCCCGGTCCCGGCCTCCGCGGCGCATCCGGCGCCGGGCGGCCGGGCCGTCCAACGCCCATATCTTACCGCAACCCGGGCGAAATGGCCAGCGCCGCGTTGCCCGGCATCGGCCGTCAGGGGCGGGTTGGTGCTTGCGGACGCCGCGGCCGAGGTGCGTCGGGCGCTGACGGCGGGCGGGTGAAGGCCGCCGACGGCCCAGGCTCTCTCTGAAAACCCGCCCGGGGGGGTGGCACGGCTTGCCCGCCACGGCGGATCTTCGACTCTCAAGCCGTGTAGCCCGGGGAACACAGGCTCCGAGCAACCTGCGGCAGAGCAACCTGCGGCACCCGTCCTCCCTCTGACGTATCCCCAGTTTGCCGAACCGCCCCGGGAGCTGGCAACTGCGTGGATGGCAAGAGCCATGGAATGAGACATCGCCCAGACAATTCCGGTGCGTGCGAGCACGCACCCTACGCCCGGCCCCAGCCCCAGCGGGGCGTCTTTCTTAGCCCCGTGCCAGAGCACCGGGGGAATCGGCGGAGCAAGCAGCGCAGCCCCATCGGGGCGTCTTGAGTGCGTGGGGAGCTAAGACGCCCCTACGGGGCTCCAGCTTGGCGCAGCCTTCCACGTCCCCGGGCTCGCGCCCGGGGCAAAGAAAGGCGCCCCTGCCGGGGCTACCCATGGAAGTGGGGATAGGTCAGCGCCGGCAGGCGCGGCGGCGGGGCGATCGGAAAAAAATCACCACGCACTGGCGTGGCGGCCGGAGAGTTGTAGAATTCGCGGACAAGTTCCTGACATCGGTTTTCAGTGGTTCGGAGGACACACGCAGATGAAGGCCCAAAGCCCCGACAAGGTCGGCCACTCGGCCCACATGCAAAAGGCAACCAACCTCGGCATCCTGGACGGAATCGCCCGCCCGCTCAAGGTCGTCTTCCTGGGCGCCGGCAGTGCGTTCCTGGAGCACTTGCTCAAGGACGTGCTGAACGTTCCCGGCGCGGACGAGGGGGAGTTCGCCCTGGTGGACATCGACCCGGAGCGGCTGGAGCTGGCCGAGGGCCTGGCCAAGGTGATTCTCGACCGCCTGGGCAAGACCGCCAGCTGGAAGATCTCGGCTACTACGGATCGGCGGCGGGTGCTCGCCGGGGCCGATTACATCATCAACTGCATCGAGGTCAGCGGCGTCGGCTCCGTCCGCCACGACAACGACATTCCCGCCAAGTACGGCGTCACCCAGTGCATCGGCGACACCATCGGTCCGGGCGGGCTGTTCAAGGCCCTGCGGACGGTGCCGGTCTTCCTGGAGGTGCTGGCCGACGTGGAGCAGCTCTGCCCCGACGCCTGGCTGCTGAACTACACCAACCCCATGAGCATCATGTGCCTGGCGGCGGCCCGGGCCAGCCGGGCCAAGGTCATCGGCCTCTGCCACAGCGTCCAGGGCGCCAGCCACTCCCTGGCGAAGTGGTCCGGCGTGCCGTATCAGGAGATGAAGTGGACCTGCGCCGGCGTCAACCACCTGGCGTGGTTCACGGAGCTGAGCCACAAGGGCGGGGACCTGTACCCGGCCCTGAAGGAGAAGGTCCGAACCGACGCGGAGTTCGCCGAGCAGGAGCTGGTGCGGTTCGACCTGATGAAGCACTTCGGCTACTACTGCACCGAGTCCAGCGGTCACGACAGCGAGTACCTGCCGTATTACCGCAAGCGGCCGGACCTGATCGAGAAGTACTGCCGTGAGGGCTATCACGGGGCCAGCAGCTTCTACGCCGACAACTGGCCGGCGTGGCGCAAGCGCTGCGACGAGCGCCGCCGCGACATCGTCGCCGGAAAGGAAGAGCCCAAGCTGGAGCGGTCCTGGGAATATGCCAGCGGCATCATCGAGGCGATCGAGACCAACAGCCCCCTCATCATTTACGGCACCGTCGCCAACCACAACCTGATCAGCAACCTGCCGCAGGACGGCGTGGTGGAGGTGGCCTGCGTGGTCAACCGCAACGGCGTCATTCCCACGCACTACGGCAAACTGCCCTCGCAGTGCGCGGCCCTGTGCGACTGGAACATGCGGATGTTCGACCTGGCGGCCGACGCCTGCATCCACAAGTCGCGCGAAGTGGCCGCCCAGGCGCTGATGCTGGACCCGTTGACGGCGGCGGTCTGCTGCCCGGACGAGATCCGGCGGATGACCGAAGAGCTGTTTGAGGCCGAGAAGGACTTCCTGCCGGGGTTCTAGGCTGGACCCCGTATCCCTTTATTCGCCCAACCCTTATGGCGCCTGGACGCGGAGGAACTGGCGCCGGCCGGTGCCGCCGGGCAGGTCGATTACCGCGCTGGTTTCGATGGTGAGCTTGTGCTTGCGGGCCTCGCGCCGGCAGCCGGCAAGCTCGCCGGCGACGCCCGCGGGGGTCTTGTAGAAAAGGGCCGACCCGCCGGGGGCGACCAGCAGCCGGCAGTCGCGGATGAGCCTCTCGGCCGGGGCGACGGCGCGGGCGGTCACGGCGTCGAACCGGCCGCGGAAGCGCTCGTCGTGGCCGAGTTCGCGGCTGCGGCGGGCGACGACCTCAGCCCGTCCGGCCAGGTGCAGCTCCTCGATGGCGGCGGCGACGAAGGCCGCCTTTTTCCGATCGGACTCGATGGCGGTCAAATGCAGGTGCGGCAGGGCGACGGCCAGCACGATTCCCGGCAGCCCCGCCCCGCAGCCGACGTCCGCCAGCCGGCGCGAGCGGGCCAGCAGCTCCGGCCAGGCCGGCAGCACCGCCAGGCTGTCGGCGACGTGCTTGAGGCAGAAGTCCTCGCCCGAGACCTTCCCCATCAGCCCCGCGGCCGCGTTGCCGGCCTCGATGAGATGCCAATACTTTCGGTACAGGCCCAACGCCCCCGCCCATGCCCGTTCGGGCAGGCCGCAACCCCGCCAGAAACCGTGGAGCTGCTCTTCGCTGTCCGCGCAGAAATGAGCCCCCGGCCCGGCGACCGCGGCGCCTTCCGTCAAGCCGACCCCCTCATCATCGCGGTTCTTCTTCCTGGTCTTGTTGCTCTTCGTCCTCGTCTTCTTCCTCGGTGTATTTCCAGTTTTCGGAATCTTCCATGTCACCGAGTTCGCGCTCCACGGCCTTGAAGAGCTTGTCCTGCATGGGTCCGAGCTTTTTATAGTAGACGAGGGTGGCCTGGTAGGCCTCGACCATCTGGTTGATCTTGATGAGCTGCCACTTCAGCAGGCATTGAGGCTCCTTGATATTTGTGAAGGGATCGCAGGAGAAGCTGATGCGGCCCTTTTCGTCTCGGTGATAGTGTTCGCAATCTCGACAGTTAATCATTTTGGTTGGCTCCAGGCTCGCCATTGCAGCGGCCCAATCAGCATTATCACATATTTTTGCGGGCGGTGCGCCAAATTCTCGTCCCGTCCGGGCCGGCGGCGGGCAAGGGATATTTGCCTTCGGTGCCCAAAACAACATAGAATCGGCAAACCCGCTGGCGGCGTGGAGCGTTTAACTCTATGTGGGCTCTTCCGAAGCGAGGGATACAGGGAGATTTATGGTGAAGTATTGGCATTGGCTTACGATGTGCCTTTTGAGCTGGGCTTTGCTGGCGGCCGGCCCGGTCCACGTGGTGACCTGCTCGACGGCGGCCCCGGCCGCGAGCACGGCTCCTACCAGCACGGCGGCGCTGGACGTCAAGGAGGTCCGCACCAAGGCCTTCAGCGAGCTGTTGGCCGGCAGGTTCCAGGCGGGCCTGGCCCTGCTGGAACAAGCCACAAAGGTTTCTCCGGACGAGACGGCCACACAGGCCGAGGCCCTGACCGCGGGATATCTGAAGGTCCGCGCCAAGGCCGACATTGAGCGCCACAGGGAGCTGGCGGCGGCGACCAGGCGCGTGGAGCTGGCCCGGTTGGCCGAGAAGTGTCGGCCGACACTCATCGAGCAAAAACTGCACGGGCAGCTTTACGAGCACGGCGAGGCCATCGTCGACGCTTTCCGCGCCGCCAACAACGTCCTCACCGACGAGACTACCTCTCAGCCGGCGGACGCCGTTGCCACCGTCGGCAAGAACCTGGACCTCGCCGTAAAGGAGCTGACGGAGGCCGAGACCCTCGTCGGCGACGAGCAAGGCGAGTGGGGGCGGCAGTACCGCCGAGCCGCCCGGCAGTTGCGGGGGGCCCTGGCGAGTTATCGAAAGGTATGGCAGACCGCCCGCATGCCGCAGGACCGGCCCGCGGTGCGGTCGGCGGCCGAGGAGGTCCAGGACGCCCTGCTGGACATGGGGGTGCTGATATCACGGAATCCGCTGGCGGCGGCGCTGGCGTATGCCGGCGAGGCCAAGGATCTGACCGGCGACGGCGATAGTTTTCTCCGGCAGGATTGGGTTCGCCAGCTCATGCGCGACGCCGCCAAGCGCGGCGATCAGCTACTGGCCGAGGGCAAATGGACCGAGGCGATGGTCCTCTACGGTCATGCCGGGCTATCCGGTCTGGACCGCGACAATCTCGACTATGCCGAGAAGGTCAAGCGCATCAGCCACCACGTCCGCGTGCTGAACCTCTACGGCGGCGAGCCCTCGACGCAGCCGGCGGCGGGCCGGCCGGTGCCGATGTGGCGGGAGATGATCGGCGGCATCGACACCCGCATGGTCCGCAACGCCATCAGCCAGATCGACTACAACTACGTCGGCAACCCCGACTACCGCAAGCTCGGCGTCGCCGCCCTGGAGGCGGTCAAGGTGCTGGCGGAGACCCGCCAGGCGGCCGCGGCGTTTCCGGCACTGCGGGATGAGTCCAAGCGATCGGCCTTCCTGGAAGGGCTGGACGAGCAGGTCCGGCAGCTCCGCAAGGAAGCGGCCGTCGATCACCTGCACGTCAAGCGCGCCCTCAACCGCATCCTCGAACTGAACGAGCAGACGCTGGATTTGCCGCCGGAGGTCATCAACATGGAGTTCGCCGAGGGCATGACCGGCGAGCTGGACAGGTTCACGACGATGGTGTGGCCGTACGAGCTGGAGGACTTTCACAAGCGGACGATGGGCTCGTTCTTCGGCATCGGGGTGAAGATCCGCAAGGACACCGGCAAGCCCATCGAGGTGGTCACGCCGCTGCCGGACACGCCGGCCTTCCGCAAGCGCATCCTGGCGGGCGACCTGATTCTCCGCGTCGACGGCAAGGACACCCAGACCATGCGCATCGACAAGGCGGTGAAGCTGATCACCGGCCCGCGGCACACCAAGGTGACCCTTACCATCCAGCGCCGCGGCGTCGCCAAGCCGTTCGACGTGACCATCGAGCGCGACGAGATCCACATCCAGACGGTCGAGGGCTGGCGGCGCCTGCCCGACGGCAAGTGGGACCATTTCCTGGACGAGGATCGCGGCATCGGCTACATCCGCGTCACCCAGTTCACCGAGGACACGATCACCGACATCCGCGAGGCGCTCGAGCAGTTGCGCCAGGCCGGGGCGAACGGACTGATCCTGGATTTGAGGTTCAATCCCGGCGGGCTGCTGACCTCGGCCGTGGAGGTCGCCGATGAGTTCCTCCCGCGCGGGCTGATCGTCCGAACCAAGGGACGCAACGTCCGCGAGACGTCCAGGTCCGCCGGCCCCCTGGGCCATTACCAGAAGGGCGAGGTGGTGGTCCTGGTCAACCGCGTCAGCGCGTCGGCCGCCGAAATCGTCTCCGGCGCCCTGAAGGACTGGGGCCGGGCGGTCGTCGTCGGCGAACGCACCTACGGCAAGGGCTCCGTGCAGCGGCTGATCCCGCTTCAGTCGCGCCAGGCCCGGCTGAAGCTGACCACCGCGTATTACTACCTGCCCTCCGGCAAGCTGCTGCACCGCACCAACGGCGCCAAGAACTGGGGAGTCAGTCCCGCCATCGACGTGCCGGTCAGCTCCAGGCAGGTCAACCGCTGGATGGGTATCCGCCAGGAGACCGACCTGCTCAAGAAGGTGGAGCCGGAAACGCTCACCGGCCTGCTGGGCCAGCAGCTCCGCGCGGACCTCCAGCTTCAGACGGCGCTGCTGGTGCTGCGGCTGCACCTGCTGTCGGAGGCGACGTAGGGGCTGGCCGATGGCGCGGCGGAGGCCGACCCGTGCTCACCCGTCGAACCGCTGCCAGGCGGGCGGGTCCTTGAGCTTGTAGAGCATCTCGCCGGCCTTGGGCACGTACAGCCGTCCCTGGCTCTCGCGGCCCCGCCACTCGGCCGGGTCGATGCCGGCCGGGTCGCGGTAGCCCAGGTTGACCTTCCGGCAGCGAGCCTCGGGAATGCCCGTTGCCAGCGTGACGCGGATGCGGCACTTCTCCCGGCCGTCCTCGTAGCTGCCGATGCCGCGGACGTGGGTGGAGTGGGCCAGAACGCCCCAGGGGTAGCCCTTGAACTTCTCCCACTGGGCCAGGAAGTAATCGCGCGTGTGGTAGCCGATTTCGTCGAGGATGCGGCCGTGGGTGTAGGAGATCTCCGTCACGTGCGGGGCGTGGATGATGAGCTCGCCGTCGTCGGCGACGACGCATTCCATCTTGTACATGCACTTTCCGGCCGTCCAGATGTCGTCGTACATCGCCGGCGCCGCCGCCAGGACCGAATCGAACGGCCGATCCACGTACACGACGTCCACCTTGCTGGAAAGATCGGCCGCCGCCGCCCAGGCCCGCTCCGGCGTGTCGAAATACAGTCCGTGAAGGCCATCGCCGGCGACCACCATGCACAGGGCGTGCTTGTCCAGCGACAGCATCGCCGCCGCCCGGTCGATGGTCTGCCGCACCGGCGTGTGCTTGGTGCCGATGATCTTGGGGTTGGTGATCACCGCCCCCAGCCAGTGGAAGAAGTTCAGCAGTTCCGGCCCGCAGATGCCCGGGAAGAAGTACTTGTTCCCGCCGGAGAAGCCGACGACCTCGTGGGGGAAGACCGGCCCGCAGATGAGCACGCGGTCGTAATCGAAGATGAGCCGGTTGACGGAGACAGGGACTTCCATGCGGAACAGGCCGCCGGTGATCTCGTCCACCTCGGCCTCGCTGAGGCGGCCGACGTGCCGGAGGCCGGCCGCGTCCTGCCAATCGTGGTTGAAGGCGCGGCTGGCGCCGAAGGTTTCGGCCCACTTGCCCGGCTTCACGCCGAAGAGGCGGTGAATCTGCTCCTCGTCCAGCGGCGGGTGGGTGCCCAGGGCGATAAGGAAGTCCAGCCGCTTGGCCCGCCCGGCGAGGGCCTCCCGCAGCATGCGCGCGATTTTCGGCAGCGGGCAGGTGCGGGTGCGGTCGGGAACGATCGCCAGCACGCTGCGGCCGTCCGGCGAGATGGCGTCGGCCGCGGCGGCCACGATCGCTCGGATCTGCTCGTCGGTGAGCGTCCGCTCAGGATTGCCTTGCCCGATCACTGGCTGTTGCTCCTTTCCTCTTAATTCTAGGCGCACCGCAGCAATGTTGGAACAGTGTACCTGCCCACCTCCCTGCCGACCTCCGCCAGGCAGGCGGGCGCCAGGCAGGCGGGCCTGTCCACGATTTTCACACATCCCAACGAATGGGAACACGAATGACACGAGTTTTCACGAATTGCACGAATTAGGCAAAGCTTACTCAAAAAAAAGAGGCCCATTCGTGGAATTCGCCGTAATTCGTGTAATTCGTGGACTTCCCCCCCGCCGCGCAGACGCATCTTCGCCCGTTCACACTGTGCCTGCCTGCCTCCCTGCCCACCTCGGCCAGGCAGGCGGGCGCTAAGCAGGCGGGCAAACATTCCTGTGACCGGTTTAGCAGAACGGCGCCGGCCGGGCACGCCCGCCTCGGCCGGGGGCGTCGGACCGGCGGGCTACGGCTCGAAGACCTTGCCTTCCCGGAATTCGCGCCAGGCGGTTTCGAAGGCCACCTCGCGCCGGGGAACGGGGCGGGGCCTCTCGTCGGCCGAGGCGAACAGGCACTCGCCGTCGCCGCTGTAGCGGACGGTGAGGATGTGGTCGCGCAGGGACTCATTCTCGGCCTTGACGCAATACGGCTTGCCCGTGTCCGGGTCGATGAGGGCGGGGTGCATCGGCTCGCCATCGTCGGACAGGACGCAGTGGCTGCCACGGCTGCCGGCGCCGCGGGCGAGCATCTCGCGGATGGCGAACAGCATGGCCGCGTGTGTGAGGCACTGCTGCTGCACCTGGAGGGCCTGCACGACCTCGCCGGGCGATTCGGCCTTCAGCCCCTCGCGCTCCAGCCGCCTGCACTGTTCCACGGCCTCGGCCAGTGCCTTCTCGACGCCGCGCCGGCAGCGGAGATGGGCGGCATGGCGGGTCATGCGCGTGCGAACCTCCGCCATGGCCGCCTCGGGCGTCGTCTCGCTTTTCGATTCCGCGATCCCTTCGAGTCGATCCCGGACGGCCTGGAGGGCCTTTCTAATCTCCCCCCGCCGGCCGTCCACGTCGGGCTGCTCGGATGAGTAGGCGTTGGCGATGTACTGGGCGGCCCGCAGGCCCCCGACCTGCCCGGCGTTCAGGGCCGATCCGCCGGGCCGCTTCACCCCGTGCGTCCCGGCCATCTCCCCGATCACGAACGTGTGCGGCAGGCTCGATTCCCACCACTTGTTGACGGCGAAGCCGCCGTTGTGGTGCTGGGCGCAGACGGCGATCTCCAGCGGCTCGCGCCGCAGGTCGATGCCGTTTTCGGCGTAGATGTCGATGGCCGGGCGGTTCATGTGCTCCAGCCGCTGGATCGGCGCCGGCTGGGTGGCGCCGGTCTTTTCCAGGTAGCCGCGGGCCTCGCCGATCAGCTCGGCGATCTTGAACTTGCCCCATCCGTCCCGGCCGGCGGGGTTGTGCAGGAAGTCCATCCACACCCGCCGCCCGCGGACGACGGTTTCCTGGTGAACGGCCATGTCGATCAGCGAGGACTGCCGCCCGGAGATTCTCTGGGCGTCGAAGGGCCACTGATAGCCCTTCAGGAAGATGTTGCCCGCCATCTCGGCGGTGGACTGGAAGTACTCGGTGAGGAACTCGCGCTCGTCGCTGCCGCCGGGGTCGGTGGAGAAGATCCGCGGCAGAACCTGCATGTACGTGCCGGAGACGTTCCAGCGGAACTTCGTGCTGGCCAGGCCGTACTGCGACTCGGTCAGGTTCACGCCGACCAGCCCGGCCCGGAAGGTGAGCCCGTGCAGGCCGATCTGCCCGGGCGGGTAGACTGTCCTCGCGTAGATCTCGCCGGGCCCGCCGGCCGCGAGAATCCAGTTATCCGCGACGAAGACGGTCAGGCCGCCGAGCGCCTCGTCCAGGCGGGCCCGGTCGATGCAGATCATGGCCGCGATCCGCCCGCCGGCGGTTACCAGCTCGACCGGCTCGAAGCCGTCGAAGATCTTCACCCCGTGCCGCTCCGCCTGCCGCTGGAGGCACTCGGTCATGAGCCGCGAGGTTTTCGGCCCGGCGGACGTGGCCCGCTCGGCCGGGTCGTGGTCGGTCTTGTAGCCCACGAACGCGCCGGCGGCATCGTGGGGGAAGGGCACGCCCGCCTGCACCAGGTGGTGGAACTCGCGCAGGGAGCAGAGCCCCTCGACCAGGGCCGTGTCGCCGTGGCAGCAGCCGGCCGCCGTCAGCGTCCGGGCGAACTCGACGGCCGTGTCCGGCGTCGTCGGGCTGGTGCCCATCTTGTAGTAGGTCTGCTTGTCGGAGCCGCTCATGCGCGAGGCCCCCAGCGGCAGCCCGCGCGTCACCACGGCCAGTCGCCCGGCCGGGTCGGGAATGCCCTTTCCCCCCCAGAACTCTGCCAAGTGCACGCCCGCGTTCATCCCCGCCGCCCCGGCGCCGACGATGATGGTGTTGGCGCTGAAAAGCGGCAGCTCGGAACCGTTCAGCTTGATCCGGCCTTTCTTCATGGACATTCCAGTGGCCGATGGAAACTTCTCGGCGCTCGCGCGGCCCGCCTTCGGCCCGCGGTGCGAGATCAAAGCGTTCTCAAATGGAAGCCGCCGTCGACGTTGATGACCTCGCCGGTGGAGAAGGCCAGTTCGCCGCGGGCGCAGGCGGCGACGGCCTCGGCCACGTCGCCCGGCCGGCCCCAGCGGCGAATGGGGGTGAGCCCCTCGGCGATGAGCTTGTCGTACTTCTCCCGGACCGGCGCGGTCATGTCGGTGGCGATGATGCCCGGGCGAATCTCGTAGACGTTGATGCCGTGCTCGGCCAGCCGCGCCGCCCACAGCTTCGTCGCCATGGACACGCCCGCCTTCGAGAGGCAGTACTCCCCGCGCGACGGGCTGGCGGTGTAGGCGCTCATCGAGGAAACATTGACGATGCACATCGGCTCTTCCGGGCGCTGCGCTCGCTGGCGGATCATCCACGCCGCGACGGCCTGGGTGAGAAAGTAGGGGCCCTTCAGGTTGACGCTCATCACGCGGTCGTAGCTTTCCTCGGTGGCTTCCAGGATGTCGGCGCGGACCTTGGGGGCGACGCCGGCGTTGTTGACCAGCACGTCCAGCCGCCCGAAGCGGGAGTCAATCTGCCCCACGGCGGCGGCGCGATCGGCGGCGGCGGTCACGTCGGCGGTCAGGCACAGCGCTTCTCGGCCGGCGGCGGCGACGGCCTTGGCGGTCTCATCCGTCGCCAGCACGTCCAGCAGCGCCAGATCGAACCCCGCCTCAGCCAGTTTGGCGGCGATGGCGGCCCCGATGCCTCGGGCCGATCCCGTGACCAACGCGACCGGAAGCTTGTTCATCTTTCGTTCCCTTTGCCGGATGGGCGACCTCGGTCAATCCGCGGGCGCCGGCAAGGCTATCGCAGATGCCCGGGCTTGTCAAAGCGGACCGCGGGCGAGCGGGCGGAAGGGTCCGGGTCGCCGGCGGAAGGCTGAGCGGCCCGGCGGAGCTTGCGGGTCAACTGTTCTCCAGGGTCCAGCGAACGGCCCGGGGGATGCCCTCCTCGTAGCTGACGGCGGGGGTGTATCCCAGCTCGCGATGGATCTTCTCGGAGCTGAAGAAGACCTGCCGCCCGATCAGCCAGACCGAGTAGCGAGTCACCAGGGGCGGCTTTTTCTTCCGCAGGGCGTGCCCGAACAGCTCCATCAGGAAGGCGGCCGAGTAGGCGACCTTGTACGGCACCCTCTTGGTGACCGGCTTGGCCCCGATGAGGTCGGCGATCCTGTTGATGTACTGTTCCTGTGTGAGTTCGCCGTCGTTGCAGAGGTTATAGGCCTCCCCGGCGGCCTTGGGGGCGTTGGCGGCGAGGATGCAGCCGTCGGCCTCGTTGCCGGCGTAGCTGAGCGTCAGGCGGTTGGCCCCGTCGCCGATGAGCTTGCCCTTGCCGGCGCCGATGGCGCGAATGAGGCGGGGCATGCTGGCCCGATCGCGCTCGCCGTAGAGCCAGCTCGGGCGGATCACCGTCACCGGCACGTCGCCTTTCTCGTGGGCGGCCCGTACGATCTTCTCGGCCTCGACCTTGGCCCGGCTGTAGTAGCTCCACCGGTGCAGGTCCCGGCCCAGGGGGGCGCTTTCATCCAGGACCAGGCCCTTCCCGTCCGGGTGGCCGTAAGCGCTGATGGAGGAGACGTGGAGGAACCGCTGGACGCCGGCGCGGGCGGCGGCGGCGATCATGTTCCGGGTCCCCTCGATGGTCACGCCGACGAATTCGCGCCACGGGCCCCAGTCGCCCACGCGGGCGGCGGCGTGGTAGACGGTTCGCACCCCGTCCATGGCCGCGGCGATCGAGTCCGGGTCGGTCACGTCGCCCACGACCTTGTCCACGGCGAGCGTGTCCAGGAAGCGCGTGTCCGATCCGTGGCGGATAAGGGCGCGGACGTCCTGCCCGTCGGCGCGGAGTTTGGCGGTGATGTGGCTGCCCAACAAGCCGGTTGCTCCGGTCACCAGATTCATGGCTATCCTTTCACCTTTGCGGCGAAATGTAGTGCCGCCCGGGGGCGTTGTCAAGCGCCCGGCCAGCCGCGGCGGGTGCAGCCGCGCCCGCCGCCGCCGGAAAAAAGAGTTGAAATGCCGGTAGACGCAGTTATACTCTCCGTGAGTCCAAGCGGGCTGTAGTCGGCTCGGTGCTGTAAGATATGCTCTCCACATGGATAGGCCGGCAAGGTACGTTGTCGGCGTGCTTAAGGTTGTCGGGAGAGAGTGCCGATACTGAGTACTGGGCACTGGCCCAGTGATGTCCGCGCGGCCTGTAGTCGAGGCCGAAAAAGCCTGGAAAGATGACGATAAAGCGCATTCTGAAGCCGACGAACGTGCGTATCCGGCTGGCCGTGGGGTCGGTGCTGGCGGTGCTGTTTTGCATACAGTGCACTCGCTCGGATGTACTGCGGGCGAGTTCGCTGGTCAAGCCCGTCTCCGGCTCGGTCGCCGAGAGGGTGGCATCGCCCCGGGTTCGCCAGTTGGAGGCCCTGGCCGGCAAGGACCACGTGGCCCTGCTGAAACGGGCGCTGGAGCACTACCGCGACAACTTCCGGGACTATACCTGCACCTTCATCAAGCGCGAGCGGATCGACGGGCGACTCCGGCCGGAGCAGTGGGTCGAGGTCAAGTTCGCCGAAAAGCCCTTTTCCGTGGCCATGCGCTGGGTCAAGAACTCGCCCATAGGCGACCGCCTGCTGTACGTGCAGGGCAAGCACAACGGGCAGATGCTGGTGAACCCCAAGGGCTTCCTGTTCAAGTTGGTGGGAACGGTCCAGCGCGACCCGACCGCCCCGGAGGTCATGGCCAACACCCTGCGCCCGGTCACGATGTTCGGCTTCCGCCGGTCCATGGAGAGCCTGCTGAAGGTGTACGAGTTGGCCACGGCCCGGGGGGAGGCGACCAACCGTTTCCGCGGTTACAAGGAAGTGGGCGGGCGGCTGGCAATGGTGCTGGAGAGGAAGCTTCCGCCGCGGAAGGACTATCCGGCCAAGACCACGGTCTGGTACCTGGACGTCGAGCACCTGGTGCCGCTGGGCCTGGAGGGGTACGGCTGGAATAACGAGTTGCTCTGCTCCTACCTGTACAAAGACATTCAGTTCAACGTCGGCCTGGGCGAAGAGGACTTCACGCCCGAGGCCAACGGGATGAAGGCCCAGAAATAGCCGCGCCCCGCGGCCGCAGTCCCCAGTCGATCAAGCATTCTCCTCGCCCCGTCTGGGCGCGCGCCCGTGGTGTTGCGGGTCAGGCGCGATTGAGCGTCGCCGATTGGATGCCGTTGGCGGTGGACTCCAATGGGATGACTCGCCCCCGCGGCCGCCGGGCGGTCCGGTCATTCCTTCAGCTCGACGTTCCAGTAGGCCGCGTCCAGGAACTGCTTCCAACTGGCGTACCTGGCGCTGGTCAGCCGCAGATGGATGATGGGGCTGCGCTTGGGCTTGACGGGCTTGGCGATGAGGCGCATTCCGGCCCTCTCTGGCGTCCGGCCGCCCTTGCGGACGTTGCAGGCCACGCAGCAGCAGACGATGTTATCCCAGGTTGTCTTGCCGCCCAGGCTTCGGGGCAGGACGTGATCCAGGCTCAGCTCGGAGGTGCTGAAGCGCTCGCCGCAGTACTGACAGCGCCCGCGGTCGCGGGCGTAGATGTTCCTGCGGTTGAACTTGACGGCATGCTTCGGCAACCGGTCGTAGAACATCAGCCGGACGATCCGGGGCACGGCGATTTCGAAGCGCACGCACCGGACCCAGTCGTACCGGTCATGCTCGTACTTGGCCCGCAACTCGCTGACCTCGCGCCAGCTCTCGAAATCGTAGGAGAGGTACTGATTGTCCTCAAAGCTGACGACCTCGGCCAGTTGGCGGTACAGCATGCCGAACGCGCGGCGCACGGAGGTGATGGTGATGGCGGCGTAGTGCTTGTTCAGCACGAGCACGTGACCGTCCAAGACGCTGGCCGCTACTGTCGGCAAGGTACTCATCCTCTCTTCCGCGAAGCTACCTCGAAACCGCCGCTACTATACCAAATCCGGGCGAAAACGCAAATGCCTCGTCGGGTCGTTCTGCCGGGCGGGGCGTTTGCGGGGCGCCTTCGGCCGGCGGCCGCCCGGAGCGGGGGGGGCAAGTCAGCTATTATCCTGCACCCGGTCCAGGCGGAGGTGCGTGCGCGAGGCCCGCCAGTGCAGAAGGTGCGGGCCGGCCTCGAGGGTGACGTCGCCGCGGCCGCTGCGGGCGAGCCTGACCTTTGTGACGGGCTTGGACGAAAAGACGGTGGCCAGGATGGCGTCGCTCACCGCGGGCGTGGAAATCGTGATCACGCCGTCGCTCCGATGCTTTCCCAGGGCGTGCTTGGACGTGGCGAGCCGCAGCTTGCACGTGCCTCTGACGGCAAAGTGCAGGCCGGCCGAGGCGCCCGTGATCGCGCCCGACTTGCGGTCGCTCTTGAGCTTGATCTGGCCGGGGGTGTGCCAGGTGGCGGTGAGGGGCTCGGGCACCACGCTGCGAATCTCGTCCAGCACCACCAGCATGCTGCCGATCTGGGTCGCCTCGGCCACGAGCATCAGCAGGTGGCGGATGAAGTGCACGTCCTCGCCCAGGGCCTCGCCGGCCTCGCCGACCGCCCAGCGATAGTTGGCGGCCTGCTGGGCCTCGATGATGCTGCCGGTGGCGTCGATGCGGTGGTCGCGCTGGCCGATGGTGACCGTGTTGTGCGAGCGCGATTGCACCTCGTAGAAGCGGTAGCGCCCCTCCGAGGAGAAGTACTCGTGGGAGTATTCCGGGCTGCCGGGGTCGTGCAGCAGCAGTTCGCCGCCGGCGACGACCTGAATGCTGTTCATGTCGAGCTGGGCGTGATGGGCGGACAGGTCGCCGGTTTTCAAGGCCGCGTACAGCCCGGGCAGGGGCCACCGGTCGGCCGCCGCCGCCCAGCCGATCTCGTTGAAGGCCCGGATGGGGTGAAGCCCCGGCGCCGGCTCGGCCTCCCAGTCGATGGGGCGGAACAGCAGGGCCAACCCCGCGTCGGAGTAGCCGCTGGTGACGACGTCGTCCCGGAAGGCGTAGCGGTCCAGCCACCAGGCCACCTCCTTCAACCCGAAATGGCTGACCAGCAGGTAGAAGATGCCCCACGCCGGCGTCAGCGGCATGTCGCCGAAGCTCACCGGCTGGCCGTGGGGCGAAAAATACACCGGGAAAAGCCCGGTGGTGTCCATGCCGCGCTGACGGAAGATGAAGTTGTCGCCGGCCACGCGCGCCAGGCCCTGCCCGAACAGCAGCAGGTAGCGCATGGCGTAGCCCCAGTAGCCCAGCCCCTCGTCCCAGCCGCCCTCGCGCCCGAGGGCGTTGAAGAAGTTCCGCAGCCCCGCCTTGGCCTTTCCCAGCACCGCCGGGGCGGCGTCCTCCTCGTCCGCCAGCAGCAGCGCCGCCAGGCCCACCCCGCCGTTGACCACCGCGTTCCAGTTGTGATAGCAGGAATGCCAGAACGCCCCGTCGCCCACGGCCTTCAGATACGGCTGGAGGCCCTTCTCGCGCAGCCCGCGCACGCAGCGGATGCGGTCGGCCTCGGTCAGCTCGTCGGCTAGCCAGTCCAGCGCCACCGCCACCGTGGCGCAGGCCTCGCCGGTGCACAGGTCGGCCGAAAGCCCCTTGTGAGAGGGATCCACCCAGGTGGAAAAGCCCACCAGGTTCTTCAGCTCCTCGATCGCGCGATCGCGGTAGGCGAGGTTGTGGTTGATGTGGTGCGAGATCAGCATGTCGAAGATCCGCCCCTGGAGGCAGGCCACGCTCGCGATGGCGGCGCCCCATCGGCCTTGCTCATGGGCGCTGCGCCACATGGTCTCGGTGATCGGCTGCGATTCCAGAATTAGCCCGCAGCGCTTCCGGAGCCTCTGGTAGATGTGGTCATACGGCTTCCGCCCGAGACGGTCGGCTAGAGCGGACAGTTCATCCTTTCTGGCCAGCAGTCCTCGCTTCATGGGAGATCTTCCCTGTACCCGGCGTCCACATCCGCCAACGACTGTGGTAGGATAGCGGCGGCTGGCGCCGGCTTCAAGTCCGGCGGGGCGTGAATCCGGAATTGCCAGGGCGCAAGCGAAACCCTCGCGGCCGAATCCTTGTTCAATCAGTACCGCCGGGGCGTCTGGTCCGGCGGCAGTTCGACATCGGCGGCAGAGGCCCGCTGGAAAGGCTTTTCGCCGGAGAAAAAGGAGACAAGCGATGGATCACGCGGACGATCGCGGCCGAACCGTGCTCATTAGCATCGCCGCCGTGCTCGGCATTTTGGCCGTATCCTCCGGGGCGCGCTGTCTGGCCGAGACCGCGACCCTCCAGCAGGGCGCCGACGGCTACGCCGGCTGCACCGCCCGGACGCTGTGGGAGCCCAAGACGCCCAGGCCCAAGGAGGGCGCCGGCGCCGACGCGCTGTGCATCCGCGGCACGGTCGCCTACAGCGAAACCGACGAGCAGACCGGCAAGGCCCGCCGGCGCGAGTCCGCCAACCGCGTCCTGCTGAAGTTCGACCTGCCTTCGGCCCTGCGCGGCGGGAAGCTCGCCCGTGCCCGGCTGGAGGTGTTCGTGCCCGAGGTCCGCAGGCTGCGCGTGATCAACGAGATCCTCTGCCGGGAGGTCACCGAGGCCTGGACGGCGCGGGCCGACTGGGAAAACGCCGCGCCCGGGAGAAAGTGGAGCAGCCCCGGCGGAACGCTCGACGCCGCGACCGCCTACGACAACGGCCGGCCGAAGGGGGCGGTCGACTCGTACGCCTTCTGGGAGCTGAACGGCCGGTACTTTCCCCACAAGTACGACTTCCTGCAATGCCCCGCCGGCGGCAAGTGGATCGACTTCAACGTCACGCCGCTGGCGCGCAAGTGGCTGAAGGACCCGAAGGCCAACCACGGCGTGGCCCTGCACCCGGTCAGCCAGGGCGACCGGCGCGGGGAGTTCATCAACCGGATGGAGATCGACATTCCCTCGCCGGCCAGCGCCAAGGCGGCCCACCGGCCGCGACTGGTGATGGAGTTCGAGCCCCTGGGCGAGACCTACCTGGTGGGCATGACCGACGGCCTGAGGAAGTACTGCGACCGCAGCACGCGCTACCGCTTCTTCGGGCCGTTCGACGAAAGCCACGAGATGGCCATGGCCCGGAACGAGTTCGAGCCGTTTC
Source organism: uncultured Planctomycetaceae bacterium (assembly GCA_964401385.1). Classification (GTDB taxonomy): domain Bacteria; phylum Planctomycetota; class Phycisphaerae; order SM23-33; family SM23-33; genus CAYNYF01. The sequence goes on along the minus strand of CAYNYF010000018.1, from coordinate 7,299 downwards.
AGGTGATGGTGTATCCGCTGGCCGGGGAAATGAAGTCGGTGACGTTCGAGTGCGGCGACCTGATCGGCCCCGGCGGGGCGAAGATCCCCGCCGCCGACGTCAGCTACAACTGCCAGGAAATGGTCAAGATGCACCCCAACGGGAAGACCGGCGACTGGTACTTCCACGGCAAGGAGTTCTGGATTCCCGATCCGCTCTCGCGCGCCCGGCCGGTGGACCTGCGCGAGCACGTCTCCACGCCGTTCTGGTTCACCGTGCGGACCCGCCCGCAGACCAAGGCCGGAACCTACCGCGGCACGATCACCGTCAAGGCCGCCAACGCCGCCTCCCGCCGGCTCGCGCTGACCGTGAGGGTCTGGGACTATCAGGTCCCCCATCGCTGGAATTTCCAGACCATGGGCCAGACCTGCTGGGGCTACATCTGGCAGTGCTACCCCAAGCGGACGCGGGAGGACACGGTCCGGCTGCGGCGGGCGTACATCGACTTCCTGATGGACCACCGCTTCATGCCGACCGAGCAGTACAGCAGCAATCTCTCCCCGTCGCTGGCGGACATGCCGTACTGCGTGGCCGAGCGCGGCGGCAATACCATCTATCTCAACGGCAACTTCCGGCTGCCGAACCTGCCCGGTGACGGGGCGCCGGAGATTCGCAAGCTGAAGGCGGCCTACCTCGCCTCCGTGGACAAGATGCTCCAGGCCTCCGGGCAGGCCGAGCAGTTCAAGCAGTGCCGGCAGGCGTACGAGGCCGCCAAGGCCGAGGCGGGCAAGGTTCGCGGCAGAGGCCCGCGCGCCGCGGCCCTGCGGAAGGTGGAGGAAAAATACGAGGCCGACAGGATCGCGCTGCTGAAGAAGGCCGGCAAGGCCGACGAGCTGGCCCGGCTCAGGCGGCGCCACGAGGCCGACAAGGCCAAGGAGATGGCCAGGCTGACGAAGGCCTACGAGACCGCCCAGGCGGCCGCGCTAAAGGCGCTGAGGGACCGTTACGACGCCGTGACCGCGCTGGACAAAAAGCTCCGCGCCGAGGGCAAGTACGACGACGCCGAGCGGCTGATCGACATGTCGCTGGTGTACATCGGCGATGAGACCAGCGACTGGGCTCTGATGCGGCGGAAGTCCAACGCCATCCGCCTGGCCTGCCCGGAGCTGATGATCATGATCGGCGGGTCGTTCCCGCGGAAGGAGTTGGACGGGATCATTGACATCTACGACCCGGAGATCGGTGGCAGGAGCAAGACCTACGGCCTGACCGAGGAGATGGCCGGGCTGATCGCGGAGAGCCAGGCCCGGGGCGAGCGGTTCTTCTGGTACGACGCGGCCGGGCCGATGCTGCCGTACCCCAACGTCCAGTGCGAAGAGCCGCTGATCGCGTCGCGGGCGGTGTTCTGGATGACCTGGAAGTATGGCGTAACAGGCTTTGAATACTACTGTTACAACATCTGGTCGCACAACCTCCCCGGCAAGGACGGCAAGCGCTGGCCGGAGAAGCCCTTCACGCCGTGGGGCTGGGGCAGCACCAACGGCGACGGCATGCTGTTCTACCCCGGGCCGGACGGGCCGTTCTCGTCGGTCCGGTTCGAGAACATCCGCGACGGCATCGAGGACTGGGAAAGCCACCACGTCCTCCGCGACTACGTCGACGCGCTCAAGAAAAAGGGCGCGCGCTCGGTCGAGGCCGGCAAGCTGCTGGCCAGGGCCGAGGCCCTGCTGAAGGTGCCCGACGAGGTCGTCAAGGACCTGCGGACCTGGACCTGGCAGCCGCGGGTGCTGCTGGCCGCCCGCCGCGACCTGGCCGAGACGATCGAGGCGATGGCGAAGCTGGTTACGGAAGAGGAGATGCTCGCCGCCCGCAAGGCGCGGAGGCTCGCGCAGCTCAAGCAGCAGCGCGAGATGCTGAAGAGCCGCGCGGCCGCCGCCGGCAAGGCCGCCGCGGCCGGGTCGGCACAATAGAGCAACTGGATCGCAGATCGAACCGCAGCGACCGGGCCGCGGGCGGAGGTCCGCCGGTCGGAAACCAAGAGAAAACGGTAGGAGTTGGGTTATGAAGAGTTCGCACAGCGTTCGGTTTCTCGTCCTGATTGCCGTGGTGGCGATGGCCTCGGCGGCCGGGCTGGCCAAGGAAGAAAAGTTCACCTGCTCCCGGGACGTCTGGGTCTCCGGGGCCGGCGACGAAGTCAACCACAGCATGGGCAAGACGCCCACGATGAAGATCAAGACCATCCAGGAGATGGCCATCCTGGACTTCGACCTGTCCTCGCTGAAGGGCAAGAAGGTCGGCGGCGGGTATCTGTATTTCAACATCGTCCACGACCCCGTCGAGATCGCCCGCCACAAGCTGCCCTTCCAGCGGAAGCACCTGCTGCGCCTGATCGGGCTTTCCACCGTTTCCACCGACTGGGTCGAGGGCAAGGGCGCTGAGAACTACGCCGTCGACGAGGCCGGCCGCGGGGCGACCTTCCTGGAGGCCTCCTACTCCAAGAAGCCCTGGTCCTTCCCCGGCAGCGACATCTCGGACGTGACCTTCGGCAACGGCAACACCCTCCAGCACCACGCCGAGCTGGAGGACGCCAAGGACACGTGGGCCCGGGTGAAGGTGCCGGCGTACATGATCCAGGCGCTGATCGCCCGTGACGGGTACGGCTGGTGCATGATGGACGAGATCGGCTACGGGCTGGCGAACAATTTCATTCACACGCGCGAGTCCGCCGGCAAGGAGCCGTACCTGGTGGTGAACGTCCTCGGCGACGACGGGACCCCGCCGGCCGCCGCCAGGGTGACGGTCAAGCCCGCCCCGACCGAGGCCCACATGGGAAGGGGGGCCGTCGGCTTTGACATCGCCGGCTCGGGCGACACCTTCTGCTACTTCGTCAAGGTAAACGGGCGGGAGGTTCCCCGCTGGATGGTCCGGCACCCCGTCAACGGCAAGGCCCGGGTGGTGGTGGACTATCTCAATCCGGCCGAGGCGGTCTCCGTTGAGGTGGTGGCGGCCGACGCGGCCGGCAATTGCTCGCCCGTGGTCAAGGCCAGCGGCACGGCCTCGCCGGCGCTGGCGGCCCCGCCCAAGCTGCCGGCCCCCTGGCAGCCCACCCTCGGCGACCCGACCGTCCGCTCCGGCAAGATGCGTCTTTGGGCGTTCCCGGAGGTCTGCAAGGTCAAGTACACCAACGGGGCCTTGTTCGAGGCCGCGCAACTCAAGGCCGACGAGATGGCCTACAAGCGCGGCAACAGCGTCTGGGACGGGGCGAGCAACAGCGTCCGCCTGTTCGGCGCCCGCGGGGAGATCGTCGCCTTTCAGTTGTGCATCGAGCGCGTCAACCGCAAGGAGCCGCTGAAGGGCATCTCCATCAAGCCCGGCCCGCTGACCGGCCCGGGCAGGATCGGCCTGGAGCGCGTCAGGCTCTTCCGGGTGTGGTACGTCAAGCTGGGCGAGTACGCCGTGCCCATCTCGGCCGGGCAAACGCTGTCGATCCCGGACAAGGACAACGCCCTGCGGGTGCAGTACAACCAGTCCGTCTACGTGGACGTCGCCGTGCCGCAGCGGGCCAGGCCGGGCCAATACAGCGGCGACATCACGATCTCGGCCGAAGGCGTGCAGCCCTTCCGCCTGCCGGTCAAGCTCCAGGTCTACGATTTCTCCGTTCCGGACAAGATGCGCTTCAACCCCGAGCTGAATATCTACGGCTCCCCCGGCCGGCCGGGGTCCAAGACGTTCTTCGAGGCGTACCGCCTGGCCCACTACAACCGCTGCACGCTGAGCATCACCCAGGCCGGCCACGGCGACGGCGTCAAGACCCCGCTGCCGCTGGCCGGGGCCGGGGCGAACGTCCGCGTGGCCGACTGGTCCGGTTGGGACAGGTCGTTCGGGCCGCTGCTGGACGGCTCCGCTTTCAAGGACCTGCCGCGAGCGGGCCAGCCGCTGGCGGTGTGTCAGATTCCCATGTCCCACGGCTTTCCGCTGCCGGTGGATCGCTACTACGACTACAACGGGCCCAAGCACGGCGCGGGCGTGGCCTTCTTCCACGCCCTGCTGTGCAAGCCCATCGAGCAGGCCTTCAGCCGGGAGTACAAGGCCGGCTGGATGAACTTCGCCCGCCAGATCGTCCGTCACTTCGAGGCCAAGGGCTGGACCGGCACCCAGTTCTTGTTCTACATGGACGGGAAGGTGATGTGGCGCGAGCGCGGTGCGGGGTCGTCCTACTGGATCCTGGACGAGCCGTACAACTATCCCGACTGGGTGGCGCTGCGGTTCTGGGCGGCGATGTTCCAGAAGGCCGTCCGGCCGGTCGTCAAGAAGACCCACTTCGGCGTCCGCTACGACATCTCCCGCCCGGGCTGGACGCGCGACTGGCTCAACGGCGCGATGGACTTCATGTACGTCGGCGGGCTCACGCGCAAGGTCAAGCGCTGCCAGATCATGAAGCGCGAGGGCCCGATGGTCTTCTACTCCTACGGCGCCTGCAACGCGCCCAACCTGAGCCACTGGAACTCCGCCGCCTGGTGCCTTCAGACCTTCCTCGCCGGCGGCGACGGCGTGCTGCCGTGGCAGTCGATCCTGACCGACCGCGGTGAGTTCACCGCCGCCAGGGCCCTGCGTGAGGAAAACGCCCAGGGGCTGGTCCTGCTGAAGGTGCTCGGCCACGAGGCCATCGGCTCCATCCGGCTGAAGGCCCTCCGCCGGGGAGCGCAAGACTGCGAATACCTGATGGCGCTGGCGGAGAAGTACGGCCTGAATCGCGAGCAGCTCCGGGCGTTGGTGGCCGCCAAGATCCCCTCCCGGGCCACCTACAAGCAGCGCTTTGAGGACGAGGCGGCGGCCGTGGTGTTCGACCGGCTCGACCCCGAAAAGTTCTCCGAACTCCGCGAGGGAATCGCCAAGCTGATCGTGAGGAAGCTACGGCCGTAGGGTGTGTGCTTGCATGTAGGGTGCGTGCTTGCACGCACCTCATCTGCGAGGGCCTGCGGTATGGCATTGGTGCGTGCCAGCACGCACCCTACTTGCGGTATTGGTGCGTGCCAGCACGCACCCTACTTGCGGTATTGGTGCGTGCCAGCACGCACCCTACTTGCGGATCTGGAGGCCGTATGTTCGACCTGGTCAATTCCAGCAGGCGGATCTCCGCCGTCTACCGCGGCGAGCGGACCGACCGCGTGCCCATCATCTCGCCCATCGCCTTCTCGCCGCACGCGGACATTGACGCCGACCGACGCGACGACTGGCGCGGCGAGGCCAGCTTCGTCCGGGTGGCCCGGCTGGTGCAGGAGCACTGCGATCCCGCCCCGCCGTTCAACGCGGTGAGATATCCGCGCGTCTTCGCGGCCGTCAGCTACCAGCGGTTCTGCGAGGCTCCGGACGAGTACGTCGAGGCCCTGCCGCCCGAGCCGCTGGCCACCGGCCGGACACGCCACACGACCGTCCTGCACACCCCCACCGGCGACCTCCGCTACGTCTACGAGCAGCAGCCCGGCATCTTGACCCGCTGGGACATGCACCGCCCCATCCAGAGCCCCCGGGACGTCGAGAGGATGCTGAGCGTGCCGTACCGCTTCGAGTCGCCCCCGCCGGCCGAGTTCGAGCCCTTCCGCCGCCATCGCGCCGAGATGGGGCGCGATTGCATCGGCGGCGCCGGCGTCAATTCCATGGTGGCCATGCTGTGCGGCATGATGTCCTTCCAGCAACTGCTGGAGTGGGTGATGACCGAACCGGGGCTGATCCAGGCCTTGGCCGACGCCTGGCTGGAGCGGACGCGCCAGAAGGTCGACTTCCTGCTGGATCAGGGCGTCGGGCCGGTCTGGCACTTCAACGGCGTGGAGCGGGCGTCGCCGCCGATGATGGGCCCGCGCCAATGGGAGCGGTGGGTCGTGCCCTACGACGGGCAGATCATGCGGCGGATCAAGGCCCGCGACCCGGAGAGCCTCATCCACGTGCACTGCCACGGGCGCGTGGGCACGCTGCTGGATTCGTTCATCGAGATGGGCGCCGATTCCATTGACCCGGTGGAGCCGCCGCCGCAGGGGGACATCGAGTTCGCCCAGGCGAAGGCCCGCGCGCGTGGGCGGCTGACATTGTACGGGAACATCGAGTTCCTCGACATGGACACGGCCGAGACCGACCAGATCGAGCGGGAGGTCCGCCGCGCCATTGAGGACGGCGGCAAGGAGCACATGGTCCTGTGCCCCTCGGCCACGCCGCACCAGCGGCACACCGACCGTTTCACCGCCAACGCGGTCCGCTACATCGAGGCCGGCCTGAAGTACGGCCGGCGGTAGGGCGCGTGCAAGCACGCACCTCATGTGCGAGGCGCCGGCGTATCGTAAGGCGGTAGGGTGCGTGCTCGCACGCACCTCATGTGCGAGAGGCCGGGGTATCGTAAGGCGGTAGGGTGCGTGCTCGCACGCACCTCATCCGCGAGGCGCCGGGGTATCGCAAGGCGGTAGGGTGCGTGCTTGCACGCACCTCATGTGCGAGAGGCCGGGGTATCGTAAGGCGGTAGGGTGCGTGCAAGCACGCACCCTACGGAAGGCGTGGGGTATGGCATTGGTGCGTGCAAGCACGCACCCTAATGGCATGACAGAGGCTGTTCCCCTGGGTAACTTGCCGTTGACCAAGACGGCCAGTTAAGGAGAACAGCCATGGTACACGTTGGAATGGACTTGCATCACCGCAGCAGTGTGGTTCGTGCCCTCTCGGACACGACCGGCGAGCTGTACCCGGCTCGCACGATTCATCATGACCGAATCGAGGAGCTTTGGCAATACCTGGATTCCTTTGGCGCCGAACCGATCCGGGTGGTCTTCGAGGCGATCTCCAACGCGCGCTGGATGTACCGCCTGTTGGGGCAGCGACCGAACGTCGAGCCAGTGGCCGTGACCCCACACAAGGTAAAGATCATCGCCGAGACGGTCAGCAAGACCGACAAGATCGACGCCGGGAAGCTGGCTTGGCTCAGCAGCGTGAACATGTTGCCGCGGGCGTGGCTGCCGGACGAGCGTGTGGAACGACTTCGGGAGATGACGCGGCACCGCACGGACCTGCTGGGCATCCAGACGAAATGCAAGAACCAGATCACCAGTGGGTTGGTTCGCCTGGGCATGCAGCGGCCGTACGACAACATCTTCGGATCGCTGGGGCGGCGTTGGCTGGCCGAAGTCCCGCTGCCGGAGGTGATGCGGCTTCAGGTGGAGCACTGGCTGACATTGCTGGACGCGACCGCCCGGCGGATGCTGCGGATGGACCGGAAGATTGAGCGAATCATCAAAGACGATCCGGTTTGGAATCGAGCGGCGGTGTTGTTGGACACGA
>CAYNYF010000017.1:28808-56246 GCA_964401385.1 uncultured Planctomycetaceae bacterium | reverse complement strand
CGCGGGGCGGCGGGGCCGTAGCCCCGCCCTACATTTCTGTTTTCGTTCGCGTCGTTCGCGGCTGGATGGTTCATTTGGCGGGGCCGTAGCCCCGCCCTACATTTGTGTTTTCGTTGGCGTCGTCCGCGGCTTGAGCGGGCCAGGTCAGGCTTTGGATCCTTCTGCTGCACGGAGAACTCCTTCCGATTCAACGCGGCTGCCCACAAGGCCGTGCTCGCCCAGGCCGGCGATGCGGACGGGGACGACCTGGCCGGGCAGCTCGGCCGGGAGGGCGGGTTCGGCCAGCGGGAAGGTCACCTCGACGTAGCGGTCGGTCAGGCCGCGGGCGTGGCCGGGGGGCGTCTTGCTGTTGGGCTGCTCGACGAGCACCTCGACTCTCCGGCCGACGAACTGCCGGCGGAAGGCCTGCGCCGATTGCCTCTCCAGTTCGGCCAGTTGCTTGCAGCGTGCCTTGACGACGGGCGGCGGCGGGGCCTCGCGGCGCCACTTCCACGCGGCCGTGTCGGGCCGGGCGGAGAAGCTGAAGATGTGAATCTTGGCGAAGCCCGCCCGCCGGGCGACGGACAACGTGGCGGCGAAGTCGTCCTCGCCCTCGCCGGGAAAGCCGACGATGACGTCGGTGGTGACGGCCGGGCGGTCCAGCCGCCGGCGGGCTCGCCCCACGGCCGCCAGGAACTCCTCCGGGCCGTACTGCCGGTTCATCCGCCGCAGCACCGGCCCGCTTCCGGACTGGAGCGAGAGGTGCAGGTGCGGCGCGACGTTGGGAGACTCGGCCATGACCTCCAGCAGCTTATCGCTGACGTCGCCGGGCTCGAGGCTGCTGAGGCGGACGCGCCAAAGGCCTTCGACGGCGGCCACGCGGGCAAGCAGCTCCGGCAGCGCCGACGGGCCGGGCCACTTTCTCCGCACGGCCGTCGCCCGCCCGTAGGCACCCAGGAACACCCCGCACAGGACCACCTCCTTGTGCCCGTTGGCGGCGAGCGCGCGGACCTCGGTGAGGATCTGCTCCATCGGCCGGGACCACACCCGCCGCCGCAGGCGCGGAATCAGGCAATAGCTGCACCCGGCGTCGCAGCCGTCCTGCACCTTCACGAAGGCCCGCTGCCGCCCGGCGAAGTTGGCTATCGGCGGCAGCAGGGCGGTGCCGATATTGTTCTTGACATCGGACCCCTGGCGTGGTTGGATAGAGTCGTAGCGGGAAGCTGAAATGTGCGTTGGGCTGGCTGGGTGCTGGTGAGGACCCGCCTTCATTGATTCGTCATACCTAACAGGCCCGCCGGTCAGAGAAGTCAGGTTTGCGTTCTGGCCGTGGCCGCTCAAAGATGGCCTCCGGAAGTCCTTTGAGGATTGGTTCGTTCCGGGCGTGGTGGGCGCGCGGGCGCAACTCGAAGGGCCGTCACCGGAAGCCCTTCGCTGCCGCAGCGATGCGGCGGCCCGCAGCAGGCATTCGGCAACGTCGTCGCAGTGTCCGGCCAGGTGGACATTGCCGGACGACCCGGCCCGGCGCGCCAACTGGCGCAGGAGCTGGGCCTGCCGGGTTGCATAACATCCGAAGATGAGGACGTCGGCCCGCGGGTGGCGCCTGACGGAGCGGCGGACGGCCCGCCGGCTCTTGGCGGCGGCCGCGGCGGTGACGCAGCAGGTGTTGACCAGGACGAGGTCAACCTCCCCGTCGCCGCCGGAGCGGCCGGTCGAGCCGACCTCGACGGCGCCGAGGGCGGACAAGAGGCCCGCGGCCGCGCGGGTTTCGTACTGATTGACTTTGCAGCCGATGGTATTGGCGGTAAAACGCAGCACCGACGACCTCCAAGAGGCCCGCGGCGGCGCGGGGTATTTGACCGGAGGCTGTTGCGACCGGGAGCGAGACGGTATTATACAAGGAACGTACCGGGCAGGTACAACCCAAGCATACCCGCCGGCGTCCCTGCGTAGCCGCGTTGGCAGGGCTGGAAGCAGCCCCGACCGACGCGACGGGAGGTAATGGCGATGGCCAAGCCCAAGACCGTATGGGGAATTGACATCGGGCAGTGTGCCCTGAAGGCCCTCAAGCTCAGCAGCGTGGACGGCGAGATCCACCTGGAGGCCTTCGACGTCATCGAGCATCCGAAGATCCTCAGCCAGCCGGGCGTCGACCCGGAACAGCTCATGCGCAACGCCCTGGAGCAGTTCCTGGCCCGCAACAACGTCCTCGGCAGCAAGGTGGTGGTCTCGGCCCCGGGCAAGTCCGGCATCACCCGCTTCGTCAAGCTCCCGCCGGTGGAGCCCAAGCGCGTGCCGGAGATCGTCCGCTTCGAGGCCGAGCAGCAGATTCCCTTCGACATCAACGAGGTCATCTGGCGGTGGCAGCCGTTCCGCGACCCCGACTCGCCCGATATCGAGGTGGGCATCTTCGCCATGAAGCGGCCGGACGTGGCCGGGGTGCTGGACCGGTTCACGGAAGTGGGGCTGACGGTGGACACGGTGCAGATGGCCCCGCTGGCGCTGTACAACTTCCTCGTCTTCGACGGTCAGAGCGGGGGTGACGGGGCGACGCTGCTGGTCGACATCGGCGCCGACAGCACCGACCTGGTGGTGGCCGACGGGGCCAAGATCTGGACGCGCACCATGCAGCGCGGCGGCAACAACTTCACCGAGGCGCTGGTGAAGGGGTTCAAGCTGAGCTTCCGCAAGGCCGAGAAGTTCAAGCGCACCGCCGCCACCAGCAAGTACGCCCGGCAGATTTTCCAGGCGATGCGGCCGGTGTTCGCCGAGGTGGTGCAGGAGATCCAGCGCTCGATCGGCTACTACACCTCGCTGCACCGGGACAGCCGGTTCCAGCGGGTGATCGGGCTGGGCAACGGCTTTCGGCTGCCGGGGCTGCAGAAGTTCCTGGAGCAGAACTTGAACGTTCCGGTGGCCCGGGTGGACAGCTTCAACAAGCTTTCGCCGTCGGCGGCGGTGAACGCGCCGGCCTTCACCGAGAACGTGCTGTCGTTCGCGGTCTGCTACGGGCTGGCGCTTCAGGGGTTGGGGCTGACGAGGATTTCCACCAACCTTCTGCCCTCGGAGATTGCCCGGCGGCGGCTGTGGGCGAAGAAGCGGCCGTGGTTTGCCGCGTCGGCGGCGGCCCTGCTGATCGCCTTCGCCGGCTACACCTGGAGGGCCTACGCGGACCAGAACCGGCTGAACCCGGAAGGCAACGCCGAGCTGAGCCGCGTGGCGTCGGTGCTGAGGAAGGCCGATGCGGACCTGAAGGATTTTGGCACGGTCAGAGGGCGGGACAGCCAGGCCAAGGCGCTGGCCGAGCAGTTTCCGGGCATGCTGGCCCACAACGACTTCTGGGAGAAGATGCACGGGGTGGTGAGCACGGCCATCGGCAACGTCGCCACGGATCAGGCGAAGATGAAGGTGAAGAAGCTTGCGGAGCTGAAGAAGATCCCCCGGCCGCGGCGCCGGGTGATCGTCTTGACGGGGCTGTACAAAAAGGACGTCGAGAATGTGGACGGGATGGATGCCGAAAGCATCAAGGCGTACTACAGCGGCCGTGGGACCGGCCTGGGAAGCGGGGGGGGTATGCCCCCTCGCTCGGCCATGCCTGGCGGCCCAAACTACAGTATGGGTGCACCCAGGCGGCTTACCGGGTATGCCATGGCCCCTCGCCCGGCCGTTGCCGGGGGGCCGCCGCGCCCGATGGGGGGGGGCGAGAAGAGGCCCGCGAGCGTTCAGACCGGGCCGGCGCGGCGCGGCTTTGTGCTGTTCCTGGCCGGCACCACTCCCCAGCGGGGCATCAGCGCGACCAACTTCCTGACGGAGCTGAAGAACGAACTGACCGGCATCGTCAAGCAGGCCCAGGCGGCGGCCGGGAGCGGCTCTGATCCGCTGGCCTCTCTGCCGGTGGACGATGTCATCGCCGACAAGATCGTCCAGATCACAGCCGGGCGGGAGCCGGAGACGCCCGGGGAAACGCACGGAACGGCATCGCTCCACCAGTCGCAAACGAGGGGCGTTGTCGACCCGCTGACCGGGGAGCTTGCCGGCGGAGACACGGAGTTCGTGGTCGGCTGGCTGTTCCGTCTCAAAGAGGACAAGCCGCTCAAGCCTATTCAGGCCAAGGCCGGTCAGGTAGAGCCCGGCGTCCAGCAGAGAGACCTTCGGGTGAGAGGTATGCAATGAAATTCGTCAGGGAAAACCTGTTCATGATTTGCACGGTCGCGATCGTGGTCGTCGGGGCGGCGGGCATGCTGGTGATGGCGCGCTCGGCCGGGAAGCAGACCGACGAGTACGCCCAGCGGCGGGTGAAACTGAACGGGCAGATCAAGTCCCTGGTCGGTTCGGGCGTCAACCGGCAAATGGTCGAGGCCGAGCGCGAGCGCGTGGCGGCCGTCCGGGCCGCCGCCGCCGAAGTGGCCGATTACTGCCTCGACCGCAACAGCAAGGGCTACGGCATCATCACCTTCGACGTCTCCGGGCGGCAGGTCGAGGCGTTCCCCATCAACAAGGACATCTACCAAAGGGAAAGCCTGTATTGGCGGTTTCCCCAGGAGTACGAGAACCGGCTGCTGAAGCTGCTGGAGAAGCTACAGCCGACGGAGCCGCCGACGGACCTGGAGATCCAGGAGGAGATCCGCCGCATGACGGGTCAGGAGGGCCCGGTGGACCTGAAGAGGCCGACAGGGACAGGGACCCCGTCGCCCGGGGTGGACTGGCGGCGCCCGGCCGTCGGGGGTGACCGGCGCCCGGCCGTCGGGGGCGACCGGCGCCCGGCCGTCGGGGGCACCAGCCGCTACCGCATGTCGCCGACCGGCCGCACGAGCTACACCTCGAGGCCGCCGTCGACGCCAACGATCACCAAGTCCAGCACCGCCGAGGAGCTCCCCCAGGAGGCGACGCCGCAGGAGAAGGCCACGAACAAGCTCGTCCTGGCCAAGTCGCGGGAAGGGCAGATCTACGCCGACAAGAATTGCCTGGACGTCGCGCTCGTGCCCGAAAACGCGTCAGGATATTCCGACACCCACCTGTATCTGGCGCAGGTGCGGCTGTGGGTTCAGAAGGACATCATCGAGGTGATCGCCCGAACCAACCGCCGCACGGTGGGCCTGCCCGACAGGGGAAAGGGCGTGCCGGGCTCGCCCATCAAGCGGCTCGTGCGGACGAATTTCCTGGGCTACGTCGTGCGAAGGGCCGCCACCCTCGGCGGCGGGCAGGGCCCGCCGGTGGCCAGCCTGGCGCGGGCCGATCTGGACTACGTGGGCGGGGCCGGGCGGGGAACGGGCGGCGCGCCGGCGCTGACCGGGCGAGCCTGCAATCCCCTTTACGACGTCGTTCATTACCAGTTCACGGTGATCGCGCCGGCCAGCGCGCTGCCGCGGCTGTACGAAAACCTCCGCATCCAGAACTTCCACACCGTCCTGGACGTCGTCATCCGACAGCCCGCCGAGGACCAATCGTCCGTTGCGAGCAGGGCCAGCCCCGAGGACCGCTACTATTACGGAACGCAGGCGGTCGTCGAGGCGACGATCACGGGCGAGATGCTCTTGCTGGCCGATTGGACCCGCGGACGCTGGAATAGCCAGGCGAAGGCGTGGGAGAAGGATTATCCGGACATTATGCCCAAAGCTTTCCTGATAGAGATAAGCCAACGCGACCCCGGCGCCCTGCGGAGCGAGGACAACAAGAGAATTGGCGCGACGGCTTCGCCCCTTGCCAGCGCAGTGCGGTGACGCGGCATTCGGCGGGCGTTTCGGCGGTGCCGGAGCCGGCCGCTGGCGGCGATGGGAAGGTTCGGCCGATTCTGCTTGGCCGGGCGCTAGTAAGGAGACCTTGAAATGGCCAAGACAAACGGAACCACATTACTGGAGCAGCACCTGGAGAAACTCGTGCTGGCGGTATCGGTGCTGGTGCTGGTCTTGGCGATGGCGTTTTGGGTGGCCTCGAGTCCGCGCGAGGTGGACGGCCATGCCCCCGGCAAGGTGGACGAGATCCTGGTCAGCCAGGCCCAGCGGCTGGAGGCGAGCTTGCAAGCCAAGCAGCCCGAGCGGGCGGACCCGCCGCAATACCTTGCCAAACTGAAAGAGCGCATCGGGGAGCGGTACCCCGTGCCCGCCGTCGAATGGCAGCCGGAGAGGCTGGCGCTGACGACGACGGGCGAAGAGGGCCCGACCCGGCCGACGGTGGAGCTGGCGGAGCTGGTGAAAGTCATCGACCCCCCGGAGCAGCCGATCGCCCAGATCCACCGAGAGGTGGTGGTGCCCACGCCCGACCAGATCCCGGAGGCCGACAGGGACAAGGCCTCGGTGCCGAAGGAGGTCATCGCCGCCCACGTGGTGGCGGTGTACTCTCACGAATCGCTGCGAAAGCAATGGGAGGAGCTGCTCAAGAAGGCGCCGAAGGCCACGGCCGATTTCTTCGTCGCCGCCGTCCAGGCTGAACGACGGCAGCGCCTTCCCGACGGCAGTTGGAGCGAGCCGGTGATGGTGGCCATGGTCAACCTGCCGTCTTCGATGCCGCCGGTGGTGCTGCCGAAATACACCCCCCGGAACCGTGACCTCATCCGACAGGCCATCGCCCAGCTTGCCAGAAACCAGGAGGAAACGCTGGAGCCGGCGTACTGGAACATTGTCCACCCGAGCCTCCAGGTGGGGGATTGGTATATCCACAAGCCGCGGACGCGGGTCAGCGATTTGCTGGCGGGGCGGACGGCGATCCGCCGCAGCGGGACGGCCACAGGCTCGTACCCGTGGCAGAGGGCGGGCACGACCGCAACTCCCAACCCTCGGGACGCCTACAGTCGGGCTATGCGCGGACAGTATCGCATGCCCGCGCCGACCGGGCGGGGGGCGGTGTCTGGTCCGCCGGCGCAGATGCCGCGGCCAATGGGCCAAGGGGAGCAGAGGTACACGGCTCCACCCCGTCGGCCGAGCGGGGCGCCGCGCCCCACCGGGGCCGGTTCGACCGGGTCGGCGCGGCGCACGACGCGGCCGCCGCGACCGGGTGTGCCGCGGCAGCCTCGTCCCCGGGTGGGGACGACGCCCAGGACCTCCGCACCGCCGACCACCAGACGTCCCGGGACGGGCGCCGAAGAGCCGGAGCAGCCCAAATTGTCGCTGGTGCCGTCTCTGGCCGAGCAGTTTAAAAGCGAGGAGGGCATCCTGGAGCTGTGGTTCCACGACACGGCGCTGTCGGAGGGCGTAACCTACGGCTACCGCGTTCGCCTGGTGCTGCTGAACCCGTTGTTCGAGCGGTTCGGGGAAGTGGCCAAGAGGGTGGAGGCGGAGACGGTCACGCTGATGACGCCCTGGTCACAGTGGTCCGAGCCGGTGACGGCACAGTACCCGACGGAGTTCTTCGTGGTGGGAGACTTTCCCGCCAAGCAGGAAGTGTACGTGGAGGTCTTTACGCTGAAATGGGGCCAGCGCATCAAGCACCGATTCAACGTTCGCCGCGGCGAGCCCATCGGCGCGGAGATCAAGAAGGAGCTGCTGGCCTGGAACGGGCAGTTCCAGACCGCCAACGTGGATTTCCGCACCCGCGCCATCGTCGTGGATTTAGATTTTACCAAGAAGATGCGCCAGCCCAAGACCAACACGATCCGAGACACCACGGAGATGCTGTACCTGGGCGCCGAGGGCAAGCTGGGAACGCGAACGGTCTTGGAGGACCAGGCGTCCGAGCGGCATCGGGAACTGCTGAAGGAGGTCCAGCAGGCGCCGACCGTTGCCGCCGGCGGACCGTAAGGCCGGCCTCCGGCAAAATGGTGGTTTTTTCAGCTTGCAATCTCCGACGGCCATGAACTATCTTCCCCCGTGGCGCGACGGCGCCCACCAAGCTTACGTCCTCATACGATATATCGCATTTGGGTCTGGACGGCTTCGGTGATTCAACCGACGCCGCGGGAGCTTTCGGGCCTGTCCGGCCGCTGACGGAACGGGCAGGCGCACGCGTGGTTGGACCGGACAGCCGCACCGGCCGGGCGTGCATTAGCCTCTTGAAAGGAGGTTGGCCTTGAAACCTCTACATGGGCTATGGCTGGTGGTCTTGATAGCGCTGGCGGCGGTGCCCGCCGCGACTGGGTGGGCCCAGGATGCCCAGACCGACCGCGCACAGGCGCTGCTGAAGAAGGGCATCGACCAGTACAAGGCCAAGGATTTCCAGCAGTGCCAGCAAACGCTGCGAGGCGTCGATCGGAGCAGGCTTTCCGGCGTTCGGCAGGCGCAACTGGATGACTATGGCAAGAAGGCGGCGGCGGCCATCGGACAGCAACGGGCGGCGATGGCCGCTTATCAGCAAGCCCTGGCGGCCCTGAAGGCCAACCAGTTGGCCCGGGCCGAGGCCCTCTTCGGGCAGGTTGCAGGCAGCCAGTTCGTTACCGACCAGGTTCGCCAGGACGCACGGAAGCAGCAGAAGCTGGCCGCCGGCAGGATCGCCGCGGCCAAGGCGGCCGGGGGCTCGGCGACAACGCAGCCGGCGACCGTGTCGCCCCCCGCCAAGTCGGGCATCGAGAAGGTGCGGACGCAGGAGCTTCAGGCCCGCATCGACCGGGCCGACCGCTACATCCGCCTGGGCCGCGAGGCCATGGATCATTACGAGATCGACAAGGCCGTCGGGTATTTCAAACGCGCCGTCGAACTCGTGCCCCAGTACGAGCCCGCCCGGCTCGCCCTGGCAGGGGCCCAGGCCCGCAAGGGCACGACCAAGGGGCGGTCGGCCATCAGCGAGCTGCAAAAGCTCCTCACAATCCGCAAGCAAAGGGTCGAGACCGGCTACGCCCAGGCCGTGCAGCGGAGCCGCCAGGCCCTGCACCTGCCAAAATCAAAGGAGGACTTCGCCCGCGCCCGGCAGGAACTCGATCACGCCAAGACCCTGGTTACGAGCAAGGCCAACCGCATCCTGTTCACCGACGAGCAGTACCGCCGGAAGCTGGCGGAGATCGACGAGGTCGTCCGCTTCATCGACCGGGAGGAGTTGCAGTGGGACCAGGATCGCGTCGAGCACCAGAGGGCGGAGCTGCTCCAGCGCGAGCGGATTCGCCGGGAGGAGACCGACCGGCAGCTTCGTGAGAAGATCAGCACCCTGTGGGTGCGCGCCGGGACGCTGCGCAAGGAACACAAGTACACCCAGGCCGTCGACATCCTCCAGCGCATCCGGCAGTTGGACCCCGAGGACGGCAGGGCCGCGGAAATGTACGAGACGCTCAGCGGCTTCGTGCTGCGGCTGCGGGATAAGGAAGCCGTCGGCACCGGCCTCCGGGAGGAGACCAAGCAGTTGGTGGGCATCCGCGAGGCCCAGATTCCGTGGTACATGCTGCTGCGGTACCCGACGGACTGGCCGCAGATCCGGGAGTCTCGCCGGCGCTTCGCCGTGGGGGCGGCGGCCGAGAGCCCGGCTAACCGGGCCGTCCGCAAGAAACTGATGCAGACCCACCGCAAGTTTGAGTTCAGCGGCGTGCCCTTCGAGCAGGTCACCGAGTTCATGCGCGAGGTCAGCGGGGCCAGCATTCACGTGAAGTGGAACGCCCTGGAGCAGGCCGGCATCAACCGGGACACGCCCGTCAACGTCAAGCTGACCGACGTGACCATTGAGAAGGCGCTGCGGACCGTCCTGGACGACGTCGGCGGCATCAACCCGCTGGGCTTCGTCATCGACGACGGCGTCATCACCATCTCCACCAGGAACGACCTGTCGCGGCAGGTGGTCACGCGCGTCTACGACATAAGCGACCTGATCGTGCGCGTGCCGAGCTTCGAGGGGCCGCGCATCGACCTGTCCAACCAGTCCACCAACGCCAGCAGCAACAACACCAGCGGCGGCGGCGGCAGCGGCGGCTTCTTCGGCTCCGGCGGCAACAACACCGGCGGCGGCAACAACGTCGGAGGGGAAAACCAGGTCAGCCGGCAGCAGCTCATCGGCGACATGCTGGATCTGATTCGCGCCACCATCTCTCCCGATAGCTGGATTACGGCGTCGGGAACGGGATCCATCCGGGAGATGGGCGGGCAGATCGTCGTCAGCCAGACGCCCGAAAACCAGGAGTCGCTGACGCGGCTGCTGGAGCAGCTTCGAGAGGCCAAGGCCTTGCAGATCAACGTCGAGGCCCGCTTCATCCAAGTCACCACCGGCTTCCTGAACCACATCGGCATCGACCTGGACTTCTACTTCAACCTGACCTCGCGGCTGAAGCCGGTTGACGACGGCTCCGGGGGGTGGCTGACCGACCCGCTCACCGGGGCTCGCATCGTCGACAGCAGCGCCGGCGCCTTCCTGCCGCAGTGGCAGAGGCGCGGGCTGGTCAGCAACCGGTTCACGCCGATGGGGATGCGCCAGGGCTCGTTCGATTTCGCCGGGCCGCAGCAGACGTTCGTTCCCAGCAGCATCGGCGGCACCGCCACCAGCAGCGCCTTGAGCATCGCCGGGACGTTCCTGGACGACATCCAGGTGGACTTCCTCATCAGCGCCACCCAGGCCAACCAGTCCACGCGCACGCTGACGGCGCCGCGGCTGACGCTGTACAACAGCCAGCGGGCGTACGTCACCGTCTCCACCCAGCAGGCTTACGTCGCCGGCACGGAGCCGGAGGTCGTCGAAAACGTCGCCGCCTACCGACCCATCATCGCCACGGTCTCCACCGGCACCACCCTGGACGTGGAGGCGACCATCTCGGCCGACCGCAAGTACGTCACCATGACCATCCGCCCGCAGGTCTCGACCGTCAACGGCTTCACCGAGTACCAGGGCGCGCTCGACGCCGCCGGCAACCCGATTCCCGGCTCCGGCACGCTGCAACTGCCCAACGTCACCATCCAGGAGGTGCAGTGCACCGTCTCCGTGCCCGACAAGGCCACGCTGCTGCTGGGGGGGCAGAGGCTTGCCGGCGAGGTGGAGAGGGAGATGGGCGTGCCCATCCTCGCCAAGATACCCGTGCTCAACCGGGCCTTCACAAACCGGTCGATCGTCCGCGACGAACAGACCCTGCTGATCATGGTCAGGCCCGAGATCATCATTCAGAAGGAATACGAAGACACCACGTTCCCGGAATAGCCGGCGCGTCTTCCCGGACTCTTTGCGCCCCGTCCCCGTGGACGGGGCGTTTTTCTTGGCCGGGGCGACGGCGACTTCGGGCGGACAGGCGGGGCGCTTTCTGGTACCATGCCGGCAGGAACAATACTGCCGCGGCCGCGGCTTGCCGGGTGGACCGACAGCGGCCTCGCCGCCCTGCCGCGGGCCGGCAAGCGAGGATCAGATATGATCAGGTCGAACAGCATCGTCGCGTGCGTGCTGGCCGCGAGCCTGCTCTGCGGGCGATCGCCGGCGCAGACGACCACGCGCCCGGCCACCCAACCGGCGGGCAAGGTCGTGCGCCTCAAACACCTGGCGGTCGACCTCGACAAGCGACAGGTCGTCGTCCAGGCGACCGTCTCCCTCAAAGAGGGATTCCTGGAGTTCCTGCTCTGCACGCAGGGGACGAAGGACTATGAGTCGCTGCTGGCGACGAAGGCGCTGCCGTCGTCGTTGCACGCGGCGCTGACAATGCTGGGGCTGGACCGGGGCAAGCCGGCGCAGTGGACTACTCCCGCCGGCGGCAAGCCGGTGTTCGTGCCGCCCAAGGGGGCGATGCTGGAGATCGTCCTGCGGTGGAAGGACCCCAAGGGCGCCCCGCGCGAGGCTGCCGCCACCGACTGGCTGCTGCTGGCCAACACGAAGAAGAAGCCCAAGCCCACGCGCTGGGCGTTCGTCGGCTCGGCCCTGCTCGACGACGGGCGCTACTGGGCCGACGTGGAAGGCCACCACGTCTCCCTGGCCAATTTCGCCTCCAGCGTCATCGACGTGCCTTTTGAAAGCTCGGACAAGAACGCGATGCTGGAGTTCACGGCCAATCCCGCGGTGGTGCCGGCCAAGGGCACGCCCGTGGAGGTGGTGATCGCGCCCGTCAAGGATGCCCAGACGGCCGCCGACGCCAGGGTCGCTTTCACCGTCGACGCCTTCGGGCGGGTGGAGATGGACGGTCGGCGGCTGTCGCTGGAGGACGTCCCCACGGCCGTCAGGAAGTTCCTCTCGCGTCATTCCAAGACGGCGGCCGTCGTCCGCATTGACCAGCGGGCCCTGGTGTACGATCGCGAGCGGCTGAAGGCGGCGCTGGCCGAGGCCGGCCTGAGCGACGTGACGTTCCGGGTTCAGGCTCTGGCCGATGAGATACTTCCGCGCACGCCCCGGGAGGTGGGGCAGGCCCTCCAGTACTGGAAGGACCAGCTCGCCCAGGCGGGCGAGCTGTTGGGCGACCCGGGCGAGGACGTCGCCGCCGTGCTGAAGCACGTCGAACGGCGGCAGCAGCAGATCAAGTCGGTGTCGGCGTTGTGGGCCGACTACGCCACGCGCCTGCGGGCCCTGCTGGATGAGTATAAGGCCCGGCGGCCGAAGGCGCCCGGCGGCCGGTGAGGCGTCCGTGGGCGCCGGGGCCGATCATCCTGCCGAAGCTGTCCAGCCGCGGCATCTCGCCGGCCTCTGGCGGCGGAACCTGCCGGCGATGCTGGCGGCCGCGGGCGCGACCATCGCCGTCCAGGTCGGGGCGTACGCGGCGGCCCGGGCGCTGCTGGCCCCGTCCACGGCGGCGGTGACGGCGCTGCTGGTCGGCCTGCTGTGGGTGATCGTCGCCACGCCCATCTTCGCCGCCGGCGGGGCGGGCCTCTGGGGCGCCGTCTTTCACGGCGGGCCGGTCCTGGACGCCAGCGCGGTGCTGCTGATCGTGCTGACCGTCGGGAAGATGCTCTCGCCGGCCGGGGCGGCGAAGATCTATCTTATCTGGTGCAGCGTCGGCCTGTTCGCCTGCGGGCTGGTGGTGTTGGCCCGGCGGGTCGAGAACCGCCTGCTTGCGGCGTCGCTGGCGATTCTGATTGTGCTGGCGATCGCGGCCGGGCCGTTCTGGGCCAACGGCATCATCCTGGCCGGCGACGGCCCGTGGCGCGGCCGGGCGAGCCTGCTCGTGGCGGCCGCGAATCCCGTATACGCCACCGCGAGCTGCCTGCCGAGCCGGTCGGGCTTCATCTGGCACGAGGGCCCGATCCTCTACGACTGCACCGTGCTCGCCCGGGACGTCCCCAAGCCCAAGGCGGACTGGCTGACGACGGCGGCCGGCTACGCGGCGGTGGCGGGGTGTCTGTTCGCCGTTGCCCTCATTCGCCGGCGGCGCTGAGGAAGGCATCGACCTCCTGCCGCCGCGGCAGGGCGGGTATCGCCCCCGGGCGGGTGGTGGTCAGTGCGCCGACGGCATTGGCCCGGCGGAGGATGTGCCGCAGTTGCCCCTCGTCCAGCTCCGCCGGAGCCGCCCCCTGCCCCCGGCGGGCGAGCAGGTCCACCAGCAGCGAGGCGGTGAAGGCGTCGCCGGCGCCGGTGAACTCCACGCTTTCGACCTCGAAGGCGTCGACGTGCCCGCTCGCCCGGGACGTGGCGAAGCTGGCGCCCGCGCCGCCCTCGCTGCGGACCACGAGCTGCACGCCGGCGTCCAGCAGCCGCCGCGAGCCGCCGTCAAAGTCCGCCGTGCCCAGTATGAACTCCCACTCCTCCTTGGAGACCTTCGCCAGGGCCGCGCCGTCGAAGCCCTCGCGGATTCTTTCGCGGGCCTCGCCCGGATCGGCCCAGAGGCGCGGGCGGTAGTTCGGGTCGTAGCTGACCAGCAGGCCGGCCTTTGCGGCGATGCCCCTGGCCTTGTCCGTGGCCGCCCGCGCCGCCGGCTGAATGCGGCTGATGGAGCCGAAGTGCAGCACCGCCGCCGAGTGCAGGTAGGCCGCGTCGACGTGCTCTTCCCGCAGCGGCGCCAGCCCGCCGTCGTGGTAGAAGAAGAAGTCTCCCGCGCCGTCGGAGCGGACGGCCACGAAGGCCAGCGGCGTTCGCACGTCGTCGCTGCGGACAAGCCCGGCCGTGTTCACGCCCTCGCGGGCCAGCACGCCGGCGAGGAATTTGCCGAAGGGGTCGTTGCCGACGGCCCCGATGAAGCCGGAACTCGCCCCGAGCCTGCGGACGGCCACGGCCACGTTGGCCGGAGCGCCGCCGGGGGCCTTGGTGAAGCCGGGGGCGTCGGCCAGCGAGACGTCCCGCGCCGTCGCCGGCAGGTCGATCAGCAACTCGCCCAGGCAGATTACGTCCGGCACGGCGGCCCATCCTTCTTCTGGAGCATTTGCCGCAGCAGCGCGGCCAGCTTGCGGGCGGCCTGGCCGCGGTGGGAAATTTCATTCTTCTTTTCCGGCGGCAGCTCGGCCGTGGTGCATCCCAGCTCGGGAACGAAAAACAGCGGATCGTAGCCGAAACCGTTGGACCCGCGCGGGCCCAGGCCGATCCGCCCCTCCACCACGCCGGCGGCCTCCAGCAGCGTCCGCTCGCCGTCGGAAAGGACCAGGTGGCAGACGAACCGCGCGGTCCGCTCGCCCTCGTCCACTCCCTCCAGCTCGCGCAGCAGTCTGGCGTTGTTGGCGGCGTCGATGACGTCTCGGGCGGCGCCGGGCGGGCATTCGTCGGTGGCGTAGCGGGCGCTGCGCACGCCGGGGGCTCCGCCCAGGGCGTCCACCGCCAGCCCGCTGTCGTCGGCCAGCGCCCAGCACCCGGCCGCACGGGCGTAGTGGGCGGCCTTGGCCCGGGCGTTGTCGGCGAAGCTGCGTGCATTCTCGGCCGGGGCGGCGATGGCCGCTTCCGGGTCGATCTCCGCCAGGGACACCACCCGCAGCGGAAGCTCGCCCAGCACCGCCGCGATCTCCCGCACCTTACCGGGGTTCCTGCTGGCCAGGACGATCCGCGCCGGGACCGACTCGATAGCGGCGTTGGCCTCTGCCGACATGGCTTCACCTTCCCCGGGGGATGCGGATGGGCCGGGTCTTCTGCGGAATCCGGATCATTTTCCGGTTCGCCGGGTCCCAGGCAAGCTCGTTGACGCCGGTGCCGTTGATCGCCAGGTGCGGAAAGTCGTCCCGGATGGCCTTCATCCCGGCGTTTCGGATCTCCACGATTCTGCCGTCGGGGGTCATCTCTTCGCGAACGGCCTCGGCGCCGAAGGTTCCGATCGTCACCCACGAATCCGCCAGGCCGTGGTAGAAGTAGCCCTCGTACTTGCCCTCTCGCAGCCGCCGGCAGTAATCGACGGCGAATTTCTTCCGCCCGATGTACTTCCGCTCGGGGTCGTCCTTGAAGACCGCCACCAGGTAAGTGTACGCGCCGCGGGCGTTCTTGAGGTTCCACTCCGGCGGGCCGATGTCCTCGCCCGACAGCGGCATGATCATCGCCCGCGCGAACGGCTTGGTGCCGGCCGGCGTGGTATGGGCCTTGGCCGTCATGAGGTCCTTCCGGGCCCGCGCGGGCGTCAGGTACCGGCCCCAGTACAGTTCGCTGTGCGAGGCCTTGTTGATGGTGAACAGGCCCTTCCAGCCGAGCTGCTCGCCGATGCGCTTCCTGTAATCCTCCGCCCGCCGAACGTGCTCCGTCGCGTCCTTGACGACCATCAGCAGGATGGTCCAGTCGCCCTCATTGTCGGCGGCGGCGCTGGCCGGCGGCAGGGCCGACCTGAACGACGGCCCGTCCTGGCCATTACAGCCGCCGATGGCGACGGCCGAGGCCAGCGCCGTCAGCAGCATTCGTCTCATCGCCTGCCTTTGGGAGATGGGATCATTTCGCATTTCGTATGGCCCTCTGCTGTGCGGCGATGAGCCGGCGGATTCCCGACCGGGCCAGCCGCAGCATCGCCTGCAATTGCCTGCCGTCGAAGGGCGCCCGCTCGCTGGTGCCCTGCACCTCGACGAACTTGCCGGCCTTGGTCATGGCCACGTTCATGTCCACCTGGGCGGCGGCGTCCTCGGGGTAGTCCAAATCGAGCAGGCATCTGCCGTCGACGATGCCGACCGACACGGCCGCGACCGGCCCCTTCAGCAGGCCGCGTCGGCCCGCCCCGGCCGGCAGGCGCCGGGCGAGGGCCTCCGCCATGGCCACGTACGCCCCGGTGATGGCGGCCGTGCGCGTGCCGCCGTCGGCCGTCAGCACGTCGCAGTCCACGTAGATCGTGTTTTCGCCCAGCTTTTCCATGGCCACGACGCTTCGCAGCACCCGCCCGATCAGCCGCTGGATCTCGGTCGAGCGGCCGTCGGGCCTGCCTATCGGGCGCCGCCGTCGCTGGCCCGTGCTGGCCGGGAGCATGCCGTACTCGGCCGTCGCCCAGCCGCGGCCGTTGCCGGCAAGCCACCCCGGCACGCCGGCCACGAAGCTGGCCGTGCAGATCACCCGCGTGCCGCCCAGCTCCATCAGGCAAGACCCGTCGGCCGTGGGAACGTAGCCCGTCGTGATCTTCACCGCCCGAAGCTCACTCGCCCGCCGACCGTCATGTCGCGTCGCCACTGCCATGGAAAGGCTTCTTTCGCTGCCGCCTAGTCTAATCCACGCTCGGGTCCTTTTCCATATGCTGGGACCCGCACCGCCGGCTCCGCCGGTGTGTAACTGCACAAAAGCTTTGACAGCAAGGGGCGGTGCCAGTAGCGTGCGGCGTATCCAACCGCGGGTGAGCCAAAGTCTCAAGAAAGGGTGATCTGCCTGCAAGGGGAAGGAGATTCACAATGACGCAATCGCAGCAGCCGCCGGCGATGCCGCCGCTGGAGCCGGGGATGCAGCCAACGGCTCTCAGACCCCACCGGGGCGGAGCGATCCTGGCACTGGGGATCCTCGGATTGGTCGTCTGTTTCATCTGTGGCATCATCGCATGGGTCATGGGCAATACCGACCTGAGGGAGATGGGCGCCGGGCGCATGGATCCGTCCGGGCGGGGGCTGACCAACGCCGGCAGGATCTGCGGGATTGTCAGCGTGATCCTGTCCTGCGCCGGCGCGGCCATCTGGCTGATCGTGGTGGTGGTCATGGCCGCGGCTAGCTGACCTGCGGCATCACCTCACGCCGGACGTCTTGGGCCATGAAGATTGAGGTTGTTCCCGCATCCAGGTGGCCTCACTGGCCCTGGTGGGCGGTGGTCTGCGTGCTCGTCTGGGCCGCATTGGGCGCGGGCGCTGTCTCACTGGCCGGACACACGGGCCAGAAGATCGAACTGTGCGCGTTCAAGCACCTGACCGGCCTTCCCTGTCCCACCTGCGGCTCGACCCGCGGGCTGAGGTGTTTGATCGAAGGGCGCGTGGGCCAGGCCTGGCGGAAGAATCCCCTGGTGTTCACGGCCCTGGGCGTGGCCGCGGCGGCGTTGTTGTTCCGGGCCGTTTGCGGGCGCCGGGTGCGGCTGTGCCTGACGCGGCGCCAGCGAAAGCTGGCCTGGGCGATCGCGGCCGCTGCGCTTTTGGGCAACTGGGCCTATGTGATCGCTTGGGTCGGCTGACTCGCCCCTTGACGGGATGAACCGGCGGGGGCAACCACCCCGACCCCAAGTTCTGCGACAACTACGGCTGGGAGCTCCGGACGTAAACCGGCTGCCGGGCGCAGGCGACGGGGACAAATCGATTCCAGCGCGGGCGGCCGGGCGCCAGCCCTCACAGCTCGCCCTTGAGCTTTCGCAGCAGGTCCAGGGCGTGCATGGGCGTCATGTTTTGCAGGTCGGCGTCCTTGATTTCGCGGGCGGCGCGGTCCGGGCCGCTGGCGAACAGGCCCATCTGTGCCGCGGCCGCCTTGGCCCTCTCGGCCAGCTTCGGCATGTCCAGCCCCTCGGCCAGGTGGGCCTGGAGCTGGGGGAGGATCTGCTTGGCCCGCTCGATCACGTCCTTTGGCACGCCCGCCAGCCGGGCCACGTGCACGCCGTAGGAGCGGTCCGTCCCGCCGGGGACGATCTTGTGCAGGAAGACCACCTCGTCGGCCCACTCGCGCACGGCCACGTTGAAGTTGGCCACGCCGTCCAGCAGTTCCTCCAGCTCGGTCAGCTCGTGATAGTGCGTGGCGAAGAGGGTGCGGCACTTGACGCGCAGGGCGATGTGCTCGCTGGCGGCCCAGGCCAGCGCCAGCCCGTCGTAGGTGCTGGTGCCGCGCCCGACCTCGTCCAGGATGACCAGCGAGCGGGCGGTGGCGTTGTTGAGGATGTTGGCCGTCTCGATCATTTCCACCATGAAGGTGGAAAGCCCGGCGGTGAGCTCGTCGGCCGCCCCCACGCGGGTGAAGATGCGGTCGACCAGGCCGATGTCGGCCTCCTCGGCGGGGATGAAGCAGCCCGTCTGGGCCAGCAGCACCAGCAGCGCGGTCTGGCGGATGTAGGTGCTCTTGCCGGACATGTTCGGGCCGGTGATGATCAGCAGCCGGTTGTCCTTGGCCTGCATCTCCACGTCGTTGGGGACGAAGTTTTCCCGCAGCGTCTCGGCCAGCACGGGGTGCCGGCCGCCGATGATGCGGAGGACGTTGTCCTGGGTGATGGTCGGGCGGCGGTAGCCGCGCTGGACGGCGAGGTGGGCGAAGGCCGCCAGCACGTCCAGCACCGCGATGGCCTCGGCCGCCGCCTGGAGGCGATCGACGTAGCCGGCCAGCTCCAGGCGGACCCGCTCGAAGAGCCGCGCCTCCAGTAACCGGGCCCGCTCGGCCGCGGTCAGCGCCTCGGACTCGTACCGCTTCAGCTCGTCGGTGATGTAGCGCTCGGCGTTCTTGAGCGTCTGCTTGCGGACGTAATCGGCCGGAACCTTCTCGGCGTTGGCGCGGCTGACCTCCAGGTAGTAGCCGAAAACCTTGTTGTAGCCGACCTTCAGGGCCGATATCCCGGTCCGCTGCACCTCGCGCCCCTGGTACTCGGCCAGCCAGCTCTGTCCGTCGGCCCCGACGCGGCGAAGGCGGTCCAGCTCCTCGTCGAAGCCGTCGGCGATGACCCCGCCGTCGCGGAGCACCGCCGGTGAGTCCGGGTGGATCGCCCGCCCGATCAACTCGGCCGCGCCCTCCAGGCCGCCCAGCTTCGGCGCGAGCTGAACCAGTAGGTCGGCCTGACACTCGCCCAGCAGCTCGCGGATTTCCGGCAGCCGGGCGAGGGTCTCGCCCAGCCCCAGCAGTTCCCGCGGGCGAACGCGGGCCATGGCGATATTGGTGGCGATGCGGTCGATCTGCGACGTCCCCCCCAGCAGCCCGCGCAGGCGGTCGAGGCGCTTGCGGTCGGCGGCCAGCTCCGCGACCGCGTCCTGGCGGGCGACGATGGCGGAATACGACCGCAGCGGGTACGTCAGCCACCGCGGCAGCAGCCGCGCCCCCGGGCCGCTGACGGTGACGTCGATCGTTGCCAGCAGCGTCCCCGCCCGCCGGTTGCTGCGGAGCGTCCGCAGGATCTCCAGGCAGCGGATCGTGTTGCCGTCCATCAGCACCGTCTCGGATCGGTCGAAGCGCTTCAAGGCGCGGATGTGCGTCAGGGCGGTCTTCTGGGTCTCGCGGAGGTATTCGATGATGGCGCCGGCGGCAGAGAGCGACGCGTCGTAGCCGTCGAAGCCGAACCCCGCCAGCGTCTCGGCGCGGAAGTGCTCCTTCAGCAGCGTCACGGAGGAGTGGGCGTCGTAGGCCCACGGCGGGCGGGCGGTGGCCGTCGCGTCCAGGCACTGCCGCAGCGAGTCGCGAAACGAGGGCGTGTCCATGGCCGAGCCTTCCGGGACGATCACCTCGGCCGGGCGGATCCGCACCAGCTCGTCCAGGGCGTGATCGGCCGGGGCCAGCATCGCCTCGAACGCCCCCGACGAAAGCTCCACCCAGGCGATGCCGATCTGGGCGGGGCTTTTGGAATTGGCCTTGGCCGGCCCGTCCGGCTGGGCCGCTGGCATCGGCGCGGCGCCGCCCTCGCCGCGGTCGGTTGGGTCGAAGACGGCCGCGAGGTAGTTTCCCTCCCGCTCATCCAGCAGGTTCTCCTCGGTCAGCGTTCCCGGCGTGACCAGCCGCACCACGTCGCGCTTGACCACGCCGGTGGCCTGCTTGGGGTCCTCCACCTGCTCGCAGACGGCCACGCGATAGCCCGACCGGATCAGCTTGGCCAGGTACGAATCGACGGCGTGGTAGGGCACCCCCGCCAGCGGCACGGCCGTGGGGCCCCTCGAGCGCGACGTCAACGCCAACCCCAGCACGCGCGAGGCGACCTTGGCGTCCTCGTAGAACATCTCGTAGAAGTCGCCCATCCGGAAAAACAGGATATAGTCCGGGTATTGCGACTTAAACTGCCGGTACTGCCGCATGGCCGGCGTTCCCGCCTCAGGAGGCGGCGGGTCGGGATGTTCGGGGGGCTGCCTGCTCACGCCAAGGCGTGATGATAGGCCACGGCCGCGGCAGCGGCAAGGGCGGCCCGGCTGGCGGCAGGCTGTTACCCGCGCCGCCCTACTTGCCCGGGGCGGACTGGCCCGGCTTGCCCTTTTGAGCGGGCAAGGTTACGTAGGCCCGCCCGCCGTTGTAAACCCTCACTCGCGGCGCGGTCAGCATGCGCGCATTCTGGCCGGCCTGGGAGACATCGATGAGGAAGTCCACCTGGATGTCGTCAAGGGACGTCCCGCCCTGGACATCGGCCGGCTTTTCTCCCTCGGCCGGCGTTTCCGGTGTTGGGGCCGGAGGACCCGTCGGCAGCGGCGGCAGATCCCCGCGCAGCACCATCAGCAGGCGGGTGATCTGCTCGTGGGCCCGTTGGGTCTGGCTGATCACCAACTGCCCGGCGATGTGGCGGATGCTGGCCCGCCCGCCCGCCTCTTGCCAGCTATCGGGGGCGACCATGCGGATGACGTCGGTCAGCTCCTCGGCCTGCCGGTTCCGCAGGGCTTCGTGTATCGCGCCGGCAAGGGCGTCGATGCGGCCGCGATAGGCCTCCGCCAGCGAGTCGAGCCTCTCTTGGTCGCTCGGCTTTGCCTGGGGAAGCCGCACCGGGCGGTGGACGGCGTTGCGAACCAGTTCGCCCAGCACGGCCCGGTCGACCCGCCCGGCGGGCTGGCCGGCGAGCAGGTCCCTCACGTCATACACGCGCACGACGGTGCGGCGGGAGAGGTCATCGTGCGTGGAGATGACGATCACGCCGTCCTCGACGACGTATTCCAACGGATTGACCCCGCCGACGTCTTCCAGAATGACCTGCAAGGCCTTGGCGGCGGGTACGTCGTACAACTTGACGTTGACGGGCGTGTCCCGGTTGATGCCGGCCTGCTCCAGGGCCGCCCACTTGACGTGGATGTTGGATGGCATGAGCTCGCGCATGAACTCGATGACCTGCTCCAGCGGCACGCCGCCGAATTCGAACTTCCTGTAAGGCTTCAGCAGTTTCATTCGGACGGCCCGGTTGGCGGGGCTGTCGGGGAGAACTTCGGGGAGGTCGCCCGAATCGACGGCCCAGATCCGGCCCGCCCGGCCGGGGGCCTGCTGCGGCTCGGAACCGGTGGTCCCGACGGCGGCGGCGAGGCAGACAATCAAGAGTAAGGCCAATGGACGAAAGGTGGTTCTCACGGCATGCTCCTTTGACAGCGCGGAACGTGTCCCGGCGTGGCTGCGCATCTTGTTTTCAGCTCGCGTCCGAAACACCCCACTGCACTCGCAGAGATCCTTGGCGGGAAACAGATGAATCTATGAGAATTACCTGTATTTTACTTGCCCAGGCGCTGGAGTGCAAGCGCGGCCAGGACGATTTTGACGGCCTCGCCCGGCAGGAAGGGAGCCAGCCCGGCCAGCGGCAGGGCGCCGACGGGCACGTACACGCTCAGCCAGGCAAGCCCAAAGGCAAAGAGGACGGCATCGCCGACCAGCAGCGCCAGCAGGCAGGTTGCGGGCCTGCGCCCCCAGCCGCGCTCGATCAGGCCGCCGGTCAGATACGCCGCCGGGACGAAGCCGAGTATGTAGCCGCCGGTCGGCCCGAACAGGTAGCCGGCCCCCGCGCCGTAGACGAACACGGGCAGGCCGGCGGCGCCGGCGGCGAGCACGGTCAGCACGCTCAACGTTCCCCCGGCCGAGCCCAGCAGGGCGGCCGTCAGCAGCACCGCCAGCGTCTGGGCGGTAATCGGCACCGGCGTCCACGGAAGGGGGATGTGAATCCTGGCCGACAGCGCGATCGCCGCCGCCCCGGCCAAGACGAGAACGACCTGACGGGTGAGTCTCCGCTGGTGCAGCCTTCCTTGGCTGAGCGACTCGGCCGCAATCACTGCATGTCCCTTCACAAGGCGAATTCGCCCGCATCGGCGCGAATTCGGCAGATACTCAAACCGCGATTCAGTAACTCAGACCCACCTCGTCGCAGACGGCGCGGAGGCCCTCGACGGCCTTGGTGAAAAGGTCCGGTCCGGTGAAGCCGCTGAACTGCCCGGCGGCGGCCATGTGCGGCTCCAGCGTCAGATACCCGTCGAAGCCGCGCTTCCGGGCGTCGGCAAGGGTCTGGCGGATCTGCCCGGCGCCCTGCCCGGCCGGCACGCAGGTCTTGGCGCCCGGGGTCTTGTCCTTGATGTGGAAGTAGTGCGTCAGCTCGGCCAGGCCCTGCGTCCAGCCCTCGTCGTACGGGGCGACGCCGGCCGAGACGAAATTGGCGGGGTCGAAGATGCCCTGCAAGCTCTCGCTCTGCACCGTGGCGAAGATGTCCTTCACGCCGTCGGGCTTCTCGCCGTAGATGTCGCTCTCGTTCTCGTGCAGCAGCACGAGGTCGGCGTCCTCGGCCGCCCGCGCCATCGCCGCCATCTGGTCCATCACCTGCCGGCGGCGGTCGGCGATGCGGCCGCCCTTGGGCGGATAAAAGCTGAAGATCCGCACGTACTTGGCGCCGAAGGCGCCGGCCACCTCAAAGCAGTGCTTCAACAGTTCCAGGTGCGGGGCGAACGGCTCGTCGATGCGGATCTTGCCGATGGGCGAGCCGATGCAGGGCACGGAAAAGCCCCGATCGTCCATCTGCTTCCTGTAATCGCGGGCCTGCTCGACGGTGAACGCCGAGACGTTCGTCTTGTCGATGCCGCGGACGTCGATGCACTTGACGCCGTGGGCCTCGCACACGTCCATCTGCGTCTTCAGGTCGGCTGCGATCTCGTCGGCGAATGCGCTGAAGGTAGCCATGCTGTCTGCCTCTCCACTTGTACTTCCGTCGTTCTCGAGGCGGTATTCTACGCCACGCCGTCGCCGGGGGCAACGAGGCGATTCCCTGACCTATCCCTAGTTTGCCGAACCGCCCTGGCAGCTGCCAACTGCGTGGGTGGCGAGAGCCGCAGCGGGGCGTCTTTATTAGCCCTGTGCCGGAGCACCGGGGAAATCGGCGGAGCAAGCACCGCAGCCCCAGCGGGGCGTCTTGAGGGGGTGGCCAGCCAAGACGCCCCTACGGGGCTCCAGGGCGGCGAAGCCCTCCACCTCCCAGGGCTCGCGCCCTGGGCTAAGAAAGGCGCCCCTGCCGGGGCTACCCATGGAACTGGGGATAAGTCAGAGCGATTCCGGCCGGACGCCTGTTTGCCCGCGGCTATTCCAGATTCGCGTGGCGGGCGCGGAACTCGGCCAGGTCCACCTTGAGCTTCCCCGAAAGGACGTTGAAGACGGCGTCCAGGCAGAGGCTGGTGGCGTGCTCGAACACGGCCGCCCGCAGCACGATGTCCGGGTCGCTGGCGGGGACGATCACCACCTTGTCGGCGTCGCGCGCCAGCGGCGATCCGGCGTCGGCCGTCAGCACCACGACGTCCGCGCCGAGTTCCCGCGCCCGCTGGGCGAGGTAATCGGTGTAGCCGGTCTGGCCGGTGCAGCTGATCGCCACCAGCAGGTCGCCCTTGCCGGCGGCGGGGGTGATCGTCTCCCCGGGGATGAACACCGGCAGCCCCGCGTGCATCAGCCGCATGCCGAAGCTGCGGGCGACCAGCCCGCTTCTCCCGGCCCCGGTGACGAAGGTCCGCCGGGCCCGCGGCAGCACGTCGGCCAGCGCCATGAAGCTGCCCCAATCCACCTTGTCCATGACCGCCTCGACGCGATGCACCAAGTCGTGCCCGGCCGCCATGATGGCTTCCCTATCCGGCATCGCCGCCGCCTCCCTTGGTTTCCCATCGCAGCAGGTTGACGACCTTGGCCAGGGTGGTTTTGCCCTCGCGGATCTCCGCCCGGATTCGGTTTTCGGCCTCCAGCACGTCGCAGGCGCGGTTGGCCATCTCGGCCAGGCGCGCCCGCGGCAGCACGATCACGCCGTCGTCGTCGGCGACGATCCAGTCGCCCGGGCAGATCCGCTGACCGGCGATCTCGATGGGCTGGTTGATCTGTCCCAGCCCCTGCGGGTCGCCGGCGTGAGAAGTCACCAGCTTGGTCCAGACGGGAAAGCCGAGCTTGCGAATCTCGGCGGTGTCGCGCACGGCCCCGTTGACGACCAGCCCCGAGAGGCCCTTGTTCTTGGCGGACTCGCTGGCCAGCTCGCCCCAGACCGCCGGCGGCTGACCGGCCGCGTCCACCACGATCACCTCGCCGGCGGCGGCCAGGTCGATCGCCTCCACCGGCTTGGCCCAGTCGCCCGGGAACGTCCGCACCGTCACCGCCGGCCCGCAGGCGAAGCTGCCCGGCGCCAGCGGCCGCAGACCTGCCAGGCACGGCAGCCGATGGGCGCCGTCGGAGATGTTGCTGGTGCGGACGCGGCTGAGGACCTCGCGGACGTTCTCGGCCGTGATGCGCTTGAACAGGTCGGTGGCCACGGGCTTGCCCGTGTCGATGGCCTTGCGTATGTCGGCCGTCGCCTGCCGCGGGTCGACCGCCTTGGTGATCGCCCCGCCGATGATGATGACGTCGGCGCCGGCCTCGACCGCCGCCGCGGCCGTCTCGCTGTTCAGCCCCCCGGCGACCGCGATGGTCAGGTTCGTCACCGGGCGGATCCGGCGAAGCAGGTCCAGCGGGTCCTCGCCGTGCATCTGGACGTCGATGGGGCAGTGCACGCTCAGCCAGCTCGCGCCCAGCTCGCCCGCCCGGCCGGCCGAGGCAACCGGATCGGCCGCGCCCAGCAGGTCCACCGCCACCTCGCAGCCGTAGTGCCGCCCGGCCTCGACGCACTCGCGGATGGTCGTCTCGGAGGCGGCCCCGCAGACCGTCATCACGTTGGCGCCGGCCTTGGCGGCCGCCTCGGCCTCAATCCGCCCGGCGTCCATCGTTTTCGTGTCGGCGATGATGGTCGCCCGGGCGAAGCGCTCGCGGAGGCTGCGGACCGCGTCCAGCCCCTCGGACTTTATCAGCGGCGTGCCCGCCTCGATGTAGTCGGCCCCGCCGGCGACGGCGGCGACCGCGACCTTCAGCGCCCGCGAAAGCTCCACGAAGTCCAACGCCACTTGCAGCTTTACCTGGCCCATGTTCGCCTTTCCCCCCCAACAAGACCTGCACAAAGGAATACAGCCGCCGACGCGTTTTGGCAAGGGTCCGGGCGGGGGGAGCTACCGGGAGCCGCGCATGAGCAAAGGGCGCGGCTGGTGGGGGCGCCCGCATGTCAGCTCGGCGGCGGAGCGGGCCTACGGCCGACGCCGACGAAGTAGCCCGCCCACGCCAACGGCCAGCAGCGCCAGCATGCCCGGGGCGGGCACGCTCGCCCCGCCCGCGGCGGCGCCGGCCGGGTAGCCGTACGCGTCGGCCCAGATGGTGTAGTCGCCGCCGTCCACGAAGGCGTCATCGTTGAAATTGCCGACCTCCCAGCCGCCGTCGGACCACGCGGCCGCGTCCGTGTCGCCGTAGTTGTCCGCCCAGACGGTGTAGTCGCCGCCGTCCACGAGCCCGTCGTCCGTGGCATCGCCGGGGTAGGGGGGCTTGAAGCCGCTCTGTATGGCCCAGCCGGGGTTGCCCGCGCCGTCGCAGACGTAGGCGCCGGCGTCCAGCGAGCCGTCGCGGGGAGTGCCGTTGAAGTCGTCGGCGACCGCGTAGGCCGCATCGCCCGCGGCGATGACGGCCGAGCCCGGCACGGGGAAGAAGTCCCAGTTGGCGACGTCGCCGAAGTCGGCCGCCAGGGACCCGCTGACGACGTTGCCGGAGACGATCGCGGGCACGTACAGCGAAATCCCCCCGCCGCCGCCGTTGTAGACGGCGTTGTTGACGACCTCGATGGGCCCGCTGGTCGGCACGTCGCTGGAGATGGCGACCGTGTCCCCGCCGTACGGCTGAATGACCGTGTTGTGGGCGATGGTCAGGTTGCCGGGGATGCCGCCTTGATGGTGGTGGCTGTGGATGCCGTCGGAGGCGGAGTTGTAGACGATGTTGTTGCGGACGATGGCGTCGGCGGCCGCCTGAATGCCGTTGTCGCCGCAGTTGATGATGACGTTCCGCTCCACGACGTTGCGGTCGTGCCCGTTGGTCCCGTAGACGATCACGCCGGGGTAGTTCGTGTTGATGAGAACGTTGTCGCGGACGATGTTGTTGTAGCTGCCGTCCTTGATCTCAATGCCGTCGCCCTGGAAGTAGTCCGTGTTCGGGATCAGGTCGTGGATGTAGTTGCCCTGGATCAGGCCGTTGTAGAACTGCGAGGCGTTGTAGTTGGACCCGAGGTAGAAGCCCTCTCCGTGCCCGCTGGTGTGGTCGATCTCGTTGCGGCGGAAGATCATCCCCTCGTAGGTCTGGTCGACGTGGTTGCAGGTAATCGCATTCTCGCCGGTGTGGTGGATGTGACAGTTCTCGATGGTAACGAACTTGGCGTGGTCGCCGTCGCCGTTCTTCTGGATGCGGATGGCGGTGCTGCCGCCGGTGATCTCCAGCCCGCGCAGGATCAGATGCCGGGCGCCCATGATGTCGATGTTGTTCTGGTTGGCGTTGGACTTGGTGATGACCACGCTCGCCCCGTCGGCCGCGCGGATGACGATGGGCTCCTCGGCCGTGCCCTGGTGGCCCATGGGCAGCCACGAGAAGGTGCTGTAGACGCCGCCGCCCAGCACCACCTCGTCGCCGGGGGCGAGCCCGCTGCCGCTGATGAGGCCGTACCAGTCGTCGGCGGGGGTGCGATAGTAGGTCTCGCCGGCGGCCGCCGCCGCGCACACCAGCACAACCGTAATCCCAAGCCCGAGAGAATATCGTTTGGCCATGTTCGGTACCTCGATCAGGAATTCCAATGCGACGTCGGGCCTCGCCCGCCGGGCGCGGCCCGCGGGCGGGCAGCAGGGGGCTGATATGCCTTTACCCTCCGCCGCAAACACTCTTGCGGCCTCCTTTCCAATAAGACCAATACCTATTCTACCCGAGAATCGGGCAATCCTGGGTGCGGGAATGCCGGAATCGCCGGCTTCTGTGGAGCCCCTTCGCCGGCGCCGAGTGCCCCGGCCGCCGCGAATTGACGGCAGGCCCCAATCGGAGTAACCTTTGCCCATGGCCAGGAAACAGAGGGAATCCGCCTCGTCCGAAGCCGCGCCCGGCACGGGCAAGCTGCCTGGGGGCCGCCATGAGCAAGACATTTGAGCAAGGCAAGGATGGAAGTCGCCGGCCTGTGCGAGTACTTCGCCAAGAACTGCCAAGCCTTCCGTCCCCCTGGCGTTAAGCTGATCGTGCCTAAGACGACGGACAAGCAAGTTATCCGCATGGTTTCGCTGGTGGATTCGATGCTGGCGTTGCACAAGCAACTTGCTTCGG
>CAYNYF010000017.1:0-28708 GCA_964401385.1 uncultured Planctomycetaceae bacterium | reverse complement strand
CGCATGGTTTCGCTGGTGGATTCGATGCTGGCGTTGCACAAGCAACTTGCTTCGGTTAAGTCGCAAGCCCAGCGCGGGGCGATTCAGCGCCAGGTTGATGCGACCGACGCGGAAATCGACCGGCTGGTGTACGACCTGTACCGCCTGACGGAAGATGAAATCGCCATCGTGGAAGGCGAGGGCCATTAAAGGGTAAAACAATGACAGCGCAAATCAACGTCACTGAGTGTGTGGCAATCTCGGCGGTTGCAATCGCGTTTTGCGGTATGATTGTTGCGGTGCTTGCGTATGTGAGAGATTCCCGCCGCGATAAAGTGCGAATTCGTGTAAGCGTAGGCTCTGCTATGGCCTTCGGCTACGGAAGGGGTAATATTAAGGAAAGCTACATCACGATCGACGTACTCAACCTAAGCGCTTTTCCCGTAACCATTTCGAATGTGGGCTTCTCGAATGGGAAACAATGCGCGTATCCTCCGCCAGAGCGGATTGAGACTCCTTTCCGACTGCTATCGCGGGAGGCCAAGACCCTTCGCTTTGCACGGTCAGATTATGATGAGGCGAGGTGCGCCATGATGAGTAGAATGCGTCTTGCGTTTGCGGAAACGCAGTGTGGTAAACGCAAAGAGTGCGATGCCGTTAAGAAGCACCTTCAATGTTTTGTGAAAACATGAATGGAGCTATGAGCATATTGGATCATAAAAAAGTGGCAGGGGAAAATCGACCGGCTGGTTTACGACCTGTACGGCCTGACCAAAGATGAAATCGCCATCGTGGAAGGATCCCTACGATGAAGTTACCCAATTCACACAATGCCGTCGTGGATGCGGAGAAGATCACGGGGTATCTGCTCAACCCGGAGCATTCCGACAATGGGGGGAAAGCCCGGTTCTTTTTCGGGCTGGGCTTCAGGCGGGAGGAGTTTCAGGCCCTCGCGGCTGCCTTCCGGAAACTGGCCGGCGCCGGGTTGGTTGTCAAAAGCATGGAAACGTCCCACGGGTGTAAGTATATTATAGACGGCAGGATCGTTTCGCCCTCCGGTAAAAATCCGGCGGTGCGAACGGTCTGGATAGTGGATCGCGGTTTGGAATCGCCCAGGCTCGTAACGGCGTACCCGCTGGAAGGACAAGAACCATGATTAAGGAACATGACCGGGTCGTATTGAAGGTCGATGTGGCTGCCGAAGGTCTGGAGGCCGGCGACGTTGGCACCGTGGTGCATGTTTACCGTGACGGCCTGGCATTCGAAGTCGAGTTCGTCGCGCTGGACGGGCATACCGCCGCCGTCGTTACCGTCGAAGCCGGGCAAGTCAGGCCCGTAGGCAAACACGAAATTCCCCATGCACGCGCCCTGTCAACGGTGTGAGTCAAAGGCTCAGAAGGCCGTTATCCAGCGCCAGATAGAGGCGAGCGACGGGGAAATCGACCGGATGGTTTACGACCTGTACGGCCTGACGAAAGAGGAAATCGCCATCGTGGAGGGGGCGAGCGCGTGAGCAATAACGAGGAGAAGAAAGACCCGCGCGTACACTACGGGCCGCCGGCGGCTCACGGAGAGCCGGGGGCCGGGGCGGCGCCGGTGGGGCGGTCGCGGCCGATCGCGGCTTTGGCGGCCAGCTCGCCGGCCAGGGTGATGATGTGGCCGACCTCCTCCCGGATGATGCCTTCGACCCTTTCCTTCTCGGCGCTGTCGGGCAGCACGTTCTTCATGCCGGCCAGGAAGACGATGGTGTCCTTCTCGAATTCGATCGCGTTCCGCAGGATGTCCTGGCTTGTTTCCCGCCCCGTGAAGTAAATCGCCAGATGCTCCTTCACGCCCGAGGCCAGCAGGTTGGTCAGCAGCGCCCAGTTCTCGGCAATCTCATTGCCCCCCTCGACGGGGGCGCCCGTCCAGCCCTGGGCGGCCAGGTGGGTCTTCATGGCCCCGAAAACGAGTACGTGCTCGTCCTCCATCGCCGCCAGTTTCAGCAGCGCCTGGCGGCATGACGGATCGGCAGTCTCCGCGGCCGCGTGCTGGTAGAAGGCCGATGCGTCCTTCTCGATCTGCTCGGCCATCTCGAAAACGTCATCGGCATTCAGCTCGACGCCCATTGGCTGCTCCGATCAGACCGCGTCTTTGCGCCCGCGGGCGGGCACGCGCCCCCCGTAAGCTGGGGAACTAGGATTCGAACCTAGACTAGCTGATCCAGAGTCAGCCGTGCTACCGTTACACCATTCCCCAGTGCGTTCAGCAGCTCTACCGCAAGGGCGAAACAGGCCTGCGGCGCTAAGGCGATTGTCGTCATCAGCGTGAGGAAAGTCAACCGGATTCCGACCGGTGCGGGAGCGGGGCGGGAAGTAATTTCCGCCGCGGGGGTGCAGGAGACGATTGCGGCCGGGGGCCTTCGCCCGCGGGGTGCGGCGCGGGCCGGGTCGTGCGGGCCGGCGGGCACGGACAATGTCGGCGCGGCCGCCGGGGCTGCGCGACTACGCCGCGGCGGCGGCGGTCGCATAGCTGGTCGTGGCGCCCAAGCTGACGAGGTCGAACTCCAGTCCGATCCTGTATCCTTCCCGGATCTTGCGGCACCGGACAACGGTGGCGTAGACGTTCTTGCGTCGCCCTTCGGGGTGCAACGGCATGGAGAGGACGATCCGCTGGCCGGGATACAGCCAGCGGTCGACCACCGCCCCCATGCCGCTGCGGGAGATGTCGACCATCTGAAGCGTGTTGCGGACATCCCCGCCGTCGGGGTCCAGGCGGATGCCGTGCAGGACCATTTGCAGCTTGGTTCGCGGGTGCCTTCGCCGCTCGGGAGGTTTGTACTGTATGTTGGCCATGTCTTGTTCTGCCAAGCGCATCGCAGTTGGTATCGGATGTGCAAAGGGGCGGCTTAAACAGTCTGCGCAGGTTTTTGCGTCTTTGAGGTTTCGGCAGTAAAATGCCGGCATGACCGAGCGGGAGAGTTCTGACGGCTTGGTGGTCCTCGTCGGGGCCGGCCCGGGGGACGAGCAGCTCGCGACCGCGGCCGCGGCCAGATGGATAAGCCACGCTGACGTAATTGTTTATGACCGCCTTGCGGCTACCGGCCTGCTTCGCCTGGCCCGGACAGACGCCGAACGAATCTACGTCGGCAAGAACCCAGGGGAGGCCGGGGCGGACCAGGAATCGATCAACGAGCTGCTCATTCGGCACGCCCGCGCCGGGCGGCTGGTGGTGCGGCTGAAGGGCGGCGATCCGTTCATCTTCGGCCGGGGCGGGGAGGAGGCCGAGGCCCTGGCCGACGCCGGAATTGGCTTCCGCGTTGTGCCGGGCATCACCGCCGGGGCCGCGGCCGCCGCCTGCGCCGGAATCCCGCTGACCGACCGGCGGTACGCCTCCAGCGTCGCCTTCGTCACCGGCCACGAAGCGGACCCCGCGGGCAGAATCAACTGGGAGGCCCTGGCCGGAATCGACACCGTCGTGATCTACATGGGCGTGGGCAACCTGGATCGGGTCGTCAGCCGGCTCATCCAGGCCGGCCGCGACGGCGGCACGCCCGCGGCCATTGTGGCGTCCGCCTCGAGGCCGCGCCAGCGGGTCGTCGCCGCCCGGCTGGATAAGCTTGCCGTTGCGTCCGCGGCCGCCGGAATCACGCCGCCGGCCGTCGCCATCGTGGGCAAGGTCGCCGCGCTGGCGGAAAAGCTCGCCTGGTTCGAGAGGCTGCCGCTGTTCGGGCGGACCGTCATCGTCACCCGCCCGCAGGGCCAGGCCGGGCAGCTTTCGCGGCGGCTCGTCGAACTCGGCGCGGCGGCGATCGAGGCGCCGGCCATCGTCATCGGCCCGCCGGAGGACCTCGCCGCGGTCGACGCCGCCCTGCGGCGGCTGGGCGAGTTCGACTGGATCGTGTTCACCTCCGTCAACGGCGTCGACGCCTTCGTGCAGCGCTGCCGGCAGCTCGGCCTGGACGGGCGGTCGCTGGGATCGGCCCGGCTCGCCGCCGTCGGGCCGGCCACGGGCGAGAGGCTGCGGCGGAACTTCATCGCACCCGACCTGGTGCCGGAGACCTTCACCACCGAGGCCCTGGCCGAGGCGATCCGCGCCGCCGGCGAGCTGAGCGGGCGGAGGCTGCTGCTGGCCCGGACGGACATCGCCGGGGCGGGCCTGCCCGAGGCGCTGCGGTCGGCCGGGGCCGACGTCGAGGACGTCGCCTTCTACCGGACGGGCCGGCCGGACTCGCTGCCGCAGGAGGCGGCGGCCGCACTCCGCGACGGTCGGGTCGACTGGGTGACGTTCGCCTCGCCCTCGGCCGTGGACAACTTCGCTGCCCTGCTCGGGCCGGAGGCGACGGACCTGCTCGCGGGGGCCAAGCTGGCGGCCATCGGGCCGGTGACGGCCGAGGCCGTCCGGGCACGCGGGCTGACGCCGACGGCCGTCGCCCGGACGCACACGATCGATGGCCTCGTCGAGGCCATCGTCCAGGCCGAGGCCTGACCGCAGGTCTTCGGCCGTCGCGCATACGGCATAGCTGCATGCCCTGGGAACCTTCGTTTTCGTTCGCGATGCTCGCGGCTAAAACGCTCTCAACAACCCCACCGTCCCCTTGTTCTAACAATCGCGGGCGAGAAAAGCCGGCCGTGTGTTATCATAGGGTTGTGGAGGCCGGCAACTTTCTGCACAAGCGGCGATTGGCGTGTGTGGTGGCGGTTGCGGCGGTCGCAGTTGGCACCGCCGCGGCGCCGGCGACCATTCCCCATTCGCCGCGAATCGACACCGTCTCGCTCCTGGCCGATCAGGGCTGGGCGGGCGATCCGAACCTGATCTGGTACGACGACTTCAGCGGCTCGGACGACCTGCTCACGCGCTACCTGGACGGCGGCGGCGGGGTGACCGTGGTCGACTACGAGGGCCTCGGCGGGGCGGGCAAGTCGGTCCGCGGGCACTGGGACATCGGCCAGGTGAACGCCGGCGGGGTGCGGAAGTGCTTCGGCCGCTGCCCGGCCGACTATAGCGGCTGCGCGGTGCGGACCACCGAGGACTTCCGCGACGTCTACTGGCGTCACTACGTGAAGCACCAGCCCGGCTGGACGGGCAACCCCGGCAAGATGTCGCGGGCCATCGCCTTCGCCGGCGCCAACTGGTCGGAGGCGATGATCGCCCACATCTGGGGCGGGAACTCGCTGAACCTGTGCATCGACCCGGCCCGCGGCGTCGACGCGACCAGTCAGGTCGTCACGACCTGCTACAACGATTTCCCGAACCTGACCTGGCTGGGCTATCGCCAGGGCGACGATCAGATCTTCGAGGCGGACGAGAGCGGCCGGTGGGTCTGCGTCGAAGGCCACGCCCGGCTCAACACCCCGGGGCTCTCCGACGGGGTCTTCACCCTCTACATCGACGGCCAGGTCGACGCCCACCGCGACGACCTGAACTGGGTGTATAGCTGGCAGGACTACGGCATCAACGCCGTCTTCCTGGAGAACTATTGGAACAGCGGCTCGCCCGTGGAGCAGGAGCGCTACTTCGACGACTTCGTCATCAGCACCTCCTACATCGGGCTGGCGAAGTCTCCCTGGCGGCCGACGGTCTGGAAGACCGCCTTCCGCGACGACGACGGCGGAGACACCCAATCCGCCTGGCAGTTGCAGGCGGCGACGGACCTGGCCGGGGCGGACGTCGTTTGGGATTCGGGCATCATCGCCGACGCGGGCGACACCGTCGTCATCGACGCCGCCCACGGCCTCTTTCAGGGCTCCCTTTCCGGCTGGCTCGGGCTGGCGCCGGAGACGATCTTTGCCCTGCGCGCCCGTCAGTGCGACGCCGCCGGCCAGTGGTCGGCGTGGTCGCAGTGGATGACGACGCTGCGGACGGGCCCCGCCGCCCCGGGCGACGCCAACCTCGACGGGGCCGTGGACGGGGGCGACTACACGATCTGGTGCGACAACTACGGCCAGTCCGGCGGCTGGGGAAGCGGCGACTTCAACGACGACGCCCTCATCGACGGCGCCGATTACACCATCTGGTGCGACAACTACGGCTCGACGGGGCTCGCCGCAGGCGGATACGGCACCGGCGGGGCGTCCATCCCTGAACCGGCCACGGCAGCCTTGCTGGGCTTCGCCGCGGCGGCCTTGACTTACCCGCGCCGCCGGCGGTAAGAAAAGCGGCACTGATCGAGGCGGCCGCGATGTTCATCGACATTCACGAGCACATCCGGCGGGTGCCGGGCTTCCCGCGGGCCGGCAGGCAGGCATATGCCACGCCGGAGCAGTTGACCCGGCGGCACGAGGAGCTGGGCATCGAGCGGGCCGTGCTGCTGCCGGGCGCCAGCCCCGAATGCGCCTACCAGAGTCAGTCGGTCGAGGAGGTGCTGGAGATCTGCCGGGCCGCCGCCGGCCGCTTCATCCCCTTCTGCAACGTCGACCCCAGGATGCTGACCAACTCGCCCGAGGCGCCGCTGGGCGAGCTGATCGGCTTCTACAAGCAGGCCGGCTGCAAGGGCGTGGGCGAGGTCACCGCCAACCTCCGCTTCGACGACCCGCTGGTGGAGAACCTGCTGGCCGGCTGCCAGCGGCAGCAGATGCCGATGACGTTCCACGTCTCGCCGACGATCGGCGGCAACTACGGCCTGTATGACGAGCCGGGGCTGCCGCTGCTGGAGGGGGCCCTGCGCAAATTCCCCGAGCTGATCTTCCTGGGCCACTCGCAGCCC
The DNA here is from genome assembly GCA_964401385.1 of uncultured Planctomycetaceae bacterium. Lineage (GTDB taxonomy): Bacteria > Planctomycetota > Phycisphaerae > SM23-33 > SM23-33 > CAYNYF01. The sequence continues at coordinate 22,044 of CAYNYF010000017.1, read as the reverse complement.
TTCTGGGCGGAGATCGGCCCGCTGGACGACCCCGCCGCCCGCGCCGGCTATCCCTCCGGCCGGATCGGCCGCCCGGGGCGGGTGGTTGAGCTGATGCGAACGTATCCCAATCTCCACGGCGACCTCTCGGCCAACAGCGGCTACAACGCCGTCAGCCGGGACGAGGCCTTCGCCGCCGAGTTCCTTCAGGAGTTTCAAGACCGGCTGTACTTCGGCAGCGACATCTGCGCCCCGGACACGCCGGCGCCGCTGGGCGAGTACCTGCTGCGGCTGCGGGGCGAGGGGAAGATCTCCCGGGAGTGCTTCACCCGGATCGCCCGCGCCAACGCCATCTCCCTGCTGGGGCTGGAGGGCGCCGGGTAGGCTCTGCGGCGCGCCGGGCGGGGGCGGGCCGGCTCCGCTTTATCCCTGACTTATCCCCACTTCCATGGGTAGCCCCGGCAGGGGCGCCTTTCTTTGCCCAGGCCGCGAGCCCTGGGTGGTGGAGGGCTTCGTCGCCCTGGAGCCCCGTATGGGCGCCTTAGCTCCCCACCCAGTCAAGACGCTCCGATGGGGCTGGGCTGCTTGCTCCGCCGATTCCCCCGGCGTTCTGGCACGGAGCTAACAGAGACGCCCCGCTGGGGCTCTTGCCACCCATGTAGTTGTCAGCAGTCACCCCCAAACCTTCACTTCCATGCCCACGAAACGCCCCCGGCGCCCCAAGTTGCGGAATCGCTGAATTGCGGCCGCGATTCTTGACAGAAAGCCGTGTTTGCCGCTAGTGTTCATGGAGGATTCGCGCCCGGGTGGCGGAATTGGCAGACGCGCCAGCTTGAGGGGCTGGTCGGCCTTATGGCCGGTGCAGGTTCAACTCCTGTCCCGGGCACTTCTGGTTGAATGTTGGCACCGGCGCCGTGCGTATGCGCCGTCGCCGCGGCCGGGCCGGGCCCTTAGCTCAGCGGCAGAGCAGGGGACTCATAATCCCTTGGTCGTAGGTTCGAATCCTACAGGGCCCAGTGACTTGTGGAGACTTGTCGTCGCGCTTGTCGTTCTGCTTGTCGTTTTGGGGGCGGGAATCCACGGGGGAGGGGGTGACATCGTCTGTCCCGGTCGCTGCCTTCCGCTGACCTGTCGCAGGCTTTCCTGTCAAGTCTGGCAGCGCCTTGAGGGCTTTGGCTCGGTCAGAAACCAGCGTGTGGCTGTAGTAGGCCATCGTGAGGTTAATGTCGCTGTGGCGTGCCAGGTCCATCAGAACCTTCGGCGGCACGCCTGCGCGGGCCATCAGCGAAATGTAGGTGTGCCTGAGGGCGTGGAAGTCCACGGTCCGGCCGGCCTCGTCCCTGTGAGCGATTCCGGCAGCCTTCAGATCGGCTCTGAGCATTCGAGCTAGGTTAGTCCGGTCCGGCATGGCAAAAGCCGCCTGTGTGGCTTCCACGCCTTCCAGGTGGGCTCGCAGGGCTTGGGCTAGTGACGGCAAGACCGGTTGCACGTCCTCACGTCGATGCTTGCTGTAGCTGGCCTTCACCGTGACGGTCGGTGGATCGGCGTCGAGATCAAAGACGGCGGGAGTCAGCGTCCGAATCTCATTCGCCCGCAGGCCTGTCCCCAGGGCTACACGGTACACTATTGCCCGCTGTGGTCCTGTCAGGCTGTAACGCTCAGGGCCACTGTCTGTGGTGTCCAGCAGTAGGAGGCATTCTTCCTCTGTCAGCGCCCGGCGGAGTTTCCGGCGGTCTGTCCGTTCATTGTGCCGCGACAGGTGGGCAAGCGGGTTGACCGGTGCTCTGTCGTCCTTGACCATCCACCCGTAGAACTGCTTTGTGGCTTGAAGGTAGCTGTTGGCCGTGCGGTGGCTCCACCCGCGTTTCTTGCCTGTATCTCGCATCTTCTCGCCAACGAACGCCTGCACCTTGCTGGCCGACACGTCCGGCCAGAACCGCACGCGACATGCCTCTAGCACAAAGCGGACCTGTGCAGCGTGCTTGCGGGCGTGGGGTTCGCTTCGCCCTTTGGCCAGCAGGCTCTTCTCCCAATCTGCAACGTGTTCGGCCAGGGGCCTCTTGCGCCACTCGGCGTGGCGGTCGATCAGGCCGGTCTCCCTTCGGGCCGCTTCCCGTTCCAGCTTGGCCGCTCCTTGCTCGGTGGCCTTCTTGTCCGTGAAGCCGGGCACTCGCCGGACGATGCCGTCCTCATCCCGGTATTCGATGTACCATTTCCGAGATTCAGCTAGGACCTTCTTGCCCTGCTTATCCAGGACCGGGACCCGACGGGCAACCTTCTTGCCGTTCTTGACATCGTAAATGACGTTGCCCTTGCGGTCCTTGACCGTTCGCATCTTCACGTAGGTCGCCCTGAAGATCCGTGCCATGATCCACCTAGCCTTTCTTCCGCTTCGGCCTGAGCTCAAGGTCGAGGTCCCCGGCCAGCTTGTCCGCAGTTGTAAGCGTCAGACCCCATTTGCGGCCGTTCTTATCGCCCTTGATAAACCGGTAAAGTACCGGATAGGGAATCCCGGCATCACGGGCCATAGCGAATATCGATCTACCATCAGCCATTGCAGCCTCTCGAAGTATCGCAGTCAGACTTTTCCCAGCTGGAGACATGTACGATATAATATATCCTAAATCGTACGGTAGTCAAGCACCATTTTCATTTTTTCTTTCCCCATCAGCCGGACCGTCTCCGCGAGCGCTTCGGCATCAGCCCGGGCTCTCGGCAGGCCGCCTTCGTATTCCATGATGGCTGCTCGCTCCTCGAACCAACCGCGCCAGTCAGCGGGCAGATCATCGGCCTGAACAGCCGTCCCATACTTGGCCTGAGCGGCGGCCTCCACAATCACAGGGTCAAAGATGAAGTCGAGGTCCAACATAAGTCCCGTGTGTGCGTGCTGTACCCAGCTCCGATTCTCCAGCAATGCATAACTACCCGTCTGTCAACATCTTCAGTCGGCAACGGCCTCAAATTCCGGCAATCTCCAGCTGCGCTGCCACAAACCAAGGTGGAAGTTAGCCGGCAGATTGGCCCGCTTCCGCCCAGGCTGCCACTGTCTAAGCGGGTCGCGCGTTGTCGGAAACCCGGAACCGGAGCTCCGGGAATACCTGTTCGACGCTCGGCAGCGCCGCCGCACCCTCTGGAGGCGGCACCGCGGCGAGCCGCCATATATTCGGCTTGGGGCCGCGTCCCGATTCGACCAGCTCAACGTAGCCGGCCCCGTAGAGTTCTGAGAGCCATCCTCGCACTGACCTGTCGGAGACAGATTCGCCCTGCGCTACTTCATGGGTTGTGAACTGCACACCACTGAACCGCTGGGCCAGCCGGTCGTGGAATCGCAGGGCCGCATCCGATACCCTTCGGCCGAGGAGCCGGGCCATCGGCTTGTCGAGCAATCGATGAGCGAGTTGGTAATCTTCCACCGTTGCCGTCAGGCGGCCGTCGGTGTCGGTGGGCCGCTGCCTTTGGTGCAGGAGCGTGACCGCTGCGATCATGTTCATCAGGTGGCCAATCGCACGACGGGCCTCCACCCGATCAACCGGCAGCGTCTCGGCAAGGCGGTCAGCGTAAGGGATCACGACCGGCACGGGTCGCAAAATGCGTTGGGCAGCCCAGTGGAGCTGGATTAGGCGCTGCGATTCGATGCTAGCTCGGCCGCCACTGAACTCCGCCGCCACTGCGGCGAATACCCGACGGGTCTGTTCCGGCCGCTCGTCCGTCTGGAGCAGTATGCACCGGTTGGCGTCCTCCTCGAAGATCTTCGTCGAGGTGGTTGATTCGACGTAACCGATAGGGCCATCCTGGTGGACACGCTTGGTCTCGATCCGGCCGTCGATCTTCATCGGCACGTGCTTGTCGAGCCGACCTTCCGAGAGCATTTCCCGCAGGGCACGAGTCGCTTCGGCGGCCTCGTCGTCCTGTCGCCTGGAACGCTCGCCTGCCACAACGAACTTGTGGACCAGCGAGCCGGGTTTCATGTAGAAAAGGGCCTGAGGGGAGATCTGCGTGGCGTGAATGACCGATTCGGGCGGAAACAGGTCAGACACCTTCCGAATCGGATAGCTCTTTCCGCTCGAGGAAGGGCCTTGGACAATGGCAGCCAGGGGCTGGTCCAGAAGTCGAGACGTCCCAACAACGTAGATGGTGGCCGTAAGTTCATGTTCGCCGGCTACGCCGAGGGCCGCGATGTCCACGAGTACGCGACGTATGAGCTCCGGGTCAGCCAGCATGGCGGCCGCTTCCCTTCGGATCTCTTCCGGCATTGCGGCGAGCAGCTCCTCAGATGAGCAATCATCACGGGCCGGGTCCTCTGACGAGGGCTGTCCGACCGATCGGTGGGCCAGTGTGCGCGCTACCTCCTCAGCGATCTCCAGGAGCTTCGCGCTGACTTGAGAGGCCAATTCGAGGTTCTGCAACGCAGGGAATTCCTGCTGAAGCTGGGCTTTTGCCTCCTCGCGGGTGGTTTCGTCGAGAATGTCAGTCTTGAAGACCTTGGCCGCGGTGCCACCCAGCCTCACCGTCAGAGCCACTTTGCCCGTCTTGCCGATGAGCGAGTGCTCAATGCTAAGATCTTTGTCGGCATCCATGCCTTGCCCTCCTCCGCGGTCCACCGGCACAGCCGCTGCGTATCGATAGCCTGCATTTCGGTGTGGCCTTGATAACGTCGCTCAGTTCTGCGGCCGTTATCCCTGCTACTTTCCACTGACGCAGGTCCTTTATCCCGTCGGCGGGATAGACGACCCGGACGCTGGAGCAGTAAGGCACGAGACCCGACGCGAGCGCTTTGGCGCCCTGTCTTCCCGGCGGGTCATTGTCGGCGACTATCACGGCATCGCGGCCTCGGGCGAAGCGGGATAGCATGATTCTGCCGGTGTTGCAGCTTGGCCTGCCAACCGCTGCGAACCCAAGGTCGAGGGCAGCAGCCGTATCGCTCTCGCCTTCGCAAACGAGCAGCAGGCCGTCGGCCGGCATATCGGTCGGAATAAACAAGCCGTTGCTGGAGCCCTTCTCTGCGGCTTTGGACCCGGAGGGGTAGCGGATTCTCAGACCCACCACTCGACCAGTTTCGTCGCGCATCGGAAAGGTGTACCCGCCGCCGTTCCAGCCGACCTCCAGGCGCCGCAGTGACTCCGCCGACACTGCCAGCGTTCGAGCCAGTTCCTTGAGCAAGGAGCCGGTGAGTTTGGCTCGGCACTCTTCCGCCAACGCCGCGAAATCCCTGGCCGCCGGCTTGACCGACGGAACGTGGCGTCCCGTTGACCTCCGCTTCCTGGCGGCGCCGTCCCGTCTGAGAATATGCAACCATCCAGCCTCCCCGGACCGCTTGACCGAGCCCTCTTGGACTCGCGCGCAGATGGCCGCGCCAGCGTCCGCGGCGACAAGGCACCAGTCCGACTTCCCACACACCGGACACGGGTTAAGCCGGCTCACCCGGACCATCTTCTCACCGGTCATTTCTCTTGCCCCTCATCGCCTGCCATGTCCGCCTGTCTGGCGCTCCAGCGGCTAGCCATCTTTCGATCTCTTCAACCAGCCAGCGCACCGACCGTCCCAAGCGTATCGCCGCCGGCAGTTTCCCGGCCGAATCCATCCGCCGGACGTGTCGAAGCGATACGCCTAGGTTCCGGGCCAGATCGGCCGCCGAGAGAGCGATCCGATCCGGTGACGCCTTGCCCTGTGTCTGTCCTTGGTCTTGCATCTCAGCGTCTCCTGTCATTCGGGAGCGTGCCAATTCACGCGCCGATACTGAAGCCGCTGCTATGCGATGACAGCGGAGGACCGGGTCACTGGGAGGGTGTAAGGCAGTGAAAGGAGGCGACTTAGATGTTTCTATGCACTATGCGTAACCGCGTGCAGAAGTGCATAAACAGAGCGACTAAACGTTCTGCTGTCGAGAAGCTTCTTTCTCAGTGGGGTGCATCGGGCGGAAGGTAGGTACTTCTAGAGCAGCGGAGCCATCATCAAGTATCTTGAGGAAGCCGCGGAGAGCCTTGCCCCGGCAGGCCGCCCGGTACCGCTTCATGAAATCCGGACCCATCGCGGCTTTGATCACGCGGCTGACCTTGGGCTGGCGCCATCCTAGAGAAAGACCGATCTCTTTCTGGGCGGCGTATTCGAAGCGAAACTCGTCAGACTCGAATCCGTGGTGTTTCAGAAGGAACGATATGACCGCCGCTTTCTCCGTCAGCAGCTTTGCCTTTCGCTTCGCTGACTTTCGCTGAGATCCTTTCGCCGCTAGGAGCGATTCTAGTCCTGAGACACTCACTATGAGGCCCGTCGGACCAAAGGAGGCCACATCACGGAGGGCGAAGACTTTGACCCCGGCCTTTTTCCATGGGCCGTTGCGGGGCACAGAACCAGCGACCAGAACCACGGCCGACTTCCATTCCCTGCGATCGCGCTCACTGAGAACGCCCCTTGCCTCGGGCCCGCTCAGACCGCCTGCCAGGAAGACCTCTCTGGACATCCCCTGAAGTACGACTCGTCCAAGCAAGTACAGGCGCCCCCCGGCCGATTCTTCGACTCCGCCAGTTGCAGACAGGCCCTCAGCAATGCTTCTTGCCAGCCCCGGCATATTCACCTGCCACTGTCGCAAGCGGGCAAGGTCTACCTCGAAGCGTCCAATGTCTTTGTTGGACTTGCAGAAGAAAATGCCTACAGGCTTGCCCGTGCGTGGGTCGTCACGTATCTCTGGCTCAATCCAGCAGGCTTTCTCGCACTGGTCGCAGACCACGCTGTTGGCGGGCGCAATTCCTCGAAGAACGCCCAGCGATACGAACTGGTCTAGCGTGCCGTCGGGCCATTCGCGGACCTCGTCAGCGGAAAAAACACCGCCGCCCGGTGTATCCGCCCGGGACAGGATTTGCTTGAACAGGTCACTCACGAGCAATGCCCCAGCGCCGCAGGTATTTCTTCGCTATCTGGTCGTAATAGTCGTCCTTCAACGTGCAGCGGTCGGGGTTGGCGATGTCAAACGTCAGCCGCTTCGCCCTTTGGCCGTTGCGAGGCGAGAAAACGAATGTGAGCGTTGCCAGATTGATGAATGCCTTCTCCAGGGAGACATGCTCCTTGTTCAGGGCTTTGTCAGCCAGAGCATAGATCGCATGCCGCGCCTCGAGTGACGCACCTGCCTCCAGTGTGATCCTCCGTCTAACACCGAGCAGATCGAGCCGCAGCCGCCTGACGAAGACCGCCCGGACACCGTCTTCGGGATCCGTCGGAGAAGAGGCGAAGTCGCGGCTCCGCAAGACGGAAAGGTCGAAGGCGGGCCCAGTATCGTCTTCCGGGAGCTCGTCAAGGCCGAGAATCGTCTTGCAGAAGATCTCCTGCAGGCCTTCGATGTGCTCCTTCTTGCCTTTGGCGTGCAGTTCCAACATGCCGTCTTCGGGGCGATAAACGAAGACGTTCTCGAACGCCGGTCGTCGTGGCCGGTGCTGAAACTGGCCCTGTTCATCATAGCCAATGTCCGTTGTCGGGTAGTCTTCGGGATACACGAAATAGCAGTGCCGGTCAGGCCTCTTCCGCAGGTAGTTGTCCACGTGGCAATAGCGTCCCCGTCCCTGCCTGGCGTAGAATTCCGTAATCTCGGCCGCGAGCCGACTGATGTGTTCGTCTCCGAGCGCTGGTCGCAGGCCTTTTCCCGCGAACCGCTGACGCCAGAAGCCGACTCGATCCATGTAGTCAAAGCAACCTGCCACGTGGAACAGGCTCGGATCGTGCAGAAAGGTCCAGAATGCCTTCTCGTGGTGGTTCTTCATGCCCGCGAAGCGTTCGGACCAGTCCTTGCCCCGGAAAGCGGCCTCTTCCAGAATAGCCTCCACTCCGCGAGGGCACGCCAACTCGTTGATCTGTCGGAAGTCCGTTTCGATGGCCGTCGTCCGCGAGGGCGGCATCGCCTCCATCGCCTCGAAGATTGGATCGACCTGCGTCTCGGTCAAGCCGTCGAAGTCGATGTCAGTAAGCTCTCCTCGCCGCCGAAAGTATTCCTTCAGGATTACATTGGGCGCCTGCCGCAGAAACGTCTTGGGCGAGTAGTTCCTGGCCATGTTAGCATCTCCCCGGGGCGATATGGCTCCCCTGACGATCGGGAATCAGCCGCGACTTCGGCCATCTAACCTTTGCATTCGTACACTTTTAGCACCTCGTCGCCGTAGTGGTTGATGACCTTGATGGCGATCTTGCCGGTTTCCGGCTTTGCGAAGGGGCGGCTCTTCGTTGAGTACAGCTCCGACCAGGCGGCTTCGTCCACCTCCGCCCGGAGGGCGCGCTTGAGCTTGTCATAGGGCTCATCGGCGCCGGTGAAGTAGGCGTGGCGGACGAAGAAGCTCTCGCCGCTGTAGTTGGTATCGACGAACCAGCAGGCGATGTCGTCGGTGCTGGAAGAGCGGATCTCGCCGGTGGTCGGGTCGTAGACGTCCAGGCCGCGGATCTCGACCGTGACCTTGCCGTCCTTGGCCCTGGTCAGCTTCACGTCCGGCTCGGCGAAGACCGTGAACAGCCCGCCCGAGCCGGTCTTCTTGAGCAGCCCGCCCATGGCCAAGTCGTCGTCGATCTTCGTGGGCAGGACCACCAGCTTGCCGTACCGCTTGGCCTCTTCCGATACGTGTGCGTCGAAGGCGAAGCCGCAGACGATCAGCACGTCGAACCCCACGCCCTGCACGGCCTCCTTCGCTGCTTCCTTCACCAGCTCCGGCCCGACCGTCCCGTGCTCTGGGCCGATGCAAACGGCCACGCGCTGCGCCTTGCCGTCTTTACCGGCGTACTGGCCTCGGCCCTGAATCCACTGACCGGCGTAGGGCTCCAGGCTGTCGAACTTCATCCGCTCGCCCTTGAATCGGTTGTTGACCCCCGCCGTCCGCATGTTCTCCAGGATCATCCGCCCGAAGTCGTCCGGACCCACGACCTTCATCTTCCAGCCGTCCTTGCCAACTTCCGTAAGGGCTTTCTTCTCCTCCACGCTGATCGTCCGGTGCGGCGAGAGGCTTTCCACCGTGAACGGCCCGGCCACGCGGACGCGCCGGCTGTCCTGGTATGGCTGGTCGTACAGGACCTCCTGGTCGGCCCGGCGGGCGATGCAAGCGTCAATCTCCTCCTGGCGCTTCCGGCGCAGCGACCAGAAGTCCTTCAGCAGCCCCTTGGCCTCCTTCGGCCAGTCCCTCTCCGGCTCACGCGGCACTTCCCACTCCCGCCAGCGCTTCTTGAGCTGCTTGTTCAGGTCCTTGAGCACAGGCTCGATCCGCTGCTGCCAGCGGCCGTGGATGGCGTCGATCTCCTCGTTGTTGGCGATGGACCCGATAGTGACATGCGGCACACGCTTATAGACGAAGCCCTTACGCACGTCCTGCATGCTTGTCGCGGCCGGCGGGGCCTTGCGAAGGTGGGCCTTGATTTCCTCATCCGTCATCTGGCCCGTCTCGGGATAGTCGTCGGCCAGGTGGTAATAGGGGAACCGCGCCGCCATCAGGCGTGTCCGGGCCAGCGTCAGCGCCACACGGCTGGTGTCGATGGTGATCCACCGCCGGCCCCACTGCTCGGCCACATAGGCTGTCGTGCCGCTCCCGCACGTGGGGTCCAAAACCAAGTCGCCGGGGTCAGTAGTCATAAGAAGGCATCGCCCGATGACCTTGTCGGCCGTCTGCACGACATAGGACTTTCCGGCGGCTCCCTGCGTGTCCGTCCACTGATTTGAGTATTCCATGACTGGATAGTCTTGAGCAAACCCAAGGAACCGTGGGACAGTCTTCATCCACCGAACACGCCCGGCCCCTATGAGCCGCCGCATTCCTTGCGGCGTTGTCTTCCAGCTATTCCTTCCTGGCGGAAACGCGCGCCTACCCTCGTGGAAGAACTCAAAATGGCACGATTCTGTGTGCCCTGATGCCATCAGGTCTACAAGTGTGGCAATGCGTTCCTCGCCCGTCGGTCCTTCTACCGGCGAGTAGACTGAATCATCCCCTGTATCCCTTGGCTTGAAGATGCGCCGAAATTTCAACTTCTCCTTGTCCTTGGCGTACCAGACCACGAAATCCGCGATGTTCGCTATATGGATTGGGTTGAGCGGAATCTTGGTCCGAAAAGAAATCAAAGACACGAAATTCTCGCTTCCGAGTACCTCATCCAGAAGGCTTCGGACGAGGTGAACGTTCTCGTCGCCAATCTGGACGAACACAGACCCGGATTCGGTGAGTAGGTCGCGGGCGACGACCAGGCGGTCGCGGAGGTAGGCCAGGTAGGAGTGGATGCCGAGTTCCCAGGTGTCGCGGAAGGCCTTAACCTGCTCGGGCTGGCGCACGAGGTCCTCGGCCTTGCCGTCCCGTACGTCGTGTTTGCGGGTGGAGACCTGCCAGTTGGAGCCGAACTTGATGCCGTAGGGCGGGTCGATGTAGATCATCTGGACCCGGCCTTTGAGGTTCTCCTTCTCGGCCAGGGAGGTCATGACGAATAGCGAATCGCCCAGGATCAGGCGGTTGGACCAGTTGCCCTCGTGGTGGTAGAAGTCCACGCGGTCGGCGAAGTCTTCGGGAAGGCCGTTGAAGTCGCTGAACAGGTCGAGCTGCGCCTCGGCTTTGTCCGCCTTGGCGGCCGTGGCCTTGAAGTCCTCGATGATGGCCTGGGGGTGAATCTTCTCCTGGATGTAGACCGGCACGGCCGGGACTTCCAGGGGCGCCGCGTCCTGCTCGTCCTTGCCCTTCCAGACGAGCTGCGGGTCCAGGTCCGGGTCGCGCGGATAGAGCACCTTCCTGGGCTGCTGCTCATCCTCCCGCACAAAGTCCCGCAGCTCCTCCGTGGGGATGTTCTTCCGCTTGTCCTTGTGGCGGACCGTCTCGACCTTCCTGGGCGGACTGCGCCGCTTCCGTTCCCTCTTTGGCATGTTCAGTCTTTCCTTGGCCTGGCGTTGCCCGCAACGGTCACAACCTTGTCCAACATTCTTCTGACGTCCGAGTCCACTTTGCCCTTGGGCAGGAACTTGATCAGGCTACAGTATTCGCTCTTCCGGAGGACCAGGGGCAGGCCCATCCGCTTGGAGAACGCCGCAAACAGCGGATCGAGGAATTCGTCCGAGGCCTTGACATCCGCCGACCAGGGCCCGGGCTTGCTGAGAGTCTCCAGCGCCTTGGAGACTTCCGCGATGGATTCCTGCATGGCCTGCCGCCGCCGGTCCTGTTCGGCGCTGGTGAACAGGTCGTCCGGTTGGCCGCCCGCCGCGAAGGCCGTAAGAACCTCCTCGGAGCAGAAGTAGTTCTCGATTTCTCGTCTGCCCCACATCGCCTCCGTGAGCGGGGTATTCTTCTGGAGTTCCTTGTCCAGACGGTCGAAGACGGCGATTCCGACCAAGTCCGACTTGGCTTCGCGGAGCCCGTAGAAGCGTTCCCGGGCCTTCTGGGGCAGGTTCGTGGCGACGTAGTTGACGAAAGGTCGTTCCAGGCAGTCCTTGGCCGGATGGTCCAGCAGACGCGCGAATTCTTGGAGGATGGCCAGGTCGGTCGCGTCCTCCAGAAACAGCACCCACCCCGTCTGCTGAGCCTGATAGTACTGGTCGAAGCCGATGCCCGAGAGGGCCTTCAGGACCTGGCTGCCGCGGTCCGTCAGAATGTGCGGTTTCCCGACAAAGGCGATGACCTGGCCGCGTGTAGCCGCTTCATTCAGCATGACTTCCGAGTGGCTGGCCGCGATGACCTGCGCCCCCTGTTTGTCGGCGGTTTCCGTCAGAATCTGGTATATCTGGCGCTGGCGAAGAATCTCCAGGTGCGCATCCGGTTCGTCCAGCAGAAGGACGGTCTTGGGATTGGCGTATAGGTGCGCCAGCAACAGCAGCGTCTGCTGAAGCCCCCGGCCGGAGGCGGCCAGGTCCAGACGAACCCCGTTGGGTTCCAGGTATTCCATCGTGATCTCGCCACGTTCCAGAATGTGGGTGGGTGGCTGCAACTCAACGCCAAACAGCGAACGGATGCGGCTGCACAGTTCCTTCCAAGTGCCGTGGTCGCGATCGCTCTCGTACACCTGGAAGCACAAGTTTCGGAGAACCTGAGCGGTCTGCCCCTCGCCCAGCAGCACGTTGATCCTTCCGGGCTCCCACTTGGGCTCGCTCGCGGCCAGCCCTGACATTGGGGGCAAGTACGCCACCTTCATCCCCGTTGCACCATCGGGAATCTCGGTGAACTTCGCCTTCTGAACGGGAGTTTCATCTTGATCGGGTTGACGAATGGGACGGCAGACGAAGGACTCCTCGTTCGTGTAGTCGTACTCCAAGCCGCAGGACCAGGCAACGCCGCCCGCCACGCCGTTAACAACGACGTCGATTCGGATATTCCTGGTGCTTTCCGCCTTTCCGTTTATGCTCTTGACGCTGCGAACGTGCAGGTCTCGCCAGAGAAGTTTGGCGCTGGGAACGGGAATAGAGATCAAGTCCCGCCGGTTAATGGCGACCCCGGGGCGCTTCTCCGCAGGAGCCCTGCCCCCGCGCTTGGCAAGCCACTGGCGCAGGCCTAGGTCCCAGAGCGTCAAGGCCTGAAGTGCGGTCGTCTTCCCAGAGTTGTTGGGGCCGATCAACACTACGGATCTCCCCAGTTCGACGTCCATCTCCAACTTCTTGAGTCTGCGCACTCTGAGTCTGGTCAGCATGTACCTATCCTCTCCCGTCCGCCGACCCCGGGTCGGTCAGACGCCGGATCACATTCTGCGCATTCCACGGATCGCTGATCTCGATGAACGCCCAGCGGCCCCAGGTGCCGGCGTTGTTGACAGCGGGCACCCACAGGTCGCGGGCGGTGGCGACCTTGGCCTCCTTGTCCGCATCCCGCTCGCCGCTGACCTCGACGACGAGGCTCAGCAGGTCTTCGGCACCGCGGCCGTCGTCAAGGCGGACGATGAAATCCGGCACGTAGTTCCGCCCGTCGCCGTTGATGGTGTACGGGATGAGGAAGCCCAGGTTCTGGTTCTTGACGTAGGAGAGACAATCGTCCATGTCCTCCAGCGTCTGGGCCATCTTCTGCTCCCAGGATTCCGTGTCGGCGACGACATGGGAGACGTGACACTTGTCCGGCCGCGTCCGCCAGGTCGGCCGGGTCGTGTCGAAATCCACATACCGCGTACTGCCGATGGTGTCGTAGGCCTTCGGGATGGGCAGGAGCCGCTTGGAGCCGGCGTCGGCGGCGACGATGGCCCGGTAGATGCGGTCGGCGGCCTCGTAGCTCTTCTCGATGAGCAGCAGAAGCTGCGGGAAGGTGTTGTCCTTCAGCCTCAGACAGCCGCCCATCCAGTCGCGGGTGACGGCGACCAGGTCCGGGAAGACCCATACCTTCGGGTTGCCGTCGTCGTCGCGGAAGTACTGCTCCAGGATGCGCCGGGCGATCACGAACACCACTTCCTGCTCGCGCCGGGCCTTCAGGTCATCGAGGGTGTGAATGGCGCGTTCCCCAACGATGGGGTCGCACTCCACCTTCGTCGGCACGTCCGCCGTGCTGAGGGCCATCTCGGACTCGTCGGAGAACTTGGCCGTGAGGCGCTCGGCCGGCAGCTCGTAGCGGTACCCGTCGATCCGGGGGAAGGTGATCTCGCAGGCGATCCGTTCGGCCAGGGCTCGGACACGGGTGATCGGCTTGGGCGGCCTGGGCTCGGTCGGCCCGCCGGAGCACGGGATGAAGGAGAACGGCACCCCGTACACCTCTGCGTATTCGGCGGGAAAGGCCTCGAACTCGCGCGTTCCCCTGCCGCCGGGCAGCTCCAGCACCTGGGGCTCGGCCACGTAGCTTCGGTGGCGCAGCCCCCGGCCGACGACCTGCTCGCAGAGAAGCTGCGTGCCGAAGGCGCGGATACCCAGGATATGCGTAACCGTGTTGGCGTCCCAGCCCTCGGTGAGCATGGATACCGACACCACGCAGCGGACGTGCTCGCCGAGCTTTCCCGGTTTGCCGATGGTATTCATGACCTCGCGGAGCAGGTCCTCGTCGGTCAGCTTCTCTACGTCGCGGTCGGGGAAACGCTGGCGGTACTCGGCCTTGAACTCCGCGATCTCCTGGGAGGCAACCTTCTTGAAGTCGGCGCTCATGGCCTCGCCGGATTCGAGCTGCTCAGAGTCCACCAGGATGGTATTGGGCCGATCGATGAAGCGGCCATCCTGGACGTTGCTGAAAAGGTCCAGCTTGCCCGGGACGGCTACCGTGGCGCCGTCTTTCAGTTCCTTCTCCCACCCCGAGACGTAATCGAAGACGAGCTTGGAGACGCTGGTGTTGTTGCAGACGACGATGAAAACCGGCGGCGTCAGGCCGTTCTCCTGGGCATCTCTGCTGCTGCCCGACTTCTCGAAGTACTTGGCATAGTTGGCGTAGAGGCTTTGGAGGGCGCCTTCCAGCGGGGCGGGCAGCTTGGGCTCGCCGGACAGGGCCTGCGTGCCGCGGCCTTTTTTCGGCAGGTCGTCCCGAATGCGGTACCAGAGGTTGCGATATGTCGGCATGTCGCCGCTCATGGCGTCGTCGGCGACGGGCACGCGCGGCACCTTGACGATACCGCATTCGATGGCGTCCACGAGGGAGAAGTCCGAAACGACCCAGGGAAACAGCGTACCCTCGGAATAGCCGGAGCCCCGCAGGAAGAAGGGCGTGGCCGACAGGTCGTACGTCGTCTTGATGCCGATCTTCCGCTGAACCGCCTCCAGGCCACTGATCCAGACCCGGGCGGCCTCGTCGCGTTTCTCGGCCTCCACGCGGTCGTCGCCGGTGAGCTTCTCCTCGACGCCGCCGACTCGGCGCCGGTAGCAATGGTGGGCCTCATCGTTGATAACGATGATGTTCCGCTTGCTGCCCAGGCCGCGACAGACGCGCCGGACCATCTCGCCCTCGGACTCCGTGAAGGCGGAGGTCTCGCCGCTGGCGAGAATGCCCTTGGTCAGCTTGCCGGCCTTGACCTTCTCCCGCCGCTTGAGGGCATGGAAATTCGTGATGACAATCTTGGCCTGGCCGAGATGGGCCATCATGTCCGCCGGGACGATCTCCATGGCGCGGTAGTAGTTGCCGGGGTCGCTGGGCAGGAGCACGCGCAGGCGGTCGCGAATCGTGATTCCCGGGGTGACCACGAGGAATGCGTCCGTGAACCGGGCATCCTGCGGGTTGGCGATCTTGTTGAGGGTCTGCCAGGCGATCAGCATGGCCATGACGACCGTCTTGCCGGTGCCCGTGGCCATCTTGCAGGCGACGCGGTACAGGCCGGGGTTGGCGTCCTCGTTGCCGGCGCGGAGATCGTTGACGATGGACTGGTCGCCATAGACCCGCCCGGCGACCTCCGTTATGTAGATAAAGGTTTCGAGCGCTTCGATCTGGCAGAAGAACAGACGACGGCCTCGGTCTGCGCCCTGCCAGTGCTCCAGCAGCCGGGCCGTTATCCGAGTCACGTCATCCGTGTATCGCCCCTCCCGCCAGAGCTTCACCTTGCGCCGGATGACGTTGACCATCCGGTTTTCTTCGATGCGGTCCTGTGTCCACTCCGTGTCGAGGACGAGCTGCCTGGTCTTGCCCTTCTTCCGTGGCTGGGCGATGGGGACGAAGTAGCAGCTCACCCTCCTCTCTTCAACGATCTCGTCGGTGATGCCCTCGTCGTCAAAGCGGAAGTGGCGTTCCGGCTCTTCGAAAGGGCAGTTGATGACTGGATTCTCGATAACGACTTGTTTCACGTACCCCACTCCAGCCCGCTCGGGTGGGTTTCCCCGGATTCAACCCCGGAGCCGCCCGCAAAGGCACACCCACACCGGGTGCCAATACCGCAGTATGAATACACCTTTTCCGCCAAGAACGCAAGGCGCAAACAGGTAAGTGCCGGCAGGCAGCCGATCCGGGATTTCGCAGACAGGATCCGCCCAGCTCCGCCGCAGGGCAGTCTGACCGCTATCGTGCTGTCCCCGCCTGAGCTTGCCTGGCTTCACTTCTTCCGGCGCCAAGGCATCCCCGAACCCGCCACGCTGGCCCTCGGCGGCCTGGCGCTGATCCGGCGGCGCCGGTGAATGAATCCAGTGTGCCCTGAGGCAATTGGGCGGGCCTTCGCGTCCGCCCTTCTCTTGCGCGGGGCGGACAGGGGAGCATTTTCCGCTATTCCTTCTAGCTATTGCAGTTAGGGCAACCATACCGCCCGGGAAACCCGTGAAAAAAAGAGCGTGGCTGCCGCCACGGTCTGCAAAGCCTAGCTTGCAGAGATTTGGCCCGCCTACCCCCCCCGGCCCAATTTTGCCAAAAAACGCGGATGGTGGCGGCCACGGTCCACGGCGCCGTCCGCGATCACAGCCATCGCGCCCGGCTCCGGTGATAGCACGAACACCAGGTTGAGGCCCTCTCCGGCGTAGGGGTGTGCCGGCGGATACGCCGGCGGCTGCCGACCGGCCAGGCTCAGCCAGACGGCGTCGTCGTTCCAGCACGTCCGGCAATTATGACTTTGGTGAGATTTTTTGCTTTGCGGGCGGGGGGGCTGGCTGTATCATGCTTCGGAAGCAGAGTTCGTCATATCTCAGACTGTTTGGCCGGCCGTGTCGGGTGGAGGACGAGCGTAGTCAAGACGTCTAGCTCCTGGCCACAGGACGCGCGGTAACACTGTGTGTGCATTAGCTTCGCCTTGAAAGGAGGACGGTCATGTCCGCAGACAGCAAATGGGAGAGTCGCCAGCCGCGCATGGAAGCCCTGGAGGATCGGCTGCTTCTGAGTGGGAACCTGCTGGCGTCACAACTGGGCGACGCCCTTGACTTGGCGGAAACGACTATCGAGTGGCGCTCGGAGGCCCCGCCCGGGTTTACCTACGTCGAGGTCACGGGCGAGGGTGCCGGCGTCAGCAAGGTCATCAGCGGCGTGCCGGAGTACTTCTGGACGCACGGCTGCTCGCCGACCAGCGTGGCCATGGTCTTCGGCTATTGGGACGGCGTGGCCTACCCGGACTTCTTCCCGGGCGATGCGTCCACGCAGACGGCGGCCGTGACCGACCGCATCGCCAGCGCCGGCCACATCGCCGACTATGCTCCCACCCCCGACCGCGTGCCGCCGCCGGCGTATCACGCCGACGACTCCATCGCCGACTTTCTGCTCACGTCGCGCGACCCCAGCCGCCACGGCTCGACGGCCCCGGCCAACATTCCTCCCGGGATGGAGGACTACGCAAGCTGGGTCGGCTACACCGCCAGCAACGCGTGGGCGGACAACTGGAGCAGCTTCACCTGGGCGGAGTTCACCAACGAGATCGACAACGACCGTCCCATGGTCTTCGGCGTGGACACCGACGGCAACGGCGAGACGGACCATTCCGTCCCCGTCTTCGGCTACCGAACCGACCCGGGCAACCAGTTCGCCTGCTACACCACCTGGAGTGAGAATCCAGGCGTGCACTGGTTCGACTGGCAGGGCATGAGCGCGGGAGATCCGTGGGGCATCTACCAGGGCCGGTATTTCCGCCCGGTCTCGGGCTCGCCCGACCTGGCCGGCACCTACACCAACGTCACCCCCGAGCCGCTGGTTTGGGGCAACAGCTTCACCTATCACTACGGAGTCGAGAACTTCGGCTCGGCGAACGCCGGCGGTTCCTACCTGAAGTTCTACCTGTCCAGCGACGCGACCATCGCCAACACGGATTACTACCTGGACGCCCAGTACATTTCGCCCCTGAACGCGTACACCAGCACCTCCGGCTCGGTTTCGCTGTCGCTGCCGGCCACTCCGCCGGCCGGCTTCACCGAGATCGATGACGTCTGGATCGGCGTGATTGTCGACGCCAACGGCGACGTGGCCGAGGGCGAGGAGGGCAACAACAGGAATCTGGGCCTGGCCAAGGACTCCGACGCCGTCCACATCAACGGCAAGCCGGATCTGGTCGGCACCAACTTCGAATTGGACCTGGGCATTCTGAATCTGGGAGACGTGCAGGCGAGCTTTACCGTTCGCAACGCCGGGCAGTCGGCGGCCGGCGGGTTCTACGTGGGCTTCTACCTGTCCGAGAACTCCTACATTTCCACGTCCGACGTCTATCTGACCCGGCGGTACGTCTCCTCCCTCGCCGCGGGAGCCAACTACAACGGCACCATCACCCTCAGCCCCGACACCGGCGACCCGTTCGCCGGCGACGGCACCTACACCATCGGCATGTACATTGATTACAGCGGCCTGGTGGCCGAGGCCGACGAGGGCAACAACCGCAACGAGGGCCCGGGGCTGGACCAGGCCCCGGCAAGCTACGGCAAGAAGATCTTCCTGTCCGATTTCGAGCACGGCGACGGGGCCATGCAGATCATCAACGACACCGCCTGGGCCCCGGAGGACGGCCTGTGGCACAGCACCACCCGCCGCGGCGCCGAGGCCGGCCATTCCGGCACTCACAGCATGTACTACGGTCGGTACGACAAGCTCGGGGGCGACTGGGACTACGACATCGGCGACTCGGCCGGCGTGTTCTACACCAAGCGGATTGAACTGCCCGACGAGCCGGTCGCGCTGACCATCAACTACTGGTCGGAAGTCGAGGCGTCCACGAGTTACGACCTGATCCTGGTGCAGGTGTACGACCCGGAGACCGGAATCTACCACAGGGTCCTGGAGAAGGGCTCGGGGCTCGTGGGCGACACCGGCGGGGCGTGGGTCCAGGCCGTGGCCGACCTGACGCAATATGCGGGCAGGAACATTCGGCTGCGGGTCGTCTTCGATACCGAGGGTGCCAACAACAACAACCTCGAGGGCTGGTACGTCGACGACATCACGCTGTGGGCGGCGACCAACCCCACCGCCCTGGAGGCCTACCGCAGCCTGAACTACAACAGCGACTACTATCACCAGTCCTCCCGCGTCAGTTGGGCGGGGGACCACGACACGTTCGTATTCAACGAGGAGCAGCTCGACGGCAGCTTCACCATCACCACCGACAAGATGGGCTCAGTCGTCAACCCCGCCATGGCGGTGTACGATCACGCGACGGGCGAGATGCTGTACATGGACAGCGACTCCGGCACGCATGACGAGGCCGCCGTCGTCCTGCCCAACAGCGGGCGCTGGAACAGCTACCTGGTGGAGGTCTGGGACGCCGAGGAGGATTCCGTCGGCGACCTGAACGTGCACATCGACGGCAGCGGCTTTTCCACCCTCACCACCCTCTCGCTGGACGACGGCGGCGACGCCTCGCACAGTGGTCTTATCAACGTCGACACCGACACCGACTACTACCGGCTGGTCGCCCCGCCGCAGGCCAGCGGCACACTCGACATCACCCTGGTGGAGACCAGCGGGACGCTGCGGACGCGCTTGCAGGTCTGGAAGCTGGACGGGGACGACAAGCCGGAGGTCATCCTCAGCTCCGACGAAAACCCCGAGCAGGCCCATCTGACGGGCGTGTCCCCGGGCGACATATTCTACGTCGCCGTGGCCGACAACGACTTCACCGGGACGGGGAACTTTGAGCTGACGGTGAACTTCTCCACCTCCGTGCCCGGCACCATGACCACGGCCGAGGGCTTTGCCTACTTCCATCGAGACGGCAACAGCAACGACGCGGCCAACTTCAACGCTTACATCTCCCCCGGCACCGACGTGGACAGCCTGTACTTTTCCGGCGACTCCGGCTGGACGGGCACGTACACGATCACGGTCAACCCCCTGAGCGGGACGGTGGACCCGGTGGTGGCAGTCTACAACGCCAGCACCGGAGCGCAGTTGGGCTTCGACGACAACTCCGGCGGCGGCTCCAGCGCCCAGTTGAGCCTGTCGCTGGACAGCGCCACGCGTTACATCGTGGCCGTCGCCGACGCCGCCAGCACCGGGACCGGGAACGTGGAGATCCTCATCGACGCCCCCGGCACGGGCACCTACAAGACGATTTCACTGGACGCCGCCGGGGACGGCAGCAGCAGCGACTTGCTGGGAGCAACGGATACGGACTTCTTCCGGTTCACGGCGCCCGCCGACACCAACGGCGAGCTGGCGCTGCGGGTCGTGCCCGGCGTGGGCACGCTGGACACGGCGGTGGCGTTGTTCGACTCGGGCGGCATCCTGCTCGCCCAGAGCTACTCGGCCGGGGCGGGCCTCGAGGACGTGCTGACGATCGCCGGCCTGACGCCGGGGGCAGTCTACTACGCCAGCGTGCTGCCCAGGAACTATGACCGCGGCACGGGCGGCTTCAACATCTACGTGGACTTCGACCTGATCGTGCCGGATGAGTTCCCCGGCCAGTACGACTACTGGACGATCCCCGACGTATACGGCCGCTGGAGTGCATCGTTCCCGCTCGGGGCGGCGGATGATTGGGACGGCTGGCTGTTTGCCCACGACGTGGACAGCGCCGCCGGGGCGTTCACCGCCACCGGCCTGGGCGGGGTCAAGCCCATCCTCGGGCTGTACGATGTGGCCACCGGACAACGACTCGCCTATGACAGCAACCCCACCAACTCCGACACCGCGTCGATAAACGCCTCTCTCGATCGCTGGACGAGGTACTACATCGTCGCCTCCACCAAGGACGGCACCACCGGCACGGTCCAGATCGGCATGGATCTGGCGGAGGCCACCCTGATTATCGTGTCCATTGATGACCTCGGGCAGGGCAGTGCATCCGGCCTGATCGACAACCCGGCCGACATTGACTACTACCGCGCCACCGCCCCGGTCCACGCCAACGGGCAGTTGACCATCGAGCTGACCAACGCCGATCCCTCCCTGCGTGCCGCGCTGTCTCTGTGGGACAACACCGCCGGCACCTGGATGGGCAGCGCCAGCGCCGCCAGCGCGGGGGCGAACGTCACGCTGAACTACAGCAACGTAACCGCCTCGCACGTATACGACCTGGCGGCGACGAGTCACACCTTCGTCAACGGCACCGGCAGTTTCGACCTCTCCTTCAACTACGGCGTCTACGACGTGCCCGTGACCGTCCCTCCTCTGGAGTACTATGGGCCGGTCAACCTGATGGGGGACCGGAATATCACCGCGGAGTTCTACCTGAACTCCGTCGGCGACCGCGATGCTTGGCGTTTCACCACCGAGGACGGCGGCAGGACCTCCTTTACCGCCACCGCCGCGGCCGGCGTCAACCCGCTGCTGGCGCTCTACAACGGGGACGGCGACCTCGTCAAGGTCGCCAATGACGCATCCGGCACGACCGAGACCCTGACCTACACCCTCAACGGCGACGAGGTCTACACCATCCTCGTCCAGGACGCCGAGCGCGACACCGCCGGCGACGTGAACGTGACCATCAATTCCCCCTCGACCACGGCGCCGACGGTTGCGCTGAACACCGCCGGAGTGGGCACCGATACCGGGACCCTCGGCTTCGGGACCGACCCGGCGAAGGTGGACCCCGACTACTTCCAGTTCACCGCCCCGGCCGGCGCCAGCGGCGCGATGACGCTGACGGTTGACCCGGTACAGGCGTTCCGGGCGGAGTTCCAGTTGTTCGACGCCGCCGGCAACCCGGTCGGGTCGAGGTACACCAGTCCGTCCGATGGCGACCCGGCCACGCACAGTTACTCGTCTCTGAACCCCGGCGAGACCTACCACGTGTGCGTCTTCCCGTATCGTTTCGAGGACCACCCGGCCGGCGGAGACTTCAAGCTCACGGTGGATTTCGAGCTTCGGCCGAGCGTGGACTCGCTGAAGGCAAGCCCCGCCTTCATCGTGATTCCGGACAACGTTACGCTCACGGCCTTCGGTGTGAGCGATGCCGACGGCAACCTGGACCGGGTGGACTTCTACCGCGACAGCAACGGCAACGAGACGTACGATCCGGGCGTCGACGCCTACCTGGGCAGCGACACCAGCGCCAGCGGCGGCTGGGGCTGGAAGGGATCAACGGCCGGCATGCCCATTGGCAGAAATTACTTCTTCGCCGTCGCCAAGGACGCCACCGGCGCCGCCAGCGACCCGGCCGCAGCTTCCACCCTGATCTCCAAATACCTCGGCGGCGACGCCAACATGGACGACTGCGTCGACGGTGGTGACTACACCCTCTGGGCGGACAACTATAACCAGCCGGGCGGTTGGCCCGACGGCGACTTCAACTTTGACGGGTTTGTTGACGGCGGCGATTACACCATCTGGGCGGACAACTACGGGGCCGAGGTCGGGGCGG